>NZ_LZIC01000055.1 GCF_001667185.1 Mycobacterium sp. 852002-50816_SCH5313054-b | reverse complement strand
CGCCCGAGCCGCCTCCGCAATACCAGCGGCCGCCGCTGACGATGTACTTGCACTTGCCGTTCGTCACGGTGCCGATTCCGATCAACCCGCCGCCGCCGCCCCCGCCGCCGCCGGCCCCGTAGACCGGTCCGTGGCGGCCGGCGACGACTGAGCGCACACTGATCAGTAGCGCTGTCACTGCAAGGAGGTCTGTGTGGGCGAATACGGTGCGTTCGGATTCGATCCCGACGAGTTCGATCGCGTGATCAGGGAGGGCAGCGAGGGCCTGCGCGACGTGTTCGAGCGGGTCGGCAGGTTTGTCGGCGGTCCGGGTGGCCGCATGGGCTGGTCGGCGGTTTTCGACGACCTGTCGCGGCGGCCACGGTCGGCGCCGGAGACCGCCGGCGAGGCCGGTGACGGGGTGTGGGCCATCTACACCGTGGACGCCGATGGCGGCGCCCACGTCGAACAGGTTTACGCGACCGAACTCGACGCGCTGCGGGCCAACAAGAACAACGTGGATCCCAAGCGCAAGGTGCGCTTCCTGCCCTACGGCATCGCGGTCAGCGTCCTCGACGACGACTCTGAAGAATCCGGCGAGTCCGGCGCGACGGGCTAGCCACGGCCGATCAGCCCTGCTGTACCTCGTTGGAACCGCCGGAGTTGCTGATCTTCGGATTGCCCGCGTGGTAGGTGATCTTGTTGCTGAAGCCGGACGCGTCGATGCTGTCGACGGAGTCGACGGTGATGGCGTTCTGAACGCCGGACACCGTGAGGCTGGTGCAGTGGCCGGTGATCACGACCGTGTTGGACACCCCGCTGACGCTGACGATGTTGTTGTCGCAGGCGATCGTTCGATTCTCGTTGATGCCCGAGACGCTGATCCTGGCGCCCCGCGCTGGGGTGGGCGGCGTCGACGGCGTCGTCGTCCTGGTCCGGGTGCTCGACGGGCCGGGGCTGCGCGGGCTGCTGGTGGCGCTGGACGGCGGACCAAACGTCGCGGAGATGCTCGGCGGGGAGTTGATGATCGACCGGACGCCGGAGAGCTGGTGCGCGGCGAAAGCGGCGATGCCGCCGGCGAGGGCGAGAAACGCGATGACGATGAACGTGCCCACGATCCACCATGTGCGGTTGCCCGAGGACGACTTCGGCGGAGACCCGTACGACGGGCCGCCGTACGTCCACGGGCTCGCCGGCGGCGGTGGGGGCATCTGTCCATGAACTCGCAGGATGACCCGGAAGAGCGCATCCGGGAACTCGAGCGCCCCCTGGCCGACGCGGCGCGCGCGTCCGAGCCCGGTCAAGCGCAGCCGCCCGGGGGCTACCCGTATCCGACCGCGCCACCCGGCCCGCCGCCCCCAC
>NZ_LZIC01000054.1 GCF_001667185.1 Mycobacterium sp. 852002-50816_SCH5313054-b | reverse complement strand
GGTCTGCGCGTGGACCTCAAAACGGCCCGCCATCGCCCGCATCTCGTGCGGGTCGGTCATAAAACGTGTTGCCATGTCTTCTTTCTCCTTGTCTCGGAAGCCTTCAGCTTGACGAAGTCTTGTCAGTTTGTGATCGATGCGGTGGTAGCCGCATCACGCATAGATTAAGGCGCACCGGTTAATTGTTCGCCTCGAATGGGTGACATATCCTTTCTTTTTTCCCTCCCTTGTCCCGGGATCAGACGACAACCTGCTTGGGCATGACGATGGGCTTGAACCCGTACCGCGGGCCCGAGCCGTAGGCGGCAGCGCCCTTGGCGGCCCCCGCCATTCCGGGCATGCCGGGCATCGCCGCGACGGGCTCGGCCTCCGCGGCCGCGGTCCAACCGGAACCGTCCAGGGGAGCCGTGGACGAAGCCAACGTCGCCGGCGCGGCCGAGGACCAGCTGGCCGGAACGGAGAGGCCGCCGACCGCCGAGGCCTCGCCGAGTCCCGCACTCATGCCGCCGTTCACGCTGTTCACCAGGGCGCCTTCGCCGATGATCGCACCACCGGCCAGCGGCGTCACGTCGCTCGCCGCGGCCGCCGGTGCGGCGGCGGCAAGGGTGTGCCCGAGCGATACCGCGGTCGGGATGGCGTTCATCACGAACCAGGCCGCGGTGTTCACCGCCCCGTTCAGCGCGTTGAATATGACCGGCGTGCCGAGCAGGCCGTCGGCGTCGGTCAGTAAGGTCTGCACGCCCGCGGGCAACGCGTTCCAGATGCCCTCGCCGATGTACCCGCCGTTGAGCAAATTCGTCAGATTGCCGATGATCCCACCCAGGCCCGACGCCGCTGGCGAGGCCGTGGCATTCGCGAACGCCGCCGAAACCGCGGTGCTTTGGATGCCGGCCGCGGCCGGGTTGGTGGTCGGCGCCGCCGGCAGCAGCGGTTGCAGGACCCCGGTCGCCGCTGAGGCGGCCGAGTAGGTGTACATGGTGACCGCGTCTTGGACCCACATCTCGACGTACTGCGCCTCAGTGGCCATGATCGCCGGAGTGTTGATACCAAGGAAGTTCGTCGCGACCAGGGCCGCCAGCTGGGCCCGGTTGGCGGCGATCACCGGCGGGGGCACCGTGCCCGTGAAGGCCGCCTCGTACGCGGCCGCCGACGCCGACGCCTGCGCGCCCGCCTGCTCGGCCGCCGCGGCGGTGGTGGTCAGCCAGCTCATATAGGGGGCGGCGGCGGCCGCAGCCGCGGCCGAACCCGCGCCCGTCCACTGCTCGCCGGTCAGCGTCCCGACGATCGACTCCCAGGAGGACGCCGTGGTGCTCAATTCGGCGGCCAGGTTGTTCCAGGCCGTCGCCGCCGCCATCAGGGGTCCGGCACCGGCGCCGGTGTACATGAGTGCGGAGTTGATCTCGGGGGGGAGTGCTGCGAAATCTAAGACCATTTCTGTATCCCGTTCTCTATTAACCGTTTTAGGTGTTGTGGACTAGACCGAGTGGGCGCGGCTGCCTAGACCGCCTTGATCTTGGGCATGACGATGGGCTTGACACCGTAGCGCGGCGCACCGAAGCCGGCGCTGTTGCGCGCGGCCCCACCAAGCCCGGGCATTCCCGGCACGATCGTTCCCGTGCCGGCCTGCGGCGCGGCGCCGGTCCAGCCCACCGTTTGCACGGCGGTGACTGGGCTGGCGCCCGGCGTGAAGGTCCCGGCCCAACTCGGCGGCACCGACAGCTTGCCGACCATGGTGGCCTGGCCGAGGCCCCCGACCGCCATTCCGCCTATGCCCATGCCCCCACCGGGGGTGACGCTGGAAGCAGTGGCGGCGTCCGCGGCGCCCGCCGCGGCGGCGTCACCCGTGTCAGTGGCGGCGGCGGGAAGCAGACCGCCACCGGCCATGCCGAGCAGGTCGGACGCGGCCGACGTCCAGTTGCCACCACCGATGTTGATGAAGTTGCCCAGGTTGCTCGACAGGCTGGAGGGCTGTCCCAGGAGGCTGCCGGAGGGACCACCCAGCAGCGTGCTGATTTGGTTGATGAGGTCGCCGGGTGTTGCGGCGGCCACGTTGGCGGACTCGGTCTGGGCGTAGGTGCCAGAGCTCAACCCCAGGGTGGTCACAAACTGTTGCTGCATGGCCTGAGCCTCGGCGGCGATCTGCTGGTACAGGGTGCCGTAGGTCGAGAAGATCGCCGACTGCAGGGCCGAGACCTGGTCGGCGGCTGCGGGAGCGACGGCCGTCGTCGGCGCCGCGGCGCCCGCGTTCTGCGCCGTCAGTGAATTGCCGATTCCTTCCAGCTGCGCTGCCGCGGCTAGCAACTCTTCAGGGATTGCTGTCAGAAATGACATCTAGTGCTCCTAGTGTTCGGAAAATTGCCGATCTCCCTTGCGGGCAACCGACCTGTGCGTTGGCGTACCGGCTCCTGTGCGTCGGCGTAAGGTTAACGAGGCACGACTCCACATTCCCGACGGAAAAGGCTAGGGTGACGGGCGTTTACGGCTTCTTAACGCTGACGCGGGCAGTTTTAACAAGGTCCCGCCGGGCGACATAGCCCTGTCATCTGAGATTCGCCGGCAAACGACCGAACGGCGCGCCGCGCGCGCATCCTAGGCGATGGGCGCCGGGGCCGCACCTCCAGATTTTTGCCGCTTTTGGGTGGGATGCGGCGCCCCGCGGCCGCGCTTCGCGCGCTAGATTCGCCGCCGGGCCCCCATAGCCCAATTGGCAGAGGCAGCGGACTTAAAATCCGTCCAGTGTCGGTTCGAGTCCGACTGGGGGCACGGTAAAAGGCCAGTTCAGCCCTAGACCTACTCGGACACGCCTGACTTCGCGGCGGAATCGTCCGCGCGTATTGACCTGTCGGGCCGAAGCGGCCCGGCGAGATTGCACCTGCGGGTCCGGTTCGGCGTCACCGACGAAATGCCAACGTTAGGTGTCAGCCTTGTCTACCGACTGGAGGTAACGCGTGACCCATCCGTCGGGTATTCCAGTGTTCGAACGGTTCTTCCGCTCGGTCGCAAGCATCAACATCGATAAGAACGACGTACGTCGCTTCCGGGAGTTCGTCGACGAGCAGCTCGATGAGATTGCTATCGCCGGGCGCAACTCGGCCAAGTGGAACGGGCGTGACGTAGTCGTTGCGCAGGACCTTCCCATGACCAAGGGCGTTCAGGAACGAATGCGCGAGTTCGACAAGCTCGAGGAAGCCGAGGAGATCCGCGAGCTACTGCGCCAGGTGGTGCGACAACCACCCGGGGACGTCACATTCTCCGAGGACACGGAGCAGCTGCTGCCAGAGCTGTTCGGCGGGTTGAGTATCGCGCTGGCCCGTTCGTTTCGCATAGTGGACCCAACGGTGTCCAACCCGTCGACTGAGCACTGGAACCGCGTGTTCGAGCTATTCCGGCTGGTGTTCTGATGCCGAGGGTCCCTACCGATCGTGACTGACCCGAGCGTGTGAAATCGCGGGCCGCCGGGACGGCGACAGCGAGGCGTCGATAGTGCATCTGGTGCTGACCGTTCATGGACCGAAAGCGGAAAGCACCAAGTCAAGCAAGATCACGGTTCATGAGTCGGGCAACGGCCTACCCTAGGCGCCTGTTGCAGCTGATCCCCGCTCAACTCATCGCGGTTGAGGAATCGCCATGCCCGCGTCGCAGCGTGCAGGTTGAACCGGGTATCGACGCTGCGGAGGTCGTGGCCGGTGAGTTCAGCGATGCGCGCCAGCCGGTAGCGCAGCGTGCTTCGATGAATATGCAGTGCAGCTGCGGAGTCGTCATAGTTCCCGCCGCATTCCAGGTAATCGCTCAGGGTCAGGACGAGCTCGGCGTTCCTGTTGAAGTCGTAGTCGAGGAGTGTCCCCAGCCATTCGCGCACGAAACTTTCGACTGTCCCGTCGACATGCGCGGCGTCGATGAGGCGATAGAAACCGAGTTCGTCGAACGCCGATGCGCCCTCCGGGTTCACCGAGCGCAGCCGGATATTGAGGGCACGGCGCGCTTCGAGGAAGGACTGCGGAAAATCATCGGGCAACAAGCATCGGGAGCCGATACCAAAAGCGCTGGTGGTCTCGCCAAGGATTTCGCTGATTGCGCGGTGTAACGCCGGCGGATCCGGGCGGCCGTCGGTGAGCAGAACAACCAGCCCCGCATGACGCCCGAGCAGGTAGTTCAGATGCAGAGCGTTCGCGGCGCGCCCGGCGGCGATCGCCAGGGTACTTTCGATGCGACCGCCACCTCGGACCACCACCACATAGTGTGGGCGCCGCAGGTCATGACCAAGGGCGGAGGCACGAGCGTATGCCCCGTCCCGTTCGGTGCCGGCCAACAGATCGTCGACAAGATCGCGGCGCAGATTGAGTTCGATTTCAGCCACCGTTCGCTGGTGGGAAAGCTCCAACGCCAAAACGGAGCTGCCATAGCGCAGGGCGAACAAGTTGTCCTCGGTCACCTCGTCGTCCGGGACGTTCAACGCGAGGACACCGAGGATCTCAGCACGGGATTGGACGAGCGCGAGCACTCGATGTCCGATTCGTGCCTGACCAGCCTGGGCGGCCACCTCGTGCAGTACGAGTTCGCGCGCGTCCGCAGTCAGTTTGGGGTAAGGCCGCGGTTGCTCGGGTCCGGCCCAGCAGCGCAGGTTGCCGAACCGATCCTCGATGCCCACCGATTGCCCCGTCAGGTCGTACAGCGCGTCCGCAATACCCTGCTCGCCCGTTCCCGCGGCCACCGCCGTGCTCAATGCTTCGTGCACGTTCGTCTGCCGCTGCAGCCGCGAGACCGTTGTGACAAGTTCGCGATTCGCTACCTCCAGACGAGCGTTCGTCCTTCGCAGAGTCGCAGTGATACCGGCGTCGCGGTCATACATTGCGGCATTTGCCAGGGCGGCGCCGGTCATCTGGGCCAGGTTGATCAACAACTGGATCTGATTTCTCGACGGTGCACTGGCGGCGCTGACCACCAGACACCCGTTGATGGTGCGTCGGTGGCTCAGCGGGAACGCCCACCCCCACCGGCCGTCGTTTGCATCGACCGGTCCGTCCCAGCGGGACTCCCGGTGCCGTTCGATGTCAGGGTGTGCCGGCTGGGATGTTGGAAAGCGAACGAATCCCCGGTCAACGGCTCGGTAACTGGCCTCGACTTGGCAGGACGTGAGGGTGCCAACGGCGAGGGCCGCGACCCGGAAGATCTCGCCGACGTCGGAGTCGCTGAACTTGACGCGCGACAGCGCCGCCAAATCCCTTGACCAAGCCTGTTCGGCCTGGCGGGTCCCCCCCTGCGGGGCGTTGTGCTTCATCGTTCACGCACGAGGAACCACATACCCAATGTTGGCGTTACGAACCGCCTTTTCCGGGCCTGAAAATGCCCACGCGGTCTCCGAAACACAACCTACTCCAGTGTGGTGCTGACAGGACGAATCAGAGTCCAGATTTTCGGCTCACGGGGCGCACGCGATAGCCACTACGGATTGCCAGACTCCTTGTTGGGGAGCGAAATACGACGCGCGTTACGGCGCGTGCGCTGTGGATCCGCCGCGGTCGGCGCTTGCGTGAGACGACCTTCGCAACTTAGGACGCCATGACTGGGATCGGCATGGGCGGCAGGCGTAGGAGCACTCCTCGCCGGCGACAACCGAAAGGAATAGACGATGGCGACAGCGGTAGGCATCGACCTCGGGACAACTAACTCGGTGATCGCCGCCTGGCAGGGCGGGGAACCGATCGTGATCCCCAATGCCGAAGGGGCGCGGACCACGCCCTCGGTGGTGGCTTTCGCAGAAAGCGGTGAGCGCTTGGTCGGGCAACTGGCCAGGCGCCAGTCGATCATGAACCCAAAGGGCACCATCTATTCGGCGAAGCGATTCATCGGCCGCCGCTTCGACGAGATATCGGAAGAAGCCAAGGCCGTCAGCTTCGACGTGGTCGAGGGCGAGGGTGGCGCCGCCCGGTTCGAAGTACGCGGCAAGAAGTATTCGCCCGAGGAGATCAGCGCGCAGGTGCTACGCAAACTCGTCGACGACGCCAGCAAGTTCCTCGGTGAGCGGGTCAAGGAAGCGGTGATCACCGTTCCGGCCTATTTCAACGACGCCCAACGCAACGCCACCAAGGATGCGGGCCGGATCGCCGGCCTCGACGTGCTGCGCATCATCAACGAGCCCACGGCCGCGGCACTGGCCTACGGGCTGGACAAGAAGGGGCACGAGACGGTGCTCGTCTTCGACCTGGGCGGCGGCACGTTCGACGTCAGCCTGCTCGACGTGGGTGATGGGGTGGTCGAGGTCCGCGCCACGGCCGGTGATTCGCACCTGGGCGGCGATGACTTCGACCGCCGGCTCGTTGACTATCTCGCCGATGAGTTCCAGCGGGAGAACAACATCGATTTGCGGAAAGATCCGCAGGCGCTGCAGCGGCTGTTCGAGGCGGCCGAGAAGGCCAAGGTCGAACTGTCGTCGGTGGCGCAAACCCAGGTCAATCTGCCGTTCATCACCGCTGACGCCAGCGGACCCAAGCATTTGACCACCACGATCATGCGATCGAAGTTCGAGGACCTCAGCGCGGACCTGGTTGAGCGAACGATGGGTCCGGTCAAACAGGCGATGAGCGACGCCAAGGTGAGCGCGAACGACATAGACGAGGTGATCCTGGTGGGAGGTTCCACCCGGATCCCCGCAGTCCAGGCTTTGGTCCGCCGTCTGACCGGGGGCAACGACCCCAACATGAGCGTGAACCCCGACGAGGTCGTCGCGCTCGGCGCAGCGATCCAGGCCGGTGTGCTCAAGGGCGAGGTTTCCGACGTCTTGCTGCTCGACGTCACCCCATTGTCGCTGGGTGTGGAAACCGCTGGCGGACTGATGACCAAAATCATCGAGCGCAACACCACCATCCCCGCACGGCGCAGCGAGGTGTTCACCACCGCGGCGGACAACCAGCCGGCCGTGGATATCGTTGTGCTGCAGGGTGAACGGGAGCTGGCCGGAGACAACCGCGTACTCGGTCGATTCAAGCTGGAGAACATCCGCCCGGCACCCAGGGGTGAGCCGCAGATCGAGGTCATCTTCGATATCGACGCCAACGGCATCCTGCACGTCACAGCGCGCGACAAGGACACCGGCGCCGAGCAGGGCATCACCATCAGCGAGCAGTCGAACCTCGATAAGTCCGAGGTGGAGCGGATGCTCGCCGAGGCCGAGGCCAACCGTCGCGAGGACGAGCAACTGCGTGCCGCCGTCGAGGCGCGCAACGCGCTCGACTCGACGGCATACCAGGTGGAGCGCCGGCTTGCCGAACTGGGCGACTCGGCGGCGCCGCACGATCGCGCACGCGCCGAGATGCTGGTCGCCGACGCGCGCCAAGCCGTGCAGGAAGACGCACCGATGGACCGGGTCCAGTCCTTGACGTCCGAACTGCAGCAAGTGCTTTACGGGCTGCAACCCATGCCGTCCGGTGGCGGCAACGGGCAACCGAACGGCGAGCGCGAGGGCTCTCCAGTGCGTGACGACGACGTGGTCGACGCCGAGTTCGACCGGGGCTGAGCCGCAATGGTCAGCCCCGCAGAACATTCCAAGACCGAAGAGGACGGTGGCCGGGTCGACGAGCACCCGCCAGAAACGGTTGCCTCTCAATCCGATTCAGACAAGGAACGCGCCCAATTCGAAGACCGCTGGCGGCGCGCCGTCGCCGATCTGGACAATGCGCGCAAGCGGTATGCCCGCGAACTGGACCGCGAACGAGCAATGGAACGATCCAGGGTGGCCGGCGCGTGGCTGCCCATCGTGGACAACCTGGAGCGGGCGATCAGTCATGCCGGTGACCAGTCCGACGCGGTCCTCGAGGGCGTGCGGAGCATTCTCGAACAAGCGCTACAAGTTCTCGAGCAGCTCGGCTATCAACGCGATGCGGAGGCAGGGGTTCCCTTCGACCCGGAGCGTCACGAGGTGGTCGGTGTGGTAGACCAGCCGGACAGCGCGCCCGGGACGGTTCTCGAAGTGTTACGACCGGGCTACGGCGAAGGTTCGAGGCAACTGCGGCCGGCGGCCGTCGTGGTCAGCCGACGCGGGGAGTGACGCCTCGTGGCCAGCGACTACTACGACGTACTCGGGGTGTCGCGGGACGCGACCGCCGATCAGATCCAGCGGGCGTTCCGCACACTGGCCCGCAAGTATCACCCCGACGTCAATAAGGATCCAGCGGCCGAAGAACGGTTCAAGGAGGTCAACGAGGCCTATCACGTGCTCTCGGACCCCGAAACCCGCAAGCGCTACGACCGATTCGGCGAAGACTTCCGCAAGGTTCCCGGGGACTGGGAGGAGCGGGTGGGCGCCGGCGCGGGTGGCTTCCGCGGAAGCGGACCCTCCGGCGCTCGGGTGCGCTACGGCCAGGGCTTCGGCGGCGCCGGCGGCATCAACATCGAAGACCTTTTCGGCGACATGTTCGGTGGCAGTGGCGGATTCGGGCCGATTCCGGGCGCCGACCAGGAAGCGGTGCTGGAGCTGACCGTCGAGGAGGCCTACCGGGGCGGCAAACGGCAGCTCTCACTCGATGGCCGCAACTACGGGGTCAACATCCCCGCCGGTGTCATCGACGGTCAGCGGATACGGCTGGTGGGAGAGGGCGGCCGAGGTAGCGGCGATGGACCGGCCGGAGATCTGTACCTGCGGGTGCATATCAAGCCGCATCCCCGATTCCGGCTCGACGGACGCGACGTCACCGTCGACCTGCCGGTGTCGCCGTGGGAGGCGGTGCTGGGGACCACTATCGCTATTCGAAGTCCCGGCGGCGAAGCGAAAGTTAAGGTGCCGCAAGGGTCGTCGACCGGTCGGCGGTTGCGGATGCGCGGCGAAGGCATGCCCAACCCGCGCGGCGCCGCAGGCGACCTCTACGCAGAAATCAAGGTGATGGTGCCACCGAAACCCACTGCGCGGGAACGCGAGCTGTTCGAGCAATTGGCGACGGTGTCCACGTTCGACCCGAGGAGGGGACGATGACCGCAGCACGCTATGTCCTGGCGCGGCGGCCCCGAATGGAGCTCGACGTCTTCGCGACACGCTGCGCGTTGCATCCCGACATGGTGCGCCGGCTGGTGGCGCTCGGCCTCGTGGCTTGCCAGCAGGATGCCCGCGGCGATCTCTGGTTCGAGCCATCTGCGCTGGTGACAGTTGCCCGCGTCCAGCGGTTGAGGGCCGGCCTGGGACTGAACTACGCGGCGATCGGGCTGGTGCTCGACCTGCTGGACCACATCGAAGAGCTGGAATCCGCTTCTCGCCGAAGGAGGACATCGCGGTGGACATCAACAAGCTGACGCAGAAGTCACAGGAGGCGTTGGCCGAAGCACAGAGCGTCGCGACCCGGATGGGTCACAACGAGGTCGACGGCGAACATCTGCTGTTGGCGCTGATCGACCAGCCCGAGGGCCTCGTGCCCCGGCTGCTTGATCAGGCGGGTGCCGAGACCGCGGCACTGCGTGCGGACCTGGAACGCGAGCTGAATCGGCGCCCGCGGGTGACCGGCCCCGGCGCTGCGCCAGGCCAGGTGTCCGTCACCAGGCGCCTGGCGAACCTGCTGGAGGCTGCCGAGCGGGAAGCCAAGCGGCTCAAGGACGAATACGTGTCGGTGGAGCACCTCGTCATCGCCCTCGCCGAAGAGGGATCGGCGAGTGCCGCCGGACGGATACTGGCCTCCCATGGCATCACCCGCGAATCGTTTCTCGCCGCGCTGACCAAGGTCCGCGGCAACCAGCGGGTCACGTCAGCATCGCCGGAGGGCGCCTACGAGGCGCTGGAAAAGTACGGCCGCGACCTGGTTGCCGAAGGCCGCGCCGGCAAGCTGGACCCGGTGATCGGCCGAGACGCCGAGATCCGCAGGGTGATCCAGATCCTCAGCCGCAAGACGAAGAACAATCCGGTGCTCATCGGCGATCCCGGAGTCGGCAAGACGGCGATCGTGGAGGGCCTGGCCCAGCGGATCGTGCGCGGCGACGTCCCGGAAGGCCTGCGGGACAAGACAATTTTCTCGCTCGACATGGGTTCGCTCGTGGCAGGTGCGAAGTATCGGGGCGAATTCGAGGAACGGCTGCAGGCGGTGCTGTCGGAGGTGAAGGCGGGCGAGGGCCGAATCCTGCTGTTCGTCGACGAGCTGCATACCGTGGTCGGAGCGGGGGCGACGGAGGGGTCCCTG
Organism: Mycobacterium sp. 852002-50816_SCH5313054-b; assembly: GCF_001667185.1. Classification (GTDB taxonomy): domain Bacteria; phylum Actinomycetota; class Actinomycetes; order Mycobacteriales; family Mycobacteriaceae; genus Mycobacterium. The sequence continues at coordinate 113,015 of NZ_LZIC01000054.1, read as the reverse complement.
GACGCCGGCAACATGCTCAAGCCGATGCTCGCCCGCGGTGAGCTGCACATGATCGGCGCGACCACGCTCGACGAATACCGTAAGCACATTGAAAAGGATGCCGCGTTGGAGCGCCGGTTCCAGACCGTGCTGGTCGACGAACCTGACGTCGAGGACACCATTTCGATCCTGCGCGGCCTGCGCGAACGCCTCGAGGTGTTCCACGGCGTGCGGATTCAGGATGGGGCCCTGGTGGCGGCGGCCACCCTGTCGCACCGCTACATCACCGACCGGTTCCTTCCGGACAAGGCGATCGACCTGGTGGACGAGGCGTGTGCGCGGCTGCGCACCGAAATCGACTCGATGCCAGCGGAGTTGGATGAGATCACCCGTCGAGTTACCCGGCTCGAGATTGAGGAGGCGGCGCTGGCCAAGGAGACCGACTCGGCCAGCAAGTCCCGTCTGGCGGAACTTCGCAAAGAACTGGCCGACCTGCGATCGGAGGCCGACGCCCGGCACGCACAATGGGATGCTGAACGGCAGGCGATCCGGCGGGTACAGGAACTGCGCGGGCAACTCGAGCAGCTGCGGCACGAGGCCGAGGAAGCCGAACGCAACTATGATCTCAACCGGGCGGCCGAGTTGCGCTACGGCCAGATCACCGATGTGGAACGCAAACTGCAAGCGGCCGAGGAGCAGCTGAAGTCCAAGCAGGGCGAAAAGCGGTTGCTGCGCGAGGTCGTCACCGAGGACGAGATAGCCGAAATCGTGGCCGCATGGACCGGAATACCGGTCGCGCGGTTGCAGGAGGGCGAACGCGAAAAGCTGCTGCGGCTCGACGAAATACTGCACGAGCGGGTGATCGGTCAGGACGAGGCGGTCCAGCTGGTCGCCGATGCGGTGATTCGCGCTCGCTCAGGAATCCGGGATCCGCGCCGCCCGATCGGGTCGTTCATCTTCCTCGGACCCACCGGGGTCGGTAAGACTGAGCTCGCGAAGACGCTGGCCGCCGCGTTGTTCGACAGCGAGGACAACATGGTCCGGCTGGACATGAGCGAGTATCAGGAGCGGCACACCGTGAGCCGGTTGGTCGGTGCGCCACCGGGATACGTCGGCTACGAGGAGGGCGGCCAGCTCACCGAAGCCGTGCGTCGCAAGCCCTACTCGGTGGTGCTGCTCGACGAGATCGAGAAGGCGCACGCCGATGTGTTCAACACCCTGCTGCAAGTGCTCGACGATGGCCGGCTCACCGATGCGCAGGGACGCCAGGTCGATTTCCGCAACACGGTGGTCATCATGACCTCCAACATCGGATCGCAGTACCTGCTTGACGGTGTCACCGCGGACGGCGAGATCAAGCCCGACGCGCGCGACCGGGTGATGGCCGAACTGCGCGGACACTTCCGGCCCGAGTTCCTCAACCGCGTCGACGACACGGTATTGTTCACCCCGCTGTCGATGCCGCAGCTCGAACGGATCGTCGAGCTGCAGCTGGCCGAGTTGCGGGATCGGTTGGCGGAAAGGCAAATCGAGCTCGACATCACCCCGGACGCTCGCCGGATGATCGCCGAACATGGCTACGATCCTGTGTACGGTGCGCGGCCGCTGCGCCGCTACATCGCCCACGAGGTGGAGACCAAGATCGGCCGGGCGCTGCTACGCGGCGACATCGCGGGCGGGGGCAAGATCCGCGTTACCGTGAGCAATGGCGAACTTGCCGTGGGCTATTCGGAACCGGCCCTGGCGGCCTGACGGAGGTGACGCCATGGAAGCCGACATCGTGACATGCCCGCACTGCGGAAAACGCAACCGGGTACCCGCGGCGGCCGCGGGGAAGCCCCGGTGCGCAAACTGTCACCAGTGGTTGCCGTGGATCGCAGCGGCCGGCGACCCGGACTTCGCCGACGTTGCCGAAAAGTCCTCGGTTCCAGTGCTTGTCGACCTCTGGGCGACATGGTGTGGACCGTGCCGCATGGTGAGCCCGGCGCTGGAGCAGCTCGCCACCGAACGCGCCGGACAACTCAAACTGGTCAAGGTCGATGTGGACAAGGCGCCGGCGATCTCGCAACGGTTCGCGGTTCAGGCGGTGCCGACACTGTTGCTCTTTGACCACGGGCAAGTACTGGGGCGGCAATCGGGTGCCGCACCCGTTGCGGCGCTGCGCAATTGGCTGGACCGGACGCTGTCGGCAGGCAACACGGAGGAGGCACGCGCATGACTTCTGTGAATATCGATCCACACGTGGCGGCGATTCGCCAGGTGCGCCCGCACACGAATGGCTGTGAGGAATGTCTGCGGCTCGGCACCCCGTGGGTGCACCTCCGGCTGTGCCTGACGTGCGGGCATGTCGGCTGCTGTGACTCGTCACCGATGCGGCATGCCCGCGCGCATGCGTACACGGTGGGCCACCCGATCGTGCAGTCCATGGAACCGGGAGAGACGTGGCGTTGGTGCTACGTCGATCAGAACTATGTCTGAGGTCGCCGCCGACCGGCGCGCATCGACGCCGGTGCAAGAAACCCCGGACATATACGGTGCGTACCCGCGACTGCCTGACGATCAGATTGTCACCCTCGAGGCAGGGGGCGCCCGGCGCGCCGTCGACACGGGCGAAACGCTGGTCCGCGAGGGTGAGCGCTCCGACTATTTTTTCGTCATTCTGTCCGGCAAGGTAGCCGTCAGCACTACCGACGACGCGGGCGATCGGCACGTGATCCGGATACACGGCCCCCGGAGGTTCCTCGGGGAGCTGGGCGACCTCGAAGGTGAAGCCGCGTTCTACACCGCCGAAGTGGTGGAACCCGGCGAAGTGCTTGTGGTACCGACCGAGCGGGTGCGGGCCATGGTCGCCCACGATCCGGTGCTTAGTGACCTCATCCTGCGCGCCTACCTGTTACGCCGCTCGCTGCTGATCCAGGAAGGATCGGGATTTCGGATCATCGGCTCCTGTTATGACCCCGATACGGCGCGGCTGCGGGAATTCGCGGCGCGAAACCGGTTACCGCACAAGTGGATCGACTTGGAGCGCGACAAGCACGCCGAGCGGTTGCTGCACCGGTTCGGAGTATCGCCCCAGGACACCCCGGTGGTGATCTGGGACGGTGAGGTGCTGCGCAACCCGACAACCACCGAGCTGGCCCGCCGGGTCGGGCTGCCGGTGCCCGATACCGTGCCCGCCGAATCCGACGTCGTTGTGGTGGGCACTGGTCCGGCCGGCCTGGGGGCGGCCGTGTATGGCGCTTCGGACGGCCTGACCACGGCGGCCATGGAACGGATAGCAACCGGCGGACAGGCCGGGACGTCATCGAGAATCGAGAACTACCTCGGATTCCCGGGCGGAATCTCGGGTGCCGACCTGGCCGAACGGGCCGTTCTGCAGGCCGGCAAATTTGGCGCGCGGATTATGGTCTCCGCGGAAGTTACCCGGCTGGAATCCGACGGCGGACACCATCTGCTCCAACTCGCCGATCAGGAATCGGTGGTCGCCCGCGCCGTCGTGCTCGCCATGGGAGCCAGGTACCGCAGGCTCGCGGTCCCGGGAATCGAATCGTTGCAAGGCAACGGCGTGTACTACGCCGCCACCTTCCAAGAGGCCTTGATGTGCGGCACGGGTCCCGTCGTCATTGTCGGGGGTGGTAACTCCGCGGGCCAGGCGGCGGTCTTCCTCGCCGCGCGGGTCTCCCGGGTGTATGTCGCGATCCGCGGCGACGACCTGAACAAGAGCATGTCCCGATATCTCGTCGATCAGATCCGCCAGCACCCCCGCGTGACCGTCCGGTCGTGTACCGAGATTCGGGAGGTGCACGGAGACGGTGCACTCACCGCGGTGGTTACCGAAAACAAACGCACGGGCGAGCGTGAGCTGATCCAGACCCGCGCCCTGTTCGTTTTCATCGGCGCCGTCCCCAACACGTCGTGGCTCGCCGGCGCTATCGAGCTCGACGACCACGGTTACATTCCAACCGGCCCGGCCGCGCTCTACTCGGACACTGACGGCAATCAGCGGCCAGCGCAACGTCAGCCGATGATCCTGGAGACCAGCCGGCCCGGCGTGTTCGCCGCGGGCGACGTGCGTAGTGGCTCGGTCAAGCGGGTGGCGTCCGCGGTCGGCGAAGGAGCTATGGCAATCCGCCAAATCCACGACTACTTCGGGACCTGATCCACGGCGGTCGCCCCGGGTGGTCGGCCACCATTGGCAATGCTGAACCGGTAACCCGACTCGGAAGGACCCACCCATACGGCACCAGCCGGATGGGCTGTCGTGCCGGAGCCATCGCGGTCACCAGGGACGTTTGGCCGTGTGGGGTACGGGTATGCCGCGAACCAGTGCCACGAGCCCCGTCATCAATCTTGCTAATCGCCGATCCCGGTGTTCCGGCGGTGATCGCCGAACGTCTTTCTGACTCGCTCTCGGATGCGCTGACGGACGGCGCTCCCGCGGACGGCAAGTGGGACGTGTCTGTGCGACGCCACGCCTACCCGTTCGATGAGCACGCCGAGGTCTTAGAGGTGATCCGCACCGTCGACCCGGCTGGCGAGACCGAGGACATCGTTATCTACCTGACCGATCTACCACGACGTCTCGGGACGACGCCGGTGATTGCTGACATCAGCTTGCATAGCCGGTTCGGACTGATCTCCATCCCCGCAGTGGGCGGTTTGTTCATCGATCGCCGGGTGAAAAATCTAGCGCGGACAATCGTGGCGGAGGTGACGGGCCAGTCGGACAAGCAAAACCGATCCGTCAAGCGGCTGACCCGGATGCAGGAGGACGACGTTGTCCGCTACGTCGCCCCCACATCCTTGTCACGCCTGCAACTTCTGACGGGCATGGTTTACGCCAACCGCCCGTGGCGATTAGCTGCTGGTATGTCCAAGGTGTTGATGGCGGCGTTCGCCACTGGGGCCGTGAGCCTTGCGTATCCGACAATTTGGCAGTTGTCCGACACGATGGGCCCTTGGCGATTGAGCGCGGCGACGATCTTGGCGAGTACAGCGATGATCGCGTGGCTCATCCTTCACCACGAACTATGGGAACGGCCGCATTCGGCCGGCGAACGTGAACGCGCGGTGCTGTACAACGCAGCGACCGTTGTCACCCTGACCATCGGCGTCGTCATTCTCCACATCGGGCTGTTCATCCTGCTGCTGCTGACCGCCTGGTGGACGCTGCCACCGCAAATGGTCGCGCAAAATATCGGCCACCCCGTCAGCCTCTCATCCTTATTGCTGATGGCCTGGCTGGTGGCGGCGGTCGCAACATTGGGCGGTGCCCTGGGATCGGGGTTGGAGGATGACCACGCCGTGAAGGCCGCGGCGTATGGGGTGCGGCAACGCCAGCGATTCGACAAATCGAATTGACGCACGCCCCCCCCCCCGCACGGGACTTGCCACTTCTCCAGCCTGCGTGCAACGACCAAGTCCGATTTCTCTTTGACCTCGTGGTGCGAATCTTGTGCGGGATCGCATCTGCGCTGGTCAGATGGTGCCCCGCAGGATTCGAACTTGCGGCCCTGATCAATACCCAGGCCGCTGGGGGCGCGGCCCGGACAGTCGCCCGGCCCCGTCAGGACGACGGCGAGGCGGACGGCGACGGTGACGGCGACGACGAGGACGGCGTCTGCTTGATCTCTATGTGGTCCGTCTGCGCGTAGCCCGGCGGATGGCCGCAGGCCGGCACGACGTAGGTGTGCTCAGCGGTGCCGGTAAGGGTGTTGGGATCCCACGTTATGTGGGTGCTCGTCGCGTATTGGATGTAACTGCCGTCCGCGCAATTCACGTTGTTGAGCGTATCCAGTACCCATTGGCCGTCGACCAACCGAGCTTGGCTGCTGCCCGCCCCGGCCTTGATCCAGAGGCAGCCGTCGCCGCAGGAATTGACCGTCCAACTGCTGGTAAAGGTCGCGCCCGCAGGAGTTGTCGCGGTCTCGGTGTAGCTGCCGTCCATCGTCGGTGTGTCCGCCCACGCCGTGCCGGCCGCACCGACGGTCCAGGCGGCGAACATTGCGGTTGCGGCGAAGCGCCGTGCGATAACCATGACCTTGCTCCCTCCGGGCAGCTCATCGATGCGTTGGGTGGTTCTGATGGTGTATCACAGGTTCGGGTTCACCGCGATTTGGCAAACCGGCCGGGCTCAGTAGGTAGGTTGGTCGCGATCGTGACGCATTCACCCGCGAAGGAGTCAGCGCCGAAGTGACCGAGGATCCGCGCGCTGATGGCGTCTCGCGCCAATACGACCGGTGGGACTACCCGCCCCCGGTCACCGATTTGGAGGCCTGGACCAAAAGCCACTGGGATTGGTTCGATCCGTTTTGGGCGCATCGTGTCTTGTGGCCGGACCGGGAATACCGACCCGATCTCGACATCCTGATTGCGGGTTGCGGCACCTACCAGGCGGCGGTCTACGCCTTCATGAATCGAGACGCCAAAGTGACGGCGATCGACGTGAGCCGGTCGGCCTTGGAGCACGAGCGGTATCTGAAGGGCAAGCACGGATTGCGGAATTTGGAGCTGCACCTGCTTCCGATCGAAGAGGTGTCCACGCTCGCGGGCGACTTCGACCTCATCGTCTCCAGTGGCGTCCTGCACCACATGGCGGATCCCCTGGCCGGATTGCGGGCGCTCGGCGAGTGCCTGCGCCCGGAGGGGGCCTTGGGCGTCATGCTCTACGCGAAGTACGGCCGAGTCGGCGTCGAGATGCTCGAATCCGTATTCCGCGACCTCGGGCTGGCGCAGGATGAGGCGTCGGTCGAGCAGGTCAAAGAGGCGCTCGCGACGTTGCCGGGGGACCACCCCGTGCGGAGCTACCTGAAGGTGGCGCGCGACCTGCTGTCCGATGGCGCCCTCGTCGACACCTTCTTGCACAGCCGGCAACGCAGCTACACCGTCGAGGAGTGCCTGGATCTCGTCGGCTCGGCCGGGCTCACATTCCAGGGATGGTTTCACAAGACGCCGTACTACCCGCACGACCTGGTGGCCCCGGCCGGCGGATTCCCGGCGGCCCTGGACCGACTGCCCGACACCAAACTCTGGTCGGTGATGGAACGCCTGCAGCCGGCAAATGCCACCCACTTCTTCATCGCATGTCGCCCCGAACGTCCGAAAGAGCAATACACGATCGACTTCTCGACGGACGGATCGCTCGATTACGTTCCGCTGGCGCGCACGGCGTGCCTGCTGTCGGGCGAGGAGATTTTCCTGCCCGGGGCGAAGCTGAAGCTCGACCCCGCCCGGCTGCGCTTCGTCCGGCAGGTCGACGGGCGTCGCACGATCCGGCAGATCGTTGAGTGCGTGGCACGCGACCGCGGCGCGGCCAACGAGAGCCAGGTCGAGCTCCAGGAATCCGCGCGCACACTGTTCCGGTCGCTGTGGCGGCTCGACTTTCTGGCGATGGCGCTCAACACGAACCCGACCGGTTAGCCTTGCCGCCGACGGTGCCCGAAGTCGTCACTCATAAACTGACCCCTCGTGGGCCTGCTGTTTAGCTTTGCGCCGTGGATCGTCTATTGGGCGCTGGTCGGTAACGTTCCGTTCGCCGCCGCCGCGCTGGTCGCGCTGGCGTTCGCCGTCGCGGTGATCGCGGTCGATCGCTCGGCGGCCAAACCGTGGGAGCCACTCCAAGTCGGCTCTGCCGCGGTCTTTTTGGTGCTGACGATCCTGGCCTTCGCGCTCGATGACTCTTTCAACCAGCGGTGGATATTGCCGCTGGGCAACGCCGGGATCTTCGTGGTTGCTCTGGCCGGCGCGCTGCTCGGCAAGCCGTTCGCCCGCGCGTTGGCCGCCGCCGAACACCCCGCCGACGTCGTCAAGACGGCGCTGTTCGCCCGGATGGCCGGGTTGCTGACCTGGGTCTGGATCGCCGCGTTCGCCGGCATGACGGCGTCGGCGGCGATCCCGCCGATCGTGGCCGCCGACGCGACGATCCTCGACACCAAGACGCCGCTGTCCTACGTCTGCTACTGGGTCATCCCGTTCTCGCTGCTGGGCGTCGCGGCGCTGGCCTCGCGCCTCCTGCCCGACCGGATGCTGGCGGGCATCGACGACCTCGCCCGCGAGACTTCGTTCGTCGCCTACGACGAGGCCACCATCGACGAGCTCTACTACCTGGCGCAGGAACACGCCAATCGCGAGGTCGGCCCCGGCAAGGAGGCCTACAACGTGAAGGTCGGGGGGATGGGGACGCCGCTGACGGGCGACGAGTCCAAAAAGTCGTGGCCCTCTACCTACAAAGTGCGGGATAAGCGGCGTTAGAAGCGCAAAGATCGGCTTCATGTCATCACCTCGCCTGACGTCGCTGCCCGGGTGGCTGGCGGCGGGAACGGCGTTGATCACCGTCGCGGCCTGCTCGTCGGATCCCCCGCCGTCGCTCTCGGCGCCGTCGCTCAAGGAACTGAGCACCGCCGCGGGAAAGGTTTTGATGATCTCGCCGGAACAGCTGTTGGCCGCCACCGGCGGCGTCACGCCGGTCGCCTTCGGCAAGCCCGCGCACGGCAGCATCGCGTACGGCGCCTACGGGGCGATGGTCTACACGCCGGACGCCGGCTTCACCGGCACGGATCAGCTTCCGGTCACCGTCAGCCACGCCGTCAGGCTCTACGCCGAGGACGAGGCGCCGCTGCTGATCGTCGGCGAGGTCGCGGTGCAGGCCAACGCGCACGGCTCCGCGATCGCCGCGGTGCCCGGCAGCACCGACGAGATCTACGGCCTGTCCGACCGGGGCCCGAACGTCGACGGGCGCACCCCCGGCGAAAAGGTGCTTCCGGTACCGAATTTCCATCCGCAGATCGCCAAGCTCAAACTCGCCCGCGGCGTGGCGACGCTGGAGCAGATCATCACGCTGACCGGGAAGGACGGCGCGCCGCTGGTGGGGCTGATCGACCCGCGGGCCGCCACCGGCGAGTCGATGGTGGACCTCAACGGCAACCGCCTGCCGCAGTCGGACCACGGCCTGGACACCGAGGGCCTGGTCGCCATGCCCGACGGCACGTTCTGGGTGTCCGACGAGTACGGCCCGTTCGTCGTCCACTTCGACGCCAACGGCAAAGAGCTGGAACGTCTTTCGCCGTTCGACGGCAGCCTGCCCGCGGAGCTCGCGCTGCGCGGCCCGAACCAGGGCATGGAAGGGCTGACCATCACCCCCGACGGCGGCACGCTGGTGGGCATCATGCAATCGGCCCTGGCCACCCCGGGCTTGGTCGGCTCATCCCGGTCCGTCCCACTGACCCGGATCGTGAGCATCAACCTCGCCAACCGCGGCGACATGCACGAGTACCTCTATCCACTGGCCAACCCGCAGCAGACGAAGGTCGCGGTGTCGGAAATCACCGCGTTGAGCGCGACCACGTTCCTGATCGACGAGCGCGACGACGCGCCGCAGCCCAACGGCAACAAGAAGATCTACGTGGCCGACATCTCCGGGGCCACCGATGTCGGGCCGCACTCCACGGCCCCGGGGGCTACCTATCAGGCCGGTGCCGGCGGGCTCCTGATCGACGGCGTCCCCGTCGAGACCTTCGTCGGCATCGGCACCGACGCGGCGGCCGGCGCCAAACTCAAGGCCGCCGGCATCACCCTCGCCACCAAAGCGCTCAAGCTCGATGTCGGGGATCTGGTACGAACGCTCTCGGCCGACGGCAATTTCTTCGGGCATGACCATATCGAAGGGGTCATCAGCCGGGACGGCGGCAACACGCTGATTCTCGCCAACGACAGCGACTTTGGGTTGGCCGGCCTGGCCTCCGATGCGCCGCCGTTTCAGCTCAAGCCCAAGATGCTGCCCAACGGCACCCAGGACAGCGGTGAGATCCTCGTCGTCGATACCACGCGGGTACCCGCCACCACCGAATCGGTGACGGTGCCGATCAAAGTCGGCTGAGGAGTCTGGCGCGCAGGTCGGCGCCCTCGCACTCGGCGATGCCTTCAATGGCCAAGCTTGCGGAGCAGTCGCTGAATCCTCACGCCGATTCGAGGGTGACCGGAAGCGATTGATGCCGGCGGATGATGTTGTTTTCGGCCCAGGTAGGTGGGCCGCTGACGTGGATGCGGTCGACGCGATCGATCAGCGCGCGCAACATGGCGGCCGTCTCCCGGCGGGCCAGGGCCTGGCCGGCACACGCATGCGCGCCGTTGCCGAAGCCGAGGTGTCGTCCCGCGTCGCGGCGAATGTCGAAGGCGTCCGGGTCTTTCCATTCGCGTTCGTCGCGGTTGGCCGAGGCGTACATGACGAGGACGCGCGCGCCCGCCGGAATGGCGGCACCGGCGATCTCGGTGTCATGCCGGACCAGCCGGGCAAACGCGCGCAGCGGCGATTCGTAGCGCACGATCTCGTTGACCGCGTTGGGAATCAGACCTGGGTCGTTCTTGAGGAGTTGCCACTGCTCGGGGTGACTGGCGAACAGGGACACGGCGTTTGAGATGGCGCTGATGGTGGTGTCGAGTGACGGCGCGATGTAGTCGATCATCAGCGCCGTGCACTGCTCGCGGCTCACGGTCCCTGCGTCGACCGCGGCGAGCAACTCGTCGACGATGCTGCCCTCGAGCACGGTGCGGCGGCGGACGACGCGGCGAGCGAATCGCAACATCTGCAGGCTGCGCGGGAAGGACATGAGGGCTTGCCGATTCAGCGGGCCCAGCATGTCGAATGTGGCCCCGCCCCAGTCGATCAGCAGTCCCCGCTCGTCACGGGGCCATCCGACCAGATCGGGCACCACGGCCAGCGGCAATGCCGAGGCGAGGTCGGCGACCGCGTCAACCGTGCGGCGGCGCGCGGCGGTGTCGACGATGGCGGCTGCTTGATCATCGATGGTGTCGGCGAGGTCGCGCAACGCTCGCGGAAGTAGCCGGTGCGCAACCAGTTTGCGTCGCCGGTCGTGCTCCACGCCGTCGCTGTTGAGCGTCGTGCCTCGCGACAGCCGATTGCTGATCGGATTGAGTGCCACGCCGTTGCCCGAGATGAACGTCGCGTCATCCCGCAGCGTTGCTTTGCACTCGGCATAGCGGGGCAGCGCGTAGACGCCCTGCCGGCTCAGCCACACCACCGGTCCGAGCCGGCGGAGCCGGCGGTAGTGCGGGTACGGGTCGACCACTGCCGACTTGGCGTAGATGTTTGGACCGTAGCTCGCGACGTTGCGGGGGCCGTTCCGCATCAAGTCGGCCCAACTTGGCGCTGGAGCCCACGGAAAATATTGCCGCGCAGCGCATCACACAGCGCTGCGGCGACGGCGCGCTGCAGCAGCCATGCTCGGTGCAGTCGGTGTGGTCGCGATGTGCCAGGTTCGTCGATCATGCTCATGCCATGGCCAACCCTTTCTTACTGACGATATCGTCACATACGAACATATCGTCAGTCAACCGTGCTTCATTGTCGCGTTGTGCGGCGGCAAGACAAACCGACCCGGGTGTCGTTGGGCTACGTTGGTTTGGTCGGACCGCACCCCGCCAAGAGGAGCAGCGATGAACGCGCCCAGTCCTGACGCCATCCGCGCGGAGACGGTCACGATCGCCGGCCACGGCGGCGACGAGATCGAGGCCTACCGGGCGACCCCGCTCGCCGAGGGACCGCGCGGCGGAATCGTATGGATTCACCACATGCCCGGTTACGACCGGGAAACCAAGGAATTCGTCCGCCGGCTCGCGGTCAACGGCTACCACGCGGTGGCCCCCAACCTGTATTCGCGCGAGGCCCCGGGTGCCGCGCCCGACGATGCCGCGGCGACGGTGCGCGCCGCCGGCGGGGTCCCCGACGAACGACTGGTCGGCGACGTCGCGGGCGCGGTCGAGCACCTGCGTTCGCTGCCCGGCGCGAACGGGAAGTTCGGGGTCATCGGGCACTGCTCGGGCGGTCGGCACGCGTTTTTGGCGGCGTGCTCGCTGCCGTTCGACGCCGTGGTGGACTGCTACGGCGCGTTCATCGTCGAGGACCTGCCGGAGGGCATGCCCAAGGCGATGCAACCGATCCTGCACCTGGCGTCGAACCTGAGCTGCCCGCTGCTGGGACTGTTCGGGGCCGACGACAGGTTCCCCGCGCCCCCTGCGGTGGCGGCCCTGGACGCCGAGCTGACCAAGTTCGACAAACCACACGAGTTTCACTCGTATGAAGGCGCGGGCCACTCGTTCTTCTCCGTCGACCGGCCGGCGTACCGGCCCAATGCGGCGATGGACGGCTGGCGCCGCATCGAGGACTTCTTCGCGACCCACTTGAAAGGCTAGGTGCGCCAAGACATGTGCACATACCTCACCGAACACGTGCAGATCGTCGGCAGCGGCAAGGGGGCGACGGGGTGGTTCGGCGCCAGCGCCGCCACCGTGTACGTCGACCACCCCGTGCACGCGCCGTACGGCCACACGGTCAACATCGACGTGATCAATCCCGGCCTGGGCCCGTCGGCGCGGGTCGCCCTCGAGCTCACCGAGGAGAGCGCGCTGGCGCTCGCCGACGCCATCTATCGAGCGATCGCCAACGCCCCGGCCGGGCTGGCTTCCGGGGACCAGGCATGACCACCCAACCCGACTACCCTCAAATGGCCGCCGCCCGCGGACGCGTCGAGCCCGCGCCGCGCCGCGTTCGCGGCTATCTCGGCCACGAGCTGGTTTTCGACACCACCGCCGCGCGGTACGTGTGGGAATTGCCTTACTACCCGGCGTATTACATCCCGCTGGGCGATGTGCGCACGGAGTTCCTCGTCGACGAGGACCACCCGCAGCAGGTGCAGCTTGGTCCGTCGCGGCTGCACTCGCTGGTCGGTGCCGGCCGGACCCATCTCTCGGCGGCGCGGGTGTTCGACGCCGGTGACGGGCCGGTAGCGGGCACCGTGCGCTTCGACTGGGATCCGCTGCGGTGGTTCGAGGAGGACGAGCCGATCTACGGCCACCCCCGCAACCCGTATTCGCGGGTCGACGCGCTGCGCTCCCACCGCCATGTCCGCGTCGAGCTCGACGGAATCGTCCTCGCCGACACCGGATCTCCGGTGCTCCTATTCGAAACGGGTTTGCCCACAAGGTATTACATCGATCCGACCGACATCGCGTTCGAGCACCTGGAACCCAGCTGCACCCGGACGCTATGCCCGTACAAGGGGGTGACATCGGGCTACTGGTCGGTGCGGGCCGGCGGCACCACGCATCCGGACCTGGCGTGGACCTACCACTACCCGCTGCCCGCGGTCGGGCAGATCGCCGGCCTGGTGGCCTTCTACAACGAGAAACTCGATATCAGCGTCGACGGTGTGGCGCTGTCCCGGCCCCGGACCCAGTTCAGCTAGCACGCGGCGAGCAAATTAATTTCGCAATCGGCGCGCCGGAGTCTGCAAAATGTGACTTTTACCTCTTTCGGCCCGAATTATAAGAGAGTCTTATTTGCCGGGCTCGCCAGGGGCAGGCGCCGTCTGTTAGCCGAGCCACTGAAAGCGCAGGTAATTCCCGGAATTCGGTTCGCCCCCAAACGGCCGCCGGTGTCCTCGATAATAAATTTCTAAGTGTGCATCGAGTGGCTGGTGTGACCTGTCTGACAGCACCGATCTCGAATTCTTTGTGCGCGAAATTCGCTCGGTAAAATTTGACGAAAGCAGCCCTCTACGGGTGGTGGGGTCCGGTTCGTGCAGGCGCGCGGCGCCCACCGAGGGAACCGGACGTACTACGAAGACAGCAAAGGCGGTACCAGCATGCTCGCAGTGAACCACCGACATGAGGCCGGAGACGGCGGCGTCATCGAGTTGGGAGCGGCGGCCGGGTTCCCGATCGTCGTCGAGGTCGCCGTGCAGCAAGGTCCGATCAGCGGCATCGCCGCCAGCCCCGACGGCACCCGACTGCTGGTGGCCAACCACGCCGCCGACAGCGTCTCGGTCATCGACACCGACACCTGCCGCGTCGTGCAGACCATCGCGGACCTGCCAGAGCCCTTCGCGCTGGCCGTGGCCGGCCACAACACCGACCGCGCCTACGTCACCACCGTGACACCGGCGTACGACTCGATCGGCGTCATCGACGTGCCGACCAACACCGTCGTCGCGACACATCCGCTGGCGGACAGCGTGAGCGACCTGGTGGTTAGCCCCGACGGCACCCACGTCTACGCGAGCCGAAACGGCGCCGGCGGCGCGGGTATCGCCGTCCTGGACGCCAAGACCGGGCGCGTGGCGGAGCTCGCGTGGGCGAACCGGCCCGGAACCACAACCGAATGCGTGCGGGCCAGCGCCGACGGGGGCCGGCTGCACGTCGCCACGAACGGACCCGCCGGCGGTCAGCTCGTCGTGATCGACACGCGCACGCCGTCCCGGTCGCGCGTTCTGGGCACCGTCGAGATCGGCCTGACCATCCGCGACGTCGCGCTCAGCCCCAACGGCGCGCTGGCGTACGTGGCCAGCTGCGCTCCCGAGTTGGGCGCGGTGATCGACGTCGTCGACACCCGCACCGCCAAGGTCACCGGTACGCGCAAGATCGGCGAGATCGGCATTCTGACGGGCTTGACGCTCAGCGGCGACGGCGACCGCGCCTACCTGGTCAGCGACGACGGCATCACCGTGTTGTGCACGCTCACGCACGACGTCATCGGCACCATCGGGGTCGCCCACCAGCCGTCGTGCGTGGTCGAAAGCGCCGACGCGAAATACCTGTACATCGCCGACTATGCCGGCATCGTCACCGTGGCGCCGGTCGCCTCGATCGTCGCCCTGGGCATCGAGACGTCGGTGCACGACAACGAGACCCCGACCGAGTGGGTCGTGCCCGAGTTGCCGGACTGGGAGCCGGCCCTGGCCTGACGCTGCGCCGCAAACCCGACGACTCGCGCTTAAAACGCACATTGTCGGGGGAACCCGTTTTCTCATAGCCGTGTGCGGCGATAGCATTCGCCCGACCGCACAGGTGGCGGTGTCGCGCCGAGAGAGTGAGGCGGTACCTCGATGGACAGCACGATGCAGGACTATCCGTTGACGATCGCCGCGATCATGCGGCACGGCTGCGGCGTCCACGGAGCGCGCACGGTCACCACCGCCACCGGCGATGGCTACCGCCGCATCACCCACCGCGAGCTGGGCCAACAGGCCGCCCAGTTGGCAAACGCGTTGCGCCGCCTCGGCATTACCGGGGATCAGCGCGTCGCGACGTTCATGTGGAACAACGCCGAACACCTGGCGGCCTACCTCGCGGTGCCGTCGATGGGTGCCGTCCTGCACACCCTCAACATCCGCCTGTTCCCCGAGCAGATCGCCTACGTGGCCAACGAGGCCGAGGACCGGGTGGTGCTGATCGACGCGTCGCTGGTCAAACTGCTCGCCCCGGTGCTCGGCGAACTCGAGACCGTGCAGACGGTGATCCTGGTCGGCGAGGGCGACCCCACGCCGCTGCAGGAATCCGGCAAGACCGTGCTGAGCTATGCCGAGTTGATTGACGCCGAATCACCCGACTTCGAGTGGCCGGAGGTCGACGAGAGGTCCGCGGCCGCGATGTGCTACACCAGCGGCACCACCGGCAACCCGAAAGGCGTTGTCTACAGCCATCGTTCGAGCTACCTGCATGCCATGGCGGCGTGTACCACCAACGGCATCGGGGTCGGGGCCATCGACAGCGTGCTGCCGGTCGTGCCGATGTTCCACGCCAACGCGTGGGGGCTGCCGTACGCGGCGCTGCTGGCCGGCGCCGACCTGGTGCTCCCCGATCGTCATCTCGACGCCCCCGCGCTGATCGGTATGGTGGAAAAGCTGCGGCCCACGGTGGCCGGCGCGGTGCCCACTATCTGGAACGACGTCCTGCACCGCCTGGAGGACGACCCCGAGCACGACATGTCGTCGCTGCGCCTGGTGGTCTGCGGCGGCTCGGCCGTTCCGGTGTCGCTGATGCGCACGTTCGAGGAAAAGCATGGTGTCCAGATCCGTCAGCTCTGGGGCATGACCGAAACATCGCCGATGGCCACGATGGCCTGGCCGCCGCCGGGAACCCCCGAGGATCGGCACTGGGCGTACCGCGCGACGCAGGGCCAGCCGGTGGGCGGCGTGGAGATGCGGATCGTCGACGACGAGGGCGCGGCGCTGCCCAACGACGGCGAGGCCGTCGGCGAGGTGGAGGTCCGCGGCCCGTGGATCGCCGGCTCCTACTACCTCGGCCATGACGACTCCAAGTTCGACTCCGGTTGGCTGCGCACCGGCGACGTCGGCCGCATCGACGACCGCGGCTTCGTCACCCTGACCGACCGCGCCAAGGACGTCATCAAGTCCGGTGGGGAATGGATCTCGTCGGTCGAGCTGGAGAATTGCCTCATCGGGCACCCCCAGGTGCTCGAGGCCGCCGTCGTCGGGGTGCCCGACGAGCGGTGGCAGGAACGACCGCTGGCGGTCATCGTCGCCAAGCACTCGTCGCTGGGCGCCGAAGATCTGCGAAAGTTCCTCGCGGACAAGGTGGCCCGGTGGTGGCTGCCCGAGCGATGGACATTCGTCGACGAGATTCCGCGCACCAGCGTGGGCAAGTACGACAAGAAGGCGATTCGGGCGCGATACGCCGAGCACGGTTATTGGGTGGTCGAGGCCCGCGACTGAGAGGGCGCTGATGCGCGAGCAGACGCAGAATCGCGTAATTCCGCATCCAAACGTGCGATTCTCTGTCTGCTCGCGACTGGGAAGGTGAGGTGCGCACATGGGCCTGCGCGTCGTTCAGTGGGCGACCGGATCGGTCGGCACCGCGGCTATCAAGGGCGTGTTGGAACATCCCGAGCTCGAACTCGTCGGCTGCTGGGTGCATTCGGCGACCAAGGCCGGCAAGGACGTCGGCGAGATCATCGGCACGCCACCGCTGGGCGTCATGGCGACGAACAGCATCCACGACGTGCTCGCGCTGGACGCCGACGCGGTGATCTACGCGCCCTTGCTGCCCAGCGTCGAGGAAGTGGCCGCGCTGCTGAGCTCGGGCAAGAACGTGGTGACCCCGCTCGGGTGGTTCTACCCGAGCGAAAAGGAGGGCGCCCCACTGGAAGTCGCCGCGCAGGCCGGCAATGCGACGCTGCACGGCGCCGGGATCGGGCCCGGTGCGGCCACCGAGCTGTTTCCGCTGCTGCTGTCGGTGATGTCGACTGGCGTGACTTTCGTTCTCGCCGAAGAGTTTTCCGACCTGCGCACCTATGGGGCACCGGATGTGTTGCGTTACGTGATGGGCTTCGGCGGCACGCCCGACAGCGCGCTCACCGGGCCGATGCAAAAGCTGCTCGACGGCGGCTTCGCGCAGTCGGTCCGGCTCTGCGTCGACCAGCTGGGCTTCGCCGCCGGCCCGATCCGGTCGTCGCAGGAGGTGGCCGTCGCGACCGCGCCGATCGACTCGCCCATCGGGGCGATCGAGCCCGGCCAGGTCGCCGGTCGCCGCTTCCACTGGGAGGCGCTGGTGGGCGACGCGGTGGTGGTGCGGATCACCGTGAACTGGCTGATGGGCTCCGAAAACCTCGACCCGCCTTGGTCGTTCGGGCCGGCGGGGGAGCGCTACGAGATCGAGGTGCGCGGCAACCCGGACACCTTCGTGACGGTCAAGGGGTGGCAGCCGGAAAGCGTGGCGGCCGGCCTGCAGAGCAATCCCGGGATCGTCGCGACCGCCGCGCACTGCGTCAACGCGGTGCCCGCCACCTGCGCGGCGCCGGCCGGGATTCAGAGCTTTTTCGATCTCCCGCTGATCACCGGCCGGGCCGCGCCCGGACTGGCGCGGTAGTGCCGCGAGACATAATCCGTTGCGACGCATTTCGGCGTGTCGTCGCAACTGGTTATGTGTCGCGAGACCCCGCCGAGCCGCCTTCGGTACGGTCGGAATCATGTGCCGACTTTTTGGCTTGCACTCCGGGACGGACGTTTGCACCGCGACCTTTTGGTTGCTCAACGCCCCGGACAGCCTGTCCAAGCAGAGCCGCCGGAACCCCGATGGCAGCGGGCTGGGCGTCTTCGACCGCGACGGGCGGCCGCAGCTGTACAAGGACCCGATTGCGGCCTGGCACGACACCCGGTTCGCCACCGAGGCGCACGAGCTGACCGGCACGACCTTCATCGCCCACGTCCGTTATGCGACGACGGGTTCGCTCGATGTCCGCAACACCCACCCGTTTTTGCAGGACGGCCGGATCTTCGCGCACAACGGCGTGGTCGGGGGGCTGGATGACATCGACGAACGGCTGCGCGAGCTCGGCACCGACGGTCTGGTCCTGGGCGAGACCGATTCCGAGCGGGTGTTCGCGTTGATCACCGGCTCGATCCGTGCACGGGGTGGCGACGGGACCGCCGGCCTGGTCGACGCCATGCGCTGGCTGGCGGCGAAGGTGCCGATCTACGCGGTCAACGTTCTGTTGAGCACCGCCACAGAGATGTGGGCGCTGCGTTACCCGGACACCCACGAGCTCTATGTCCTGGATCGGCGCCACCAGCACGAGGCGGCCGCGCCCGAATTCGACTTGCGCACACACCGAATCCGCGCGCAGTCCGAGCATCTGTGCACCCGCTCCTCGGTGGTGTTCGCCAGCGAACCGATGGACGACGATCCGCGCTGGCAGCCGCTCGAGCCCGGAGAGCTCGTCCACGTCGACGCCGGGCTGCAGATCACCCGCAGCGTGGTGCTACCCGACCCGCCGGCGCATCCGCTCCGCCGGGCCGACCTGAGCGAGCCCGTCCAGCGGGCCCAGCACACGTCGGCGTCGGGCCTTTCGGCGTGACGACCAGACGCGCGCTCGTGCTGGCCGGTGGCGGGATAGCGGGAATCGCATGGGAGACAGGAATTTTGCGCGGCATCGCCGACGAGGCTCCCGCGGCGGCGCGGGCGCTGCTGGATTCGGATGTGCTGGTGGGGACCTCGGCGGGTTCGGCCGTCGCCGCGCAGATCGGCAGCGGCTGCCCGCTGGAGGCCCTGTACGACCGGCAAGTGGCGGAGTCATCGGCCGAGATCGATTCCGGCGTCGACATCGACGACATCACCGAAGTGTTCCTGACCGCCCTGGCCGAACCGTTCGACGAGGCGCAGGACAAGACCCGGGAGCAGATGCGGCGGATCGGGGCCGTGGCGCTGGCCACCAAAACGGTTGCCGAGTCCGTCCGGCGCCGGGTGATCGCCCAGCGCTTGCCGTCCCACGACTGGCCGGAACGGGCGTTGCGGATCACCGCGATCGACGTCGCCACCGGCGAACTGGTGGTCTTCGATCGTGAGTCGGGTGCCGGGCTCGTCGATGCGGTGGCGGCCAGCTGCGCGGTACCGGGGGCGTGGCCGCCGGTGACGATCGGGGGGCGGCGCTACATGGACGGCGGGGTGGCCAGCTCGGTCAACCTGCCGGTGGCCGGCGATTGCGCCGCGGCGGTAGTGCTGGTCCCGTCGGGCGCCGATGCGCCGGCGGCGTTCGGCGCGGGGCCGGCCGCCGAGATCGCGGCGTTCCCCGGCCCGGCGCTCGCGATGTTCGCCGACGCCGACTCGTTGGCGGCGTTCGGACCCAATCCCCTGGATCCGCGCTGCCGCATCGATTCGGCCATGGCCGGGCGTGAACAGGGCCGCCGCGAAGCCCGGGCCGTCGCGCGCTTCCTGGGCGCCTGACCCCGGCGCGATCAGCCGTCGAGCGCGGGCGGCGCGGCCTGCTCCGGCTCGGCTTCCAGCCCGTCGAGGGCCTCATCGGCCAGCGCCCGGCCCGCGGCGATGACCTCCACCGCCCGGTGAAATTCCAGGCCCCGGCACGTCGAACGCGGCACCTCGATCAGCAGGTCGGGCGGGTAGGCCGCCAGCGTGTGGCGCGCCAGCGCGGACTGGGCGATGTCGATCGTGCGGTTCATCACCTCGAAGCTGCCCAGTTTGGGCACCGCCGGAAGGTCGGCGATGTCGTCGGGGCCGACGTCTTCGGCTTCCGCATCGTCTGACCCGAACCGGCCGAGCACCGCGCGCGCGGTCGGCCGGTCCAGCAGGGACCGCGCCGCCGCGGTGTCCAGCAGCGCGGACGTGCTGCGCACCATGCGGTTCAGCCACTCGACGGTAGCCCCCGGCTCCGCGTCACGGTGGTCTTCGATGCCGCCGGCCTCGCTGCCGCTGAGGCTGACCGCGATGGTCAGGTCGGCGTTTACCGCGGCGATCGGCGCCATCGGCAGCGGGTCGAGGATGCCGCCGTCGGCCAGCAGGCGCCCGTCGAACGCGTGCGGCGCGATCACCCCGGGAATCGCGATGGACGCGCGGATCGCCTCGTCGAGGGGGCCGCGCTGAAACCACACCGACTTGCCGGCCAGCAGGTCGGTGGCGACGGCGGTGTAGGGGATGGGGAGTTCCTCGATGGACACCGGCCCGAGGATGTCGCGCACCGCGTCCAGGATCTTCCCGGCCCGCAGCACGCCGGCGGCACTGATGGACGGGTCCAGCAGGCGCAGGATCGTGCGTTGCGTCAGCGACTTCGCCCAGTCGGCGAACTCGTCGAGGCGCCCGGCCGCGTGCAGACCGCCGACCATCGCGCCCATCGAGGAACCGGCGATCCCGACAACCTCGTAGCCGCGGGCCCGCAGCGCTTCGATCACGCCGATGTGGGCGTAGCCGCGGGCGCCGCCGCTGCCCAGCGCCAGCGCCACCCGAGTGGGTGATGAGCGTCGCGGCATGCGTTCATTCTGCGCGGCGGCAGCCGCAATCCGCACTTTTCGTACGCGTGATCACAATTGCCCGAAGCCCCGGCCTACCCGCATTCGTCGCCGGCGGCCGCGCGCGCGGCGGTGATCACGGCCGCCTGCCTGGCCAGCGTCAGCTCCGACCATCGGGCGCCCCAGGTGCCGGGTGTGCCCGACGGCGAGGCCTGCACCATCGCCAGGTACGGCTCGAGCAGCGACGCACCCGTCCTGGGCTGGGTTTCCATCCAGACTTTTGCGGCGTGACAGGCCTGGAAGTACTCCTCCTCGGTCGAATCCGCGGGGACGTCGACCCTGGTCGTCACCCCGCCCGGGGTGAGCCCGATGGCGCCCGGCGGCGCCGAGGCCGGGCCGCGGGGGATGCTCGACGGGCGCGCCGACGGGCTCGTCGCGGTGCCGCCGGGCGCGCCGTGCGCGCACCCCGTGACCGCCAGGAGAAGCGTCGCGACGACAAGCGCGGTCCGCTGCCCGGGGCGATGACGGCAACGGCGCACGGTCCCAATCTATGCAACACTGGCGACCGTGATGGAGCGCTTCGGATTTTGCGAGTGTTGTCGGCCCTGACCCGCCGCCGCTTGCCTATCCGTTGACCCTGGAGCTCCTCGAATGTCCGTTTCTTTTGCGGCGCCTGCCGCCGTCTCGTCGCCCCTCAAACCCGCACCGGGACCCACCCGGTTGCGGGTGCCCGACCTGCTGCACGCCACCGACCAGGCCGCCGACCATGTCCTCAGCGGGCGTTGTGACCACCTGCTGCCCAGGGGCGGGGTGCCGGAATCCAAGCGCTGGTTCACCCGCATTCACGGCGACGAGGAACTGGACATCTGGCTGATCAGCTGGGTGCCCGGTCACGCCACGGAGCTACACGACCACGGCGGGTCGCTGGGTGCGCTGACCGTGCTGTCCGGTTCACTCAGCGAATTCCGCTGGGACGGAAAGGGTTTGCGGCGGCGCCGGTTGGACGCGGGCGATCAGGCCGGGTTCCCGCTGGGCTGGGTGCACGACGTGGTGTGGGCGCCCAGGCCCGTTCCGCAACCGGCGACGAAGGCGGCGCCCGCGGCCGTGCAGCCGACCCTGAGCGTGCATGCCTACTCGCCACCGCTGACCGCGATGTCGTACTACGAGGTCACCGAACACAACCGGTTGCGCCGCGACCGCACCGAACTGACCGATCAACCGGAGGGATCCTGATGAGCCGCATCGACGTTGTCCTGAGATCGGCCCGGCGCCGGTTCCGCCGCCTTCGCGCCACCGAGGTGCCCGAGGCGCTCCGGCGCGAGGCCGTGCTCGTCGACATCCGGCCGCAGGCCCAGCGGCTCCGCGAGGGCCAGTTGCCGGGCGCGCTGGTGATCGAACGCAACGTCCTGGAATGGCGGTGCGACCCGACCAGCGACGCCAAGTTGCCCGAGGCCGTCGACGACGACGTCGAGTGGGTGATCGTCTGCTCGGAGGGCTACACGTCCAGCCTGGCGGCCGCCGCGCTGCTCGACATCGGCCTGCACCGCGCCACCGACGTCATCGGCGGCTATCAGGCGCTGGCCAGTTCCGGTGTGCTGGACCAGCTCACCGGTGAGCCGGTGGGCCCGCGCCGGTCAGCGACGGTGGACGCCGGTACGGCCGTTCGCCGCTGGCTCTAGCTACCCGGTGGAGGTGGCATCGGAATGGAGGAGCGGCCGCAGCTTGGCGGTCTTTTCGTCGGTCCAACCGGGCGGCGACAGCACCGCCGCCCAGCCGTTGGCCGCGTCGGCGACGTAGTGATGGCCGTGCCCGTCGGGCACGTCCACGGCCACCGCCATGTCGGCCGAGACCTGAAGGAAGGTCACCACCGGGATCCAATAGGTTTCGGGCAGTACGTCATACCCCCGCTTTTCCCGCAGCCAGTCCGGTTTGGCGAATAGCAGGTCGGGGGTCCACCAGGCGATCGGATCGGAGGCGTGCTGTAGATAGACCACCCGCGGGTGGTCCCACGGTGCGTTGGGGCGCTGCAAATCGCTTGGGCGGGCGACGAATCGGACGTTTCTACCGTCGTTGTAGATCGGCAACCACTCCGGCGACCCGCCGTCGCGGGCGGAGGTCAAATCGGTCCAGATGGTGTTCTGGAAGGTCGGTCCGCTGAACAGCGCGCCATCGGTGCGCGCCAGGACATTGTTCAGGCTCATGAACGGCGCCTCGCCGCCGAACGATCCCAGGCTCTCGCCGAACACGACGAGCTTGGGGCGTTGCGCCTCGGGCATTTGCCGAATCAATCTGTCGACCGCCTCGAACAGCGCCTGGCCGGCGTGGCGGGCATTCTCCTTGTCCACCAGGAACGAAAGCCAACTCGGCAAGAAGGAATACTGCATGCTCACGATCGCGGTGTTGCCGTTGTACATGTACTCGAGCGCATCCGCCTCGGCCTCGTTGATCCAGCCGGTGCCCGTGGTGGTCCCGACCGCGACGACGGCGCGTTGCAGTCCGCCGGTGCGCTGCAGCTCCCGCGCCGCCAGATCCGCGGTCGCCGTGATGTCGTCGGCGGAGTTCAGCCCGGCGTAGGCCCGGATCGGTTCGGTGGCCGGAGTGCCGTTGAAAGCGGCGAGTTCGGCGACCTTCGGGCCGGCTTGCACGAAGATGCGGCCCTGGTGGCCCAGCGACTCCCACGACACCAGCGACTGCGGGCCGCCGGATCGCAGCGGCGTTTTCGGGGCCGCGGTGTCGGGGCTCATCTCGTTGTTGGCCGAGGCGAAGGTGTCGTTCATGGTGCGCATGGCGAACTTGAGCACCACGCCGTTGAGCAGGGTGATGGTCAGCACCACGAGCACGACGATGACGATGGTCACCGAAAGGCGAAACGGCGCAATGCGATCCAGCTGCTCCACCAGAAAACGGACCAGCCACCGGATGAACTGGCCGATTTCGACCAGCGTGAACAGCACCACCAGCGACAGGCCGGCAGCCACCGGGTAGTCGTACCACTTCAGGTGCTGCACGCCCATCAGGTCGCGCACGCGGTCTTGCCAGACGTGGAACCGAATCGCCATCACCACCATGCCGGCCGCGCCGACCGGGATCAGCACCATCCACGCCCAGCGTGGCGCTGGCGGGCTGTAATTCTTGGTGCGCATGAAGCGGACCAGCCATACGCCGAACACTCCGAACCCGTAGCCGATCGCGCCGGAGATGCCGCTGACCAGCCCCTGGAACAGCGCGGCGCGCGGCAGCAGTGACGGCGTCATCGAAAACCAGATGAAGATCAGCCCGACCGTGGTGCCCATAAACGTGTAATGGCGCACCCACCAAGGCCTTTTGGGCGAGCGTGGTTCGCGGGCCTCCGGTTTGGCCTCGGGCTCGGTGTCGCGGGCGGCTTCGTCCTCGGGGACGGTCGTCGTGGGACTCGGCTCGCTCATCGAAGCGTCCTATCGGTGGGTGAATTTTGCTGCCCGCTTCTCGATGAATGCCGCCATTCCCTCGGACTGGTCCTCGGTCGCGAATGTGGAATGGAATAGCCTGCGTTCGTAGAGAAGCCCTTCGGACAGTGTGGATTCGAAGGCGCGGTTGACAGCTTCTTTGGCCATCCGCGCCGCCGACCGCGACATCTGCGAAATCGTGGTGGCGACGGCCTTGGCCTCGGTCAGCAGGTCGTCGGCCGGCACCACCCGCGAAACCAGGCCGCTGCGTTCGGCTTCCGCGGCGTCGATGGTGCGCCCGGTCAGGATGAGGTCCATGGCCTTGGCCTTGCCGATGGCGCGGGTGAGCCGCTGCGAACCGCCCATGCCGGGCAGCACCCCGAGTTTGATCTCGGGCTGGCCGAACTTCGCGGTGTCGGCCGCGATCAGCAGGTCGCACATCATCGCCAGTTCGCAGCCGCCGCCCAGCGCGTGACCGGCCACCGCGGCGATCGTGGGGGTGCGGACGGCGGCCAGTTTGCCCCAGGCGGCGAAGAAGTCGGCGTCGAACGCGTCGGCGAACGTCAGGGCCACCATTTCCTTGATGTCGGCGCCGGCCGCGAACGCCTTGGCCGAACCCGTGATGACGATCGCCCCGATGCCTGGATCGTTGTCCAGTTCGGTTGCCGCGCTGGTGACTTCGCGCATCACCTGGCTGTTGAGCGCGTTGAGCGCCTGGGGCCGGTTCAGCGTGATGATCCCGACCCGCTGGTCGCGCTCGACCAGGATGGTCTCGTAGTTGTCGGTCACCCGAACCGCCTTTCTAGAAAGTCAGGTCGTCGTCGACCGGTGCGAAATACGCCTCGACGTCAGCCGCGGTGATTTCGGTCAGCGTCGCCGGCGACCACTTCGGATTGCGATCTTTGTCGATGATCTGCGCGCGGATGCCCTCCACCAGGTCGTGTGAGCGCGCGGACGCGCTCGACACCCGATAGTCCTGCACCAGAACATCTTCCAGCGTGTCCATCTTCGCGGCCCGGCGCACAGCCTCCAGGGCCACCGACACGGCGATGGGGGAGCGGGTCGCGATCAGGTTGGCGGCGTCGTTCGCCGGTGCGGCATCGTGACCGCGCAGCGCGGCCACGATGTCCACCATGGTGTCGCCGGCGAAGCACTCGTCGATCCAATCACGTTGCGCGGCAAGCTCACTCGGGGGTGGCTCGATGGCGTGGGCGGCCAGCGCGCTGTCGATGCCGTCGGCCACGGTCGCCGCGATGAACGCGTCGAGTTCGCCGTGTGGCACGTAGTGGTCGGCGAATCCCATGGCGATGGCGTCGGATCCGGAGAACGGGGCTCCGGTCAGGGCGGCGTGGAGCCCGAGCTCGCCCGGGGCCCGGGAAAGCAGAAACGCTCCGCCGACGTCGGGGATGAACCCGATGCCCACTTCCGGCATGGCCACCTTTGAGGTTTCGGTCACCACCCGCACGCTGCCGTGCGCGCTGACGCCGACCCCGCCGCCCATCACGATGCCGTCCATCAGCGACACGTACGGCTTGGCGAACCTGCCGATCTGGCCGTTGAGCAGATACTCGTCGCGCCAGAACTTCCGTACCTCGACGCCGTCCTTGCGGGCGCTGTGGTAGACCGCGACCACGTCGCCGCCGGCGCACAGGCCGCGGTCGCCCGTGCCCGCCAGCACCACCGCGCGCACCGCGTCGTCGTTTTCCCAACGGGTGAGCACGGCGCTTAATGCGTCCACCATGTGTTGATTCAGCGAGTTGATCGCCTTGGGGCGGTTGAGCGTGATCAGTCCGACTCCGCCTTCGACCCGGGTCAGAACCTCATCTGATTCGTCGCTCAACGCGCCAGCCTCCCATCGCCGCCCGGTCTCGACCAGCAATCTAGATCGTCACGCCTGAAGCGATGCCCGCGGGTAAGGTTTATGTTTGACCGGACGACAACAACAGCAGAGTTCGTTACGAGGCCGGAAAAGTCCCGAAACCTAGAGAAACAGCAGGTCCGCTGGGAACCCGGGCGGCCACCTGGTCGTTGAGCAGTTGTTCGCACAGCTCGAACCCACAGACCCATAGAGAGGATCCGACGGTGCGGGAGACAAGTAACCCGGTATTTCGCTCGCTGCCTAAGCAGCAGGGCGGATACGCGCAATTCGGGACTGGAGCGGCCCCAGGCTACTACCAGGCCGACCCCTACACAGTTCCCTACCAGGAGACCAAAGCTTCCCGTCCGCTGACCATCGACGACGTCGTCACCAAGACCGGCATGACGCTGGCCGTGCTGACCGCCTCGGCCGTCGTGTCCTACTTCCTGGTGGCGTCCAAGCTCTCGCTGGCGATGCCGCTGACCCTGATCGGCGCGCTCGGCGGCTTGGGTCTGGTGCTGATCGCGACCTTCGGTCGCAAGCAGGACAACCCCGCGATCGTGCTCAGCTACGCCGTTCTTGAGGGGCTGTTCCTCGGTGCCGTCTCGTTCGTCTTCGCCAACTTCCAGGTCTCCAACGCCAATGCCGGCGCGCTGATCGGCGAGGCCGTGCTGGGCACCTTCGGCGTGTTCTTCGGGATGCTCGTGGTCTACAAGACCGGCGCCATCCGGGTCACGCCCAAGTTCACGCGGATGGTGGTCGCCGCCCTGTTCGGGGTGCTGTTCCTGATGCTCGGCAACTTCGTGCTGGCGATGTTCCACGTGAACGGCGGCGCGGGCCTGGGCCTGCGCAGCGGCGGACCGATCGCGATCATCTTCTCGCTGGTGTGCATCGCCATCGCGGCGTTCAGCTTCCTGATCGACTTCGACGCGGCCGACCAGATGATCCGCGCCGGCGCGCCGGACAAGGCGGCGTGGGGCATCGCGCTGGGCCTGACGGTGACCCTGGTCTGGCTGTACCTCGAGATCCTGCGCCTGCTCAGTTATTTGCAGAACGACTAGTTCGCTTCGACGGCAAAGGCCGGCACTGCGGTGCCGGCCTTTCTCGTCGAGTGAGCAACGCTGAGGCGTTGAGTGTGTGCTCAAGGCTTCGAGCGTGAGCTGGCGGCGGCATCCCGGCGATTTTCCCGCCCTGAACGCCCACGCAAAGCCCTAGGTGCACACCGGATCACCGGGACGCACCCTCAATCCGCGAGTCGGCCTAACTCAGCCGCTCGATCACCATCGCCATGCCCTGGCCGCCGCCGACGCACATGCTTTCCAGGCCGAGCGCCTTGTCCTGCGTCTGCAGGTTGTTGATCAGCGTGGTGGCGATGCGCGCTCCGGTCATGCCGAACGGGTGACCCAGCGCGATCGCTCCGCCGGACACGTTCAGCTTGTCCTCGTCCATGCCGAGCTCGCGCGCCGAGCCCAGCACCTGCACTGCGAAGGCCTCGTTGATCTCGTACAGGTCGATGTCGCCGATCGACATGCCGGCCCGCGCCAGCGCCTTCTTGCACGCCTCGATGGGGCCCAGGCCCATGATCTCCGGGGACAGCCCGCTGACGGCGGTGGACACGATGCGGGCCAGCGGCGTCAGGCCCAGCTCCTTGGCCTTGGTGTCGCTGGTGATCACCAGCGCCGCCGCGCCGTCGTTGAGCGGGCAGGCGTTGCCCGCGGTGATGGTGCCGTTGGGCCGGAACACCGGCTTGAGCTCGGAGACCTTCTCGTAGGTGGTGCCCGCGCGGGGGCCGTCGTCGGTGCTGACGGTGGTGCCGTCGGGCAGGGTCACCGGGGTGATCTCCCGCTCGAAGAAGCCGCTCTTGATCGCCTCCTCGGCCCGGTTCTGGCTGCGCACCCCCCAGCGGTCCTGGTCCTCGCGGCTGATGCCCGTCATGATGGCGACGTTCTCCGCGGTCTGCCCCATCGCGATGTACACGTCGGGCAGGTTTCCGTCGGCGCGGGGATCGTGCCATTCGTCGGCGCC
This sequence comes from Mycobacterium sp. 852002-50816_SCH5313054-b, assembly GCF_001667185.1. GTDB lineage: Bacteria > Actinomycetota > Actinomycetes > Mycobacteriales > Mycobacteriaceae > Mycobacterium. Next base: position 85,179 of record NZ_LZIC01000054.1, on the reverse strand, counting down.
CGCGGCGGCCGCCGCCGAACGCTCCTGGGCCTCGTCGAACAGCGGATTCTTGGTGTCGGGCCACGAGTCGGAGTTGCCCTTGCCGAAGCGGGAGACGGTCTCCACGCCCGCGGAGATGAACGCGTCGCCCTCGCCCGCCTTGATCGCGTGGAACGCCATCCGCGTGGTCTGCAGCGACGACGAGCAGTACCGGTTGACGGTGGTGCCGGGCAGGAAGTCATAGCCGAGCTCGACGGCGACGACGCGGGCCATGTTGAAGCCGGATTCGCCGCCGGGCAGGCCACAGCCCAGGATCAGGTCGTCGATCTGGTGCGGGTTCAGCGCGGGCACCTTGTCGAGCGCCGCCCGTACCAGCTGGGCGGCGAGGTCGTCGGGTCGCATGCTGACCAGCGACCCCTTCATGGCGCGGCCGATCGGCGAGCGCGCGGCAGAGACGATGACGGCTTCGGGCATGGCTGTTCCTTCCAGCGGATGCGGGCTCGCTTCATAGGCGGGAGTGAGTTCACCCCGGCGGGCCAGAACAAATCTAGTCGGTGGCGACCGGAGCCCACGCGGACGGGGCGGCCGACCCCGAAACCGGACGCCGCCACAGCCGCGACATCACGCTCAGCCGCGTGTGGGCCGGACCCAGCAGCGGCGTGCCCGCGGGCACCGGGACGTCGGGCACCGGGCTCGCGGCCGGTATGCCCAGCGAATCGCACACCGCGACGAGCAACGCCTCGGCGGCCAGCGCATAGGCGGTCGGCGAGGGGTGGAACCCGTCGGCGGAGAACATCTGCTCGCGCTGGGTGCGGAACCGGGGTGCGAGCAGCTGCGCCATGGGAACCGGCACGCCGCCGGCCCCGCGGACGGCGGCCGTCTGGGCGCGGGCGAGCTGCGTCGTCCGCGCGTGCGCCAGCGAGCGGAGCGGTTGCGGGATGGCGCTGACGACGCCCAGGTCCGGGCAGGTGCCGACGACTACGACCGCCCCGCGGGAGCGCAGCTTGCGGACGGTCAGGGCCAGCCGCTGCGCCGACTGGCTGATGCCGTTGAGGGCGGTGACGTCATTGGCCCCCAGCATCATCACGGCCACGTCCGGCGGCGGTCCGGCCACGAACATCGCATCGACCTGACCGGCCACGCCCTTCGACGTGGCGCCGACGATGGCCTTGGTGCTCAGGCGCACCGGGTTGCCGGTCCGTTCGGCCAGCCCGCGCGCGATCAGCACGCCGGGGACTTCCGCGGCGCTCATGCAGCCGTACCCGGTGGCGGTGGAGTCGCCGAAGATCATCAGATGCATGTCGACGGGCATGCCGCGCTGCCACCGCTGCACGCGCCCGCCGCCGGGGCTGTACACACCGTCGGCGCGCGGCGGGATGTCCCAGGCCTTCGGGATGACGGTGCGCGTGTGCGCCGCCTGGCCCACGAGCAGGTTGCGTGCGCCCAGATAGGCCGTACCCGTCGAGGCGAGCGCACCCGCTGTGGCCAGGGCGATCGTCGAACGACGCGGCACCCGGATGGTCACCAAATCAGTTTAGATCCGCTCCGGGGTTTGCGCGGGCGGGTTGTCAACAATGCGGTCACGGTGTGAATCAAATGTGGTATCAAATCAGATTCTTCAAACGTTCTACTCAGTAACGCCTGTCAAGCTACTTTTTAGGGGTTGGCTGAACGCCCTGGGAGTCGGGCTGAACCGGACGCTTAGCTGCCTCGTCACATGCTGTATCGCACTACAACGGCGTAGGAAGTGTTGAGCATGACCGCACCCAGCAAGGTATCCGGCTCACCCCGGAATACCGTTCGGCCACACGAGGTCCTCAAGCGACGTAGAGTTGAGGAACGCAGATTTGCAATCAGCGACGGCGCACCGGTCGAGGTACTCGAGTCCGGGCCCAGCGTTGCTGCACGGGTAGCCAACTTCGCGTCACGCCTGACGATCCGGCCGGTTCTGGCCGTCGGCAGCCACGCCCCCAACTGGCCCTGGCCGTGGGGACTCATCGACGCCGCGGCTCGGGTCCTGCTCCCGGTGTCCGCAACCGTCCGCGAGACCGTGAACTTGCCCAATGCTTCGGCGCAGCTGGTGCGCGCGCCCGGGGTGCTGCCCGCCGACGGCACCCGCCGCGTCGTCGTGTATCTGCACGGCGGCGCCTTCCTGACCTGTGGAGCAAACTCCCACGGCCGGCTCGTCGAGGCCCTGTCGGAGTTTGCTGACACACCCATACTGGTGGTCAACTACCGGCTGTTGCCCAAGCATTCGATCGGAATGGCGTTGGACGACTGCCACGATGCCTACCGATGGTTGCGCGAGCGCGGCTTCCAGCCGGACCAGATCGTGCTGGCCGGTGACTCCGCGGGCGGCTACCTCGCACTGGCCTTGGCGCAACGCCTCCAGGAGGAGGGCGAGGAGCCGGCGGCGCTGGTGGCGATCTCGCCACTGCTGCAGCTGGCAAAGGAATGCAAGCAGGCCCACCCCAACATCAAGAGCGACGCGATGTTCCCCGCCAACGCGTTTGACGCGCTCGTCGAATTGGTTGCTAGCGCGGCCGAAAAGAACATCGTGGACGGCAAACCCGAAGAGATTTACGAGCCCCTCGAGCACATCAAGCCCGGCCTGCCGCGGACGCTCATCCACGTTTCCGGGTCGGAAGTGTTGCTGCACGACGCGCAGTTGGCGGCATCCCGGCTGGCGGCGGTCGGCGTGCCGGCCGAGGTGCGCGTCTGGCCCGGGCAGGTGCACGACTTCCAGCTGGCCGCGCCGCTGGTGCCCGAGGCGATCCGGTCGCTGCGCCAGATCGGCGACTACATTCGCGAGGCCACTGGCTAGCGAGTGTGCGCCGCCCGAATCCGCCTGACACGATGAACGCATGCGGATCGCGCAGCACATCAGTGACCTCATCGGTGGGACGCCGCTGGTTCGGCTGAACTCGGTCGTCCCCGACGGCGCGGGCACGGTGGCGGCCAAGGTCGAATACCTCAACCCCGGTGGCAGCTCCAAGGACCGGATCGCGGTGAAGATGATCGACGCCGCCGAGGCCAGCGGGCAGCTCAAGCCCGGAGGCACCATCGTCGAGCCGACGTCGGGCAACACCGGTGTCGGCCTCGCGCTGGTCGCCCAGCACCGCGGGTACAAGTGCGTGTTCGTCTGCCCCGACAAGGTCAGCGAGGACAAGCGCAACGTGCTGCTCGCCTACGGCGCGGAGGTCGTGGTGTGCCCGACGGCCGTGCCGCCCGACCATCCGGACAGCTACTACAGCGTCTCCGACCGGCTCGTCACGGAGATCGACGGTGCCTGGAAGCCCGACCAGTACGCCAACCCGGAGGGGCCGGCCAGCCACTACGCGACCACCGGCCCGGAGATTTGGGCCGATACCGACGGCAAGGTCACCCATTTCGTCGCCGGCATCGGCACCGGCGGCACGATCACCGGTGCGGGCCGCTACCTCAAGGAGGTGTCCGGCGGCCGGGTCCGCATCATCGGCGCCGACCCCGAAGGCTCGGTGTACTCGGGCGGCAGCGGCCGCCCCTACCTGGTCGAGGGCGTCGGCGAGGACTTCTGGCCGCAGGCTTACGACCGCACGGTGCCCGACCAGATCATCGCGGTGTCGGACTCCGACTCGTTCAACATGACGCGGCGGCTGGCCCGCGAGGAGGCGATGCTCGTCGGCGGGTCGTGCGGGATGGCGGTCGTCGCCGCGATCCGCGTCGCCGAGGAAGCCGGGCCCGACGCGCTGGTCGTGGTCCTGCTGCCCGACGGCGGGCGCGGCTACATGTCCAAGATCTTCAACGACGCCTGGATGTCGTCGTACGGATTCCTGCAGGCCCGCCTCGACGGTTCGACGGAGGAGTTCAGCGTGGGCGACGTGCTGCGCCGCAAATCGGGCGCGCTGCCCGACCTGGTGCACACCCACCCGTCCGAGACCGTGCGCGACGCCATCGGCATCCTGCGCGAGTACGGCGTGTCGCAGATGCCCGTGGTCGGCGCCGAGCCGCCGGTGATGGCCGGCGAGGTGGCCGGCAGCGTTTCCGAACGCGAGCTACTGTCGGCCGTCTTCGAGGGCCGGGCGAAGCTGGCCGACGCCGTGTCGCTGCACATGAGCCCGCCGCTGCCGATGATCGGGGCCGGCGAATTGGTCAGCGCGGCCGGCAAGGCGTTGCGCGACTGGGACGCGTTGATGGTGGTGGAGGAGGGCAAACCGGTCGGGGTCATCACCCGGTACGACTTGTTGGGCTTCCTGTCGGAAGGGCCCCGTGCGGCGACGGTGCGGCGTTAGCGGAGCCCGTCGGCGGCGGCGCAAATGTCGCTTAAATCCCTTCGCGGGCGCCGCCCTCAGGTACTGTAATGCGGCCTGGTTCAGCTAACTCAGTGGAGGGTTGTCCATGACCGATCAACCGTCGTCCGGCGAGTCTTATCAGCCACCCCCTGGGCCCGGCGGCCCGGCATCTCCGCCACCGCCGCCCGGCGGCGGCTCCTACCCGCCGCCGCCCCCGCCATCGGGCGGCTACGCGCCGCCTCCGCCGGGGCCGGCGATCCGCGCCCTGCCGACGGAGTCCTACACGCCGTGGGTGACCCGGGTCCTGGCATTCCTGATCGACAACATCCCGGCCGCCGTACTGGTCGGTATCGGCGTGCTCATCCAGGCGCTCACCACGCAACAGTCGTGCGTCAGCGACATCAACCAGTACAGCGTCAACCAGTACTGCGTCAGCCAGCCCAGCGGCATCGGCATGCTGCTGTACTGGTTGACCGTCCTGCTGGCGCTGGCCTACGTGGTCTGGAACTACGGCTACCGCCAGGGCACCACCGGCTCGAGCATCGGCAAGTCGGTGATGAAGTTCAAGGTGGTCAGCGAGGTCACCGGCCAACCGATCGGCTTCGGGATGTCAGTCGTGCGCCAGCTCGCGCACTTCGTCGACTCGGTCATCTGCTACATCGGTTACCTGTTTCCGCTCTGGGACGCCAAGCGGCAAACGCTGGCGGACAAGATCATGACGACGGTGTGCCTGCCGCTCGAACAGCCCTGATCGCGAACGGCATTCGGTCGACGTCGGCCCGCCGGAGGGTGGCACTAGGCTGATCGTCGATGAGCGAGGACCGTAGCGGACACCACCGGTTCCAAGGGCTGGCCACCACAGCCATTCACGCCGGGTATCGGCCCGATCCCGCGACGGGGGCGGTGAACGCCCCGATCTACGCCAGCAGCACGTTTGCCCAGGACGGTGTCGGCGGTCTGCGCGGCGGCTTCGAATACGCGCGCACCGGCAACCCGACGCGGGCCGCGCTGGAGGCGTCGCTGGCGGCCGTCGAAGAGGGCGCCTTCGGGCGCGCGTTCAGTTCCGGCATGGCCGCCACCGACTGCGCGTTGCGGGCGATGCTGCGGCCCGGCGACCACGTCGTGATCCCCGACGACGCCTACGGCGGCACGTTCCGGCTGATCGACAAGGTGTTCACCCGGTGGAACGTCCAGTACACGCCGGTGGCGCTGTCCGACCTCGACGCCGTCCGCGCCGCGATCACCCCGCAGACGCGGCTGATCTGGGTGGAAACGCCGACCAATCCGCTGCTGACCATCGCCGACATCGCGGCCATCTCCGACATCGGCCACCAGAGCTCCGCGAAGGTGCTGGTGGACAACACCTTCGCGTCGCCGGCGCTGCAACAGCCGTTGACGCTGGCCGCCGACGTCGTGCTGCACTCGACCACCAAATACATCGGCGGCCACTCCGACGTCGTGGGCGGCGCGCTGATCACCAACGACCACGACCTGGACGACGCCTTCGCGTTCCTGCAGAACGGGGCCGGCGCGGTGCCCGGTCCGTTCGACGCCTACCTGACGATGCGCGGCCTGAAGACGCTGGTGCTGCGGATGCAGCGGCACAGCGAAAACGCCTTGGCGGTAGCGGAATTCCTCGCCGGACACCCTTCGGTGAGCGCGGTGCTGTACCCGGGCCTACCCGGCCATCCCGGGCACCAGATCGCGGCGCGGCAGATGCGCGGCTTCGGCGGCATGGTCTCGATGCGCATGCGGGGCGGCCGGCGAGCCGCCGAGAAGCTGTGCGCCCGCACCCAGGTGTTCATCCTGGCCGAATCCCTGGGCGGGGTCGAGTCGCTGATCGAGCTGCCCAGCGCCATGACGCACGCATCGACGGCCGGCTCGCAGCTGGAAGTGCCCGACGACCTGGTGCGGCTTTCCGTCGGCATCGAGGACGCCGCCGACCTGCTTGCCGACCTGGAGCAGGCCCTGACCTAGCGCGATCGCTAGGAGTGGTACGGCTCCGCGCTGACCAGCGTGACCTTGACGGTGTTGCCGTTGGGCACGGTGTAGCTGCGGGTCTCGCCCACCTTGGCGTCGATCAGGGCGCCGCCCAGCGGTGAGTTCGGCGAGTAAACCTCGAGCTTGCCCTCGTTCACGCCCTCCTGGCGGGTGGCGATCAAGAACGTCTCGTTGTCGGACTTGTCGCCGTTGTAGTAGACCTTGACCACCGAGCCGGGCAGCGCGACGCCGGACTGCTTGGGCGCTTCACCGACCTTGGCGTTGTTGAGCAGGTCCTGCAGCTGGCGGATGCGGGCCTCCTGCTGGCCCTGCTCTTCGCGGGCGGCGTGGTAGCCGCCGTTCTCGCGGAGGTCACCCTCCTCGCGGCGGTCGTTGATTTCCGCGGCGATGACCGGACGATTCGCGATCAACTGGTCGAGCTCGGCCTTCAGTCGGTCATGTGACTCCTGAGTCAGCCAGGTCACCTGAGTATCCGTCATCTTGTCGTGCTCCTCGTATCTGTATGTTCCGCGTAACCGCGTAAGCCTGTGAAGCCCGCTGCTTGGGGCTACCGCCGCGTCGTTCTCACGGCCATTAATGCAGCAATACACGGTCCCAGCAGGAACCGTGCATTCATCCATGTTACCACCGCGCAAACAGATGATGACTCGATATTCACCGTTCGCGTTTGTCGTGCGGTCAGGACGCCCGCAGGTAGCCGGGCACGTCGGCGCCGCAGCCGTAGATGTCGGCCATCACCGGCGGTTGGGCGGATTTCACCGTCGTGGTCACCTGTACGGTGGCCGCCTCGGAGGGCGGCACCAGCACCTCGCGCCGGCCCGTCTCGCTGCCGTCTTTGGCCTTGACCCGCACGATGCAGTCCACCGGCCGCGACGGGTCGGATCGGGTCACGCTGATCGTTACCGACGCGGTCTCGTTGTCGACCACCTGGTAGCCGGCCAGCGTCCCCGACACCGCGCTGGTGCCGAGCCGCTGGTAGCCGACGACCGCGACGACGATGCCGACGCCGACCACCAGCACCGCCAGCCCGATGACCACGCGGCGGCGGGAGACGCGCGACAGCCGCGACCGGCCGTAGCGGGCCTCGGGGCGCGGAAGGGGAGTTTCGGTCATGCCTGGGTATGCCTGGGTGAGTGGGCTGTCGGACACCGGTCGACAGGATGCAACGATCGGAACTGGAATTATAAGGTCGCTTCTAGCTCTTATAGCCCGTCAGGGGCGACCAGCGAACCGACTCGGACAAACTTGAGGGGGCACGTGAGCGAACTGCGGTTGATGGCGGTGCACGCCCACCCCGACGACGAGTCCAGCAAGGGTGCGGCGACGCTCGCCCGCTACGCCGACGAGGGTCACCGCGTGCTGGTGGTGACGTTGACCGGCGGCGAGCGCGGCGAGATTCTCAACCCGGCGATGGACCTGCCCGATGTGCTGGAGCACATGGCCGAAATCCGCCGTGACGAGATGGCGAAGGCGGCCGAGATCCTCGGTGTGGAGCACACGTGGCTGGGTTTCGTCGACTCCGGCCTGCCCCAGGGCGACCCGCCGCCACCGCTGCCCGACGGCTGCTTCGCGCAGGTGCCGCTCGAGGAACCCGTCGAGGCGTTGGTGCGCGTGGTCCGCGAATTCCGGCCGCACGTGATCACTACCTACGACGAGAACGGCGGCTACCCCCACCCCGACCACATCCGCTGCCACCAGGTTTCGGTCGGTGCCTTCGAGGCGGCGGGCGACTACGCCCGCTTCCCGGACGCCGGTGAGCCGTGGACGGTGTCCAAGCTGTACTACAACCACGGCTTCCTGCGCGCGCGGATGCAGCTGCTGCACGACGAGTTCGTCAAGCGCGGCCAAGAGGGGCCGTTCCAGAAGTGGCTCAAGCATTGGGATCCCGAGCACGACCCGTTCGAGTCGCGGGTGACGACGCGCGTCGAGTGCTCGGCGTACTTCAGCCAGCGCGACGACGCGTTGCGCGCGCACGCCACCCAGATCGACCCGAATGCCGAATTCTTCGCCGCGCCCATCGAATGGCAGCAAAGGCTATGGCCGACTGAGGAATTCGAGCTGGCACGCTCCCGCGTCCCCGTCAAATTCCCCGAGGACGACCTCTTCGCCGGAATCGAGGATGACGGGTGAATCACTACCTGATCGCGGTGATCGCGGACGGACCCCACAACCACGGCCCCGATTTCGGCAAGGCCAGCCCGGTGGGCCTGTTGGTCGTCGTGCTGCTGCTGATCGCCACCGTGTTCCTGTTGCGGTCGATGAACCGGCAACTGAAGAAGGTGCCCAAAACATTCGATCCCGCGCATCCCGAGCCCGACCAGGCCGCCGACGAGGGCACCGACACGGTCGGCGAAGACCAGCCGCCGGGGCGGCCGAACGGATCCGCGCGGGCGCCAGGACCCGGCGATGAGCCCGGCTGAGTCCCCGGGAACGAACACCCTTGGGCTGGCCACCAGCCCCTACCTGCGCCAGCACGCCGACAACCCGGTGCACTGGCGGGAGTGGACGCCGCAGGCGCTGGCGGACGCCGCCGCCCGCGACGTGCCGATCCTGCTTTCCATCGGCTACGCCGCCTGCCACTGGTGCCACGTCATGGCCCACGAATCGTTCGAGGACGACGAGGTGGCCTCGGTGATGAACGCGGGGTTCGTCTGCATCAAGGTCGACCGGGAGGAGCGGCCGGACCTCGACGCCGTCTACATGAACGCCACCGTCGCGCTCACCGGGCAGGGCGGTTGGCCGATGACCTGTTTCCTGACGCCCGACGGCCGGCCCTTCTTCTGCGGCACGTACTACCCGAAAGAAGGCTTCCTGCAGCTGCTTTCGGCCGTGTCCGCCACCTGGCGGGACCGCCGCGGGGAGGTCGAGGAGGCCTCGGACCGCATCGCCGACGAGCTGCGCAGGATGGTTTCGGCGCTGCCCGGCGGTGGCCCGGCCGTGGCGCCGGCGCTGTGTGATCACGCGGTCGCCGCCGTGCTGGGCGACCAGGACACGGAGCGCGGCGGATTCGGCGGCGCCCCCAAGTTCCCGCCGTCGGCGATCCTCGAGGCGTTGCTGCGCAGCCACGAGCGCACCGGATCGGCGGCGGCGCTGGAGGCGGTCGCCCGCACCGGCAACGCGATGGCCCGCGGCGGCATCTACGACCAACTCGCGGGCGGCTTCGCCCGATACAGCGTCGACAACGCTTGGGTGGTACCGCATTTCGAGAAGATGCTGTACGACAACGCGCTGCTGTTGCGGGTGTACGCGCACTGGGCCCGGCGCACCGGAGACCCGCTGGCCCGCCGCGTCGCCGCTCAGACCGCGGGGTTCCTGGTCGGCGAGCTGACCGACGGTGACATGTTCGTCTCGTCGCTGGACGCCGACACCGAGGGCCGCGAGGGCGCGACCTACGTGTGGACGCCGGCGCAGCTGACCGAGGTGCTCGGTGGCGACGACGGTCGTTGGGCCGCAGAGGTTTTCGCCGTCACTCCCACCGGCACGTTCGAACACGGCAGCTCGGTGCTGCAGCTGCCCGCCGATCCGGGCGATCCGCAACGGGCCGAACGCGTCCGGGCCGCGCTGCTGGCCGCGCGGCGCACCCGGGCCCAGCCGGGTCGCGACGACAAGGTCGTCACGTCGTGGAACGGGCTGGCGATCACCGCGCTGGCCGAGGCGAGTGTGGCGCTGGAGGATCCCGAGCTGGCCTCTGAACTAACCACAGCCGCGCGGCGGTGCGCGTCGGCGCTGCTGCACACCCACATCGTCGACGGCCGGCTGCGGCGCGCCAGCCTGGGCGGAGTGGTCGGCGACAGTCCCGGCATCCTCGAGGACCACGCGACGCTGGCCACCGGCCTGCTCGCGCTGTACCAGCTGGACGCCGAACAGCCGTGGCTGAACGCGGCGACCGAGCTGCTGGACATCGCCCTGCGGCACTTCGCCGACCCGCAGCGGCCCGGTCGCTGGTTCGACACCGCCGACGACGCCGAGCAGTTGATGCTGCGACCCGGCGACCCGCTGGACGGCGCGACGCCGTCGGGCGCGTCGTCGGTCACCGAGGCGCTGCTGATCGCGGCGCACCTGGTCGATGGTGAGCGCGCCGAGCGGTACCTGCGGGCGGCCGCCGACTCGCTCGCCGCGCACTCCGTGCTGCTGGAGCGCGCGCCGCGCTCGGCCGGGCACTGGCTGGCCGTCGCCGAATCCGCGGTCCGCGGGCCGCTGCAGATCGCGGTCGCCTGCGACCCTTCAAAAGGCGAGCGGTCGGCGCTGCTGGCCGCCGCGCGCCGGCTGGCGCCCGGCGGGGCGATCGTCGTCGGCGGCGAACGGGACTCCTCGGCGCTGCTGGCCGGCCGGGACCGGGTGGGAGGCGCCGACGCCGCCTACGTGTGCCGCGGCCGGGTGTGCGATCTCCCGGTGACCGGGGCTGCCGAACTGGCGGGCGCCCTGGGTGTTTCGGAGCAGTAGCCCGGCGGCTACCCTGCGTCCCATGCCGAACGCCACCGACAGGGTCCAAGCGATCACCGAGACCGTCAACCGCTACATCGAGCTGGTCGCCAAGGGCAGCGCCGACGACATCGTCGAGCTGTACGCCGACGACGCGACCGTCGAGGACCCGGTCGGGGGCGAGGTGCACATCGGGCGTCAGGCGATCCGCGGTTTCTACGCCGCGGTCAGCGACGTGCGGCGCGAATGCGAGCTGGTGACGCTGCGCGTCGCCGGCCACGAGGCGGCCTTCCAGTTCCGGCTGACGGTGACCGCGGGCGAGCACAAAATGGTGATCGAGCCGATCGACGTGATGGTCTTCGATGCCCAGGGCAAAGTCGCCGCCATGAAGGCCTACTGGTCGGCGGCCGACGTGCGGCAGCTGTAAACCCGCGCTAGGCGGGGTGGCCGACATAGAAGACCGCGAGCCACATCGCGATGTAGTGCAGGATCGCCGCGATCGCGGTGAAGGCGTGGAAGAACTCGTGGTAGCCGAACGTCTTGGGCCACGGATCCGGCCAGCGCAGCCCGTAGAGCAGGCCGCCGACGCTGTAGAACGCGCCGCCGACGGCGAGCAGCACCATGGCGGCCACCCCGGCGACGTGGATGATCGTGGGGGCATACCAGACGGCCACCCAGCCCAGCAGCAGATACAGCGGCACACCCACCCAGCGGGGCGCCGTCGGCCAGCACACCTTCAACGCGACGCCGGCCAGCGCGCCGCCCCACACGATCCACAACACCACTCGCCCGTCCGCGGGCGGCATGGCCAGCATCGCGAACGGTGTGTAGCTGCCGGCGATGAACAGGAAGATCATCGAGTGGTCGAGCCGCTTCATGAGCTTGCGGCTCGTCGCGGTTTTCCAGTTGACGCGGTGGTAGGTGGCGCTGACGCCGAACATCGCCACGGTCGCGATGGCGTAGGCGAATGTCGTCAGACCGGCGCGGGTGGATGCCACCGCCCAGGACACCGACACCAGGGTCGCCCCGCAGACGATCGCCAGCCACGCGGAATAGAAGTGGATCCAGCCGCGCATGCGGGGCTTGCTCAGGACCTCGGCGGCGCCCTCGACGAGCTCTTCGACGGGATTGCCGGGCGCGACCGGCGCTGTCTCGTGCTGCGTGTCCGTCTGGCTGCTCATGACTCCCTCTGGGACTGCATTGCCTCGCGTTGCCGTTCGCTCCTTCGCACCAACAGTAGCCGCGAATCGTCACAGCACGGTGTCGGGCGTGCGGTGACATCGCGAAAATGCCCGCCGGAATTTGGCGCCGGTCACAGTAGTGTGGAGCTTCGTGGAGATCATCCCGCCACGGCTCAAGGAGCCGTTGTACCGCGTCTACGAGCTGCGGCTGAGGCAGGGTCTGGCGGCCTCCAAGTCCGAACTTCCCCGCCACATCGCGGTGCTGTGCGACGGGAACCGGCGGTGGGCGCGCAACGCCGGTTACGACGACGTCAGCTACGGCTACCGGATGGGCGCCGTCAAGATCGCCGAGATGCTGCGGTGGTGCCAAGAGGCCGGCATCGAAATGACCACCGTCTACCTGCTCTCCACCGAGAACCTGCAGCGCGATCCCGACGAGCTGGCCGGGCTCATCGAGATCATCACCGATGTGGTGGAGGAGATCTGCGCACCGGCCAACAGCTGGAGCGTGCGCACCGTCGGGGACCTCGCGCTGATCGGCGAGGAGCCGGCGCGCCGGCTGCGCGACGCGGTGGAGTCCACGCCTGCCGAGGCGCCCTTCCACGTCAACGTCGCCGTCGGCTACGGCGGCCGCCGGGAGATCGTCGACGCGGTGCGCGCGCTGCTGAGCAAGGAACTCGCCAACGGCGGCACCGCCGAGGAGCTCATCGACGCGGTGACCGTCGACGGCATCTCCGAAAACCTTTACACCTCAGGGCAGCCGGACCCGGACCTGGTCATCCGGACCTCCGGGGAGCAGCGGCTGTCGGGATTCCTGCTGTGGCAGAGCGCCTATTCGGAGATGTGGTTCACCGAGGCGCACTGGCCGGCGTTCCGCCGCGTCGATTTCCTGCGCGCGCTGCGCGACTACAGCCAACGGCATCGCCGCCACGGCAAGTAGCGCAACTTAACTCCGTGCCAAACTAGATGCATGGCTGCGCTGTCGGCTGTGGTGTTCACGCTGAGCGGGTGGCTGGGGTTGTACCTCCTTGCCCGCGATCCGCGTAAGCCGGTGCTGGCACTGGCGGCGGCGGGATTGTGTGGCTTCGCTTTGGTGGTGGCGCTGGACGCGGTGCGCTCCGTGGACGCCCCGCGTCTCGCGCTGCTCGGGCGGCTCGAGATCTATTTGGTGGCCGTTCCCAGCGTGGCGTGGTTCGCGGTACTGGTGGAGCTGTCGCGGCCGGGCGATCACTGGCGGGTGCGCACCGGTGAGTTGCTGCTGATCGGCGGTGTCGCCGCGCTCACTTTGTTCGGGGCGATGATGGCCGGCAGCGTCGAGGGCCCGCTGCGGCCAGGTCACGTGCTGATGATGGCGGTGATCTCGGTATCCACCCTGGGGGCGATGGTCGTCGCGCTGCGCCGGCGCGCCCAGCCGACGCCGGTCGCCGGCGTGGTGGTCATGGCGACGCTGTTCTTCGCGCTGGCCAACGCCATCCTGATCATTCCGCTCGGTCTGGTCCCCAGCCGGCTGGCCCTGGCCTCGACGGGTTTCGACGTCCTGGCGCTCGGCGTGGCGGTGGCGCTGTGGGACGCCTTCGACGAGGGCCAGGCGCTGCGCGCCGACATGTTGCGTTCGTTCGTCGGCTGTTCGGCGGTGGCCGTGCTGTTCGGCGGGCAGCCGCTGATCGGGCTCGCGGTAACCCGGCACGAGCCCACCACGCAGACGGTGCTGACGGTGCTGATGTTCACCACCCTGGCGATCGCCATCACGGTGCAGGTGCTGGCCGATCCGCTGGCCGGGGTGCTGGACCGGCTGGCGTTCTCCAGGTCGCCCTCGCTGCGCGCCGACCGGGCCGCGCTGCGGCATACCGGGGCGGCGCTGCCGCTGCGCTCGGCCGACCCTCTGGTCGACGTCGACGACGACACCTTCGCCAGGCTCACCCGCCGGGCGCTGGGCCACTACGCCGACCTGACGAAGCTTGTCGCCAGCCCGCTGACCGCGCTGCCCGTGATCGACGAGCGGCTGGCCGCGCGGGGCGCGCCCGATCACCCCGTGGAGCGCGCCAACGAGCTCAAGGCCGTCCTCGCCGACGGGATCGCCCGGCTCAAACCGCGCGACGCGGGCGATTTCGGCACCACCGAGGAGTGGCGCTACTACAACGCGTTGTACTTCCCCTACGTCGTCGGCGTGCGCGCGTACGCGCAGAACGCCACCGCCGCCGGATTGGACCCCACCGCCCGGCAGGCGTGGCAATGGCTGGTCACCGAGGTCCCGCAGCGCTCATTGCACAACTGGCAAAACGCGGCCGCCCGGCTGATCGCGGCCGATTTGCGCGGGCGCGTCGCGGTTCCCAGCGACTAGGTCAGCGCTCCCGGCAACCGCGAGATATAAGCGATCGCGAGCCTCCTCGGCGTGTCTTCGCCACTGGTTATGTGTCGCGGCTCGGGGCACCCGATCACGCCGGCGACCCCACGGTTTGAGACACGTGTGGAATTAATTGCCCCGGGACGGGAATAGCCGGCAGAAATCCCTGGTCGTTCTCCTCGTGGCAGCAGTTGGCAGTGCCACGAGTCGATCTGGCAGTGCCCTGGCGGCACGCTCAAACCAGTTCGACCCATCCGCCATCGCGAGGAGTGATCACATGACCGCAGTTACCGGTCTTCCCCCCCGACCCCTATACGACTCGACCGACTCGCTGCTGCGTTTCGCGATGCGTGCCGACGCCACGCTGACGGGGCTGTGCGGCTTGGCCGTCGCGTTCTTCGCCGACGAGATCTCGTCGCTGACGGGGCTGACGTCGGGCCAGGAGTACGCGCTGGGCGCGTTCTTCGTGCTTGCCGGCCTCGCCGTGTTCACCCTCGCGGCGGCGCCGAACTTGCGACGTGTCGGGATCGGCATCGTCGCGGCCAACATCGTCTTCACGCTGGCCGCAATACTGGCCGCCGAAGCCTTGCCGATGACGGCCACCGGGGTGGCCGCGACGCTGGCCACGGGCGTCTACACTGCGGCGTTCGCCGCTTTGCAATACCTGGGAGTGCGCCGTCTGGCGACGTAGCTACAGCTTGCGCAGCCGGAGCCGGTTGATGGAGTGGTCGGCGTCCTTGCGCAGCACCAGGGTGGCGCGGGGGCGCGTCGGCAGGATGTTCTCAACCAGGTTGGGCCGGTTGATCGACCGCCAGATCTCACGCGCGGCGGCGACGGCCTTGGTGTCGTTGAGGGCCGAGTAGTGGTGGAAGTGCGATTCCGGGTCGGCGAAGGCCGTGCCGCGCAGGGACAGGAACCGGGACACGTACCACTGCTCGATGTCCTCGATCCGGGCGTCCACATACAGCGAGAAGTCGAACAGGTCCGACACCATCAGCGTCGGCCCGGTCTGCAGGACGTTGAGGCCCTCCAGGATCAGGATGTCGGGATGGCGGACGACGTGCTTGGCGCCGGGAATGATGTCGTACTTCAGGTGCGAATACACCGGCGCGCACGCGTAGTCGGCGCCGGATTTGACCGACGTCACGAACCGCATCAGCGCCCGGCGGTTATAGCTTTCCGGAAAACCCTTGCGGTGCATCAGGTTTCGCCGGTCCAGCTCGGCGTTGGGATAGAGGAAGCCGTCGGTGGTCACCAGGTCCACCCGGGGGTGCGGATCCCAGCGGGCCAGCAGCGCCTGCAACACGCGGGCGGTCGTCGATTTGCCGACCGCGACGCTGCCGGCCACGCCGATGACGAACGGCACCGGCCGATCCGGGTTTTGCTGCGGTTCGCCGAGGAACTCGGCGGTGGCGGCGAACAGCCGCTGGCGGGCGGCGACCTGAAGGTGGATGAGCCGGGCCAGCGGCAGGTAGACCTCTTCGACCTCCAGCAGGTCGATCTGCTCACCGAGGCCGCGCAGGCCGACCAGTTCCTCTTCGGTGAGGGCCAGCGGCGTCGACATACGAAGCGCACGCCATTGCTTCCGGTCGAACTCCACGTACGGGCTCGGCTCGCTAAGCCGCGGCATGGTGCCAAGTGTTGCAGGGGCGGACGCGCGCCCGACGGCTGGGCTGGCTAAAACCATGCTGGATAGACTGGCGCCCGTGACCGCCGCACCTGATGCCCGACCTACCGCGTCCGTGATGTCGGCCCCGCTCGCCGAGGTTGACCCCGACATCGCCGAGCTGCTCGACAAGGAATTGCACCGGCAACGCGACACCCTGGAAATGATCGCCTCGGAGAACTTCGTGCCCCGTTCGGTGCTCCAGGCCCAGGGCAGCGTCCTGACCAACAAGTACGCCGAGGGATTGCCGGGCCGGCGCTACTACGGGGGCTGCGAGCACGTCGACGTCGTGGAGAACATCGCCCGGGACCGGGCCAAGGCGTTGTTCGGCGCGGAGTTCGCCAACGTGCAGCCGCACTCGGGTGCCCAGGCCAACGCCGCGGTGCTGCACGCCTTGATGTCGCCGGGGGAGCACCTGCTCGGCCTGGACCTGGCCAACGGCGGCCACCTCACCCACGGCATGAAGCTCAACTTCTCCGGGAAGCTTTACGACGCCGGCTTCTACGGGGTGGACCCCAAGACCCACCTGGTCGACATGGACGCGGTGCGGGCCAGGGCGCTCGAGTTCCGCCCCAAGGTGATCATCGCCGGCTGGTCGGCCTACCCGCGGATCCTCGACTTCGCCGCCTTCCGGTCGATCGCCGACGAGGTCGACGCCAAGTTGTGGGTGGACATGGCGCACTTCGCCGGGCTGGTCGCGGTGGGCCTGCACCCCTCGCCGGTGCCGCACGCCGACGTCGTGTCCACCACCGTGCACAAGACGCTCGGCGGCGCCCGTTCGGGCATGATCCTGGGCAAGCAGGAGTACGCCAAGGCCATCAACTCGGCGGTGTTCCCCGGCCAGCAGGGCGGGCCGCTGATGCACGTCATCGCGGGCAAGGCGGTCGCGCTCAAGATCGCCACCACCCCCGAATTCGCCGACCGCCAGCAGCGCACGCTATCCGGCGCCCGCATCGTCGCCGACCGGCTGCTGGCGGCCGACGTCGCCAAGGCCGGCGTCTCCGTGGTCAGCGGCGGCACCGACGTGCACCTGGTGCTCGTCGACCTGCGCGACTCGCCCCTCGACGGCAAGGCCGCCGAGGACCTGCTCCACGAAGTCGGCATCACCGTCAACCGCAACGCGGTCCCGAACGACCCGCGGCCCCCGATGGTGACGTCGGGCCTGCGGGTGGGCACGCCGGCGCTGGCCACCCGCGGCTTCGGGGACGCCGAATTCACCGAGGTCGCCGACATCATCGCCACCGCGTTGGCGGCCGGCACCGCTGCGGACGTGTCCGCGCTGCGGCAGCGGGTGACGCGTCTGGCCAGGGACTTTCCCCTCTACGAGGGCCTTGAGAGCTGGACGCTGGTGGACCGCTGACCGGCCGAGGGACCAAAGTCACCAATCGGCGCCGACACGCGCCGAGAATTTCCAGAACATGTACCTAGGAGTTACAGTAACCGCATGGCACAGAAACCTGTTCCTAACGCGCTGACCCTCGAACTCGAGCCCGTGGTCGAGCGGCTCATGGACAACCACCTCAACACCGAGGACCTCTGGTTCGCCCACGAGTACGTGCCGTTCGATCAGGGCGAGAACTTCGCCTTCCTCGGCGGACGCGACTGGGACCCGTCCCAGACGACGCTGCCGCGGACCATCACGGACGCCTGCGAGATCCTGCTGCTGCTCAAGGACAACCTCGCCGGCCATCACCGCGAGCTCGTCGAGCACTTCATCCTCGAGGACTGGTGGGGCCGCTGGCTGGGCCGGTGGACCGCCGAGGAGCACCTGCACGCCATCGCGCTGCGCGAGTACCTGGTGGTGACCCGCGAGGTCGACCCCACCGCCAACGAGGAGGCCCGCGTCCAGTACGTGATGAAGGGCTACCGCGCCGACACCTACAGCCAGGTCGAGACCCTCGTCTACATGGCGTTCGCCGAGCGCACCCACGCCGTCTTCTGCCGCAACCTGGCCGCCAAGATCGAGGAGCCCCTCCTGGCCGGGCTCATCGACCGGATCCGCAGGGACGAAGAGCGCCACGAGCACATGTTCGCCAGCCTCGTCGCGCACTGCCTGTCCTACACCCGCGACGAGACCATCGCGGCCGTCGCCGCGCGGGCGGCGGAGCTTCAGGTCGTCGGCGCCGACATCGACGCCTACGCGGACAAGGTGCAAAGCGCGGCCGACGCCGGCATCTTCACTCCCGAGGACTTGCGGCAGGCGATCTCCGATCGCATCACCGAATGGGGCGTGGCCGACGAGCCTGCGCTCAAGCAATTCGTTATCGGTTAAGCCGAACTTCACCCAAACCGGCCGCGGGCTCGCGGCCGGTTTTTGGTGTCGCCGTGTCGGTCTCGGCGCGCCTGCCCGGCGGCCGAGCGGCCACGAGAGTAGCGTCATTCTCGATGGCCAGCGACATGCTTTGCTGCCAGGGCGGCACCTCCCGTCACGACAAGGGCAGGACCGGCCCCGGTCCTGGTGCTGCGGCTCCCGCCGACATGCCTGTGCGGGTCCGCGCGGGCTTACCCGCTCGAGGAGCGCTTCGTGACCGATCTCCGGACCTATGTGCTCGACACCTCCGTGCTGCTGTCCGACCCGTGGGCCTGCAGCCGGTTCGCCGAACACGAGGTGGTGGTGCCGCTGGTGGTGATCAGCGAGCTGGAGGCCAAACGCCACCACCACGAACTGGGCTGGTTTGCCCGTCAGGCATTGCGCCTGTTCGATGATCTTCGGCTCGAGCACGGTCGGCTGGATCAGCCGATTCCCGTTGGGACACAAGGCGGATCGCTTCACGTTGAACTGAACCACACCGACCCGTCGGTGCTGCCCGCGGGCTTTCGCACCGACTGCAACGACTCCCGGATCCTGAGCTGCGCCGCCAACCTCGCCGCCGAGGGCAAGCGGGTTACGTTGGTCAGCAAGGACATTCCGCTTCGGGTGAAGGCCGCCGCGGTGGGGCTGTCCGCCGACGAATACCACGCGCAGGATGTCGTGGTGTCCGGGTGGTCGGGGATGTACGAGATCGAGACGGCGGCCGAGGACATCGACACGCTGTTCGCCGACGGCGAGATCGACCTCGCCGAGGCGCGGGACCTGCCCTGCCACACCGGAATTCGGCTGCTGGGCGGGAGTTCGCACGCGCTGGGCCGGGTCACGGCGGCCAAACGCGTGCAGCTGGTCCGCGGCGATCGCGAGGTGTTCGGGCTGCGTGGCCGGTCCGCCGAGCAGCGCGTGGCGCTCGACCTGCTGCTGGACGAGTCGGTGGGCATCGTTTCGTTGGGCGGCAAGGCCGGCACCGGCAAGTCGGCGTTGGCGCTGTGCGCGGGTCTCGAGGCGGTGCTCGAACGGCGCACGCAGCGCAAGGTGGTGGTGTTCCGTCCGCTGTATGCCGTCGGCGGCCAGGAGCTGGGCTACCTGCCCGGCAGCGAGAGCGAAAAGATGGGCCCCTGGGCGCAGGCCGTCTTCGACACCCTCGAGGGGCTGGCCAGCCCGGCGGTGCTCGAGGAGGTGCTGTCCCGGGGCATGCTCGAGGTGCTGCCGCTGACCCACATCCGGGGCCGCTCGCTGCACGACTCGTTCGTCATCGTCGACGAGGCGCAGTCGCTCGAGCGCAACGTGCTGCTGACCGTGCTGTCCAGGTTGGGGACCGGCTCCCGGGTGGTGCTGACCCACGACATCGCCCAGCGCGACAACCTGCGCGTCGGGCGTCACGACGGTGTCGCGGCGGTGATCGAGAAGCTCAAGGGGCACCCGCTGTTCGCCCACATCACCCTGCTGCGCAGCGAGCGGTCGCCGATCGCCGCGCTGGTCACCGAGATGCTCGAGGAGATCGCCGGGCCGCACTGAGGAGGGGTTTCGGTAGGCTTCTCACGTGCCGAAACGACCCGACAGCCAGGCCTGGCGCTACTGGCGGACCGTTTTCGGCGTCGTCGCGGCCGCCGCGGTGCTGGTGATCGGCGCGCTCACCGGTCACGTGACGCGCGCCGACAACCAGAGCTGCTCGGTGGTCAAGTGCATCGCGCTGACGTTCGACGACGGGCCGGGGCCCTACACCGACCGGCTGTTGCAGGTGCTCAAGGACGCCGACGCCAAGGCCACGTTCTTCCTGATCGGCAACAAGGTGGCCGCCAACCCGGCGGGCGCCAAGCGCGTCGCCGACGCCGGGATGGAGTTCGGCAACCACACCTGGGAACACCCCAACATGACCACGATCCCGCCCGAGGACATCGCCGGTCAGTTCTCGAAGACCAACGACGCGATCGCCGCCGCGACCGGCCGGGCCCCGTCGCTGTGGCGCCCCGCGGGCGGGCTGTCCAACGACGCCGTGCGCCAGACCGCGGGAAAGTTCGGTCTGGCCGAAATCCTCTGGGACGTCATCCCTTTCGACTGGATCAACGACTCCAACACGGCCGCGACGCGCTACATGCTGATGACGTACATCAAGCCGGGCTCGGTGGTGCTGTTCCATGACACCTACTCGAGCACCGTCGACCTGGTGTACCAGTTCATCCCGGTGCTCAAGGCCAACGGCTACCGGCTGGTGACGGTCTCCGAACTGCTGGGCGCGCGGGCGCCCGGCAGCACCTACGGCGGCCGGGACAACGGGCCGCCTGCCAACCAGTTGCACGACATTCCGGCCAGCGAGATCCCCGCCTTGCCGAATACGTCCTCGCCCAAGCCGATGCCCAATTTCCCGATCACCGACATCCCGGGCCAGAACTCGGGCGGCCCCAACAACGGCGCCTAGGTGATCACGTCGGGGCGGTTTCGGGCTCCAGCGGCGGGGCGGCGAAAGTCCGCGCGCAGGTTGACGATTGACTACGCAACCGACCTCTCGCTGGCCTACATCCTGGCCTTCGTCGACGCGGCCGCCATCTTGATTCCGCTGCGGGGGCACACGTCCGTCGCGGCCGACACGGACTTCGCGGAGAAGAACACGGCGCTGATGCTGGTTCTCGTCGTGCTGGGCGTCGCGGCCGTCGCGGCGGCCGGGGCGGTGAACCTGGCTCCCACGCTGCGCTGGTATGTCGCCGGGGACGAACCGACCCCCGAACAGCGGGAAGCCGCGATGAAGATGCCCGGCCGCCAGTCGGCCATCCTGGTGCTGGCCTGGGGGGCGGCCGGGGTCGTCTTCGCGCTGATGAACCTGGGCGGCGGGGCGCAGATCCTGCTGCCCATCGGGCTCGGCGTGCTGCTGGGTGCACCGGCCGCCGCCGGGACGGGGATGCTGCTTGCGCAACGCACCCTGCGCCCGATCATGGGTACCGCCACGCTGGGGGGCGAGCCCCGCCTGGCGGTGCCGGGCGTGTTCGCGCGGCTGGTGCTGCTGTGGTTCCTCTGCAGCGCGCTCCCAATCGGGGTGATCGCGACCCTGGTGGTGCTGCGCTCCTACGGCTGGCTGATCGAGAAGTCCGCCGCGCTGGATGTGCCGATCCTGGTGGTGTCGCTGGCGGCGCTGGTCCTCGGGCTGCCGACGATGATTCTGACGTCGCGATCCATTGCCGATCCCCTCGCCGAGGTCGTCGATGCGATGGCGGAGGTCGAACACGGCCGCATCGGAACCCACGTGGGCGCCTACGAACGCTCCCAAATCGGGCGCCTGCAAACGGGTTTCAACCGAATGGTCACCGGGCTCGCCGAGCGGGACCGGTTGCGCGACCTGTTCGGGCGCCACGTCGGAACCGACGTCGCCCAGCGCGCCATCCAGGAGGGCGCCTCCCTGTCGGGGGACGTGGTCGACGCGGCCGTCCTCTTCATCGACCTGGTCGGTTCGACGCAGCTCGCGGAAAGCCTTCCGCCGCAAGAGGTTGCGCAGGTGCTCAACGACTTCTTCCGGATCGTCGTCGACGCCGTCGACGAACATCAGGGGCTGATCAACAAATTCGCCGGCGACGCCGCACTGGCGGTTTTCGGGGCGCCCTTGCGGTCGGCCGAACCGGCGTCGGCGGCGCTGGCGACGGCGCGGGCGCTGGGCACCGAGCTGCGCCGGCTACCGGTGGTCGATTTCGGCATCGGCGTTTCGGCGGGGCGCGTCTTCGCCGGCAACGTCGGCGCCGAAAACCGCTACGAATACACGGTAATCGGTGACGCCGTCAACGAGGCCGCGCGACTGGCCGACCTCGCCAAGACCTCCGACCGGCGGATCCTGTGTTCGGCGGCGGCGATCGACGGCGCCGATGACGCCGAGCGGGCGCACTGGGCCGAATGCTATTCCACCGTGCTGCGCGGGCGGTCCGAAGCCACCCACGTGTCGGCGCCGGCTACTTCTTGACCTTCAGAGCCGCGACAACCCCGTTGATGATGCCCGCCGAACCGGCGTCGCCGATGGGCGTCGCGCCCAGGAAGATGGTGACCGGCTTGGTGTCGACCGCGATGATGACCAGCGAGTCGCCCTTCACGTTGCGCGCCGGATCGGCGATCGTGACGTCGGCGTCCACCCGTGCGGCCTTGACCCCGTCGACCGTGGTCGACGACGTCTTCGTCGGCCCCAGGGTGGGCGTCGCGTTGGCGTAGCCGGGGCCATTGGCCACGCAGTTCATCAACTTCGATGCCTGCGCGGCGACGTCCATGCTGGGCACGAAGTCGGTGATGCCGACCTCCGCCTGCATCATCCACTGGCTGGCGTTGGGCACCTCGGCCCCGACGCCGACGGCGCCGATGAGGTTGGGGGTCTGGTCGTCCGCAAAGCCTTGCCATCCCGGCGTCGCGCTGGTCGGGAACGACAGCTTGCCCGCGCTGACCGTGTCACCGACGGGCTTGTCACCGCCGGACACGTTGGGCGTGCAGCCCGTCGCCGTCTGCTGGGAATTGTTCGGCTGCGACGACGGGGCGCCGGTCGACGAGGGGGCCGTCGAGGGCGCCGCCTTGTTCGGCTTGTTCCCGCTGTTGAGCCCGAGCACCAGGAGCACCACCAGCACGATCACGGCCAGCACCGCGAGACCGGCGACGATCAGCCACGGCGCCTTGGAGCGCGGCCCGCGCGGCGGCGGCCCCGGCGGGTACGGGCCGCCCGGCCAGCCGGGCGGCACCTGCTGACCCTGTGGGGGATATGGCGGCGGCGCATACTGCCCCCCGCCGGGCGGTGGGTACGGGTAGCCGGCCGGCGGCGGCCCGGCCGGTGGCGGTCCGCCCTGCGGGTAGCCGCCGCCCTGCGGATAGCCGCCGCCCTGCGGATAGCCGCCGCCTTGCGGCGGGCCGCCCCAATAGGGGCCCTGCCCATAGGGATTGGTCCCGTACGGATCCTGACCGTAGGGCCCGCCGGGGGGAGCCGTCATCGCTGAACCACCATCATCTATTCCTCCGGCTTCACCTTGGCCATCGCCAACACGTCGAGGCGGCGGTCCAACTCCTCGGTCGACAGCTTGTCACCGATCAGGCCGCGGTCGATGACCGTCTGGCGAATCGTCTTGCGCTCCTTGAGCGCCTGCTTGGCCACCGCGGCGGCTTCCTCGTAGCCGATCGCCGAATTCAGCGGCGTCACGATCGACGGCGACGATTCGGCCAGCTCGCGCAGATGCTCGACGTTGGCCTTCAGCCCGGTGATGCAGCGCTCCGCGAACAGCTTCGAGACGTTGGTCAGCAACTTGAAGGACTCGAGGATGTTGCGGGCCATCATCGGGATGTAGACGTTGAGCTCGAACGCGCCGCTGGCGCCGCCCCAGGCGATCGCGGCGTCGTTGCCGATCACCTGCGCGGCGACCTGTGTGACCGCCTCCGGCAGAACGGGATTCACCTTGCCCGGCATGATGGAACTACCCGGCTGCAGGTCCGGCAGCTGGATCTCGGCCAGCCCGGTCAGCGGCCCCGACCCCATCCAGCGGACGTCGTTGGCAATCTTGGTCAGCGACACCGCGATGGTGCGCAGCGCGCCCGAGGCCTCGACCAGCCCGTCGCGGGCGGCCTGGGCCTCGAAAGAGTTTGCCGCCGGGCGCAATTCGCCCAAACCGGTGGAGGCGATCAGCGTATCGACCACCTTGGCGCCGAACCCGTCGGGAGCGTTGAGCCCGGTGCCCACCGCGGTACCGCCGATAGCCAGCTCGCCCAGCCGTGGCAGCGTCGCGCGGACCCGCTCGATCCCGGCCTCGATCTGGCGGGCGTATCCGCTGAATTCCTGGCCGAGGGTCACCGGGACGGCGTCCATCAGATGGGTGCGTCCGGATTTGACGACCGTGTGCCACTCGCGGGCCTTGCTCGCCAGCGCCTCGTGCAGCACCTCGAGCGCCGGGATGAGGTGGCGCACCGCGGCCTCGGTGGCCGCGATGTGCGTGGCCGTCGGGAAGGTGTCGTTGGACGACTGCGACATGTTGACGTCGTCGTTGGGGTGCACCGTCACACCGTTGGCCCCTGCGATGGACGCGATCACCTCGTTGGTGTTCATGTTCGAGCTTGTCCCCGAACCGGTTTGGAACACGTCGATGGGAAACTGGTCGTCGTGTTGGCCGTCGGCGATCTCGGCCGCCGCGGCGATGATCGCGTCCGCCTTCTCCGGCGCCAGCAGGCCCAGGTCCTTGTTCACCTGCGCGCAGGCGCCCTTCAGCAGGCCCAGCGCGCGGATCTGGGCGCGCTCCAGGCCCCGCCCCGAGATCGGGAAGTTCTCGACCGCGCGCTGGGTTTGCGCGCGCCACAAGGCTTTCGCGGGCACCCGGACCTCGCCCATGGTGTCGTGCTCGATGCGGTATTCGGTGTCGGTGGCGCTATCGGCCATTGGTGGCAGTCCTCGGTGGTGTCGGTTCAGGGCAGGGGATAGGCGGCAGAGCTGTCGCCGGTGAAGTCGATCGCGGAGTACTCGTTGAGCTTGGACAGCCGGTGGTAGGCCTCGATCATGCGCACGGTCCCGGACTTCGACCGCATCACGATCGACTGGGTGGTGCAGCCGCCCGGGTAGTACTGGACCCCCTTGAGCAGGTCGCCGTTGGTGACGCCGGTGGCGCAAAAGAACACGTTGTCGCCGGACACCAAGTCCTCGGTGGTCAGCACCCGGTCGACGTCGTGGCCGGCGTCGATCGCCTTCTGGCGTTCCTCGTCGTCCTTGGGGGCCAGCTGCGCCTGGATGGCGCCGCCCATGCAGCGGATCGCGGCCGCGGCGATGATGCCCTCCGGCGTGCCGCCGATCCCGGCCAGCATGTCGGTCCCGGAGAGGGGCCGGCAGGCCGAGATCGCGCCGGCGACGTCGCCGTCGGTGATGAGCTGGATGCGGGCCCCGGTCGCGCGGACGTCCTCGATCAGCTGGGCGTGCCGCGGCCGGTCCAGGATGCACACGGTCATGTCGCGCACCGACAAGGCCTTCACCTTGGCGACGGCCTTGATGTTCTCGGCGATCGGCAAGGTGATGTCGAGCACGTCCACCGCCTCGGGCCCGACGGCGATCTTGTTCATGTAGAACACCGCGGACGGGTCGAACATCGCGCCGCGGTCGGCCACCGCCAGCACCGAGATGGCGTTGGGCATGCCCTTGCTCATCAGCGTGGTGCCGTCGATCGGGTCGACGGCGAAGTCGCAGTCCGGGCCGTCGCCGTTGCCCACCTCCTCGCCGTTGTAGAGCATCGGCGCGTGGTCCTTCTCGCCCTCGCCGATGACCACCACGCCGCGCATCGACACCGTGTTGACCAGTTCGCGCATCGCGTCGACGGCGGCGCCGTCGCCGCCCTCCTTGTCGCCGCGGCCCACCCAGCGGCCCGCAGCCATGGCGCCGGCCTCGGTGACACGGACCAGTTCCAGGGCCAGGTTGCGGTCTGGTGCTTCGCCGCGCGACCGTGGCTGCGATGCTGTCATGGTTGGAGATTGTCCCAGAAGCGGATCGGTCTGCGGGAACTGGGATACTCGGGAGATGACCGAGCAGCCGCCGCCGAACGCCGAGGTAGGCGAGCCGGCACCGGCACCCCGCGCGGCCAAGCCCCGGCTGTTGCAGGACGGGCGCGACATGTTCTGGTCGCTCGTACCGCTGGTGATCGGGTGCATCGTGCTGGCCGGCCTGGTGGGAATGTGTTCGTTCCGGCCGGTCGGGACCAACAAAGGGGTGATCCCGGCCTATGACGCGGCGGTGGCGCTGCGGGCCGATGCCCAGACGCTGGGGTTCCCCATCCGGCTGCCCCGGTTACCCGGCGATTGGCACGCCAACTCCGGCGGCCGCGGCGGCATCGAGGGCGGTCGCAAAGACCCCTCGACCGGTCAGCGGCTCAACGCGGCCACCTCGACCGTCGGCTACATCAGCCCGGCGGGAATGTATCTGAGCCTGACCCAGAGCAACGCCGACGAGGACAGGCTCGTCGGCTCGATCCGCGCGTCGGCGTATCCGACCGGGACGGCCGACGTCGACGGCACCACCTGGGTCGTCTACTGCGGCGCCGGCCAGAACGACGCCGACGCCGAGCCGGTGTGGACCACCAGGCTCGCCGGTCCGGCCGGCGCCACCCAGATCGCGATCACCGGCGCCGGTGGCGCCGATCAGTTCCGTACGCTGGCGGCGGCGACACAATCCCAGCCGCCCCTACCCGCGCATTGAAGGGAAGGCACGTGACCGCACCCGAAGCAGACCTGTCCGGATGGTCGGTGGCGCCGTTCAGCGGCGGCGGCTACACCCACGACGTCTACCGCAAGGGCGCCGGCCCGGGGGTGGTGCTGATCCCGGAAATCCCCGGCATCCATCCCGGTGTGCTGGGCCTGGGTAATCACCTGGTGGACAACGGTTTCACCGTCGCGATGCCCTCGCTGTTCGGTGAGCCGGGCAAGCCCAAGACGGGCGGCTACATCCTCAGTTCGATCGCGCGGGCCTGCGTCGCAAGGGAATTCGCGGCGTTCGCCACCGACAAGCAGCGGCCGGTGTCAGTGTTCCTGCGCGCCCTGGCGCGTGACCTCAACGCGTCGACGCCGGGCAAGGGCGTCGGCGTCATCGGGCAGTGCTTCACCGGCGGCTTCGCGCTGGCCTCCGCCGTCGACGACAGCGTGCTGGCCCCGGTGCTGTCCCAGCCGTCGGTACCGCTGCCGTTGGGCCGAGCGCGACGCGCCGACCCGGGGCTGAGCGAATCCGAGTTGGCAACCGTCGCCGATCGCTGCGCCAACGACGGCCTGTGCGCGATGGGCCTGCGGTTCAGCGAGGACAACGTCGTGCCGCGGGAACGGTTCGCCACGCTCAAGGCGCGGCTCGGCGACGCGTTCGAAGTCATCGAGATCGACTCGGGACCCGGCAACGAGGGGGGCTTCGCCAAGGGTGCGCACTCGGTGCTGACCGACGAGGTCCGCGAAGTCGACGGCCAACCCGCTTATGAAGCCCGCAAACGGGTAGTCCAATTCCTCACCGAGCGGCTTAGTTAGGGAAGTTTCTCAACGCATGGCGACCGACGACCGCGTGATCGAAACTACGTACGGCCCGGTCCGGGGCGCCACCGACGGCGGCCTCCGGACTTGGAGGGGCATTCGGTACGCCGCGCCGCCCGTCGGCGACCTGCGTTTCCGGCTACCGGAGCCCCCGCGGCGGTGGGGCAATGTCGTCGATGCCACCTCCTACGGCCCGGCCTGCCCGCAGCCCGCCTTTCCCAACATGCCACTGGAACTCGGTGCGCCGCAGGGCGAGGACTGTCTGAGCCTCAACGTCTGGGCGCCGGCGCACGCCGTGCCCGGTGACGCCAAACCGGTGATGGTGTGGCTGCACGGCGGCGCCTACGTCCTGGGGTCGGGCAGCCAGCCGCTGTACGACGCCCACCGTCTGGTCACCGGCGGTGACGTTGTCGTGGTGACAGTCAATTATCGGCTTGGGGCGCTGGGCTTTCTGGACCTGTCGTCGTTCAGCACCGCGCGGCGCCGCTTCGACTCGAACATCGGGCTGCGCGACGTGCTGACGGCGTTGCGCTGGGTGCGCGACAACATCGAGGCGTTCGGCGGCGATCCCGAAAGGGTCACGCTGTTCGGCGAATCCGCGGGAGCGGGGATCGTCAC
Source organism: Mycobacterium sp. 852002-50816_SCH5313054-b (assembly GCF_001667185.1). GTDB lineage: Bacteria > Actinomycetota > Actinomycetes > Mycobacteriales > Mycobacteriaceae > Mycobacterium. The sequence continues at coordinate 57,404 of NZ_LZIC01000054.1, read as the reverse complement.
GACACTGCTTGCCACCCCTGCGGCCAAGGGCCTGTTCGCGGGCGCGATCGCCCAAAGCTCGCCGGCCACATCGGTGTACGACCGCGAAAGGGCTGAGCGCGTCGCCGTGAGCTTCCTCGACAAGCTAGGGACCGATGCGGGGAGCTTGCCCGAAGCACCGATCGCGGCGATCCTGGCAGCGTCGCAAGAGGTGTTCGACGAAGTGCCGGTGCGCAATCCGGGCACGCTTGCATTCGTCCCGATCGTCGACGGCGACCTGCTGCACGACTACCCGGTCAAGCTGGCGCAGGACGGCTGCTCGCACCCGGTCCCGCTGATCATCGGCACCAACAGGCATGAGGCGGCGCTCTTCCGGCTGATGCGCTCGCCGCTGATGCCGATCACCCCGCGCGCGATCACGTCGATGTTCACCCAGATCGCCGCCGAGCAGCCCGACCTGCAGTTGCCCACCCAGGACCAGATCGTGTCGGCCTACTCGGGATTAAGGCGCAAGGCAAGGTTTTTGAGCATCGCGACCGACGTCGGGTTCCGGATGCCGTCGGTGTGGCTGGCCGAAGGCCACAGCAGGGTCGCGCCGGTGTATCTCTATCGGTTCGACTACTCGACACCGTTGCTGAAGGTGCTCCTGGTCAACGCCGCCCACGCCACCGAATTGCCCTACGTCTGGGGCAATCTCGGGGCGCCAAAGGACCCGACCCTGAAGCTCGGCGGCACCAAGACCGCCAAGGCGGTGTCGAAACGGGTACGCACCCGGTGGACCAACTTCGCCACCCACGGGAAACCCGCGGGCCCGGCCGGTGAGCCGGACTGGACGCCCTACCAGGCGGCGGATCGCGCCTGTCTGCTCATCGACAAGCGCGACACGATCGTCAACGACGTTGACGCACCCATCCGGGCGGCGTGGGGCACCGAGATGGTGAGCTTCCGCTAGGGTCGTCAAGGCCGCTGCTACAGCGGCTCCGAGAGCATGATCCGGTGTCCTTCGGGTGATCGCAGACCCATCTCGCGCAGACCCCAGGGTTCGATCGTCGGGGGTTTGAGGATCTCAGTCCCTTCAGCGACGGCGCGCCTGAAGTACTCGTCGATGCCGGCAACGGTCAAATACGCGATGTAGCTGTGGTCACCGAGGTCCGAGGCCGGCAACGACTCCGGACAGCGGCCGAGCCTGAACGTCACCGACCCTGCCGAGCAGAATGCCCAGTTGCCCGGATCGGGCTCAGTCACCGTGCAATTCAGTATTCGGGTGAACCACTCCGCCGCGCGGTCAAGGTCATGCACGGCGAGGACGGGGTCGGCGCCGAGAAGCGTCATGTGTCCAGTGTGGCGCATTGAACGAAAGCGGGCCTGCGCTACCGGCCAATAGGCGAGTTCGATTTGCGGTATCGCCGGTGATACCGCAAATGGGAATGCCCAATGGGCAGCTCGACGGTGCCGGTGTGGCTGATGCGGCTACCGAGACTGCGGTGCTACCGCGCCGGCTTGGCCTGCTGCGCTTGGCTTTTCATCTGCTGGAACAGGTCCACGTAGTAGGGCAGGCATTCGGACATCGCCTTGTCGGTGGTGAACAGCGGCTCGTAGCCGAGGTCGCGGCGGGCCTTGTCGATCGAGAAGTAATTGTCCAGATACAGTCGTTCGACGGCCAGCGGCTCCAACAGCGGCGCCGGTATCCCGAACCGGAAATGCATGCGCTGCCAACCACTCATGGCCGCGCGGACCAGCGGCCCATTGACCCGGGCCCGCGGCCAGTTCACCCCGCAGGCCTCGACCACCGGCCGGGCGAACTCGAACATGTTGATCGGGTCGGCGTCGTTGATGAAATAGGCCTGACCAGGTGCGGCGCCGCCGGGCACCAGGTGCTGGGCGGCCAGGATGAAACCGTGAATCAGGTTGTGCACGTAGGAGTTATCGAGCCGGGCCGACTTGCGGCCGATCAGCACCTTGACGTGGCCGGCGATCACGCTTTCGAACAGCCTGCGAAACATCGTCTGGTCGCCGCGGCCCCAGATGCCGCTGGGCCGGATAGCGCACGTCAACATGTCGCCGACGCCGTTCTGGCTCAGGACGAATCGCTCGGCGACCACCTTGGTCTCGGTGTAGAGGTCGTTGAACCTGTCGGTGTAGGGCAGGGTCTCGTCGCCGCCGGCGATGTTCTGCCCGCCCATCACCACGCTGTTGGACGAGGTGTAGACGAACCGCTTCACCCCGGCCGCCTGCCCCGCGTGCACCAGGTTCTCGGTGCCCCCGACGTTGACGGCGAAGCTGCGCTGACGGTATTCGTCGCTCACCGACGCGCCGCCCATCAGCTCGATGAGCGCCGCGGTGTGGAACACCGTGTCGATGCCGTCCACGGCCGCGGCACAAACGCCCGAGTCGGTGACGTCGCCCTGCAGCACCTCTAGGTTGGCGTGCTCGGGGAGCGGCGAGGGGGCGCGGTCGAAGGACCGCACCTGGTGACCGCGGTCGAGCAAGGTGGTCACCAGGTTGGCGCCGACAAAGCCCGAGCCGCCGGTGACCAGAACGCGGCCCAGTTCGGTTGTCAGTGATGCATCACCCATAGTTCGCGAAGCATAGTCGAGAAAAACTGAAACCTGTTCCAAAGCTCTGGTAGCCGGTTTCCCGGTACGGCCGGCCGTCAGCCCTCTTCGGGCTGGCCCGCCGTGAGCGCGTCCTCGACCCGCTTGCGGGCGCCAGCTAAGTGCTCTTCGCACCTTTTCGCGAGTTCCTCGCCTCTTTCCCACAGCTTCAGCGACGCATCCAAGTCCAAGCCACCCTGCTCGAGCAGCCGTACCACCTCGATCAGCTCGTCGCGGCAAGCCTCGTACCCGAGCTGACTAATGGGCGTAATCGACGGCATGGACTGCTCCTCGTTAGCGCCCATCGGTGCCTCCCTCGCTCACGGCCGCCACGGCGCCGTCGGCCACCCGCACCCGCAGCCGGGTGCCCGGGGGCGCGTCGTCGACCGAGCGCAGCACAGTCGGTGGTCCGGCGTCAGGAAGCGCCTGCACCACGGCGTAGCCGCGGGCCAAGGTGGCCGCGGGGCCCAGCGTGGCCAGCCGCGCGCGGAGGTGGCCGACGCGGTCGGTCTCCGCGGTGACCAGCCGCCGGATGTCGCGGCGCACCGCCGAGCGCGCGCGGTGGATTTCGTCGGCGCGCGCCGTCAGGGCCGTCAGCGGTTCGGCCAGCACGGGCCGGCTGCGCAGCTGGGTCAGGTGGCGTTGCTCGCGGGACACCCAGCTGCGCAGCGCCTGGGCGCTACGCCGGCGCAGGTCGTCGATGAGCCGCTGCTCGGCGGCGGTGTCGGGCACCACCCGCTTGGCGGCGTCGGTGGGAGTGGCGGCGCGCAGGTCGGCTACCAGATCGCACAGCGGGTTGTCGGGTTCGTGGCCCACCGCGCTGACGACGGGGGTGCGGCACGCCGCGATCGCGCGGCACAGCGTCTCGTCGGAGAAGGGCAGCAGGTCCTCGACGCTCCCACCGCCGCGGGCCACCACGATCACGTCGACCTCGGGGTGGCGGTCGAGTTCACGCAGGGCCTCCACGATCTGCGCGACCGCGTTCGGCCCCTGCACCGCTGTGTTGCGCACGGCGAAACGCACCGCGGGCCAGCGTGCGGCCGCCACCGTCGTCACGTCGTGTTCGGCGGCGCTCGCCCGCCCGGTGATCAGACCGATCATGGTGGGCAGGAAGGGGATTGGCCGCTTGAGCCGCGGGTCGAACAGCCCCTCGGCGTCCAGCAGGCGGCGCAGCCGGTCGATGCGCGCCAGCAGCTCGCCGACGCCGACGGCGCGAATCTCGCTGAGCCGCAACGAGAATGTGCCGCGCCCGGTGTAGAACGAGGGCTTGCCGCAGACCACCACCTGGGTGCCCTCGTCGAGTCTCACCGGCGCGTTGGCCACCAGGTCGCGCGAACACGTCACGGTCAGCGACATGTCCGCGGCCGGGTCCCGCAGCACCATGAACACCGTCTTGGCGTCGGGCCGCATCGAGATCTGGGCCAACTGGCCCTCGACCCAGACGGTGCCCAGCCGGTCGATCCAGCCCGCCACCCGGATCGCCACCGCGCGCACCGGAAAGGGGTTCTCCGCGGAGTTCGCCTCGGGATTAGCTCGGGTCACTTGGCGTTCGCGCGGGTGATCCTGTTGGCGAGCAGCGTCTGGAACGGTGCGCGGGCCTTGGTGGCCTGTTCGTAGGCCAGCAGGGCTTCGAGGTCGTCGACGCTCAGCGATTGCAGCCGGGCCCGCAGCTGGGCCAGCGTCAGGCTCGCATAGTCGAGTTCGGCCACCACGGCCGGTGCCGGCGCAGCCGTCTTGGTGGCGGCAGCCTTCGATTTCCTGGCCGGTTTGACGAGCGCGCTGGCGTCCTCGTGCGCGTCGGCGACCGAGTACAGCGCGAATCGGCCCTCGGCCCTGCGCTCGCCGTCGCCGCCTTCCGGCGCGGCGGCGTTGGCCCCCTCGATTGCGTCCTCGGGCAGATCCTCGTCGAAGGTCGCCCACTCCGGCTTCTCATCCTTGGGCGGAAAGATCGACTCCAGGGTGCTGTCGCCCTTGATCACCAGCTCGGCCAGGTTTTGCTGAAACCGCATCACCAGGTGAGCCGCGGTGCTGACAACCGTCATGGGATACATCAGGATCGTCTTCGGCAGTCTCATCGTCTCCTCGACGGCGACTGTCGCCGCGCCGACTATCAGCCGAACTCCGTACGGTGCAGTAGCCATGAGTCCAAGCCTGCCTTAACCCGCGGCCAACTCCAAGCCCGCCGCCGGCCGGTACCCTGAATGTCATGCCGCCGACTGTCGACATGGGAATTCCCGGTGCAGCCAGCTCGGTAGTCAACGATCCGGTCCGCAGGAGGGTGCTCCTGGCGGAGCCGCGTGGCTACTGCGCGGGTGTGGACCGGGCCGTCGAGACGGTCGAGCGCGCCTTGGAAAAGCACGGCGCCCCCGTCTACGTGCGCCACGAGATCGTGCACAACCGGCACGTGGTCGACACCCTGGAAAAGGCCGGCGCCGTCTTCGTCCAGGAGACCGACGAGGTCCCCGAGGGGGCCATCGTGGTGTTCTCCGCGCACGGCGTCGCGCCGACCGTGTACGCCGCGGCCGCCGAACGCAACCTGCATACCATCGACGCCACCTGCCCCCTGGTGACCAAGGTGCACAACGAAGCCAGGCGGTTCGCTAGGGACGACTACGACATCCTGCTGATCGGGCATCAGGGTCACGAGGAGGTCATCGGGACCGCGGGCGAGGCGCCCGAGCACGTGCAACTGGTCGACGGGGTCGGCGCGGTGGACAACGTGACGATCCGCGACGAGAACAAGGTGGTCTGGCTGTCGCAGACCACGCTGTCGGTGGACGAGACGATGGAAATCGTCGAGCGGCTGCGGCAACGCTTCCCGAAGCTGCAGGACCCGCCCAGCGACGACATTTGCTACGCGACCCAGAACCGGCAGGTCGCGGTCAAGGCGATGGCGCCCGAGTGCGAGCTGGTAATCGTCGTCGGATCCCGCAACTCGTCGAATTCGGTGCGGCTGGTCGAGGTGGCGCTGGGCGGTGGAGCCGCGGCCGCCTACCTGGTCGACTGGGCCGACGACATCGACCCGACGTGGTTGGAGGGCGTCACGACGGTGGGCGTCACCTCCGGCGCGTCGGTCCCCGAGGTGCTGGTGCGGGGCGTGCTGGAGCGGTTGGCCGAATGCGGCTTCGATGTGGTGCAGCCGGTGACGACGGCCCAGGAAACCCTGGTGTTCGCGCTGCCCCGCGAGATCAGGTCCGCTCGCTAGCCTTCGTACTCCCAGGACTCCGACGGAAAGCCGCGCGGCGCGCGGCGGCGCTGCGCGGGTCCGGGATCTTCGGCCGCGCCCGAATCGCGGTAACGCACCTGTGAGATCGGGTGGTGTGTCGGGTTGGAGCCGTTCCCGGTCGGGGCGGCGCGGCGCCGCGGGGGCTCGTAGGGCTCGTACGGGTCATAACCGTCGAAGCGGCTGCCGCGAGGAGCCGGCGGTTCGTAGGGATTGCGGCGGGTGCGCGGCTCGCGACGGGTCTCGCGCGGCGGTTGGCGGATGTCGGCATCGTCGTGCGGCCGGGGGCGGCGCCGTGGCCGGGGCGGCGGGTCGGCAGGATCAAAGTCGCCGGGCGGCGCCGGGCGGCCCCGCCGCGGCCGCTCGTCGCGGGCGTCTCTGGGATCGCGCTCGTCGTCCAGCGGGGGTCGGGCCCGCCGGGAGTGCGCTCGGCCGGGACGTTCGGGCCGATCGCCACGCGTCGTGCGGCCGGCCCTCGAAGCGGCTTTCGGCGAACGGCCGGGCTGGCGGGTCCGCTTCGAGCCGCTGGGCGCCGCTTCCTCCGCGTCCTCGGTACCCCCGAGGCCGAGAAGCGAATTCAGTTTCCCGCCAAGGGCGCCGACGAAGGAGCCACGGGTCCCCGTGGCCTCGGCGTCGTCCTTGGCTTCGGCGGCCGCCGGCTGCGACTTGCCGAAATACCACCGCACCAGGCCGATCAGCAGCACGGCGCCCGCGGTGCCCAGCATCAGCGGGAAACGCTCGATGAGCGGATAGCCGCAGTTGATCAGGAGGTCTTTCAGGTTGCCGGTTTTGCGGCCATGGAACATCCAGTAGGCGCCCGGCACCGCACAGAAAAGAATCAGCGGGGGCTGAATGATCGCGGTGAACACGCCGTCTTGCCGCACGGCCAGCACCGCGGCCACGCAGCCGGCTATATAGAAGCCGGCGAAGACGTGGGTCAGATCCTTGTGACCGGCGTCGATCGCATAACCGACAGCCGTCGCGGCTACGGCAAGGACCAGGGCCGCCCACCACGGCACACCTGGAATGTTGGGGTGGATCGAACGGTGGCCAGCCTCGACCGCCGATCTTGCCCGCTGTTCTGACACATGTAGACCGTACCGGGAATGGGCCGAAACGCCGGTAAAGACCTTGTTAGGGACCGCTGGCGTGCCACGGCGTCGCACACGCCTGAACGGCCTGTCGCGGCGCGCCCTAGACTTGGATCCCCGTGAGCCTGAGCCTGGGAATCGTGGGCCTGCCGAACGTGGGCAAGTCGACGCTGTTCAACGCGCTGACCAGGAACAACGTGGTGGCGGCGAACTATCCGTTCGCGACGATCGAGCCCAACGAGGGCGTGGTATCGCTGCCGGACCCGCGGCTGGCCGAGCTGGCGGAGCTGTTCGGGTCCGAGCGCATCGTCCCGGCGCCGGTGACATTCGTCGACATCGCCGGACTGGTCCAGGGCGCTTCGGAGGGCGCCGGGCTGGGCAACAAGTTCCTGGCCCACATCCGCGAATGCGACGCCATCTGCCAGGTGGTGCGGGTCTTCTCCGATGACGACGTGACCCATGTGGCGGGCGAGGTCGATCCGAAATCCGACATCGAGATCGTCGAAACCGAGTTGATCCTGGCCGACCTGCAAACGCTCGAGCGTGCGCTGCCGAGGCTGGAGAAGGAGGCGCGCACCAGCAAGGAGCGCAAGCCCGTCCACGACGCGGCGGTCGCCGCCCAGGCGGTGTTGGACGGCGGCAAGACGCTGTTCGGCGCGGGCGCCGACGTGTCCTTGCTGCGCGAGCTTAACCTGTTGACCACCAAGCCATTTCTGTACGTCTTCAACGCCGACGAGGCGGTGCTCAGCGACGCCGCGCGGGTCGCCGAGTTGCGCCGGCTCGTCGCCCCCGCCGACGCCGTATTCCTCGACGCCGCAATCGAATCCGAGCTGATTGAGCTCGACGACGAGTCGGCCGCCGAGCTACTCGAGTCGATCGGGCAGACCGAGCGCGGCCTGGACGCGCTGGCCCGCGCGGGCTTTCACACACTCAAGCTGCAGACCTTCCTGACGGCCGGCCCAAAAGAGGCGCGGGCGTGGGTAATTCATCAAGGCGATACCGCGCCCAAGGCCGCCGGGGTCATCCACACCGACTTCGAGAAGGGTTTTATCAAGGCCGAAATCGTGTCCTACGACGACCTGATTGCCGCCGGGTCCATGGCGGCGGCCAAAGCGGCCGGCAAGGTCCGCATGGAGGGGAAGGACTACGTCATGGCCGACGGCGACGTGGTCGAGTTCCGGTTCGGAACAACGTCTACGTCGAAAGCCAAGGCGTAGACCCTTTCGGCTGGACAGGCGTCCAGCTACCGTGGCCATCAGGGTTGATGAGGAGGGAGATGGGGCAGAGATGAGCAAGGTTCCGAGCCGGGAGGCTCGTTTAGCGCACGCGTCCAAGCACGCCGATCTGTGGAATGCGGGCAAGAAGGACGAGTGGGTGGCGTCATGGCGCACCATCTGTCCCGGCGAGGTCCGCATGTTCGACCCGGTGGGCACCGAGGAGAAACACGGGTTCGCAGCCGCCACGTCGGATGCCTTCGACATGTTTCAGTCGATCCTCAAGATCAATATGATCAAGGTTCAGGTCAATGGGAACGAGATGGCGTGGGTGTGCGAGAACCACTTCGGCAAGGAGCCGAACGTTGGAGTTGCGCACAGTATCGAGACCTTCGCGTGGGATGACGACGGAAACCTGCTCATCAAGACGTACTATCCGATGCCGGAATCCGTTGGGGCCGAAGCAGACCCGTATGCCCATCTGCTCGAAGTACAGCAGTAGTCGCATTGGCCGACGGCGACGTGGTGGAGTTCCGGTTCAACGTCTAGTGGGTCTGCTCGCTACGCGACGGCGGGCGCCAGACTGCCTGGCTGACCCGACTGGCCGCTCAGCTTGGTCAAGGCGAAGCGGTGCGCGATGGGTATGCTGCTGTGGTCCGTATAGCCGCAGGCTGCCTCGGTACGAACGACAACCATCGTGCCGATCCCGGTGCCGGGGTCCCACGTCCATTCGTCGAAGCCCCTGTGCACCGACCCGTCGCTGCAGCGCCACGCCGCAGGATTCGGCGGAAAGGTTGCGTGCCACCGATCGGCGTAGAACTGGGCCTGGCCCGAGGTGTTGGAAAAATCGATTTGGACGCACCCGATACTGCACGACGTGGCCTTGAACGTTTGATCTGCGAGGCTTCCATCAGGGAAGTGCAGGCTATACATCCCACTCACCATCTGGTCGGCCATCACCGGGTCGGCCGATGCCGGTGCCGCGAGCGGGACAGCCACGGCGGCCAGCGCGGCGGTCGCTATCGCTGGGATCTTCCTCATCGGCGTTCCTAACTGGTAGCCCTCCGGCAGCACAATACGACCATGTCACCGCAAAATACAGGCCCAGTAATGGGTTTGCCGCGATCCGCTTTTGTGTGAATAACGGCCCATGCCCAGCCTTCTGACGGAGATCAGCAGCCTCGTTGGCGACATCGGGCCGGCCCAATGTCGCCTGGGTGCAAGGGCAAGATCAGCGCCGTGCGAGGACGCTCCGCGACGCGCTTCCAGACGGCATGCCGCCTCGGCGACGCTCGCGATCGGTCGGGCCTTGGCCCCGCCGACTTCATCTCAGGGTGCGCCGTGGGCGCCGGGCGGCCGAAAACTTCGACGACCCCGGCGTGTGAGCGTTCATGCCCGCGGATGTCGATATAAGCAATCCACGACGCGGAGGCCCAGCATGATGGGGTTCCACTGTGACGGGCAGGACCAGCGCGAGTGACCCCCGCGGAGTTATCGTTGAACCTTGGTCGCCGCCGAGAACCGTGCCGACACGCCGGCTGAACTCGATCCCCCCGACGATGAGTCCTACAGGCGGGAGGAGGCAATCGCGCTGCGTGAGAGTGAGCTATTGGGGCGCGAGCGGCTCGCAGACGAACGCGACAGCATCGCCGATGAGCGGGACCGGATCGCGGACATCCGCGAGCAATGGGCCGACGACCGAGAGGTGGATGCCGACATCCGCGAGGGCACGACCGAAGAGCGCGAGCGTGAGAGACTGCAACGCGTCGACGAACACGAGGATCGCGAGCACGCCGCCGCCCAACGGGAAACGGCCGAAATCAGGCGCGCGGTGTCCGAAACCCGGCGACGTCTCCAAGAACTCCCGTCTTCGCCGGACGAGGGGACCGCGACGTAGTGGATTGGTGGGCGATGGCGACCTCAAGGCACACGAGACCGTGGGTTCAGCGGTTCGCGAGCACACTGCTGGGTGGCGGGTTGGCGTTGTCCGCGTTGGGCCTGGCCCCCTGGGCGCAGGCGGCTCCGCTCCCCGCACCCGGCAATCATTGGTGCCCGGGTGATCAATGGGACCCTGGCTGGGGCACCGTCTACAACTGGGACTGGCATCAGTGCCACGACTGGCAAGGCCGGCCCGGCCAGAGCGGTCCGGCGGGATGGGGGCCATGGGGACCCACGATGGGGTGGGCGCCGCCCCAGCCGCCCCCGCCGCCGTGGGCGCCCGGGGCGCAGCTGATGTGGAACCCGACCGTCAACGTGTGGGGATTCTGGAACAACGGAGTCTGGACTCCGGTCTGACCCTGGTTGTCGGAGGCGCCGCCTAGCCTTGCGTCGACGCAGGACACCGCGCACCGGCCCACTGGGGAGGCTCCATGAAGTTCGTTTCGACCCGCATCATCACGGCCGACGTCAAGCGGCTCGTCGATTTTTACGAGGCGGTCACGGAGGTCCCCGCCGTCTGGGGGAACGAGCTGTTCGCCGAGATCCCGACGCCGGTCGGAACGCTGGCCATCGGTAGCGACAAGACGGTGCCGCTGTTCGGGGTCGGATCCGCCGAGCCGGCGGCCAACCGGAGCGCGATCGTGGAATTCCTCGTCGAGGACGTGGACGCCGAATACGAGCGGCTCCGCGACCGCGTCGGCGAGGTCGTGACGGAGCCGACCACCATGCCGTGGGGAAACCGCGCCCTGTTGTTCCGCGATCCGGACGGCAACCTCCTCAACCTGTTCACTCCAGTCACCGACGAGGCCCGCGCAAAATTCGGCGTGTGACTGTCGCGCAAGAGGACTTAACGGCTCAGCGCCGCGCGACGGCGTGCGCGCACCGACGGCGCGATCCAATCCGCCAGGAAGCCCCGCCGTGTCGTACCAAGGGCCGTAGTGGGTCCTGCAGCCGCGCCTGTAGGGCCATCGCGCTATTTCCTGTTCGGATATTTGCTGCTTTGTAATCGATTTGCTACCGATGCGGCGAACACCATTATCCGGAGTGTGAATGACCTACGCCACAAATTTTGGCTTGCGGTGAATTCTATTGCTAGCGTGCCTGCCCATGGTTGTACTAGCAACGTTGATGACACTCATCAATCAGGTCTCTGGGACGCCCTATATCCCGGGTGGAGATTCTCCCGCCGGGACCGATTGCTCCGGGCTCGCCTCATGGGTCGCCAACGCGGCGACCGACCGGCCGGTCTACGGCAGCAGGTTCAACACCGGCAACGAGGAGGCCGCGCTGTTGGCCCGGGGTTTCCAGTACGGAACCGCCCCCAATGCCTTGGTGATCGGCTGGAACGGCGGTCACACCGCGGTGACCCTGCCGGACGGCACGCCGGTGTCCAGCGGTGAGCGCGGCGGCGTGCACATCGGTGGCGCGGGCGCCTACCAGGCCGGATTCACCCACCACATGTTCCTGCCGTTGCCGGATGGCGACTTCGCACTACCTCCGCCGCCGGATGCGCCGCCGCCACCGCCGGACGCCCCGCCGCCGCCGCCGGACGCCCCGCCCGCGCCGCTTCTGGTCGACGCGCCGGCTCCCGCGCCCCCGGCGCCGGACCTGCCGCCGCCCGGCGCCCCGGGAATTGCGAATACGTAACAAATTGAATCGCGAGTGATTCGGTTTATGCGAAGCATTTAGCAATTCATCGTGATTGTGATCTGACCCCCCATGCACGGAATTTGTGGCATACGTCACTGTCGGGCTGACGAACGTTCATTAGCAAAGATTTGCCTAGGCGTCAATGAGGATGTCTAGGCAAACTTTGCTGCAGCTCGAATCGTGCGGGCCGCGGGGCGGCCACGTATCCTGGCGCTGCCCGGGGCTGCAAGCAAAGACGGGGAGCGGTCATGATCTTCATCGTCGTCAAGTTCGAGACCAAACCGGAGTGGACCGATCGCTGGCCGGAACTGGTCTCCGCCTTCACGGCCGCCACTCGCGCCGAAGCGGGCAACCTGTGGTTCGAGTGGTCGCGCAGCCTGGACAACCCGGCGGAGTACGTCCTCGTGGAGGCGTTCCGGGACGGTGACGCGGGAGGCGTCCACGTCAACAGCGATCACTTCAAGCGCGCGATGCGCGAACTCCCGCAGGCGCTGAAGTCCACGCCCAAGATCGTCAGCCAGACCATCGACGCCGTGGGCTGGTCCGAGATGGGCGAGATGTCGGTCGATTAACCGACGACAACAGCGATTTCGTCGCTCAGCCGGTGCCCTGGGGCGAGCGGGAGCACGTCACCGCTCCAGAACTTCCCCGGGTCAAACCAGTTCGTGTCCTTATCCGTGACGAGCAAGCCCATTTCTTCGTAGGTGATCGCCACCGTCTCCGCGCAATACGCCGTCTCCAGGCTCATCTTGCGCTCTTGCCTGCGTCGCTGCGATTGCTCGCGAATCTTTCTGTCCACCAACGGGATCCCGCGCACCCAGTCGTTGATGGTCGGTAGTCGCCCGCGAAACCACCGGCCGGTCAACCGAGCGGTGGTCGGAAACGCGGTGCCGTCCATCCGCGCGATGACCCGCAGCAGCTTGTTCTCCTGTTCACGGGTGGCGTACGGCGTCAGCTGGCGCAGCCAGCACCGCTGCTGGTAGCGCTCCATCCATTGCCCGACCGCCTCGCGAAGATCGTTGAGCTGCACGCCGCGGTGGTTGGTGCCGGTCCACACGTCGATGAGTTTGTCGCCCAGTTCGGCGTGCCAGATCAACGGGGGCAGGTCGTCGATGGCCACGGTCATGCCGACGTGGTTCACCGGACTGTTCGTCAAGGTCTGGATCGCGCGGTCGGGTCGCGAGCGCCCGCGGAACAGCCACAGGTCGCCGGTCCGGGTCTCTTCCAGCGCCTGGTCCAGTGTCAGCATGCAAGCCAGCCTATGAGTGTCGAAGAACTTCGCGTGCGACCCTGCGCGCGTTGATGGCCGCCGGATAACCCGCATAGCCCGTCATGTGGTAGATCACCTCTTCGATCTCCTCGAGACTCAACCCGTTGTGCAGCGCGATCTGGAAATGGAGCTTCAGTTCGTCGCTGGCCCGCAGGGCGATGAGCGCGCCGAGGGTTACCAGGCTGCGAGAGCGCCGATCGAGGCCGGGCCGCGTCCACAGGGCGCCGAAAACGTGATCGAGGCTCATGTCACCGAGTTCGTCGGCAATGCCGCCATCGCTCAGTCCGGGGGCGTTGTCCGGGATGACGCCGGGCAACATCTCCTTGAGCGCATCCAGGCCCTCGGTTCGGGCGTCAGCCATCGTTGTCTGCCTTTCGTTTTCGTGGTTCCCGGGATATCTGGTAGTCGATGTATGCGTCCCAGTCATCGACGCGGCGGCGCAACTCGTCGACGACACCCGCGTGGGTGGGCACGAAGAATCGATTGCGCAGGATCGCGTCGGCGACCAGCTCGCCGACCGGCGCGGGGTCGAGCAACTCGAACTGCTCACCGGGAACGCGCAGCGGCGCCCCGTCGCCGAACGTCGGCACGACGGCGGCGATGTTGGTCAGCACCGGCCCCGGGCACAGCAGGGTGACGCCGATGTTCTTGGGGCGCAGATAAATTGCCAGGCCCTCGCTGATCTGCACGATGGCGGCCTTGGTGGCGGCATACGGGAGCCGGTCGTAGGAATAGGTGAAAAGCCCGGCGAAGGACGCGGTGTTGACCAGATGCCCGCTGCCCTGATCGAGCAGCAGCGGCAGGAAGGCGGCGTTGCTGCGTACCACCGACATCAGGTTGATATCGAGAATGCGTTGCCACTCGGTCACCGGAATGTCTTCGGGCAGGCCGTTCGTCAGCACGCCGACGTTGTTCACCACGATGTCGACCCGGCCGAATCGCCGCAGCGCGGCGTCCCGAACGCCGTCGAAGGCAACCGGATCGGAGACGTCGGCGGGCACAACGAGCACGCCGGCGTCGGTCAGACCGCCGGGGAAGGCCGCCAAGCGGGCGTCGTCGATGTCGACGGCCACGATGTGTGCCCCGCGTCCGGCGAGCGCGCCGGCGATGGCGCGCCCGATGCCGCTGCCCGCTCCGGTGACGACGGCGACCTTGTCGCGAAGGGTGTGCATTGCGGTAATAGCCTGTCAACCATGCGCAGCGTTTGGAAGTGGATCGGCCTGGCCGGTGTCGCCGGCGTCGTCGCCGGGGGGGTGTTGGTAGCCCGCGACCAACGCAAGCGACGTGCCTACACCGCCGACGAGATCCGCGCGCGGCTGCATCAGCGGCTGGCCGAATCCGACGGGGAGAGGTTTCAGTCGAAGTCGGGGTCGGCTTCGGGTTCGACGGCGAACAAGCGGTAGCTGCCCGAAAATCCTTTCAGTTCGACGTCACGGCCCTCGTCGAATCCGATGCCGTCGCAGTCGGCGACGGCATCCCGCACCGGTTCGCTGACCAGGATCTGGCCACCGACGGCCTCGGCGGCGACGCGCGCCGCCATCGCGACGTTGCGCCCGAACAGATCGTCGCCACGCCGCACTGAGCGGCCCATGTGGATCCCGATCCGAACCCGAATGCCGTCGTGCCGCTTGCGTTTTGCGTCCTTGTGCAGCGCCTGCTGGACGTCGAGGCCGCACCGCACCGCGTCCTCGGCGCGCGAAAACGCGATCATGTAGCCGTCCCCCTGGCTTTTGACGACGTGCCCGGAATGTTGCCGCACGAGTCCCGAAACGAGCTTGTCGTGCGAGCCGATCAGCTTGACCCAGGCGCGGTCGCCGATCCGCTCGTTGAGCGCGGTGGACTCCTCGATGTCGGAGAACAGGATCACCACCCGGCCGTCCGGGGTGACGCGGGCCAGGTCCGGCCGCTCCACCTCGGCCCAGTCGGCGAGGTCCTCGATCGAGCTGCGCACCGCCGCGCCGAAGCCCTCCTTGCGCATCACGTTGGCCGCGTTCCACACCCTCTTGACGGCTTCGCGGCCGCCCGACAGCAGCTGAGTGCGCGCGTCGGCCCTCTGCTGCAACTCTTCGACCTCGCGGCGGGCGCGCACCAGCAGGACCGAGAGAACGCCGATCGTGCCGGCTTCGACCGCGGCGATTCCGGCCAGGACGTAGAGCGCGATATGCAGGACGTCTCCTGCTTGGGAACCCACGCTTGGCATCCTGCCAAAGGCCGCGTTCGATTCGGGTTGTCGGGCCCAAATGCAATGTCTAGGGTTGAGCGCGGGCCGCCGCGGGTAGCGAATCTCAAGGGAGGTGCGCGTCTTGGCCGACGGTGATAGTTCGTCAAATCTGCTGGTGATATTCGGCATTACCGGTGATCTGGCCCGCAAGATGACGTATCGCGCGTTGTACCGGCTCGAATCGCGCGGCCTGCTCAAGTGCCCGATCATCGGTGTGGCCAGTGACGACATGTCGGTCGAGCAGTTGGCCGAGCGGGCGCGCGATGCCATCAAGGCCTCCGGCGAGAACCTCGACGACGCCGTGTTCGACCGGCTGGCGGGCCGGTTGTCCTACCTGCACGGCGACGTCACCGACCCCGAGCTGTACAAGGAGCTCGCCAAGCGGGTCGGCAAGGACTGCCGCCCGCTGTACTACCTGGAGATGCCGCCGTCACTGTTCGCGCCGATCGTCGAGAACCTCGCGAAGGTCGAGCTGCTGGAGCGCGCGCGCGTCGCGGTGGAAAAGCCGTTCGGCCACGACCTCGCCTCCGCGCGCGACCTGAACGCCCGGCTGCGCGCGGTGCTGGACGAGGACCAAATCCTGCGCGTGGACCACTTTTTGGGCAAACAGCCCGTCGAAGAACTGCAATACCTGCGCTTCGCCAACAACGGCCTCGCCAAGGTGTGGGACCGCGACAGCATCTCCGAAATCCACATCACGATGGCCGAGGACTTCGGGATCGAGGACCGCGGCAAGTTCTACGACGCGGTGGGTGCGCTGCGTGACGTTGTGCAAAACCATCTGCTGCAGGTGCTGGCCCTGGTGGCGATGGAACCGCCGGTCGGCCCGAGCGACGACGACCTGAACGACAAGAAGGCCGAGGTGTTCCGGGCCATGCCGGCGCTGGACGCGGAGCGCTGCGTGCGTGGGCAATACCGCGGCTATACCGACGTCGCCGGGGTGGCAAAGGATTCGCAGACCGAGACCTACATCGCGCTGCGCACCGAAATCGACAACTGGCGCTGGGCCGGGGTACCGATCTTCCTGCGCGCCGGCAAGGCGCTGCCCGAAAGGGTCACCGAGGTCCGGATGTTCCTCCATCACGTGCCCGGGTTCTCGTTTCTGCCCAACCGCCGGCCGCCCGAGCCCAACCAGATCGTGCTGCGCATCGACCCCGACCCGGGGCTGCGCCTGCAGCTGTCCGCCCAGGCCGGCAACTCGTGGCACGACGTTCACCTCGATTCGTCGTTCGCCGAAGACCTCGGTGAAGCCGTGCGGCCCTACGAACGGCTCCTCTACGCCGCGTTCAACGGCGACCGCCAGCTCTTCGCCCGGGAGGACGCCATCGAGGAAACCTGGCGGATCGTGCAGCCCGTGCTGGACAAGCCCGGCCGCATTCATCACTACGAGCCCGGCTCCTGGGGACCCGAGGCCGCGCAGTCGCTGCTGCACGGCCACCACAGCTGGCAGGAACCGTGGCTGCCCCACACCAAGCAGACGAAAGACTAAGGAGACGGGACAAGATGCAGCTAGGGATGATCGGCCTGGGTCGCATGGGCGCCAACATCGTTCGGCGGGTTGCCAAGGGCGGCCACGAGTGCGTGGTGTATGACCACAGCGCCGACGCGGTCAAGGCGATGGACGGCGAGGACAACACGACCGGGGTGTCCTCGCTGCAAGAGCTCGCCGAGAAACTCTCCACCCCTCGGGTGGTCTGGGTGATGGTGCCGGCCGGGACCATCACCACGGGAGTGATCGACGAACTGGCCAAAACGCTGGAGCCCGGGGACATCGTGATCGACGGCGGCAATTCCTACTACCGCGATGACATCACGCACGCAAAGACATTGTCGGAGAAGGGCATTCACTTGCTCGACTGTGGCACCAGCGGCGGAGTGTGGGGCCGCGAACGCGGCTACTGCCTGATGATCGGCGGGGACACGGATGCGTTCGAGCACGCGGAGCCGATCTTCGCGACCGTCGCGCCCGGGGTGGACGCGGCGCCGCGCACGCCCGGCCGCGACGGCGCCGTCGCACAAGCGGAAAAGGGCTATCTGCACTGCGGCCCGTCCGGGGCGGGGCACTTCGTGAAGATGGTGCACAACGGGATCGAGTACGGGATGATGGCCTCGCTGGCCGAGGGGCTGAACATCCTGCGCAACGCCGACATCGGCAAGCAAATCCAGCAGGGGGACGCCGAAACGGCGCCGCTGTCGAATCCCGAGTTCTACCAATACGACTTCGACATCCCGGATGTCGCCGAGGTGTGGCGCCGCGGCAGCGTCATCGGCTCGTGGTTGCTGGACCTGACCGCGATCGCGCTGCACGAATCGCCCGACCTGCAGGACTTCTCCGGGCGGGTCTCCGACTCCGGGGAGGGCCGCTGGACCGCCATCGCGGCGATCGACGAGGGCGTCCCCTCGCCGGTGCTGACGACCGCGCTGCAGTCCCGCTTTGCCTCACGTTCACTCGACGACTTCGCCAATAAGGCGCTGTCGGCGATGCGCAAGCAATTCGGCGGGCACGCCGAAAAGCCGGCTAACTAGCGGCGATCGCGAGCGCGGCGAAGCCGGGCGAAGCGGGTCGCCGCCATCGGGTCAGCCTCGTTCGACGAAGGCCACGACGGCCTCGCTGAACGCGTCGTTGTCGTCGCCGGCCGCGGTGTGCCCGGCGTTGGACAGCTCGACGAACTCGGCGCGCGGCACCTGCGTCAGGAAATGCTCGACGCCCTCGGGGCTGACGACGTCGGACAGCTTGCCGCGAATCAGCAGGACCGGGATCGTCAGGCCGGTCGCAGCGTGTTCGAACTTTTCGGTGCGCAGCTCCGGGTCGTCGCCCGGCTTGGTCATGAACGCCGGATCCCAATGCCAATACCAGCGCCCGTCGCGCAGCCGCAGGTTCTTTTTCAGCCCCTCGGGGCTGCGCGGCCGTTTGCGGTAGGGCAGGTAGGCCGCGACGGCGTCGGCGGCCTGCTCCAGCGTTTCGAACCCGTCGAGGCCGCTGAACATGAAATCGCGGATGCGGGCGCTCCCGCCTTTCTCGAAGCGGGGCACCACGTCGACGAGCACCAGTTGCGTCACCCGGTCGGGACCGGCGCGGTCGGCGGCGAGGATGCCGGTCAACCCGCCCATGCTGGCGCCGATGATCGCCACGGGCCGGCCGATGGCGTCCAAGATGTGCATGACGTCGGCGGTCAGCGTCTCGACGTCGTAGTCGGCGTCGGGCGAGCGGTCGCTGTCGCCGTGCCCCCGGGAGTCCAGCGCCACCACGTGAAACCCGTCGTCGGCCAGGATCTGGCCGGTGTTCTTCCAGGAGAACCTGTTCTGGCCGCCGCCATGCAACATCAGGATTGTGGGCCGGTCGGCCGCAGCGGCCGAGCCGCGGTTCCACTCGTCGGCGACGAGGGTGATCCCGTTGTGGCCGGAAAACTCGACCGTCTCATTGGTGCTGCTCACGGCGCTCACGGGTGTCCTCTTTCGTAGATCGCCCTTCGACGTTACCTAGGCAATCTATTCACCGCCGACGTGGGCCCCCGGTGGTAGCGGTGCGCCGGGGAAAAAGCTCGGCGAAGCTGCCGAACAGGATGCGGTCCCTGGTCTTGGCGTCCACGCCATCGAACAGCTGGTGCAGCGTGGCAGATTCACGCGACCGGGTGGTCTGACGACTCCCGGCTTAGCGCGACACATAAACGTCAGCGACGACACGCCGAGATGTGTCGCAACGGTTTATGCCTGGGGATCCGTCGCCAGGCATTGCGGTCGTCTTCGCCGCGATGAGTTCTCGCCGGCGCCGCGGTCTATCACTGAGACCGCCCATCAACGAATGCACAAGGAGTTGTCCATGCCCCCGATCACGCCCTCGCTGTGGTTCGACCACGACCTCGAGGAGGCGGCGGAGTTTTACACGTCGGTGTTCCCCAACTCGCGGATCGAGGGCCTCAACCGGACCACCGAGGCCGGCCCGGGGGAGCCGGGAACGGTCCTGTCGGGCAGTTTCGTGCTGGACGGCACCCGGTTCATCGGCATCAACGGCGGGCCGCAGTTCCCGCACAGTGAGGCGGTGTCCTTCACCGTCCACTGCAAGGACCAGGACGAGGTCGACTACTACTGGGAGCGGCTGACCGACGGCGGCGAGGAATCGCAGTGTGGCTGGTGCAAAGACCGCTTCGGCCTGAGCTGGCAGATCATCCCGGATCGGCTGTACGAGTTGATCGGCGACCCGGACCGCGCCCGCGCGGCGGCGGCCACGCAGGCGATGTACGGCATGCGCAAGATCGTCATTGCCGACCTGGAGCGGGCCGCAGCGGGCGAGTTCACTCGGTAAGCTGGCCGATCCACTCGATGGTGGCGTCGGTGATGGCCGGCACCTCGTCGGGGTCCTCGCAGCCGGCGACCATCAGCGACGACTCGGCCATGGTCGCCACCAGGATGCGGCTCAGGAGTTGTCCGCGCACCGACTTGTCCAGCTCCAGCACCGCCATCCAGCGGCGGAAGGCCGCCTGCATACGATCGCGACGGGCGACCTCGAACCCCGGAGGCGTGTCCCCGGACGTCAGCACGCGCGCCAGGTGCCGGTTTTCCCACATCGCCTCGAGGTAGGCGCGGACGTGCAGTTCGAAGATGCGCCGCGGGTCGGCCGCCTCGCCGGCCTGGCGCATCGCCTCCTCGATGCGGCGGTCGACGGCGGTGGCCATCTGTTCGAAGATCGCCAGGAACAGCTCGTTCTTGCCGCCGAAGTGGTGGTAGATGCTGCCGACGCTGGCGCCCGAACCGGCCACCACGTCGGCCATTGTCGCCGCGGTGAAGCCCCTGGTCGCGAAGACCTCGGTGGCCGCGTAGAGGATCCGCTGCTGGGTGGCGCCGGTCTTGGCCCACCGACGGGCCTGCGTTGGGGTCGCCATACCCCAGACGCTATCAGTAGACCACACCAGCTTCGAAAGTGGTTGGCGCCCTGAGGAACTGGGCAATTTTCCACCAGGGTCGGTGCGCATCGAGTGAACAGGCGTTAGGTTGGTCGGTGCGGACGCGCGCCGATGAGGGAGTGGACATGGCTGAAGACACCGAGCGAGCCCCCGATGGGTGAACCGGGCTGGCTCGACGTGCCCGGCCCGGCAGGGGATCTGAAGGCCCTGACGTGGGGGCCGCCGGATGCGCCGATCGCGCTGTGCCTGCACGGCTTCCCGGACACCGCCTACGGATGGCGCAAGCTCGCCCCGCGACTCGTGGAGTCGGGGTGGCGGGTCGTCGCGCCGTTCATGCGCGGCTACGCGCCGTCGTCGCTCCCGGCCGACGGCGACTTTCACGTCGGCGCGCTGATGGACGACGCCCTGCGGGTGCGCGCGGCCGCGGGCGGCACCGAGCGCGACGTCGTGATCGGCCACGACTGGGGCGCGATCGCCGCGACCGGCCTGGCCGCGATGCCCGACAGCCCGTTCGCCAAGGCCGTGATCATGTCGGTGCCCGTCTCCGCGGGATTTCGCCGGCGCGGCAGCGCGGCCGACCGGCTGCGGCTGCTTGGCCACCTGCCGCCGCAGCTGGTGCGCAGCTGGTACATCCTGTACTTCCAATTGCCTTGGCTGCCAGAGCGTTCCGCGTCCTGGGTGCTGCCGCTGCTGTGGCGGCGATGGTCGCCGGGCTATCGGGCCGACGAGGACCTGCGCCACGTTGACGCGGCCATCGGCACATCGGAGAGCTGGCGGGCGGCGCTGGGAACGTACCGGGCCACCATCCGCCACCCCCGGCCGCCGGCGGAGTATGCCGACCTGAACCGGCTGTGGACTCAAGAGCCGCTGCTGCCGTGCCTCTATCTGCACGGCCGCGACGACGGTTGCATGACATCGGCTTTCACCCGCTGGACGGAAAAGGCGCTGCCCGCGGGTAGCGAGGTCGCCATCGTCGAACACGCCGGGCATTTCCTGCAGCTCGAACAGCCGGACAAGGTCGCCAACCTGGTGCTGACGTTCATCGGCTCGCCCGGCTGACGCCATGGCGGCGCAGCGGATGGCCGCGGTCGATGCGCAGTTCTACTGGGTGTCGGCCAAAATCCCCGGCGACGAGTTCCTGCTCTACGCGTTCGACGGCGAACCCGCCGATTGCGCGGGCGCCGTCGAGCGGGTGTGGGCGCGGGCGCGCGCTTGCCCGGCCCTGGCGATGCGGGTCGCCGACCGCGGACGGCTGGCCTATCCGCAGTGGGTGCCGGCCGCCCTCGGGCCCGCGTGGGTGGTCGGCCACGACCTGGCTGACCCCGGTTGGCGGGAGTGCCTGGCGGCCGTCGTCGCCCTAGCCGACCACCAGTTGGACGTCCGGGCGATGCCGTCGCGGCTGCACGTGTTCACTCCGGTGTTCGGCATCCCGGGCGTTTCCGGGCCGGGCAGCGTCGCGGTCATGCAGGTCGCGCACCCGCTGGCCGACGGCGCCCGCGCCGCGGCGATGGCGGCGTGGCTGTTCGGGCGGGCGGCCCCGGTGCCCGAGGTGGCGGCGCCGACGGCGGGGTTCTTGCCCTGGCGGGCCGTCGAGGCGGCGCGCGCCCATCGCCGGCTGGTCCGCGACACCCGCGCCGGGCTGCTGGCGCCGGGGGCCGGGTCGCGGCCGCTGCAACCCACCAATGCCCGTCCCGGCCGCACCCGGTCGGTGCGCACGCTGGTGCGGCGCCGTTCGCAACTGCGCGGCCCGACGGTCACCGTCGCGGTGCTGACGGCGGTGTCCACGGCGCTGTCGAGACTGCTCGGCGAGGGGTCCGACACGCTGGGCGCCGAGGTTCCGATGGCCAAACCCGGTGCGCCGCGGGCGCATAACCACTTCGGGAACGTGGTCGTCGGGCTGTACCCGAAGCTCGACCCCGCCGCGCGCGTGGAACGGATCGCAGCCGACTTGGCGAACGGGCGGCGCCGCTTCGAGCACCCGGCGACCCGCGCCTCCGACCGGGCTTTCGCGGCGGTGCCCGCGGCGCTACTGCGTTGGGGCGTCGAGCAGTTCGACCCCTTCGTCCGGCCCACGCAGGTGGCCGGCAACACCGTGGTGTCCAGCGTCAACCGCGGGGCCGCCGATCTGAGCTTCGGCGGCGCCCGGGTCGTGCTGACGGCCGGATACCCGGCCCTGTCGCCGGTGATGGGGTTGACTCATGGGGTGCACGGCATCGGCGACACCATAGCGATCAGCGTGCACGCCGCCGAGTCGGCCATCCCCGACATCGACGCATATCTCGAGCTGCTCGACGCGGCGCTGTGAAAGTTATTGCGCGTCACCGGATCTCGCCGCCTCCGCGCGGGTCAGCCCGACGGCGCCGATCAACTCCTCGTGCAGCTCGAACCACACGGTGTGGTAGGAGTCGATGAGCGGCCGGCTCAGCCAGGCGGTATCGCCGGCTTTGACTTTGTCCAGCGCGGCAACCAGTTTCGTCGCGTAGGCGCCCAACCGCGGCAACTGGGCCGCGGCCGCCTCGATGATCGGCACCACCCGCGCGTGCACCTCGTCGAGGCGGGCCAGCACCGCGGTGTCGTACTCCGCGTCATCGTGGGCGTTGGGCGCGGCACCCTTGACTTGCCAATCCGTGACCAGCGACTTGAAATCGGCGTTCACCGGCCGAAAGTCGCGGTAGGCGGCGGCGATCGCGGCCGCGTCGATTCCCCGGCGCTCCTCGGCGAGCAACGTCTCTAGCCGGGCGCGACCGCTGGGGCTGATCCGCAGGGTCGCGTCGTCGACCAGCAGCCCTGCCGCGGTGAGCCGCTCGACGGGGTCGGCGAGGCCGCCAAGATCCCGGCCCAGGGTCGCGGCCAGCTCGGCGGGACGCACCCGGCCCTTCAGTCGGACCGCCTGCAGCACCGCCAGTTCGGTCATCCGGCGACCTCGGCCGTCAACCGGATCGCGGTCAGCATGACGGTCAGCGGGTTTGCGGAGAGCACGTCGGTATGGCCGGCCTCCAGGGCCGCGCGCACCGCGGCATCGGAGGTGTCATCCAGCCTCGGGTGGTCGCCGGTGGCATGGGCGCGCAGCGGGCTGATGCCCCGTGCGATGCCGGCCAGCTCGCGCAGCTCCGGCGTGTCGCTCTCCGACCAGGCCGACGGGCTCAGATTGCCTTCGCGCACTTCGCCTTCGTAGCCGTCGACGGTGATCTGCTTGCCGGCCAGCGCTGCGGCGGCGCCGCGACCGCAGCCCACCACGGCCACCCGACCAAGTTCGCGGCTGACCACCGCCGCGTGGCTGGCGGCGCCGCCGACCTCGGTGACGATGCCCTGGGCGGACAGCATCCCCAGGACGTCCTCTGGCCTGGTGTGGTCGCGCACCAGGATGACGCGCTCGCCCCGGTCGGCGGCGTCCAGCGCCTCGTCGACGTCGACGTACGCCCTACCCGATGCCACGCCGGGGCAGGCGGGCAGGCCCTTCGCCAAAAGGGGTGCGGCCAAACGCGTTTCGGGCTGCAAGGCGGGACGCAACAAAGCCGCTACGTGCACCGGGGTCACCCGGCGCAGCGCCTCGGCATCGTCGATCAGCCCCTCGCCGCGCAGTTGCAGGACCAGCCGCACCGCGGCCTGCGCCGAGAGCTCGGCCGCCCGCGTCTGCAGCAGCCACAACGTGCCGCCATCGACGGTGAACTCGATCTCCTGGATGTCCGACGCGAGCCGCTCCAGGCCGCGGGCGGCGTGCGTCAGCTGGTCGTAGACGGCCGGTTGCTCGTCGCGCAGGGCGGAGATCGGCGCGACGTCGACCAGTCCCGAAACGACGTCGTCACCCTGGCCGCCGGGCAGCCATTCGCCGAAGGGCTCGTCGGCGCCCGTGATGGGGTTGCGCGAAAAGAACACCCCGGCACCGGAATCGGGGCCGCGGTTGCCGAACACCATCGCCTGCACGACGACGGCGGTGCCGCCCCCGCCGTCGAGGCCGTAATGGGCGCGGTAGGCGACCGCGCGGGGCGAATCCCACGAGGCGAACACCGCCTGGATGCCGGCGCGCAGCTGCGCGTAGGGGTCGGCGGGTGCGGATTGCCCGACGACCCGCTCATACATCGCCGTGAATCGCCGTCGGGTGTCGCGGGCGAACTGCGGGCCGCCTTCGGAGGTGAGCGCCTGCTCGACGGCGTCGTTGATGCCCACGTCCAGGATGGTGTCCATCATGCCGGGCATCGAGTGGGTGGCTCCCGAACGCACGCTGACCAATAGCGGCCGCGGGCCCTCGCCGAACGTCCGTGCGGTTTCCGTCTCCAGCCAGCGCATCCGGTCGAGCACGTCGTCCCAGATCGCGTCGATCGTCGCCGCGGGGTCGGCGAGGTAGTCGAGGCCCACCTCGGTGGTGATGCAGAACGCCGGGGGCACCGGCAGGTTCTGCCGGCGCATCGCGTCGATGCCGTGGCCCTTGTTGCCCAGCAGCCCGCGCGGGTGCCGCGCGCCGCCGTTCAGCTCGACCACGGGATTGATGCGGGTCGTGGTGCACCCCCTCGTCGTGCGGCCCGACCTGTCGGGGCCTTCCCGGCAGGCCCCGACGAGTATGTCAGGACCGCCCGCGCAGCAGCCCGAAACCGAAGCTCGTGCCGAACCCGCGGCGCAGCGCCAGGTGAATCCAGAGCAGCCCGTAGGGCTCGAGCAGCCGTGCCAGCGTCAGGTCGCCGACGTCGACCGTCTCGAAACCAAGCTCGGCGACCAGGCCGGCGGTCACCGACTTGGCCTCGTCGTCGTCGCCGCAGATGAACATGACGGGTTCGCCCGGCAACTGCGGCCCGTCCATCATCGCGGCGCCGATCTGGTTCATGGCCTTGCAGACGCGGGCGCCGGGCGCCCACTTCGCCACTTCTTCGGCCCCGGAGGTGACGAACCCGACCTCGAGCCCGGCCACGTCGGGGGTCAGCGGATTGGTGCAATCGATGAGGACCTTGCCCGACAGGTCACCGCACCCCTGCACCGCCGCCCGCGTGCCCCGCCACGGCGTGCACAGCACCACGACATCGGCCGCGGCCGTCGCGAATTCGTTGGTCTCGACGGCGTCGAGCGACGCGTATTTGGGGTCGTCGGGGTTGCGGACGCCGAACATGACCCGGTGGCCCCGGTTGCGCCACGCGGTGCCCAACGCGTTGCCGACGTTGCCGGCGCCGATGATCGCGATCTTGATGTCGCGCGCTCCTTTCCGGGTCGCGAGGGCTACCCGCTAGGTTTGCACCTATGAATGTGTATGACGTCGGGTTACTGATCCTGCGGCTGGTGCTGGGACTGACGCTCGCCGCGCATGGCTTCAACAAGTTCTTCGGCGGCGGCCGCATACCGGGCACCGCGCGCTGGTTCGAGAGCATCGGCATGAAACCCGGCAAGTTCCACGCCACCGTGGCCGCGACCACGGAGATGGCCGCCGGGCTGGGCCTGGCGGCCGGGCTTTTGACGCCGATCCCGGCCGCGGGCTTCGTCTCGCTGATGCTGGTCGCGGCCTGGACCGTGCACCGCGCCAACGGCTTCTTCATCGTCAAGGAGGGCTGGGAGTACAACCTGGTGCTGGCCGTCAGCGCCATCGTGGTGGCCACGCTGGGCGCCGGGCGGTTGAGCCTGGACTGGGTGATCTTCGGCAAGAACTGGTACGACGGCTGGCCCGGCCTGCTGATCTCGGCGGGACTCGGTCTTGCCGGCGCCGTCGGGCAGTTGCTGATCTTCTACCGGCCGCCGGTCAAACAGGCGGGCTGAGCGCCGGCCGCGAGCGTAACGCCACTGCGAAAATCGGCCCGATTTTTCGCAGTGGCGTTACAGTCGCGCAGCATCCGAGGCGCCCAGCTGGGCTAGGGCTTCCCGTTGTTCCCGTTCTGGCCGAGCAGCACCCCGGCGGTGCCGCCGGTGCCCGGTGTCCCGGTCGGGTTGCCCGGGTTGCCGCCGTTGCCGCCGTTGCCGCCGTCGCCGATCGCGACGGCGCTGCCGCCATTGCCGCCGGTGCCGCCCGCGCCGCCGGAACCGGACCCGCCGGCGCCGCCGTCGCCGCCGTTGCCGATCACCCCGCTCTTGCCGCCGGCCCCGCCTGCGCCGCCGGGGGTCAGCGGGCTGGCGCCCGCAAGTCCTCCTCCGCCGCCGGCGCCGCCGGAGCCGGTGAGCATGCCGGCGTTGCCGCCGGCGCCGCCGGCCCCACCCCTGGAATCGCCGGCGCCGCCCGCGCCGCCGAACCCGCCGTCGCCGAACAACGTGCCGCCGTTGCCGCCGCTGCCGCCAGCCCCGGCGGTGCCGTCGCTGCTCCCGCCGGTGCCGCCGGCCCCGCCGGTGGCGCCCATGCTCCGCACGCCCGCGTTGCCGCCGCGCCCGCCGGCACCGGCGGCGGTTTGGCCGGCTCCGCCGGAGCCGCCGGCACCGCCGCCGCCGAACAGTCCGCCGTTACCACCGGCGCCGCCGTTGCCGCTGCTGCCGTTGAGGTTGCTGAATCCGCCGGCGCCGCCGCCCCCGCCGTCTCCGGACAACATGCCGCCGGCGCCGCCCGCCCCGCCGGCCCCGCTGGTGAGGCCGAAGCCGCCGTCGCCGCCGACTCCGCCGCGGGCGAACAGACCTCCGGTGCCGCCGGCGCCGCCGGCCCCGCCCGTGCCGGTGACGGCTGTGCCGGGTGTGAAGGCCACGGAGCCCGCGCCGCCGTCCCCGGCCGCGCCGGCGAACAGGCCCGCGTTGCCGCCGGCCCCGCCCGCGCCGCCGTTGGCGCCGGCCGGTGCCCTGCCGCCGGCTCCGCCGGTTCCGCCGGAGCCAAACAGCGCGCCGTCGCCGCCGGCCCCACCGGCGCCGCCGTTGCCGGTCGCCGACGCGCCGCCAGTGCCGCCTGCACCGCCGGAGCCGAACAGTCCGCCGCCGGCCCCGCCGTGGCCGCCGGTGGCGCCGGCCGCCCCGGAGCCGCCGGTCCCGCCGTTGCCGAACAGCAGCCCGCCGGGCCCGCCGGCGGCCCCGGTGCCGGGAGCCCCGTTGGCGCCGTTGCCGATCAGCGCGTGCCCGGTGGCTGCCTGGACGGGTGCGTTGATCGCGTTGAGCGCCTGCTGCTGCAGGGTGTGCAGCGGGTTGGCGCTGACGGGGGCGTTGGAGCCGTCCAGGCCCAGCAGCTGTCCGCCGATGCCGCCAGCGCCGGTCGTGCCCCGCGTCGCGCCGAGGCCGCCGTTGCCGCCGTTGCCGCCGTCGCCGATCAGCATGCTGTTGCCGCCGGCTCCGCCCGCACCGCCGGTGCTGCTGGTTGCGCCCTGGCTGGTGCCGCCGTTACCGCCGTTGCCGCCGTCGCCGATGAGGCCCGACCTGCCCCCGGCGCCCCCGGCCCCGCCCTGAGAGGTCAGGCCGTCTCCGCCGGCGCCGCCGGCACCCCCGGAGCCGGTGAGCATGCCGGCGGCGCCGCCCGCGCCGCCGCGCCCGCCGGTCTGGGGGCCGAAGCCGCCGTTGCCGCCTGCGCCGCCGTCGCCGAAGAGCAGCCCGCCGTTGCCGCCGGCGCCACCGGCCCCGCCGATGCCGACCACCGGGGTGATGCTTTCGCCGCCGGCGCCGCCGGCGCCACCCGCCCCGAGGCTGAGCATGCCGGCGTTGCCGCCGGCTCCGCCGGCCCCGCCGAAGGTTGAGCCGTGCCCGCCGGTCCCGCCGTCTCCGCCGGCCCCGAAGATGCCGCCGGACCCGCCGGCTCCACCCAACCCGCCGGTGCCGCCATTTGTGGCTCCGCCGCCTCCGCCGCTGCCGCCGGCGCCGAACATCCCGCCGGTTCCGCCGGCCCCGCCGGTGCCGCCGGTCCCGCTCACGCTGGTTCCGCCGAGCCCGCCGGCGCCCCCGCTGGAGAACAGGCCGCCGTTGCCGCCGGCGCCCCCGTCCCCGCCGGGACGGGTGATGCTGTCGCTGCGCCCGCCGACGCCGCCCGTCCCGGCCGCGCCGGAGAGCATGCCGGCGTTGCCGCCGCCCCCGCCGTTCCCGCCGGTTCCCGCGTCCGAGCTACCGCCGGCCCCGCCGACGCCACCCGAGCCGAACAATCCCGCGGACCCGCCGTGGCCGCCGTTGCCGCCGGTGCCGGCCAGGGCCAAGGGGGTTCCGCCGGCCCCGCCGGTCCCGCCGTTGCCGATCAGCCCGGCGTTCCCGCCGTTGCCCCCGTTGCCGCCGTTGTTGCCGCCGCCGGTGCCCGACCCGCCCGCGCCGCCGTTGCCGATCAACCAGCCGCCGTTCGTCCCGTTCTGCCCCGTCCCGGGGGCGCCGTTGACGCCGTTGCCAATCAGCGGGCGCCCGGTCGCCGCCTGGACCGGGGCGTTGATGGCGTCGAGCAGGCTCTGCAGCGGGGACACGTTGGCCGCCTCCGCGCCGGCAAACATCGCCCCACTGGCGCTCATGGTCTGAACGAACTGTTGGTGGAACGACGCGGCCTCGGAGCTCAGCGCCTGGTAGGCCTGGGCGTGCCCGGAGAACAGCGACGCCAGCACGGCGGACACCTCGTCGGCGCCGGCGGCCAGAATCCCGGTGGTCGGGGCCGCCGCGGCCGCATGCGCGACGCTGAGCGCCGATCCGATGCTCTCCACATCCGCCGCCGCCGCCGCCACCAGCTCGGGGGCCACTATTACCAACGACATCGTTGTCCTCCCGGTCGTCATCGAGCGTGGGGCGGATGCGCGTCGTGCCCATCCGGACGCTCGTCTGGAATCGAATTCAGGATGCGGGGGATGCGCCGACGGAACGTCGGTCAAAGCTCGTAATAGCGCACGCCCGGGGGTCGTAGATTCGCGCGCCGGCGGCGCTTAGCTGCGGCCGGCGACTTCCTGGGCGAGCTGCACGCGGGAGTTGATGCCCAGCTTCGCGTACACATGCGTGAGATGGGTCTGCACCGTGCGCCGGGAGATGAACAGCCGGGCGGCGATCTCGTTGTTGGCCAGCCCCTCGGCCACCAGCCGCGCGACGTCGCGCTCGGTCGGGGTGAGGGAGGCCCAGCCGCTCGTCGGGCGCTTGCGCTCCCCGCGGCCGCGGCGCGCGTAGGCGATGGCCTCGTGGAGGGACAGCCCGGCTCCCTCCGCCCAGGCGCTGTCGAAGTCCTGCTCGCCCATGGCGTCGCGGAGCGCGGCGACCGACCGCTCGTGGTCCGCGTCGTGGATGCGGTACCGCACCGCGCCGATTAGCCCGCGAATCTGGTCGGCCGCGCCGAACAGCCGCGCGGCGTCGCGATGGCTCTGGCCGTCCGCGGCCAGCCGCCCGAGGCACTCCAGGATGTCGGGGACGGCCAGGTGCGCCTGGCACTCCGCGGCGCAGCCGAGCGCCTTGTGCGCGTCGCGCTCCGCCTGGTCGGGTTCGCCTTTGGCGATCGAGATGCGCGTCCGCGTGGTGAGCGCCCGGGCCAGGTGCCAGCCCGCCGACGCCGCGACCTGTTGGTCGGCCCAGCGCCGGGCCTCGACGAGATCGCCGCGCGCCAGGGCCACGTCGGCCATCGGGTTGACGATCGCCGCGCCGAGCTCGCCCTGCGCGCTCAGGCGTTGCTGGGCAGCTTCGCTCGCTTCGGTCGCCGTCGTCAGATCGCCGGCGGCCGCCGCCGCGGTGACCAGGACCGCGTAGCTGAATCCCTCGTTGTAGGGCCAGAGATCGCCGGCCGCATCCAGCGATGCGCGGGCGGTGGCGGCGGCCGCGCTGGTATCGCCCTGGAAAGAGAGTGCGAGGCTGAGGCTCAGTCGGGCGCCCCACCTGAACAAGACGTCGTGCGCCGCGTCCGCGTCGGCGGTCACCGCCTCGAATTGCTCCACGGCCTCGGCCAGATCGCCCTTCATCATGTGCGCCAAGCCGAGGGTCCAGCGGCACGAGCGCGCGTGGAACCGGTCGCCGATCGCGTCGGCGATCTCGCATCCCTCTTGGGAGGTCTCTTCCGCGGCGATCGGGTCACCCGCGTAGAACGCGCCGTTGGCCTGCCAGGTCAGGATCTGCGTCAGCCGCCACTGGTCATCGAGCGCGCGTGCGATGCCGATCGCCTCGGCCAGGTACGGGCGGGCCGCGGCGGCGCTGTAGGAAGCGATCGCGCCGCAGGCGGTGAGCGCGCGCGCCAGTAGCGCGGCGTCGTCGATCTCGCGGGCGATCGCCACGGCTTGCTGCGCCTGCTCGAGGTTGTCGCCGATGCTGCGCGACGCGTCGAGGACCGCCTTGTCGGCGAGGGCGCGCCCGCGCACCACCGCCGAGATGTCGGAGTGCCGCGCGTCGTGCTCGGTGAGGGTGGCGTCGAACCAGGCCAGCCCCTCTTGGATGCGGCCCCGCGTCTGCCACAGCGGTTGCAGCGACGACGTCAGCTCCAGCGCTTTTTCGATGTCACCGGTTTGGCGGCTCCACGCGAACGCCGCCCGCAGGTTGTCGATCTCGATCTCGACCTGTTCGATGCGGCGGTGGTGGTCGGTGTCCGCGGCGCTGTCCAGCAGGGCGGCCATCGCGGCGTAATAGTCGCGGTGACGCGCGTGGACCTCGTCGGCTTCACCGGATTCCTGCAGCTTGGCCATCGCGTAGTGACGCACCGTGTCGAGCAGCCGGAAGCGCGTGCGATCGCCGGCGTTTTCCGCAACGACGAGGGACTTGTCCACCAGCTGGGCGAGCCGATCGAGGATCTGGAGTTGCTGCGCGGGGTCGCCATCGCCGATGACCCGCGCGGCCTCGAGGTCGAAGCCGGCCCGGAAAACCGCCAGCCGGCGAAAGAGGATGCGCTCCGGTTCGCTCAGCAGCTCGTGGGACCAGTCGACGGATTCACCCAACGTCCGTTTGCGCCGCGTCCCGGGACGGACGCCGGTGACCAACCGGAACCGGTTACGCAGCCCGTCGAGGATCTCGGTCAGCGACATCATCCGCACTCGCGCCGCCGCCAGCTCGATCCCCAGGGGCAGGCCGTCCAGGCGGTCGCAGATCTCGCGCACCGCGCCGGTGTCGTCCACGGCGATGCCGAAGTCGGGCCGGGCCAGGCGCGCACGGTCGACGAAGAGCTCGATCGCCTCGTCGGCGAGCGATAGCGACGGCACCCGCCAGGTCACCTCACCCGCCACCCCGATCGGCTCGCGGCTGGTGGCCAGGATCGTCAACTGCGGGCACGCCTCCAGCAGCGCGGCCGTCAGGTCCGCGCACTCGTCGATCAGGTGCTCGCAATTGTCCAGAACGAGCAATACCCGACGATCGCCGAGGAACCGCACCAGCGTGTCCGTCGCCGAGCGGCCCGGCTGGTCCGGGAGGCCGAGCGCGCGGAGCGCCGCGACCGGCACCACCTCCGGGTCGGTGACCGGCGTCAGGTCGACGAACCACACGTTGCCGTCGAACTCGGCCGCCGCCTGCGCCGCGACCTGCACCGCCAACCGCGTCTTGCCGACACCGCCTGCGCCGGCCAGGGTCACCAGCCGGTTTTCGTACAGGGCCTTGACGACGTCGTTGGTGAGGGTGACGCGACCCACGAACCGCGTCAGCTGCACCGGGAGGCCGTGCGGGACGACGCTGCCGGTGGTGCGCAGCGGCGGGAACTCGACGTCCAGGTCGGAGTGGCAGAGCTGCGCCACCCGCTCGGGGCGGGGAAGGTCACCGAGCTGATGGGCGCCCAGATCGGTCAGCCAGGCGTCGGCCGGTAATTGGTCGACGACAAGGTCGCGGGTGATCCCCGAGAGCAGGATCTGCCCGCTATGCGCCAGCTCGCGGAGGAGAGCCGCCCGCTCGGGCGTCGAGCCGACGTAATCGCCGGCGTCGTCCAACTGGACCTCTCCGGTGTGCAGGCCGACGCGCAACCGGATGGGCGCCAGCGGCGCGCGCTGCAACTCCACAGCACACGCCACCGCGTCGGTCGCGTGCGCGAAAGCGGCCATGAAGCTGTCGCCCACGCCCGGCTCGATTGCCAGCACACCGTCGTGGGCGGGGACCACCTCGGAGGCGGCGCGCTCCAGGAGCACGAGCGCCGCCGTCATTTGCTCCGGCTGGGACTCCCATAGTCGCTCGGAACCATCGAAATCGGCGACAAGCAGGGTCACCGTTCCGGTGGGCATGAACTCCCTGACACCAGGGTCACTCCTGTTCCATGACCGTATGCCCCCGTGCACCTCAGTTTCGCTCATGCCACCCACCCAGGGTCCAATACCAACCGAAAACTATTGAGGTCATCGAGGCGGCGGAGCGAGCCACGGCCGGCCCGCGGACACCGGCTGCCGGTTTGCCGCGGACGGTCCTACGACCCCGCGCCGGGCTGCAATTACGACCCCTCATGCTGACTATCTACGCGATTAGACCGACGTTAGTTCGACGTCGGACCCCGCATATTTGACTCGCTTGGAATAAAAGTCGGGCCCGGAATCGCAATTCGCTGCGCTTTCACCGATCGCCCGGACGGCTTGGGAGCGGGAGGACGGCGATGTCGTACCTGATAACGGACCCGGAGGCGCCGGCGGTGCCGTCGGCGGATCTGGCGGACGTCCGTTCGGCACCGAGCGCGGCAAACGCGGCGGCCACGACTGATGGCGAAGGACGGTTGTGATGGATTTCTTGATGTTGCCGCCGGAGATCAATTCGGCGCGGATGTATCTAGGTGCGGGTCCGGGGCCGATGTTGGAGGCGGCGGCGGCCTGGGAGGGGTTGGCCGGTGAGTTGGGTTCGGCCGCGAGCTCTTTCGGGTCGGTGACGTCGGGGTTGGCGGGCGCGGCCTGGCAGGGCCCGGCGTCGGCGGCGATGGTGGGGGCTGCGGCGCCGTATCTGGGGTGGTTGTCGGCGGCGGCGGCGCAGGCGCAGGACGCGGCGGGCCACGCGCGGGCGGCGGCGTCGGCGTTTGAGGCGGCGGTGTCGGCGACGGTACATCCGGGGGCGGTGGCGGTCAATCGCAGCCAGTTCGTGTCGTTGGTGCGGTCGAACCTGTTGGGGTTCAACGCCCCGGCGATCGCGGCGGCCGAGGCGCAGTACGAGCAGATGTGGGCGGCCGACGTGTCGGCGATGGTGGGGTATCACGGCGGGGCGTCGGCGGTGGCCGCGCAGCTGACGCCCATGGCGCAGGCGCTGCAAACCCTGCCCGGGCCACTGGGTCAGGTTCAGGCGGCCCTCGCGAACTTCAACCTGGGTGCGGGCAACGCCGGCAGCGGCAACGTGGGCGGCGGCAACAAGGGCAACCAAAACTTGGGCAGCGGCAACAACGGCAGCCAGAACGTGGGCAGCGGCAACATCGGCAACACCAACGTCGGTAACGGCAACAACGGCGTCGGCAACATCGGTAGCGGCAACCGCGGCAACCAAAACCTGGGCGCCGGAAACGCGGGCAACAACAACACCGGCTTCGGGAACGCCGGCGTCGGGAACATGGGTAGCGGCAACCTCGGCAACACCAACGTCGGCAACGGAAACCTGGGCAGCGGGAACGTCGGCAGCGGAAATCGCGGCGACTCCAACATGGGCATCGGGAACCGCGGCAGCAACAACGTCGGCATCGCGAACACCGGCACCCACAACTTCGGCTTCGGCAACACGGGCAACAACGACATCGGCTTCGGGCTCACCGGCGACAACCAGATCGGCTTCGGCGGGCTGAACTCGGGGACCGGGAACATCGGCTTCGGCAACTCGGGCACCGGCAACATCGGCTTCTTCAACTCCGGCACCGGCAACGTCGGCCTCTTCAACTCCGGCAACCACAGCTTCGGTTTCGAAAACTCGGGCAGCTTCAACACCGGCTTCACGAATTCGGGGCAGGGCAACACCGGCTTGTTGAACAGCGGCTTCAGCAACTTCGGT
Source organism: Mycobacterium sp. 852002-50816_SCH5313054-b (assembly GCF_001667185.1). Lineage (GTDB taxonomy): Bacteria > Actinomycetota > Actinomycetes > Mycobacteriales > Mycobacteriaceae > Mycobacterium. The sequence goes on along the minus strand of NZ_LZIC01000054.1, from coordinate 23,592 downwards.
GTCGGCAACGGCGGTGCGAACAACATGGGGATGCTGAACGGCGGTTCGCAGAACTTCGGAATGGGCAACTCTGGTTTCCAGAACACCGGCAGCGGCAACGCGGGCTCCCTCAACACCGGGGACTTCAACACGGGCAACTTCAACACCGGTTGGGGCAACTCGGGTGCCAGCAACACCGGTGGTTTTGACTCCGGCAACTTGACCACCGGTTTCGGCAGCACGGTCACCCCGGTCGGCGTCAAGAGTTCCGGCTTCGGCACCACCGGCCTCGATTCGTCGGGCTTCTTCAACTCCGGCGGCGACACCTCCGGCTTCCAAAACACCGGCCTCGCCTTCGAGTCGGGCTTCGGCAATTCGGGCAACGGCAACAATGTCGGGATCAACAACGCGGGCAGCTTCCTGGCCGGCATCGGAAACACGGGCTTCGACAACATCGGCATCGGCAACTCGAACGTCTTCAACTCGGGCATCGGCAACTCCGGCAACGACGACTCGGGCTTCTTCAACAAGCGCGACGCGCAATCGGGCTTCTTCCAATAAGGACTGTGATGTCAGACTTTTCGTTGCTGCCGCCGGAGATCAACTCGGCGCGGATGTACGCCGGGGCCGGGGCCGGGCCGTTGTTCACGGCGGCGACCGCCTGGGACGGGCTGGCCGCCGACCTGCGGGCGTCGGCCTCGTCGTTTCATTCGGTGATCTCGGCTCTGATCGGCGGTCCGTGGTCGGGCCCGGCGTCGGAGGCGATGGCGGCCGCGGCGGTGCCGTACGTGTCGTGGCTGGCCGGGTCGGCGGCACAGGCCGAGGCGGCGTCGGCGCAGGCGCAGGCGGCGGCGACGGCGTTCGAGGCGGCGCAGACCTTGACGGTGCATCCGGCCGCCGTCGCGGCCAATCGCACGCAACTGATGGCGTTGGTGGCGACCAACTTTCTAGGGCAGAACACGCCGGCGATCGCGGTCACCGAGTTCCACTACGTGGAGATGTGGGCTCAGGACGTCGCCGCGATGGTCGGCTACCACGCCGGCGCGATGTCCGTGGCGGCGTCGTTGACGCCGTTCGCGGCGCCGCCAATCAGCCTGGCGGGCTTGGTATCCCAGGCCGTAGACGCCGCCTCGCCCCTGGCGGGCCTCGTGCAGTCGCTGGTTTCCGGGACGCCGCTGCAGTCGCTGTCGTCGCTGGCGCAAGTCGCGACGCTCCCGGTCAGCATGCTGATGTCCCCGATCATGTCGCTGGCGCAGGGCGCGAACGCCGGCACCGCGGGACTGGCCAATGCCGCGACGGTCGGTGCTGACGTCCCGAAGTTTGTGAGCAGCACCGACCCGGCCATGAAGCCGTTCGGCGGAGGAGCGGGCCTGGGGCCGACCGTGTCGGCGGGCTTGGGCCAGGCCCGGCTGGTGGGCGCGATGTCGGTGCCACCGACGTGGCAGGGTTCGACGCCGGCCCGCATGGTCAGTGCGGCCATGTCAGGGCTGGGCGGTGAAATGCCCGGTGCCGCGGGGGGAGTCGGGCCCGGCACGGGCGGTATGCCGATGATGCCGATGCCGATGGGCGGCGGGATGGGCGGTGGAATGCCCGGCGGGATGTTGGGCCGCGGCGGGGCCAGTCCGCATGTGATGCAGTCGCGGCCGACCGTGGTGCCGCGCGTCGGGGTCGGATAGGGCGGGGGTGAGCGGTCGGGTTTTTCGGAGGGGCCGCCGAATGCCCTGTGGCGGCGCGTGATTAGACAGCTATTCACTTGTTGAAAGGAGACCGTGATGACTACTCGGTTCATGACGGACCCGGACGCGATGCGGGCCATGGCGGGCCGGTTTGAGGTGCACGCGCAGACGGTCGAGGACGAGGCGCGCCGGATGTGGGCGTCGTCGCAAAACATTTCGGGTGCGGGCTGGAGCGGTGCGGCGCAGGCGATGTCCTACGACACGATGGGGCACATGAATCAGGCGTTTCGCAACATCGTGGGCATGTTGCACGGCGTTCGCGACGGGCTGGTTCGCGACGCCAACAACTACGAGCAGCAAGAGCAGGCTTCGCAGCAGGTTCTGGGCAGTTAGGAGATTTCGCGATGACGATCAATTATCAATTCGGTGACGTCGACGCGCATGGCGCGTTGATCCGGGCCCAGGCGGCGTCGCTCGAGGCCGAGCACCAGGCCATCGTGCGGAATGTGTTGGCGGCGGGGGATTTCTGGGGAGGCGCCGGATCGGTGGCCTGCCAGGAGTTCATCACGCAGCTTGGCCGCAACTTTCAGGCGATCTACGAGCAGGCCAATGCGCACGGCGCCAAGGTGCAGTCCGCGGGCAGCAACATGGCGAGCACCGATTCGGCGGTGGGCTCCGGCTGGGCCTGACCAGATGCTGCGGCGCAGGGAAGTTGGCGACCCTTTCCTCGGCGGGTCGCCAACTTTCGTGCGCTGGTATGGCGCCGCGTGTTACGCGTTGTCTCGCTTGGCGTTGCTCTACGGGATCGGCTTCACCGGAGGCGTCGCGGTTCCGCGAAGTATCGACCATGCGGTGGGGGCACCCCTCGACAAAGCGATCGTGATCGACCTGATGCTGCTCGCGCTGTTCGCGTTTGGGTACCGTTTCGTGCCGCGGCCGATCGAACGCGGCACCGGCGCGCTGTTCGGGAGCCTTGCCCTGTTCCTGCTGTACTGGCAATGGCGGACGCTGCCAGCGGTGGTCTGGGATGTGCCAGTACCGGCGGCCCGGGTGGGGCCGCACGTCTTGTTCTGGCTGGGCTGGGCGATCGTCGTGTCCGGAGCCGGCGGCATCCGGCACCTCGACTGGTTCGAGCTACGGATCAGGTACTTCATGTGGCGTGAAAAGCGCCATATGCGGCGCGGATTCGGTACTCAGCTGCTGCAGTGGCCGGCTCGGCACCCGATCACATCCGGCCTCCTCGTCGCGTTGTGGGCTGCGCCGGTGATGACTGCCGGGCACCTGCTCTTCGCGGTCGCCGCCACCGGATTCACCGGGGCGGTCGTCCGGGGGGAAGAACACGGCTCGCGGCGACGGTCGGCGCTCGCCGCCACGGTCATCGCCGAACTGTCCGGCACCGTGTTCCCGGCGTTGCGGCAGGCGAGCGTCTTCCCGTGATCCTCGGTTAGGCCTGGGCCGTGGCCGGCGCGGCGGTGTCGGCTGTCATGACTTCGGCCGCCGCCCGCTCGCCGGAGCGGATCGCACCGTCTATCCACCCGCACATGATGGCCGAGCTCTCCGTGCCGGCCCAGTGGACCCGACCGCAGGGCTCGCGCAGGGTGTACCCGAATTCCGTCAGCACGCCGGTCGGGGCGTGGCTGATCATGCCGCCACCGGAGTAGCGCTCGGTAGTCCAGTTCTGCTCGTGGAATTCCAGCGGCGAGTTGGCCTTGCCGCCGAATCGATCGACGAGTTCACCGATGACCGCGGCTTTGCGATCGGCCTCCTCCATCGTTGTCAGCCGACGTGCGGCCGGTCCTTCGGTGATCACACACATGATCCCGGGGTCGGCGGTGTTCGTGCAGGCGTCGATGGTCAGCGTCGCCGGTGTCCCCGGCGCGGCCGACTGGCCCGACAATCCGTCCGCGCGCCAAAACGGTTCGTCGTAGATGATCGAGATCTTGAGGACCGCGCCACCTGGCATCCGCTGGTGCAGAAACGCGCGGTCCACCGGCAGCATCGGCTCGTACACAATGGAACTGGCGATGGCGAGCGGGATTGCCACGATGGCCCGCCGTGCCCGCAGCGTCAAGCCGTCCGCGGTGACCGTGACGCCGCCGGCATCCTGGGCGATCTGGCGGACCGGACGCGAAAGGTGCAGCGCGTCACCGAGTTCGGCGGCGATCGATCGGTAGATGGCGCCCATGCCTCCCACGGGTCGGGCGTCCTGGGCGCCGCCCTTGCCCGAGATGACGAAGTTGGGCCCGCCGCCGGACCCCATCTGCGTCAGCGCCCACAGCAGCGACGTCTCCGAGCCGGCCGAGGTGTACACGCCGGACAGTGCCATGTCCAGCATCTCGCGCGCGGCCTTGGACATGGTGTTCTTCTCGATCCATTCCCCGAGGCTGATGCGGTCCCACTCGTCGGCGTGCTTCGCCTCCCACGGCGCTTCGCGCGGAATCGATTTGCACATCTTCTCGATCGACATCAAGCCGATGCCGAGGTTCGTGACCGCCCACGGGCTCATCGACCACGGAATGGTGCCGCCGTAGCGGTGCTTCTTGCCGTCCACGATCATCATCGCGTCGCCGTCGTTGTGCTGCTTGTATTCGGGCACGCCGAACTCGTCCATCAGCGCGTAGATGCGATCCTGGCCCGGCCCGATCCAGGCGCCGCCGCGGTCGATCCAGGTGCCGTCGTCGCGAGTGACGGTGAACGTGCGACCGCCGATCCGGTCACGTGCCTCCAGCAAGGCCACCGAGCGACCGGCTTGCTTCAACCGAAGGGCGGCCGTCAGACCCGCGAATCCGGCCCCGACCACGCAGTAATCGACATCCGACACGACCGGCTCCTTCACCTAGTCCGCCCCAGCAGCAAGCTACACCGATCGCCGGACCGGCAGTAGCGTGTTCACCCGGATTTCTCGGGCGATTCAAATCGATTGACGCGCCAACTGTCCGGCCGTAGCCGTTGTCTGGCCCCGACGGCGCTGCAAAGCCCTTGTCGTGCTCCGTGATTGGTGGATCACAGGTGGTGGGCCTGATTGCCGCCGCGGCGTTTGGCGGTGTACATCGCGCTGTCGGCGACATCGATGAGCTTTTCGATGAGCCCGGGGACGTCGGATACGCCCATCGGGGACAGTTCGGCGGTGGCCGTACCGATGCTGGCAGTCAGTCCCTGAGGAAGTTCGGCGATGGCAGCCCCCAATTGCGCCGAGATCGGCTCGGCGTCCGGCGACGGGCCGGTCGCGGCGATCAGGAACTCTTCGCCGCCCGCGCGGCAAAGCAGCGCTGTGGGTACCACGTGTTGCCGCAGCACGTCGGCGACGGCGATCAGCGCGCGGTCGCCCGCGGCGTGGCCGAAGGTGTCGTTGATGCGTTTGAACGCATCGAGGTCGATCATGATCATGGTCAGATGGGTGTCGCCGGCGCGCGGATCGCCGAGTCTGCGGGTGAGAGCGGCGATGAACCCGCGGCGGTTGAACAACCCCGTCAGCGCGTCTTCGTCGGCGCGCTCCGCGTAGCTCCCCATGGCCCGCGACATTCCCCGCATCGCCAGGGGGAACGACAGGTTGAGCATCGCGATCACCCAAAACGCGGCGAGCCCGGTGCCGATGTCGAACTCACGCGCCAGGTGCACCCCGGTCGCGATGGAGACGGCGGCCGACAGGGCGGCGCTGAACACCAGAAACTTATTGCTGTGGAAGAGCGCGACATACCCGCTGTTAGTGGCCATGGCGCAGCAGCCGACGGCCGCCAGAGCGGCGGTCGGCTGGGTCAGGCTCCATCCCGCAATGCATGTCCCGGCGACGACTCCGAAAATTTCCGATTGGACCCGGGTCGGCCACCGCGTCAGCCAGAAGACACTGACCGCGACGACGAAGACCGCGGCGGCCGTGTCGACGAGCGCCACCTCGGCCGTCGGCCGACGGGTGCTGAGCATGGTGGTCACCGGGACGAGCGCCGATATCGAGGAGATGCCGGCCAGGCTCCACTGTGTCGCGCGAAGCAGTCCGCGCTCGCGCAAGACGGCCGTGATCCAGTCGAACTGATCGGGCTGACCCACCCACGACTTGAATCGGGACACGCTGCGCACCTCCTTCCAGGAGATAGCTCAGCATCAAACGGCGATCGGCGAAGCAAATGTGCCAAATCGGCGAACCACTGAGGGTCCGAAGTCGACCCGTCACCCGCTTGCCTGATGTGCGGAGCGTGATGCTGCCTACGGGTCGCGGCGCGGCGCGGCGCGGCGTCGAAGACTTCCCCCGCGGCGAGTACCTGACCGCCAAGATCGGAAGGTCGCCGCCGGTCCGGTCGCCGTCTAGTCCGAGAAGGCGGAGATGGTGGCCAACCGGATCATCGACAACGCCGCCGTGGGTGCCGCGGCCTTGCCGGCCCGCTCGATGTCGGGCGCCCCCGTTACTCCATCGGTGCCGAGTTAAAGGTATTCATGCGGATGACGGCTGCGACAAACGCGATGATCAAGACCGCAATGAAGATAACCGCAACGGTGGTCAACAGATTCAGTAGCACACCGTGGACACTGCTGAACAAGTTGAGCAGTTGACTCTGGACGCTGTTGAACAAGTTGGCCGCCTGACCCTGCAAGCCGCCAAGCGAGTCCGCAATCGCGCTGAAAGGCTGCAACGACGCAACGTTGGTGGCCTCGGCGCCGGTATACGCGTTCGCGCTCGCGCTCAGGTGCTGGACAAACTGATCGTGAAACGCCGTCGCCTGCCCGGCCAGCGCCTGATAGTCACTGCCGTACTGGGAGAACAGGTGGGCAACGCCGGTCGACACCTCGTCCCTGGCGGGAGACAGCGCCGCCGAGGTCAGCGGGGCCGCGGCCGCGTGCGCCGCGTCGAGGATCAACACGATCGTTGCCAAATCTGTTGCTGCCGAGGTCATTACCTCCGGCACCGCGATCACACCCGGCATTTCTGTCCTCCTGCCCGGCCGTGGAGTCGGCGCATTCGGCGACGACGGCTCATTCGGCATGCAGCCGTGCGATCGGTCAGGACTAAGTAGTCGTGTACTCCATTGTTGGTGGACACCAGTCCGTCCTCATAATCGTTGGTGATGATCGTGCATACGGTCCGGGCGCGGCGCAGCGCCGAGGACTTCCCCCGTGGCGAGCACCTGGCCGCCAAGATCGCCGACGTCGCCGCCGATCCGGTCGCCGTCGAGCCGGCAACGGCGGAGATGGTGGCCAACCGGATCCTCGACAACGCCGCCGTCAGCGCGGCGGCGGTGCTGCGCCGGCCCGTCGCCGTGGCCCGCCGGCAGGCGCTGTCCCATCCCGGGCGACCCGGGGCGGGGGTCTTCGGTGTCGCCGGCGCCTACTCGGCGGAATGGGCGGCGTGGGCCAACGGCGTCGCGGTGCGCGAGCTCGACTTCCACGACACGTTTTTGGCCGCGGAGTACTCCCACCCCGGCGACAACATCCCCTCGCTCGTCGCGGTCGCGCAGCAGCTGGGCGTGCGCGGCGCCGACCTGATCCGCGGCGTGGCCACCGCGTACGAGATCCAGATCGACCTGGCCCGCGGAATCTGCCTGCACGAGCACAAGATCGACCACGTCGCGCATCTCGGGCCCTCGGTGGCCGCCGGCCTCGGCACCATGTTGCGGCTGGACACCGAGACGATCTACCAGGCGATCGGGCAGGCGCTGCACCTGACCACCAGCACCCGCCAATCGCGCAAGGGCTCGATCTCCAGCTGGAAGGCGTTCGCGCCGGCGCACGCCGGGAAGACGGCCATCGAGGCCGTCGACCGGGCGATGCGCGGCGAGCGGTCGCCGGCCCCGATCTGGGAGGGCGAGGACGGGGTGATCGCCCGGCTGCTGGGCGGGCCCGGGCGCGAATACCACGTGCCCCTGCCGGCTCCCGGCGAACCCAAGCGCGCCATCCTGGACAGCTACACCAAGGAGCACTCGGCGGAGTACCAGAGCCAGGCGCCGATCGACCTGGCCCGGCGGCTGCGGCGACGGATCGGCGACCTCGACCAGGTCGCGGCCATCGTGCTGCACACCAGCAATCACACCCACGTGGTGATCGGGACGGGATCCGGGGATCCGCAGAAGTTCGACCCCGACGCGTCACGCGAGACGCTCGACCATTCGCTGCCGTACATCTTCGCCGTCGCGCTGCAGGACGGCACGTGGCATCACGACCGCTCCTACTCCCCGGGGCGCGCGCACCGGGCCGACACAGTCGAACTGTGGCGCAAGATCTCCACCGTCGAGGACCCCGAGTGGACGCGCCGCTACCACGCGTCGGATCCGGCCGAGAAAGCGTTCGGGGCGCGCGCGGAGGTGACGCTCAAGAGCGGCGAGGTGATCTCCGACGAGCTGGCGGTGGCCGATGCCCACCCGCTGGGTGCCCACCCGTTCCGCCGCCCGCAGTACGTGCAAAAGTTCACCGGGCTGGCCGACGGCGTCGTGGACCCGGACCAGCAGCGCAGGTTCCTGTCGGCGGTGGACGCCCTGGCCGACCTCGAGTCGGTGGACGCGCTGAACGTGGTCATCGACCCGCGGCTGCTGGATGGCGCGCCGGCGATCCCGCCCGGCATCTTTGGGTGAATGCCATTGCGGCGCCATGGCGTTGAGTGTGAACCTTGGGCGAAGCCGCTCGGCGTGTCGTGGCCCAGGGCTCACACTCAAAAGCCGTCAGCGCACACTCAGGCGCGGCCAAGGCGTGCCCGCCGACCTACATGCGTTCGAGGTTTCGGAATTCGTCGGTCCCGAACCAGTGGGCTTCGAGATCCGTCGTGGCCTGATTAACGTCAGCCGGGCTGGCCTTGTTCGCGATCTCCCATAGCCCGTAGTAAGCCCAGCCGTTTCCGGGAAAAGTTCCCGTCGGGATTTGGTCGGGATCGGCGCCCGGGAGTTTATTCAGGCTCTCCAACAGCAGCTGCTTGGCCGTGTCCAGATCGTGTCGGGCCGGATCAGCCCTCCGGATCAGGACCGAGGCCAGGGTCTGGCGCGTGGGATAGAGCCATACCGGAAGCTCCTTGTACGGCAGGGCGTCCTGGATCATCCTGGCGCGGTCCGCATGGTCAACCGCTTCGTTCCACTTGGCGTCCGAGGCGGCGATCCGCGCCTGCCCCAGCTCATCCAGGATCGCGGCCAGGCATAGGCCTTTGTAATTTCTGGGGAGTTGGACGCCGGTCGCGGGAGGATTGCAGTTCTCGTTCTGTTCGCCCTTGTCCGACGCCTTCTTGCGATATTTTGCGAGGTCGTTACCGAATGTGCCGGCCCATTTACTGGAACGATTTCCGTCCCAGATATCCGCCATCAGCTGCGTGTAGTCATAGGCAAGATTTGCGAGCGGCTGCTGGTCGAAAGAATCCGGTCCCCGGAAGTTACGAATATCCGCCGTGCTTGAGAAATTCATCCTTGCGAGGTAATAGATGGTCAGGTATCTGTCCGCACCGCTTCCCTTCCCTTTGCCGGGCGCCGATTTCAACAGCTTATCTGCATAGGGGTTGACGTCCTGACTGTCGCCGCTCAACACTGCGGCGGCGAGGAGGAAATGAATGTTGTGCAGGTAATAGTCATACCTGTAGCGATCGTCGTCCGGACGATATAAATCCTCCTTGGCAAAATACGCTTCGTCCGCCTCGATGGCTTTTTTGTTGGCCCAGATTGCGTCCTGCATCTCCCCGAGGCGGTAGTAGATGTGCGACGGCATGTGGACCAGGTGACCTGCATTCGGCGCCAATGACGCCAGCAGGCCCGCATATGGTTTCGCCTTGCCCGGCGTGCGTGATCCCTCCATCAGGTGGATATACCAGTGTATGGGCCCTTCGTTTTGCGAGTACCGGCCGAAGTCCAAAGCCTTCTCGAGAGACGTCCGTGCCTGCTGGAGCGGCCCGCTCCACTCAGCGATCGGATTTCCGTTTTCGTCCCAGTAATCCCAGGGCGTCAGGTTCATGGCCGAATCGGCGAAAAGCGTGATGACATTGGGGTCGTCGCTGCCGAACTCGTCAAGCACTCTTTTCATCCCGCGGTAATAGGCTTGGTTGCGAACCCTCTGGCATTCCTTCAGGTCCTTGACAGTGCAATCCTGGTAACGTTCGAACAAAGCCCGGATGATCCCCCAGTCTTCCGGACTTGGATCCGCATCTATCGCGCGGTGGAGCGCGTCTCTCGCGGCCTTCCGGTCTCGCTCTGATTGTTCCGGCATATTGATGTCCACTCCCAGGGGGAGCGCTTGCCCCCAGTAGCATGCCGAGCAACCAATACCTGCGCTCTCGGCCTCATCCGCGGCCGCGCGAAATGCCCTATAGGATTCACGGTTGTTGAACGCGAAAAAGAATTGTAGGCCCTGATCAAAATACGGCTGGCCCGCGGGCACGGGCCAATGCGCGGTTCCGACGAAGGGGTACAACGGCGGCGGCTGTGGATCATCCTCGGCTAGGTCGAACAAGGGGCAGGCCCGAGCCGGCTTTTTGGCCGTCTGCATGTCGTCCATACCCGAGTCCGTATACGTGTCGACAGCGGGTTGCGTCGTGGTCTCCCCGGATGGGCCCTGACAGGCATCTGCCCGTTCAGAGGGCGAACAGCATGAGGCAACGGTGAAAACAACAATAATGACCACTGCCGACAATCTGCTCCGGAATAGTTTGAGCATGATTTCCCTCTAGCAGAGCAATATTGCGGGCAAAATCATTGAGACGAAGGCATTTTATTCCGCAGCGAGTCGCCGCGCCACGATTTGACGGCATGGCAAATCGAGCGACGCGCTAAGGCGTGGACGGCCCGCCGTACTGCCACACCAGGCTGTGGTTGCCGGTCATGGTCGGGTTGCACCACATCGTGCGGCCGTTGGCGTCCTGGGTGGTGGCGTGCAGCACCGTGCAGGCGTCGCCCGGCCCGGGGACGTTGGCCCTGGCGACACCGCCGCCGGCCACCGGAGCGACGGCTACTATCAGCGCCGCGACGAGGAAGCGAAGTCTGTTCATGGTGGAGTTCTCCTAGCGACTTCACGGTATCCGGGGATTAACCCCCAGGCAAAGGATTCTTTGCCCCTACCCAAGCCGCGCGCCTAGAACGCGTTCTAATCTGTCAAACCATGGGATTCCTCAAGCCCGAGCTGCCCGAGCTCGACATGGCGGAATGGAACAAGGGCACCCGCAGCGAGAAGATCCGTCCGATGGCCCGGCACTGGGCCGAGGTGGGCTTCGGCACGCCGGTCGCACTGCACCTGTTCTACGTCCTCAAGATCCTGCTCTACATCCTCGGCGGCTGGCTGTTCGCCTCGGCCACCAAGGGACTCGGCGGTTTCACCAACGTCGCGCACTGGTGGTCGGAGCCCGTCGTCTTCGAGAAGGTCGTGCTCTACACGATGCTGTTCGAGGTGGTCGGGCTGGGTTGCGGCTTCGGGCCCTTGAACAACCGCTTCTTCCCGCCGCTGGGCTCGATCCTGTACTGGATGCGGTTCGGCACCATCCGGCTGCCACCGTGGCCGGACCGCGTCCCGTTCACCAAGGGCAGCGCCCGCCGCCCGGTGGACGTCTTGTTGTACGCCGCGCTGCTGGTGATGACGCTGTGGGCGTTGTTCTCCGACGGCACCGGTCCGGTGCCCGAGCTGGGCACCAAGGTGGGGCTGCTGCCGACGTGGGAGATCGTGTGGATCCTGCTGATCCTCGGCGTGCTGGGGCTGCGCGACAAGGTCATCTTCCTGGCCGCGCGCGGCGAGGTCTACGCGACGATGGCGGTGACCTTCCTGTTCGCCGGGCCCGACATGATCGTCGGGTCGAAGGTGGTATTCCTGGTCATCTGGATGGGCGCGGCGACCTCGAAGCTCAACAAGCACTTCCCGTTCGTGATCTCCACGATGATGTCCAACAACCCGCTGATGCGGCCCCGGTGGCTGAAACGGCGCTTCTTCGAGAAGTTCCCCGACGATCTGCGGCCGGGCCGGCTCTCGCGGTTCGTCGCCCACGTGAGCACCGCCATCGAGATGCTGGTGCCGCTGCCGCTGTTCTTCTGCCACGGCGGCTGGCCGACGACGGTGGCCGCCGTCGTGATGGTGTGCTTCCACCTGGGCATCCTGGTGTCGATCCCGATGGGCGTGCCGCTGGAGTGGAACGTCTTCATGATCTTCGGTGTGCTGTCGTTGTTCGTCGCGCACGCCCGCCTGGGGCTGACCGACCTGAAACATCCGGTGTTGGTCGCGATCCTGTTCGTCATCATCGCTGGAATCGTCTTGCTGGGCAACATGTTCCCGCGCAAGGTCTCGTTCCTGCCGGGCATGCGCTACTACGCCGGCAACTGGGACACCACGCTGTGGTGCATCAAACCCTCGGCCAACGAGAAGATCGGCCGCGGCATCATCGCGATCGCGAGCATGCCGCAGGCCCAGCTGGAGCGGTTCTACGGCAGCCCGGAAGCGGCCCAGATCCCGATCTTCATGGGGTATGCGTTCCGCGGGTTCAACACGCACGGCCGGGCCCTGTTCACGCTGGCCCACCGAGCCATGGCGGGGCAGAACGAGGACGACTACGTCATCACCGACGGCGAGCGGATCTGCAGCACCGCGATCGGCTGGAACTTCGGCGACGGCCACCTGCACAACGAGCAGCTCATCACCGCCATGCAGCAGCGCTGCCACTTCGCGCCGGGTGAGGTGCGCGTCGTCCTGCTCGACGCGCAGCCCATCCACAAGCAGACCCAGGCCTACCGGCTGGTGGACGCCGCGACCGGCGAGTTCGAGCGGGGCATAGTGCGGGTCGCCGACATGGTGAGCCGGCAGCCCTGGGCCGACGATGTGCCGGTCCAGGTGCTGTCGGATTCGGCCGAGAAGCCCGAGACCTAGGCCCCCGCCCGGACCTCCCGCGCCGCGGCGACCATGTTGCGCAGCGATGCGGTCACCTCGTCGGCGTTGCGGGTCTTGAGCCCGCAGTCGGGATTGACCCAAAGCCGTTGCGGTGGCACGGCTCGCAGCGCCGCGCGCAGCGACTCGGCCATCTCGTCGGCGCTCGGCACCCGCGGCGAGTGGATGTCGTAGACGCCCGGTCCCACGCTGTTGGCGAAGCCGACGGAGTTCAGGTCGTCGAGCACCTCCATGTGCGAGCGGGCCGCCTCGATGGAGGTGACGTCGGCGTCCAGGTCGGCGATGGCCCCGATCACCTCTCCGAACTCCGAGTAGCACAGGTGGGTGTGGATCTGCGTCGAGTCGGCGACGCCGGAGGTGGCCAGGCGGAAAGCCCCTACGGCCCAACGCAAATAGTCGTCCTGCTGGGCGCGGCGCAGCGGCAGCAGCTCGCGCAACGCGGGCTCGTCGACCTGGATGACGGCGATCCCGGCGGCCTGCAGGTCCACGGTCTCGTCGCGAATCGCCAGCGCCACCTGGTTGGCCGTGTCGGCCAGCGGCTGGTCGTCGCGGACGAACGACCAGGCCAGGATCGTGACCGGCCCCGTCAGCATGCCCTTCACCGGCTTGTCGGTCAGGGACTGGGCGTAGCTGATCCACTCGACGGTCATCGGATGCGGTCGCGACACGTCGCCGTAGAGGATCGGCGGACGCACGCAGCGGCTGCCGTAGCTCTGTACCCAGCCGTTCTGCGTGGCGACGAACCCCTGCAGCTGCTCGGCGAAGTACTGGACCATGTCGTTGCGCTCCGGCTCGCCGTGCACCAGCACGTCGAGGCCGAGCTGCTCCTGCAGCTCGATGACGTCGGCGATCTCCTTGCGCATCTTGGCGACGTACTCGGCCTCGTCGATCTCGCCGGCCCGAAACGCCGCGCGCGCCTTGCGGATCGCGGCGGTCTGTGGGTAGGAGCCGATGGTCGTGGTGGGCAGCGGCGGCAGGTGCAGCCGCGCCTCCTGGCTGGCGCGGCGTTGCTCCGCATCGCCGCGGTGCGCACCCTCCTTGACGATCGAGTCGATCCGCGCCCGAACCTGACCGTTGTGCAACCGGGGATCGCCCCTGCGCGACGCCACGGCGGCATTGGACGCGGCGATTTCCTCGGACACCGCGTTGCGCCCGTCGTGCAGTGCGCGCGCGAGGGTGACGACCTCGCCCACCTTTTCGGCGCCGAACGCCAACCAGCTGCGCAGGTTGTCGTCGAGATCGGTTTCGGGTTCGAGCGAATACGGTACGTGCATCGTCGAGCACGACGTGGAAACCGCCACGCTGCCGGCCGAACCCAGCAGGGTGGCCAGCTTGCCCAGCGCCGCCTCCAGATCGGTGCGCCACACGTTGCGCCCGTCGACGACGCCGGCCACGAGCAGCTTGGTGGACAATTCCGGGATGCCCGCGACCGCGGTGTCCGCTCCGGCGACCAGGTCAACGCCGATCGCCTCGACGGGCGTGCGGGCCAGCCCCGCCAGGGCGGCGCCGGGGTCCCCGAAGTAGGTGGCGACCTGGATGGCCGGCCGGTTGCCCACCGCGCCCAGGGCGTTGTACGCCGCCTCGGCCAGTGCGGGCGCGTCGGGCGAGATGTCGGTGACCAACGCGGGCTCGTCGAACTGCACCCACCGCGCCCCGCTGTCGGCGAGCAAGCCGAGCAGCTCCGAGTAGATCGGCACCAGCTCTTCAAGCCGCTCGATCGGGGCGCCACCGCCGTTGACGGCCTTGCTCAGCAGCAGGAAGGTGATGGGCCCGACGACGACCGGGCGAGCGGGAATCCCTTGCTGCAGGGCCTCTTTCAGCTCGAAGAGCACCTTGTCGGCGCTCAGGGAGAACTTGGTGGCGGGCTCGATCTCGGGAACGAGGTAGTGGTAGTTCGTGTCGAACCACTTGGTCATCTCCAGCGGCGCGACGTCGGAGTTGCCGCGGGCCGCGGCGAAGTAGCGGTCCAGATCGTCGGCAACCCGCGCGGCCCGGGCCGGCAACGCGCCCAGCATGACCGCCGTGTCGAGCATCTGGTCGTAGTACGAAAAGGTGTTCACCGGGACCGAGTCCAGGCCGGCGGCGGCCAGCTGCGACCACATGTCGCGACGCAATTCGGCGGCGACGGATTCCAGCTCGGCCCGGCTGGTGCGCCCGGCCCAGTAGCCCTCGGTGGCGCGCTTGAGTTCGCGATTCGGGCCGATGCGCGGCGAGCCGGTGACGGTGGCGGTGAATGGTTGAGAGGTCACGTTTCGTCCTAACACTCGACGGGTGGTCATCACCGCCGGCGGACGCACGGCCGAATCCGTCGCGGTGCGTACCTGATTTTCGTCAAGGCACACAACCGCTAACGGCCACGACCAAACGCCCATTCCACGAGGCGATGAGCCGGCCGGACGCGGCGCGCCCGGCACAGCTGGCAGGTCTTCGGACTCGCAGGCGCGCACCCGGTGGTGCTCCTACTGGCCGTCGCTTCCCGGTCTTGCGACCAGTGCTTGTGACGGCGGTCGTTCCTGCAAACCGCTGCGGGACAGTCCCGGACTCTCACCGGGTTCCCTCTCGCGACGCACGTTTAACATGCCTCGCTCGATGCCGGCGCCACGGTTGCGGCGACGGCAGACCAGCTGCGCAGCGGAGTTTACCGCGCCGACTATCGAAGCGAAGCGGTAGCGATCAACGCCTGCTCGAGATGAGCCGTGACTGATCCTCTGTTAGCGTGCCCGTTAATTGCAGGTCGGCGGCAGAACTGCCGCGATCGAGCGGGGCCTCCAAAGGAAGGGAATCGCAACATGAAGCCGAGAGTATTGATGGCCACGTTCGGCGCTGCCGCGGCGGCCTTGGCCGCTGGTGTCATGTGGACCGCGCCCTCGGCCATGGCCGGCACCGACTATTGCAATGCGCTCCCGCCCAAGGATGCTCGCGACTGCAACTGCGGCTTCGACTTCGCGCCCGGTAGTCCGGAGCTTCAGCAGTGCCTGTCGGGAAAGGCGCCTGCGCCCGGTCCCGCGCAACCTTAGGGGACCGACGGGTACTAAGCCCTCGTCGGTAGCCCATCCCTGCAGAATCTCCGCGGTGCGGCGGTCAAACAGCCAGCGCTTCGGCGATGGGGATATCACCGTTGTTGAAGTCGATGGTTCGGCCGATCGTCGAGTCATCGGCCAGCGCAGCCGCCGCGACCAGCGCGACGTCGGCGCGCGAGACCTCGCTTCCCGCGCCGACGATGATGCGCCCGGTCGCGGGTTCGAGGGTCAGCCGTCCCGGTCCCAGCACCGTCCAGTCCAGGTCACTCGAACGCAGGTGCTCGTCGGCCGCCGCCTTGGCCTCCGCATACGGGAAGAACGAATTCTCGCTCGGCACACCATGATCCGGCCCCGCACCGAAGTAGGAGACCATCACGAACCGCTTGACTCCCGCCCGCTCCGCGGCATCCATGGCCCGGATCGCCGCGTCCCGGTCGACGGCGTAGGTGCGCGCCGGGTTACCGCCGCCGGCCCCGGCGGCGAAGACCACCGCGTCGTGACCCGCCAGTAGGCCCGCGAGCGCGTCGGTGTCGAGCCGCTCGATGTCGGCCACCACCGGTCTGGCACCGGTCGCGGCGACGTCGTCGGAGTGGTCGGGGTTGCGGAAGACCGAAGTGACTTCGTCGCCGCGGTCGGTCAGGATGCGGGCCAGCTGAAGCGCGACCTTGCCGTGTCCGCCGATGACGACGATGCGTGCCATACCAACCGACGTTACCGCCGTGTAGTGGATCACTCTGAGAAAAGCTGGTCCGTCGTGAAGTCGACGTGCGGTGCGATCAGTGGGCTGGTCGGAGGGGAGACCCGCGCTAGACCGGCGCCCCGGATCGGATCGTGTTGATCGCCTGAGCGCGAGATGTTGGGATCGGTAGCAACGCGGCGGCGCACATCTGAGTCAGCAAAGTGCGGTAACGCCCGAGAGGGCTGGCGACGGCGACGTTGCTGTTTGCCGGTGGCGGGCTGGTCGCAGGCACCGCCCAGGCGCAAGGACCCGGCCCACATCACTGGTGCCCGGGGGACGCCATCTACTACCCGACGGGGCCGGGCCCCCATCACAGCTGGGACTGGAATGTCTGCCACACCTATTACTGGGTCAACGGGAAGGGCAATGTTCCCTATGACGGCAAGCTGCCCAGCGATCTCTACGACGGAACGAATCCCCCGCCGCCGGCGGACAACCCCACGTGCCGTGTCATTGGGTGTGCCCCCTGACGAGGCGGGCACCCTGGGGGATGGTGGGCCAGGTGCACTGACCCCACCACCTCTCGCCCCTAGAGCTTGACGCGACCCATGATGATGTCGATGATCGGCTTGCCGGGCGGGTAGGCGTTGGTCAGCGAGGCCATCGTGTGCCCGTAGTCCACCAGCAGGGTGATCCCGTTGATGCCGAACGCGGCCGCGCTGTTGAGGAACGCCATGACGTCGCCCATCTGCTCCGGGGTGTGGACCTTGGAGCCGGTCTCGTCGCGGTAGTCCTGCGCGAAGGTGAGCCAGAGGTCGGCGTTGGCCTGCGCCAGCGGGGTGTCGGTGGGACCCGGGCAGATCGCGTTGATGCGGATGCCCTTCTTCAGCAACGGGTAACCCTGCGTCGCCACGTACGCGTTGACGACCTTCTTGGAGAAGCCGTAGTGGATGATGCCTTCCGATTCGTGCGCTTTGACCCACTCTTGTGCCGAAGCGAAGTCCGGTGTGGCGAGGAACTCAGTCAGCAGGTCCAGGTCGTTCTCCCAGCCCATGCCGGCCACCGAGGAGATGAAGCAGATCGCCGAGCCGGAGGGAAGCCGGTTCTTCTCGACCAGGCGGTCGATGAGATGGCGGTGGCCGGTGAAGTTGATCGCCATCAGGTCGGTGGTCCCGTCGGCGATGCCCGCGGCCGAGAACAGGGCGTGGATCGGGCCGTCCAGCTGCTCGATCGCGGCATCGATCGACGCGGGGTCGCGCAGGTCCACCTGGATGGATTTGGCGACGTCGTAGCTCACCGGCGCGTAATCCATCACGATCACTTCGGCGCCGAGCTCGGCGGCCGACTTGGCCGCCGCTGCGCCCATGCCGGTGGCGCCGCCGACGACGAGAGCCCGCTTGCCGTCGTAGCGCAACCGATCGACGATAGTCATGGAAATCTCCTTCTCGTTCACTGCTAACCCGGTTCTAACTGCCCAACTGTATGGGTAACAGTTATTTGGTTTCAACACCTACCTGGCGCGGACCGCGGCGCCCCGCAAAACCGTGTCGCGGGCGTGCACCAGCGCCGCGCGTTTGCCGACCTCGGCAACGATGTTCTCCGGTATCCACTGCAAGCCGATGACGCACCGTGCCAGCATCGCGGTGGACGCCGCGTCGACACTGATCTCCCCCGACCGGATGCCCTCGGCGAGAAGCGTTTTCATCTGCCGAAGTCGCGTCGCGTACAACCAGCCGGGGTTGGGGGTGTCCGGCGGCGATTGGCGCATCCACGCGAGCTGGATCCTGAACTCGTCGGAAAACCGAGCGAGCGCATTGACATTGACCCAGCTCAGCGCGTCCAGCTTCTCGATCGGCGTGGCGTCCGAGCGCAAGACGCTGACCCAGCCCGCCTCGACCTTTCGGCCGAACGATTCCATGATCGACGCGAGCAGTTCGTCCTTCGATCCGATCACCCGATAGACGGTTCCCGTGCCGAGGCCGGCCGCGGAGGCGATGTCCCTGATGGTGGTGACCTCATACCCTCTGCGGCCGAACTCCGTTCGCGCGACCGCACGGACGTGGGCCGCTTTGTCGCTGGGATCGGCGTCGCTGTCGTCCGGCCAGGTCTCGATGACGTCCGTGGCCGCGGCGAAGGCATTGGACCGGTCGAGCAAGGCGTCGGTGGGCGGCCGGGTTGCCAACCCCTGCAACATGATTCGGCAGAGCAGGGCGGCCACCTGATCGGCGGGGGATTTGTGGCGCATGACATCGAGGCCAACCTGCAGCATCGTCTGACAGATGCGGTCGGCCAAGGTGGGCAGGTCGATGTCGGGTTTGATGTAGCCGCTCCACTTGCCCGCGCGCAGGGTCTGCAGCATCGCCTCCTGCACCGCGTCGGGTGCCTCCCGCGTCAGCTTCATCAGTTCCGGATCATCGTTCGGCCCCTCGTAGAACGACATCTGCAGGGCGGCGCCGTGCCGCACCGCGCAGTTGGCGATCGCCTTTCCCAGTTCGACGATCTTCTCGGAAGCCGGTCGCGGGTCGGGTTCATCCAGCCTCGCCAGCGCGGTTTGCCCGATCCGGTTCAGATCCTCCTGATAGCGGCGGATCAGTTCGACGAGGATCGCTTCCTTGGACTCGAAATGGTGGTACAGGCTGCCGGGGAGGATGCCCGCCGCGTCGGCGATCTCTTGCAAGGACGTGCGCAATCCGGAGGAGGCGATCAACGACGCCGCGGTCTGCAGGATTTCGGTTCGGCGCGTCCCGGAGTCGTCGGCGGCGCTGACGCGCAATGGCTCCGCTTTGGCCATGTTAACGGTGTGCAGATCCGGACGATTGCGGCCTCGTGAGCATGCGTATTCGTCCCTCTCGCCGAACCAAATGTTTGTTAAAGGCTATCAGACCGTCGGCGCCGAATGCCCTGCGTGCAGAGGTGACGGGGCCATTCTAGAGCGCGGGGCCATCCCAGTGGTCGCGAGCGACCACCTCGTCGATGGGGCGCCGGCGGGCCGCGGAAAAGGTGCGCCCGGCGCGCAGGCGCCCCACCGGCAGCAGGCAGCCCTGGGTGTAGGTCTGCGGGATGCCGAGCAGTCGGCGGACCTCGGCTTCGCGGTGCAGGTGCAGGGTCGTGATGCAGGTTCCGTATCCGCGGGTGTGCAGGGCGAGCTGAAAATTCCACACCGCCGGGAAGATCGAGCCGTACAGCGTCGCCTGATGAAACGACTCGTCGCCGTCGATGCGTGGCAGGTAGGGCTCATAGCATGGGATCACCAGCAGCGGCACGTCGCCTTTTTGGCCCATGTTCCTCGATCCAGCCACTCCGTCGACGACATGATGCGACTCTCCGGTGTGCCGGCGGCAGCAGGTCGGCCAGCATGTGCCCGCCCACCCGCAGCAGATAGGCCTCGCGGTACAGCCCGGCGATCTCGGCCCGCAACGACGGGTCGGTCACCACTAGCCACCGCCAGGACTGTTGATTGGACCCGTTGGCCGCCTGCAAACCGATGCGCAGGCAAGCGCGGATGTCCGCGAGGTCGACGGGTGCGTCCAGGTCGAGCGACTTGCGCGCCGACGGGGTCGCGGTGAGCAGGTACTCGACGTCCATCAATGCTGACCTCTCCGCGCAAGGCGCGCACCGAGTTCAGTGAGGTAGCGGTCGGGCCCACCGAGGAGTCCGCTCCAGCTCAGCAGGCGCTTGAGGTAAAGGTGAGCGTCGTGCTCCCAGGTGTAGCCGATGCCGCCGAACACCTGGATGGCGGTGTCGCCCACGGTGGCCAGTCGCCCGGCGAACGCCTTGGCCCGCAATGCGGACAGGTGGCGCACCTCGGCGCCGGCGTTGTCGGCGGCCCAGAGCGCGTGGATCACGCCGCTGCGGGCGAGCTCGACGGTCTCATACATGTCGACGCACAGATGTTGGACCGCCTGAAACGAGCCGATGACCTGGCCGAATTGCTTTCTGACTTTCGCGTATTCGACGGCGAGGTGCATGACCGCCCGCGCCGCGCCGAGCGCGTCGGCCGCCGTCGCGATGAGCGCGTCGTCGACGACGGCCGCGACGGCATCCGGCGGCGCCGTGGCCAGCCGCTGCGCCGACGCGGCGTCCAGCCCGACGCGAAACCGCTTGCGGGTCTGGTCGATTCCGGACTCCGGCGTCACCGAAATCCCGGGGGAGTCGGTCCTTACCGCGAAAAGCCCCGTGCTGGCTTGGTCCCCGGCGAGCACCAGCAAGGTGTCGGCCGCCACTGCGTCGGGTACGCCGGCAAGCTCGCCCCGCAGGACGACGTGGTCACCTCGCCCGGCAACCGCGACGGAGGCGTGCTCGACATCCAGAAAGCCGACGGTAGCGACCGTGGTTCCGTCGGCGATCCCGGCCAAAATTGTGGCGGCACTGTCGTTGTCGCCGAGCCGCGTCAGCGCGCGGACGGCGGCGACCGCGGTGGACAACCACGGCCCCGGGTGCAGGGCGGCGCCGAGCTCTTCGGCCACCACGCCGGCCTCGATCATGGTCATCCCGGCGCCGCCGCATTCTTCGGGCACCAGCAGCCCGGTCACGCCGAGGTCGGCCAGACCGCGCCAGACCGGTTCGTCGACGCCGGTCGGATCGTCGAGCAGCTCGCGCACGTGGCCCGAAATCGGTGCCTTCTCAGCAAGAAAGCGCCGCGTGGTGTCGCGCAGCGCGGCCTGCTCGTCGGTGAGTTCGAGTTTCATTTGCGCGGCAACCCGAGCACCCGCTGCGCGGTGATGTTCTTGTTGATCTGGGTCGTTCCGCCCGCGATGGTCAGCGAACGTGAGGTGAGGCGGTAATTCGCCCACGGAGCGCCGGCGCCGCCGGTGCCGAGCACGTCGAAAGCCAGGGCGGCCATGTCCTGTCCGATCTCACCCCATACGGTCTTGGCCAGGCTGGCGGACGCGAACGGGTCGCCGCCGTGCAGCGTCGCCGAGATCGACCGCTGGCAGAGCACCTCGAGATACTTGATGCGGACCGCGATTTCGCCGAGGCGCCGCAGGATCACGGGGTCTTCGAGCGCATCGCTTTGCGCGGCGATGTCGTCCACCAGTTCTTCCAGTCTCACCTGCATCTCCGCGTACAGCCGCGCCGCCCCGGCGCGCTCGTGGCTGAGCGTGGTGGTCGCCACCTGCCAGCCCGCGTTGAGCGGACCCAGCAGTGCGTCGGCCGGCACCCGCACGTCGTGGAAGAACACCTCGGCGAAGTCGGTGTCGCCGTTGAGCGTGACGAGCGGGCGGACCTCGATGCCGGGCAGCGCCATGTCCACGATGAGGCAGGAGATCCCCTGGTGCTTCGGGGCGTCGGGATCGGTGCGCACGTACAGCTGACACCAGTGCGCCCGATGCCCCAGCGAGGTCCAGATCTTCTGGCCGTTGACGACGAAATCATCGCCATCGCGCACCGCGCGGGTGCGCAAGGCTGCGAGATCGGATCCCGCTTCGGGCTCCGACATTCCCTGGCACCAGATGTCGTCGGCGCGCATCATGCGGGGAAGCAGCGTTGTCTTCTGGTCTTCGGTGCCGTAGTGCATGATGGCGGGGGCGATGTTGTTCATCCCAATGACGTTGAGCGGCATCGGTGCCCGCGCGCGGGTGGTCTCCTCGGTGTAGACGAGCTGTTCGAGAACGGTAGCTCCGCGGCCGCCGTATTCGCGCGGCCAGGAGACCGCGGCCCACCCGGCGTCGGCCATCGTCCGGCTCCAGGACCGCAGCAGCTCGATGGCCGCGTCGTCGCGGCCGGGCGGCCTGCGGGCGGCCACCAGCTCGTCGGTCAGGTTCGCCGACAGCCAGTCGCGCAGCTCGGCGCGGAACTGCTCCACTTCCGAGGGGTAGGAGAAATCCATTTTTCCGGACACTACGTTGGCGCAGATAGTGGGTCAACGCCTGTGACCGCGCGCGGCGCCGCGAGGGGCCGGTTCACGGTCAGGTCCGTGGGTGCTCGGGGAATGCGACTTCGGCGTTGCCCGGCATGGCGCTGACGCCGCGCCGCGCACACACTTCCAGTACCTCGTCGACGATGGACGCGGGCACGATGAACTTCTCCGTGGACCGGCGCCGGTGGCCACCGCCACCCGGTCGGTGAAGGTCAATCGTGATGCGCTCCTGACTAATCGACGGCCGGGTTGATTGACTGGTCTGAGGCCGGACTCTACGGTGGAACAGATATTTGGTCAAAGTTCGGAGGTTGAGCGTGGGGGACGACGCTCGTGCCGGGCGGCTGCAGGCCTTGGGCATGTTCGCCTCCGCGCTGGCGGGCAGCGCCACGGCGGTTGCCGGGCTGCGACCGGGTGAACCCCCGTGGACGGACGGCCAGACCATTTACATCGACGCCGCGACGCCGGGCCGCGCGCAACTCGAAGCGGTTGCCGTGCAGGCATCGATGATCGCGGCGGGCAGCCTGGACCCAGGCGTCGTGCGCCGGTTGGTCCGGCAGCCCCGGTTGGCCCGGCGCTACCTCTCGGTCGAGGGTCACCGCGCGCTGGTCACCATCGGCGACCTGCTCCCGGGCCTGTTGGCGTCGTTGGGAGACCGCGAGATCGCGGCCCGCAGCGACTGCCCCGCGGCGTCGTTGCGAATCGCCAAGGGGCGGGCAAGGATCGACGACCCGCCGGCCGAATTCGGTGTGCTGCGTGCGGCGAAGGTGCTGGCCGCGTGCCGCGGGGCCGAACAGCGGGACGAGGCGAACCCCGGACATGAGCCGCGCGGCCGGGGCGCGAAGGAACTGGCCGAGCTCGATGACGGTGAGACCGACGATTCCGACGATCCGGACCTGTTCACGAGCCCGGTGGGCGGGGGCGGCTTCATCGGCAAGTGGTTGAAGAAAATGTTGTCGTCCGTGCGCAAGACCGGCAGCGGCGGCGGACCGCCGGGCGCGGACACCCCGACGCATCGTACGAACTCGGGAATCCGCGGCGTGCCCGCCGTGTCGTCGCTCGCGTCGGCCACGAGCGAGGACATCGGTGACGAGGCAGCCACGGCGGCAGCGGACGAACTGAGATATCCGGAATGGGACGCCGCGCGCAAGGGCTACCGGCCCGCGTGGTGCACCGTGCGCGAGGTCGAGCCGACGATCAAAGCGCAGGCGACTCAGGAAATCGAAGCCGCCATCGGGGTGCGGCGGCCGCTGTCGCGTCTCGGCATGGGGTTGCACCGCCGCCACCGTCAATCGCAGGGCGACGACATCGACATCGACGCCGCGGTGGAGGCCCGCGTCGAGGTGCGGGCCGGTTCGGTCCCCGACGAGGCCGTCTACCTCGACAGCCTGCGCCGCCGCCGGGACCTGTCGGTGCTGCTCCTGCTCGACGTGTCGGGCTCGGCGGCCGAGCCGGGAACTTCTGGGCGCACGGTGCACCAGCAACAGCGCGCGGCGGTCGCCAACCTCGCCGTCGCACTGCACGACCTCGGCGACCGGGTTGCGCTGTACGCCTACTACTCGC
>NZ_LZIC01000053.1 GCF_001667185.1 Mycobacterium sp. 852002-50816_SCH5313054-b | reverse complement strand
GGCCGCCGTCGCCGCCGCTGCCGCCGGCCGGGCTGGTGGCGCCAGCGCCGCCTTGGCCGCCTTGGCCGCCGAAGCTGCCCGCGCCGGCGTGGTGACCGCTGATCGTGGTCGCGCCGCCTTGGCCAGCAGCGCCGCCGGCCCCGCCGTCGCCGCCGGCGCCCGCGGTGCCGGTGCCGAGGGTGCCGCCGGTACCGATCTCGCCGCCGGCGCCGCCTTGGCCGCCTCGACCGCCGGGCCCGCCGCCGGTGGCGTTGTTGCGGCCGTCGTCGGCGTAGCCGGTGCCTCCCTGACCGCCGACGCCGCCAGAGCCGCCGTGGCCGCCGCTGCCGTCGACCGCACCGGGGACGGCGGTTCCGCCAGTCCCGCCGGCGCCACCGACGCCGCCTTGACCGCCTCCGCCGCCGAAGCTGGAGGGCGTCCCGGTGACGCCTTGGCCGCCGGCGCCGCCTTGACCGCCCTGGCCGCCCGCAGCGGCGATGTCACCGCTGGTGGTAGTGGCGCCGCCTTGACCGCCCTGGCCGCCGGCGCCGCCGGTGCCACCACCGCTGGAGCCGCCTGGCCCGACCGCGCCCCCGCCCCCGCTGCCACCATGGCCGCCGCTGCCGCCAGCGGTGGCGTCGTTGGTGCCATCATCGGCATAGCCGGTGCCGCCTTGGCCGCCTCGGCCGCCGGTGCCGCCGGCGCCGGCGCTGCCGGTGAAGCCGTCGCTACTGGCGCCCCCCTGGCCGCCTTGGCCGCCGCCGCCGCCGTCGCCACCGGTACCGCCCATGTGGCCAGGTGTCCCCGAGGCGCCTTGCGCCCCGGCCCCGCCAGTGCCGCCCTGGCCGCCTGCGCCGCCGAACCCGGCGAGGTTCGCCCCGCCGCCGATGCCGCCGGTGCCGGCCGCGCCGCCCGCACCCGCGCTGCCACCGCTGCCACCGGCGCCGCCCATGCCGGCGTCGTTGGTGCCATCGTCGGCGTAGCCGGTACCGCCTTGGCCGCCTTGTCCACCCGTGCCGCCGCGGCCGCCGTATCCGTTGGTTCCGCCGTTACCTGCTCCACCTTGGCCGCCTTGGCCGCCAGCGCCGCCGTCGCCGCCGATGCCGGCTGCATGGCCGAGTGTGCCGGTGGCGCCTTGGGCGCCGGCCCCGCCCGTGCCGCCCGTGCCGCCCCTGCCGCCGACACCCACGTTCCCCACATCGCCACCGGTGCCCCCGGCGCCCGCGGCGCCGCCCAGGCCGGCGCCGCCGCCGGCGCCCCCTGCGCCGCCGATGCCGGCGTCGTTGGTTCCGTCGTCGGCATACCCGATGCCCCCCTGACCGCCCTGGCCGCCATAGCCCCCTTGGCCGCCGCTGCCATTGACTGCGCCGGTGACGGCGCTGCCGCCCTCTCCACCTTGGCCACCGTCGCCGCCCTGGCCGCCGGCGCCAGCCGGGTGGCCCAGCGTGCCGGTGGAGCCTTGGCCACCTTGACCGCCGAAACCGCCGGTGCCGCCGCCGCCGGCGGCGTCACCGCTATAGGTGGTGGGGCCGCCCGTACCGCCGGCGCCGCCTTGACCGCCCGTCCCCGAGACGCCCGGGGTGCCCGCGACGCCGCCGGTACCGGCAACGCCACCGGTACCACCCTGGCCGCCGGTGCCGCCGTAGCCGCCATCGGTGGCGTTGTTGGTGCCGTCATCGGCGTAGCCGGCGCCGCCCTGGCCACCGTGACCGCCCGCGCCGCCCGCACCGCCTGAGCCGTTGATCCCGCCGTTGCCAGCCCCACCGTGGCCGCCCTGGCCGCCACTGCCACCCTGGTCGCCGACGCCGCCCCCCCTGCCGATGGTGGCGGACGCACCTTGGGCGCCGGCGCCGCCAGTGCCACCAGTGCCGCCTTGACCACCGGTGCCCAAGCTGCCCGGGGCGCCGCCGGTGCCGCCGCTGCCCGCCGCCCCGTTGAGGCCAGCGGCACCACCGCTGCCACCGGCGCCGCCGGCGGTGGCGTCGTTGGTGCCGTCGTCGGCGTAGCCGGTGCCACCCTGGCCGCCGTGGCCGCCGGAGCCACCAGTGCCACCAGAACCATTAGTGCCGCCGTCACCGGCGCCGCCCTGGCCGCCGTGACCGCCGGCGCCGCCGTCGCCGCCTGTGCCACCGACATCGCCGATGGTGGCGGTAGCGCCCTGGGCACCGGCCCCACCGGTGCCGCCGCTGCCGCCATTGCCTCCGGCGCCCACGGCGCCCGCCAGGCCGCCGGTTCCGCCGAATCCAGCCACCCCGCCGACGCCAGCGCCGCCACCAGTACCGCCGGTTCCGCCGGCAGTCGCATCACTGCTGCCGTCATCGGCGTAGCCGGTGCCGCCCTGGCCGCCTTGGCCCCCAGCGCCGCCAACACCGCCGGAGCCGTTAGTGCCGCCGTTTCCGGCGCCACCCGCGCCGCCTTGGCCGCCGGGCCCGCCCGCAAAGCCGCTGCCGCCAGCATCGCCGATCGTTCCGGTGGCACCCTGGCCGCCAGCGCCGCCAGACCCGCCGACGCCACCGCCCCCACCGGTGCCCGCGGTACCCGCCTGGCCGCCGCTTCCGAACAATCCGGCGGCCCCACCGGCCCCCCCGGCGCCGGCGTAACCACCCGTTCCGCCGGCACCTCCGGCCGCGCCGTCGCCGCCTACGCCCGCCGCACCGGTCCCGCCGACGCCGCCGGCACCTCCACTACCGCCCAGGCCGCCGGCGCCGCCGGCACCGAACAGTCCCGAGGCCACCATTACCTCCGGTAGCGCCGTCGCTGGTGTCCGTGCTACCGGTCCCGCCGCCGCCGCCTTGGCCGCC
>NZ_LZIC01000052.1 GCF_001667185.1 Mycobacterium sp. 852002-50816_SCH5313054-b | reverse complement strand
CTCCCACGGCCAGAAGGTGCAAAGCGCCGGCAGCAACATGGCCAGCACCGACAGCGCCGTCGGGTCCAGCTGGGCCTGACACCGCACGTTCGAAACGGGGCCGCACACCCGTGGGTGTGCGGCCCCGTCGTTTTGTCCGGCCGCGCTACCCGGCCACGGGCGAGCGCGGAAACATCGTGGGGCGGAACCCGATTCGCTGGACCGAACCCTCGGACTCGCGCCCGACCATGCCACCCAACGGTAGTTTCGAAATGCCCGCGGTGGGCGCTGACGCGGGCGCCGCACCCCAGCCGCCCGGCATCGCGTTGGCGTCCAGGGCGGGCAGCGGAGTGACCGACGAGACGGCGTCGGCCCACGTCGGCGGCACCGACAAGGTGCCGAGCGAGGGCGCCTGACCCACGCTCGCGGACGCTGCCGCGCCGAGGCCCCCGAGGGGCCCAAGGCCTCCCAGACCGCTGGCGGCTCCCCCGTCGGCTCCCTCAAGCGAACCCAAGCCCGCGAAATCCAGGCTCAGGCCATACCCGTCGAAACCCATTCCGGCGCCATCGGTACCTAAACCGGCGCCGTCGCCGCCCAGGCCGGCCAGGTCGGAGCCGAGGCCGAACACATCGAGCAGGGCGGGTCCGTTCCCGCCCAACGCGGACGTGAGGCTCGAGGTCAATCCGGAGAGCGCACTCGCGCCAGTGCTGGCGCCCTTCGTGGCGGTTTTGCTCGCGCCGGTCAGACTCGACAGCGCGCTGAGCGGGGCGGAAGCCCCCGACGAGCCCAGCGACACCGCGGTGCCCGCCGCCGCGGGCGACAGCCCGGTGCTGGAGGCGGCGCCCGGGGTCGCCAGGGTCTGCAAGGTTTGGGGCACCGAGGACATCAACTGCGCCGTCTTCGGCTGGGCGTTGCTGCCGACCTGGGCGCCGGCCTGCCCGGCGACGCCGCCCGGGTTGGTCGTCTGGGGCGGCGGGGTGAATGTCGAAAATGCCGACGCCGCGGCCGAATTGGCGGCGTAGCTGTACATCGCCGTGGCGTCTTGCGCCCACATCTCGCTGTACTCGGCTTCCGTGGCCATGATCGCCGGCGTGTTCTGCCCGAAGATGTTGGTAGCGATCAACCCCATCAGCTGGGCGCGGTTGGCCGCGATCAGCGGCGGCGGCACCGTCATGGCGTATGCCGTCTCGAAGGCCGCCGCGGCGGCCGTCGCCTGGGTGGCCGACTGCTGGCATTGCGCGGCGGTCGCCGTCATCCACGAGATGTAGGGCGTCACCGCGGCCGCCATCGACAGCGACGTCGGTCCCAGCCAGGACTCGTCGGTGAGACCGGCGATCACCGACTGGTATCCGCTGGCGGCGTCGGTCAGTTCGGCGACCAGCGATTCCCACCCCGCTGAAGCGGTCAACAAGGTTCTGGGTCCCGGTCCCAGATACATCCGACCGGAGTTGATCTCCGGTGGCAGCGCGCCAAAGTCCATCGCCCGTTCCTATCCTTTGCTCGAGTTTGCTGGTCCCGTTATGCGGAGCTCGCGTACGGGGCGCCGATGCCGCGGACGGCCGTGGTGAGTGCGAGCACGTCTCCAACGCGAGCGGTGCCCCGCCGCCCGGGGGCGGCGATCACCACCAAGTGCGCCGACGGACGCGGGAACATCGCCGTCGACGCCCGTCGGGCTTGCCCGCTCGACCGAAGCGCGACCACCGGGTTCTGCGGCGCAAGTCGGGCAGCCGGCAAAACCGAACGCCCCACAATCAGCAACCGTCGACGAATCCGCTCTCGACGGGGCGCACGACACTCGCGCGATGAAACTCATTGAGAGATGCCAACATTCGTAACATCACGAAACTCTGCGTTAACGAGACTCGGGACAACTTTGTCTTCGGCCGTCGTGCGCACCCATCCGGCCGCGACGGCATCTGCTGAAGCACAGCGCCTCATGATCAATGAATTCCAATCGTATGGCTGTGATTTGGAGCACTACCGCCCCAAGCGCCTCGGCGCTGTCAAACCAACATCCATGCATGCCAGTATTTTTGGATGATTATCTCATCTCAAGCTCGCTGATGCGACACCTACAAAACACATATTTGAGCGGGCCCTGATGTTAGCCACGAAACAGGGTTTATTTGAGAACTCTATGAGCTCCGTGACAACGACATGTGCGCTTGGGAGAATATAGGAACATGACCGTGATGACGGGACGCGCAGGCAGCCAACGGCCACGCCAGGCCATCCTGGGGCAGCTGCCCCGCATATATCGTGCCGACGGCTCGCCGATCCGGGTTTTGCTGGTCGACGACGAGCCCGCACTGACCAACTTGGTGAAGATGGCGCTGCACTACGAGGGCTGGGTCGTCGACATCGCCCACAACGGGCGCGAGGCCCTCGCAAAGTTCGAGAGCGTCAGCCCCGACGTGCTCGTGCTCGACATCATGCTCCCCGACGTGGACGGGCTGCGGATCCTGCAGCGGATCCGCGAATCCGACGCCTACACCCCCACGCTGTTCCTCACCGCGCGCGACTCGGTGATGGACCGCGTCACCGGCCTCACCGCCGGCGCGGACGACTACATGACCAAGCCGTTCAGCCTCGAGGAACTCGTCGCGCGGCTCCGGGGGTTGTTGCGCCGCTCCACCCAGCAGCCGCCACCCGCGGCCGAATCCCTGAAAATCGGCGACCTGCACGTCGACACCGCCAGCCGCGAGGTCACCCGCGGTGGCACACCGATATCCCTGTCGTCGACCGAGTTCGAATTGCTTCGCTTCCTGATGCGCAATCCCCGGCGCGCGTTGAGCCGCACCGAAATCCTGGACCGCGTCTGGAATTACGACTTCGCCGGCCGCACCAGCATCGTGGATTTGTACATCTCGTACCTGAGAAAGAAGATCGACTCCGGCCGCGAGCCGATGATCCACACCGTCCGTGGCGTGGGATACATGCTGCGACCGCCGGAATGACCGGCGAGGGGAACACGGCATCCAGGGACCGTCCGCGGTGGCTTCCCCACTCGCTGCGCCGCCAGTTGCTCTTGGGCGTGTTGGCCGTCGTCAGCCTGGTGCTGGTGACCGTCGGCATCGTCTCGGTGCTGAGCCTGCGCGGGTATGTCACCGCGATGAGCGATGCCGACGTCGACCAATCCCTTGACGCCCTCAGCAATTCGTACACCAGGTACCGCTACGGCGAACATCCCGCGGCGCAACGGAGCACCCAGCCGATCGCGCAGGCCATGCTCGAATTCACCGATCAAACGCCGGGCAATCTCATCGCCGTGCTGCACGACGGCAGGGTGACCGGCTCGGCGGTCTTCTCCGAGGCCGAAGCGCGGCCCGCGCCGCCCGACGTCGTCCGCGCCCTGGAAGCGCAGTCCTGGCCCGACGCGCCGCCACGGACCGAGAAGCTTGGCAGCCTCGGTTCGTATCGCGTCGACAGCCGCATCAACGGGGCCGACCTTCTGATCGTCGGGGTATCGCTAGCCCGGGCCGACCAGATCATCGTTCGCAAGCAACTCACCACCACGCTGCTGGTCGCGGCGGCCCTGGCGGTGACCGCCGGGCTCACCGTGTGGGTGGTCGGGTCCACCCTGCGCCCGCTGCGCCGGCTCGCCGCGACCGCCGGCGAGGTTGCCGCGATGCCGCTGACCGACGGCGACCACCGGATCAGCGCCAGGGTGCGACCGACCGATACCGATCCGAACAACGAAGTCGGAATCGTCGGACACACGCTGAACCGGTTGCTGGACAACGTCGATAGCGCTTTGGCGCATCGGGCCGAGTCCGACTTGCGGATGCGGCAATTCATCACCGACGCCAGCCACGAGTTGCGAACTCCGCTGGCGGCGATTCAGGGCTACGCCGAGCTGACGCGTCAGGACAGCTCGGCGCTGCCGCCGACCACCGAATACGCGCTGGCCCGCATCGAGTCGGAGGCGCGGCGCATGGCGGTGCTCGTCGACGAGCTGCTGCTGCTCTCGCGCCTGGGCGAGGGCGAAGACCTGCAGACCCAGGATGTCGATCTGGCGGACCTCGTCATCAACGCGGTGAACGACGCCGCGGTCGCGGCGCCGACACACCGTTGGGTCAAAGACCTGCCCGAAGAACCGGTGTGGGTCCGCGGCGACCACGCCCGGCTACACCAACTGGTCAGCAATCTGCTCAGCAACGCCCGGCTGCACACGCCGCCGGGCGTCACGGTAACGACCGGGATCACCTGCCACCGCGGGACGGAAGCTGCCTATGCGGAACTGACCGTGGCCGACGACGGGCCCGGCATCGACGCGGATCTGTTGCCCCGGCTGTTCGAGCGGTTCGTCCGGGCGGACACCTCCCGATCTGACGGTTCGGGGATCGGGCTGGGGCTGGCCATCGTGAGTTCCATCGTCAGGGCCCATCACGGTTCGGTGACCGCCGAATCCACCGAGGGCCGAACGGTCTTCAGGGTGCGCCTTCCGCTGATCGAGGATTCGGTCACCGATCGGCCCGGCTAGCCGCCGATCCCCCGAGGGGGGCGATTGGAAGCTTCCTTGGCACAGCTTTTTGCTTCTACGCCTTACGATTTCGCCGGCCCGGCCACGATTCGATGCGGCTTCGCCCGTGTCCTCGCCGCGCCAAGAAGTACACGGTCAGCAGAGTCGCTGCCGCAGCGACAGCCTCGGGGGTCTGCGACAGGGTGTCAGACATGAGCAATCGCGTCGATCCGGTCGTAGGCGTCCCACCAGATCGCCTCGTGCTCGACCAGTGAGATTGCTCCGCTCTCCAACAGATGGTCGGCCCGGACCAACATGTCGGCCAAGGTTCGGCACTCGGTGTGGCTCTGTTCCTCATGCGCGTCGGCGCTGTTGGGCAAGAGGATGACCGACATCGACCTGACTTTCACGCGCGTGGGCCCGGCCCGCAGGAACAGCAGCGCGCCGATGCCCACGTAAGCGACTACGAAGATCGCGAGCACCTTGTCGGGTGCGACGCCGGCGTGGCCCAGCAGCATGATCGCGAGCAACCCGAGCGCAGCGCCCGTTATCGGCCACCCCCGCCACAGCCGCGCCATCCGACGATCGGCGGGAGTGCTTCCGGGCGGGTAGACGATCAATCGGTCGCGTTGCACGCCGTATCTACCAACCGTGGCATCGAGAGATCCCCACTGGTGGGGGCCGTCGAGCAGGCGCGACCACCACTGCGGTCGTTTCGGGGCGCCCGGCTGGAGGATGCGCGATTCAGCGTCTCGTTGCGTGGTTCTTCGCATGGACTTGGGTCTACGCCCAATTCGCAACGCCCACTATCAATCCAAACGACATCCATACAGGCAACGGCCCAACCTTAACGCCAACCCGGCAGAGGGGCGGGACGCCACCAGGGGCGTAAAGAAACCGTAAAGGCGCACTGCGGCGCCGTTAGGAAAGTGTCAACCAAAGGCCCTATCCGATAGACGCTGTCTAGTTTCAATCTGGCATTGCCTCCGAGTACTGCGCTGCGGCTGACTCGATGAGGCCATTAAGTGTGCGCAGGGTTTATGCGGAATGGAATGGAGACACGATGGGCGTGTTGATCTACGTCTTGCTGACGATCGCGGTGTTCGCCGTGCTCGGGCTGGCGCAGAAGCTGGTCGAGCGACTGTGAGCTACGAAAACGTTATCGGCTTGGCGCTTTCCGTGCTCCTTGCCGTGTATCTCGCAGCCGCGCTGCTGCTTCCGGAGAGGTTCTAGTGAGCACAACAACAGCGGGGATCATCTTCCTCGCCGTCCTCGTCGTGGCGCTGGTGGTGGTGCATGTGCCGTTCGGCGACTACATGTACCGGGTGTACACGTCGGAGAAGGACTCCGCCGTCGAGCGGGTGATCTACCGGCTTATCGGTGTCGATTCACGCTCGGAGCAGACGTGGGGCGCCTACGCGCGCAGCGTGTTGGCGTTCTCGTCGCTCAGCATCCTGTTCCTTTTCGTGTTCCAGCTCGTGCAGGGCAAATTGCCGCTGCACCTGCGTGATCCGGCCACCCAAATGACTCCGGGGCTGGCGTGGAACACCGCCGTCAGCTTCACTACCAACACCAACTGGCAGGCCTACTCCGGCGAGTCGACGCAGGGCCATCTGGTCCAGATGGCCGGGCTGGCGGTGCAGAACTTCGTCTCGGCCGCCGTGGGCATGGCGGTGGCGATCGCACTGGTGCGCGGCTTTGCCCGCAAGCGCACCGGCGATCTGGGCAACTTCTGGGTCGACCTGGTGCGCACGGTGCTGCGCATCCTGCTGCCCATCTCGATCGTCGCCGCGATCCTGCTCATCGCGGGCGGGGCGATCCAGAACTTCCACCTGCACGACCAGGTCGCCTCGACCCTCGGCGGCACCCAGCAGACGATCACCGGCGGCCCGGTCGCCAGCCAGGAGGCGATCAAGGAGCTCGGCACCAACGGCGGCGGGTTCTACAACGCGAACTCTGCGCATCCGTTCGAGAATCCGACGGTGTGGACCAACTGGCTGGAGATCTTCCTGCTGCTGGTGATCAGCTTCTCGCTGCCGCGCACCTTCGGGCGCATGGTGGGCAGCACCAAGCAGGGCTACGCGATCGCATCGGTGATGGCGACCCTGTACGCGATCAGCGTGTCGTTCATGATGTGGTTCCAGCTGCAGCACCACGGCACGGTACCCAGCGCCGTCGGGGGCGCCATGGAAGGCGTCGAGCAGCGGTTCGGCATCGCCAACTCCGCGGTGTTCGCGGACTCGACGACGCTCACCTCCACCGGTGCGGTCGATTCGTTCCACGACTCCTACACCAGCCTCGGCGGGATGATCACGCTGTTCAACATGCAGCTCGGAGAGGTCGCCCCCGGCGGCACCGGATCGGGCCTCTACGGGATGCTGATCCTGGCGGTAATCACGGTCTTCGTCGCCGGGCTGATGGTCGGGCGCACCCCGGAATACCTCGGGAAAAAGATCAACCCCCGCGAAATCAAGCTCGCCGCAAGCTATTTCCTGGTCACCCCGCTGATCGTGCTGACCGGCACCGCGATTGCGATGGCGCTGCCCGGCGAACGCGCCGGCATGCTCAACACCGGCCCACACGGGCTGTCGGAGGTGCTTTACGCGTTCACCTCCGCCGCGAACAACAACGGCTCCGCCTTCGCCGGGATCAGCGTCAACACCAACTGGTACAACACCGCTCTGGGGTTGGCCATGGTCTTCGGCCGATTCCTGCCGATGGTGCTCGTATTGGGGCTGGCCGGATCGCTCGCCAAGCAGGGCCACACGCCGGAATCGGCGGGCACCCTGCCCACCCATCGGCCGCAGTTCGTCGGGATGGTCGCCGGCGTCACGGTGATCCTCGTTGCCCTCACTTTCCTGCCCATGCTCGCGCTTGGGCCTCTCGCTGAAGGAATCCACTGATGACCGCGACCGCTGTCGATTCGTCCGAGCAGACGCAGCCTTCGGGCCAGACGGGCACGAAGCGGGTGCAGGGCGGGTTGCTCGACCCCAAGATGCTGTGGAGGTCGACCCCGGACGCGCTGCGCAAGCTCGACCCGCGCACCCTGTGGCACAACCCGGTGATGTTCATCGTCGAAATCGGGGCCGCCTGGAGCACGGCGCTGGCGGTCATCAACGAAACCTGGTTCGCTTGGCTGATCGTGGTATGGCTGTGGCTGACCGTGCTCTTCGCCAATATCGCGGAGGCGGTGGCCGAAGGCCGCGGCAAGGCCCAAGCGGAAACGCTGCGCCGAGCCAAGACCCAGACCCTGGCCCGACGGCTCAGGAATTGGGAACCCGGCGCCCCCGGGATGGAGGAAGAGGTCGCGGCACCGCTGCTGCAGCAGGGCGACATCGTCGTGATCGAGGCCGGGCAGGTGATACCCGGCGATGGTGACGTGGTGGAAGGCATTGCGTCGGTCGACGAATCGGCGATCACCGGAGAGTCGGCGCCGGTGATCCGCGAATCCGGTGGCGACCGTTCGGCGGTCACCGGCGGCACCACCGTGCTGAGCGACCGGATCGTCGTGCAAATCACCCAAAAGCCGGGCGAAAGCTTCATCGACCGGATGATCGCGCTCGTCGAGGGCGCAAACCGGCAGAAGACCCCGAACGAAATCGCGCTGAACATCCTCTTGGCCGCGTTGACGATCATCTTCGTCTTCGCCGTCGCGACCCTGCAGCCGCTGGCGATCTACTCCAAGATGAACAACCCGGGAGTCCCGGACACCCAGGCGCTCAACGGAAGTGGCGTCACCGGAATCGTGATGGTGTCGCTACTGGTGTGCCTGATCCCTACGACGATCGGCGCGCTGCTGTCGGCGATCGGCATCGCCGGGATGGACCGGCTGGTGCAGCGCAACGTGCTGGCGATGTCCGGGCGCGCGGTGGAAGCCGCCGGCGACGTGAACACGCTGCTGCTCGACAAGACGGGCACCATCACCCTGGGCAACCGGCAGGCCGGCGCGTTCGTCCCACTCGACGGCGTCACCCCGGAACAGCTGGCCGACGCCGCGCAACTGTCGAGCCTCGCCGACGAAACACCGGAGGGACGCTCGATCGTCGTGTTCGCCAAGCAGCATTTCGGGCTGCGCGCCCGCACGCCGGGCGAACTCGCGCACGCCCATTGGGTGGAGTTCTCCGCGGCGACACGGATGTCGGGCGTCGACCTGGACGGGCACCTGCTGCGCAAGGGCGCGGCGAGCTCGGTCGCGGAATGGGTTCGCGGGCAAGGCGGTAACGTGCCCATACAGCTCGGTGAGATCGTCGACGGCATCTCCGCCGGCGGCGGCACCCCGCTGGTCGTCGGGGAGTGCCTGAACGGCGAGGCGGCGGTGCTCGGTGTCATTCACCTCAAGGACGTCGTCAAGCAGGGCATGCGGGAGCGCTTCGACGAGATGCGCAAGATGGGCATCCGAACGGTGATGATCACCGGCGATAACCCGTTGACCGCCAAAGCGATTGCCGACGAGGCCGGCGTCGACGACTTCCTCGCCGAGGCCACGCCCGAGGACAAGCTGGCGCTGATCAAGCGAGAGCAGGAGGGCGGCAAGCTCGTCGCGATGACCGGTGACGGCACCAATGACGCACCGGCGCTGGCCCAGGCCGATGTGGGCGTGGCGATGAACACCGGAACGTCGGCGGCCAAAGAGGCCGGCAACATGGTCGATCTCGACTCCGACCCCACGAAGCTCATCGAGATCGTCGAGATCGGCAAGCAGCTGCTGATCACCCGCGGCGCGCTGACCACGTTCTCCATCGCCAACGACATCGCCAAGTACTTCGCGATCATCCCGGCGATGTTCGTCGCGCTGTTTCCCGGGCTGGACATGATCAACATCATGCGGCTGCACAGCCCTCAGTCGGCGATCCTGTCGGCGGTCATCTTCAACGCGATCATCATCGTCATACTGATCCCGTTGTCGCTGCGCGGCGTGCGCTACACGCCGAGCAGCGCGTCAAAACTGTTGAGCCGTAACCTCTATGTCTACGGGCTCGGCGGCATCGTCGCCCCGTTCATCGGGATCAAGGCAATCGACCTCATCGTCCAATTCGTCCCCGGGATGTCCTGACATGAAGTTCTCCAATTTCATCCGCGTGCACTGGGCGGCCTTCCGCGCGCTGCTGGTGCTGACGGTGCTCACCGGCCTCGCCTTTCCCGTGTTCATCTGGCTCGTCGCGCAGATACCCGGCCTGCACGATCAGGCCGAAGGGTCGATCCTGACCGCCAACGGGAAGGCGGTCGGCAGCAGGCTCATCGGCCAGCTGTTCACCGACAAGGACGGCAACGCGCTGCCGCAGTACTTTCAGAGCCGCCCGTCGGCGGCCGGCACCGGTTACGACCCGCTCTCGTCGGGCGCGAGCAACCTCGGGCCGGAGAGCACCGTCGACACACCCGCGGACCCGTCGCAAATGACGGCCGGCAAGTCCGCGTCGGATGCCGGCTTCAAGCCGAGCCTGCTCACACAGGTCTGCACGCGCAGTTCCGCGGTGGGGCAGCTCGAGGGGGTGGACGGGTCGCGTCCGTTCTGCACGGGCGGCGGCGTCGGCGCGGTGCTGTCGGTGATCGGCCCGCGCGACGCCCGCGGAAACGTCGCCCACCCTACCCGGGTGGTCAGCGTCAACGAGCCGTGCCAGTCGACACAGGCGCCGTTCCTGTCGATCTACGAGGGAGTGCGGGTCGAGTGCGCCAAGTTCGGCGAGGACTACACGATCGGCCAGATCGTGCCCGTCCGCGGCACCGCGCCCGAAAGCCCCACCGTGCCGGCGGACGCGGTCACGGCCAGCGGCAGCGGTCTGGATCCGAACATCTCCCCGGCATACGCCGACATCCAGGTCACCCGGGTGGCCAAGGCCCGTCACGTCAGCCCGGATCAGATCCGGGCGGTCCTCGCGCACTACCGCAGCGGGCGCGACCTCGGGATCTTCGGTGAGCCGACCGTGAACGTGCTACAGCTCAACGCGCAACTCGATCACCAGTATCCGGTCTCGGGCTAACCCGTAGGGGGATGATGGTTGACGTGAGCGTGACCGACCACCGTCCCAAGCGCGGGGAACTACGCATCTACCTAGGTGCCGCTCCCGGTGTCGGCAAGACCTACGCGATGCTCGGCGAGGCCCACCGGAGGCTGGAGCGCGGCACCGACGTGGTGGCGGCCGTGGTCGAGACCCACGGGCGGGCGAAAACCGCTGAGCTGATTGAGGGCATCGAGGTCATCCCGCCCCGGTTCGTCGAGTACCGCGGCGGCAGCTTTCCCGAGCTCGACGTGCCGGCCGTGCTGGCGCGGCACCCGCAGGTGGTGCTGGTCGACGAACTCGCGCATACCAACACGCCGGGCAGCAAGAACGAGAAACGTTGGCAGGACGTCGAAGAGCTGCTCGAGGCCGGAATCACGGTGATCTCCACCGTCAATATCCAGCACCTGGAAAGCCTCAACGACGTCGTCGCCCAGATCACCGGCATCGAACAGCAAGAGACAATACCCGATTCGATCGTGCGCGAGGCTTCGCAGGTGGAGCTCATCGACATCACGCCGGAGGCGCTGCGCCGCAGGCTATCCCACGGTAACGTCTATGCGCCGGCACGGATCGACGCGGCGCTGTCGAATTACTTCCGCCGCGGAAATCTCACCGCGCTCAGGGAATTGGCGCTGCTCTGGCTGGCGGACCAGGTAGACACCGCGCTGGCAAAGTACCGTGCCGAGAACAAGATCACCGACATGTGGGAGGCGCGCGAGCGCGTCGTCGTGGCGGTCACCGGTGGCCCGGAGTCGGAGACGTTGGTGCGGCGCGCATCCCGGATCGCGTCGAAGTCCAGCGCCGAGCTGATGGTGGTGCACGTCATCCGCGGTGACGGATTGGCCGGTCTCTCGGAGCGCAGAATGACCAAGGTGCGTGAGCTGGCGAACAGCCTGGACGCGTCCCTGCACACCGTGGTCGGCGACGACGTACCGACGGCCCTGCTCGA
This sequence comes from Mycobacterium sp. 852002-50816_SCH5313054-b, assembly GCF_001667185.1. Lineage (GTDB taxonomy): Bacteria > Actinomycetota > Actinomycetes > Mycobacteriales > Mycobacteriaceae > Mycobacterium. The sequence continues at coordinate 43,741 of NZ_LZIC01000052.1, read as the reverse complement.
TTTCGCCCGCGAGAACAATGCGACCCAGCTGGTCATCGGCACGTCCCGGCGGCCCCGCTGGGCCCGCATCTTCGAGGAGGGGATCGGCCCCACGATCGTCGAGCGGTCCGGGAAGATCGACGTGCACATCGTCACCCACGATGAATCCAGGCGCGGCTTTCATCTGGCGTCACTCGCGCCACGCGAGCGACGCGTCGCCTCGTGGCTGGCGGCCGTCATCGTGCCGTCGGTCATTTGCGCCGTGACGGTGACGTTGTTGGACCGGTATCTGAACAACGCCGGCGAGAGCGCATTGTTCTTCGTCGGGGTGCTGTGCGTCGGGCTGCTCGGGGGCGTTGCCCCGGCGGTTCTTTCGGCGGTGCTGTCCGGGCTGCTGCTGAACTACTACCTGACGGCCCCGCGGCACAGCTTCACCATCGCCGAGCCCAACAGCGCCATCACCGAGTTGGTGCTGATGATGATCGCGGTCGCGGTCGCGGTACTCGTCGACGGCGCCACCAAACGCACCCGGGAAGCCCGCCGCGCATCCCAAGAAGCCGAGCTGCTCACGCTCTTCGCCGGGTCTGTGCTGCGCGGCGCTGACCTCGAGACCCTGTTGGAGCGCGTGCGCGAGACCTATTCACAGCGCGCTGTCAGCATGCTGCGCGAACCCAGCGACGAAGAGCGTGCCAGCGGAAGGAAGGGCTACATCGTCGCCTGCGTCGGCAAAGATCCTTGCGTGAGCGTCGATTCGGCCGACACCGCGATCGAGGTCGGCGATGAAGAGTTCTGGATGCTGATGGCCGGCAAGAAGCTCTCCACGCGCGACCGCCGGGTGCTCAGCGCGGTGGCCAAGCAGGCGGTAGGCCTGATCCGGCAGCGCGAGTTGGCCGAAGAGGCCAGCCGGACCGAGGCGGTCGTGCGGGCCGACGAGCTGCGGCGCTCCCTGCTCTCGGCGGTCAGCCACGACCTGCGCACACCGCTCGCCGCGGCCAAGGTCGCGGTGTCCAGCTTGCGCGCCGAAGACGTGGCGTTCTCCCCCGAGGACACCGCCGAATTGCTGGCCACCATCGAGGAATCGATCGACCAGCTGACCGCGCTGGTCGGCAACCTGCTGGACTCCTCGCGCCTGGCCGCCGGGGTGATCCACCCGGACCTGCGGCGCGTCTATCTGGAGGAAACGGTGCAGCGCGCCCTGGTCAGTATCGGTAAGGGCGCCACCGGGTTTTACCGATCGGCCATCGACCGCGTCAAGGTCGACATGGGCGACGCGGTGGCGATGGCCGACGCCGGATTGCTGGAACGGGTCTTAGCCAACCTGATCGACAACGCGCTGCGCTACGCGCCCAACTGCGTGGTTCGAGTCAACGCGGGGCGGGTGGGCGATCGCGTCCTGATCAACGTCATCGACGAAGGCCCCGGAATACCGAAAGGCACCGAGGACCAGATCTTCGATGCCTTCCAACGGCTGGGCGATCACGACAACACCACCGGTGTGGGCCTGGGCATGTCGGTGGCGCGCGGCTTCGTCGAGGCGATGGGCGGCACCATTTCGGCGGGCGACACCCCGGGCGGCGGCCTGACCGTCGTGGTGGATCTGCCCGCGCCGCAGGCGTTTGGTGCGCTATGACCCGGGTCTTGGTGATCGACGACGAGCCGCACATCCTGCGCGCGCTGCGGATCAACCTGTCGGTGCGGGGCTACGAGGTCATCACCGCCTCGACCGGTGCCGGAGCGCTGCGCGCGGCCGCCGAGCACAAGCCCGACGTGGTCATCCTGGACCTCGGCCTGCCCGACATCTCCGGCATCGAGGTGCTGGCCGGCCTGCGCGGCTGGCTCTCGGCGCCGGTGATCGTGCTGTCGGCACGCACGGACTCGTCGGACAAAGTCGAGGCCCTCGACGCCGGCGCCGACGATTACGTGACGAAACCCTTTGGTATGGACGAGTTTCTGGCTCGGCTGCGCGCGGCGGTGCGCCGTAACGCGGCGGCATCCGAAGTGGATGAGCCGGTGGTCGAAACCGACGCGTTCACCGTCGATCTGGCCGCCAAGAAGGTCACCAAGGACGGGGTGGAGGTGCACCTGACGCCGACCGAATGGGGCATGCTCGAGGTGCTGGTGCGCAACAGGGGCAAGCTGGTGGGTCGCGAGGAATTGTTGAAAGAGGTGTGGGGGCCGGCGTATGCCACCGAAACCCATTACCTACGTGTGTATCTGGCGCAGTTGCGACGCAAACTCGAGGATGACCCGTCGCATCCCAAGCACCTGCTCACCGAGTCGGGCATGGGCTACCGGTTCGAGGCCTGACGCGCGTTCGCGTTGAATCACATGCGCACCATGCGCCTCTGCGCCGGAAGCACCCGACCTTTTGCCCGCCTCACAGCGACAACTTCGCCACCGCGCGCAAACCGAGCACGCGTTGATGTATTCGGTGTTCGGTGCTGCGCGGGATGTATCCCGGCCCGTACAGAGCTCGGCCGAGCCGGCGCACCCGGTCGCGGCCAACCTCCCAGCGCAGCGCATCCGAGATGGTTTTTGATGCCCTACCAGGGACGCAAAAGCCCTGCCCCTTGAGTGAATCCAGCATTTCGGCGATGGTCGCTCGCCCATTGTGGGCAAGATGCATCGTGAGCACGTAACGGAGCTCGATTCCTTGAAGGTTCATTGGCGCAGGGTGGCATATCGGTACGACATCACCTCAAGTTGTCGCTATGAGGCAGGCACAAAGGGTGCCCCCTCCGCGGAGGGACGAGTGTGGCGGATGTGACTTACTCGGCAATTGCGCTCGCTACGACATCACCTCAAGTTGTCGGTGTGAGGCGGGCACCAAGGGTGCCGCCTCCTCGCGGGACCCCTGTGGCGGATGTGACTCAGTCGGCGAGCGACAGCACGATGCCGTCCAAGATGTCGTGTTCGCTGACGATCAGCTCATCGATGCCGGCGCGGGCACGCAGCTCGCGCGCCAATTCCTCCACCACGATCGCGCCGCCGCCGATCACGTCGGCCCGGCCCTCGTGCATCGGTCCCAGCGCCGCCCGCTCGGATCGCGTCATGCTGATCAGCCGCTCGCACACCCCCAGCAGGTCACCGCCCGCGACGCGCGAAAGATGAATGGCCGCAGAGTCATACGTCGTCATGTTGTGCGCCAGGGCGGACAGCGTCGTCATCGTCCCGGCGAGCCCGACCCAGGTCCGCGCCCCCTCGACGGGCACCACGCCCAGTGCGACGTCCAGCCGCTCGCGCACCACCTGGCGGGCCGCCTCCACTTCCTGCGGCGTCGGCGGATCCGAATGCAGGCAGCGCTCCGTGAGCCGGACACAGCCGATGTCGGCCGAGTAGCTGGCCACCACCGCATCCCCGCCGACCACGATCTCGGTCGAGCCGCCGCCGAGGTCGACCACAACGAAAGGCGCTGCATCACCGTCTAACTCGCCGACCGCACCGCGGAAGGACAGCTCGGCTTCCTCGGCACCGGTGATCACCTCGGCAACCGCGCCGGGCAACACGGCGCCCAGCACCTCGGCCGTCATCGCAAAGAAGACATCGCGATTCGCGACGTCGCGAGCCGCCGAGGTGGCCACCATTCGCACCCGCTCGACGCCATGCCCCTTCAGCAGCGCAGCGTAATCGACCAGCGCGGCCCGGGTCCGGGCGATCGCGTCCGGCGCGAACTCGCCCGTCGCGTCGACACCCTGGCCCAACCGCACGATCCTCGTCTCGCGATGCACATCGCTGAGCCGGCCATCGTCGGCGTCGGCGATCAGCAACCGGATCGAGTTGGTACCGCAGTCGATTGCGGCGAGCCGGCTCACCACTGCCCCGCCACCAGCACCGGGCCCATCGCGGGGTCACCGGCCAACATCGATAACGCCTCGTCGCCAAGAGGATTCACGCCCGGACCCTTGGCCAGCGAATGCGCGATCAGCACGTGCAGGCACTTGACCCGGTCCGGCATTCCCCCGGCGGAGAATGTGGTCCCCAGCGGCTCGATCGCGTCGCGCTCGGCCAAATACGACTCGTGTGCCCGGCGGTACGCGGCCGCCAATTCGGGGTCCTGCCGCAACCGCTCGGTCATCTCGCCCATCAATCCCGTCGTCTCGAGCCTGCTCGCGGCCGCGGTCAGCGCCGGATGCGTCAGGTAGTACAACGTCGGAAAGGGCGTGCCGTCAGCAAGTTTCGGCGCGGTCTTCACCACGCCCGGCTCGCCGTTGGGACAACGGTAGGCGATCTCCAGCACCCCGCGCGGCTCACGCCCGAGCTGACGCGCCACCGCATCCAGGTCGGCACGATCAACCACCGGGGGCCGTGGGATTGGGCGCTTCCGGCGCCGCCGGAGGCAGGTGCGGGGCATCGGCGATGGTGTGCCACAGCGAGGTGTACCACGGGTCGTGGCTGGCCGGCTTCGTCGCGTCCGCTCCGGGCTGCGAGGGTACCGCCGCCGTCGGCGGAAGCTGAACCTGGAACGGAATGTCTCCGGGCATCACGAAACCCAGGCGCTCGCGGGCCTGCGCCGCGATGTAGGCCGGGTCACCGAGTTTGACCTTTTTCTGTTCGAGGTCGGCGATCTGGCTGCGCAGCGCGGCCTCGCTGGCGGCCAACTGATTCATCTCGGTGCGCTGCGCGAAGTAGGTGCGCACCGGGCCGGCGATGGTAAGCGTGAGCACGCAGATCACCGCGGCCAGCACCGCCGCCCGGCGCGCGGTGAACCCCAGCCGCTGGTCGGACCGCTGTTCGACGGATTCCGCAACCTGCCGCTTGATGGGTTCGACGACACGCTCCTGCAGCGACCGGGTCGTATGGTTGGCCGTTTGCGACGGCTTGACGGCGCGGCGGCGCCGAACCGAATCGCCGGCCTTCCCCGGGCGCGATGCCGGGGAGCGCCGCTTCGGATCGGGCTTGGGCGTCAAACTGTTTCAACCTATTTCTGATCCAGCGCGTACCGCGGGAACGCCAGATCGCCTGCGTACCGTGCCGCGTCACCGAGGGCTTCCTCGATCCGCAACAGCTGATTGTATTTGGCCACGCGCTCGCTGCGGGCGGGCGCGCCGGTCTTGATCTGGCCGGAACCTACGGCCACCGCCAGGTCGGCGATCGTGGTGTCTTCCGTCTCGCCGCTGCGATGGCTCATCATCGTGCGATATCCGCTGTGGTGGGCCAGTGCGACCGCGTCGAGCGTCTCGGTCAGCGTCCCGATCTGATTCACCTTGACCAGCAAGGCGTTTGCGACGCCCTTTTCGATCCCGTCTTCGAGGCGCTCGGGGTTGGTGACGAAGATGTCGTCGCCGACGATTTGCACCCGGTCGCCTATCGAGGCGGTCAGCGCCACCCAACCTTCCCAATCATCTTCGGACAGCGGGTCTTCCAACGACACCAGCGGATAGGAGCCGAGCAGGCCGGCGTAGAACTCGGCCATCTGCTCGGCGGTGCGGGTCGAGCCTTCGAAGGTGTAGCCGGTGCCGTCGGTATAGAACTCGGTGGCCGCCGCGTCGAGGGCCAGCGCGACGTCACTGCCGAGTTTGAAACCGGCCGATTCGATGGCCCGGCCGATCAGGTCCAGCGCCGCGGTGGTGCCGGCCACGTCGGGGGCGAACCCGCCCTCGTCGCCCAGGCCGGTCGACAGCCCCTCCTTCTTCAGGACGGACTTCAGCGCGTGGTACACCTCGGCGCCCCACCGCAACGCCTCGGCGAAGCTGGGCGCGCCGATCGGCGCCACCATGAACTCCTGAATGTCGACGGCGGTGTCGGCGTGGGCACCACCGTTGAGGATGTTCATCATCGGCACCGGCAGGATGTGGGCGTTGGGGCCGCCGAGGTAGCGAAACAGCGGCAACTCCGCGGAATCGGCGGCCGCTTTGGCGACGGCCAGCGAGACGCCCAGGATCGCGTTGCCGCCCAGCCGGGACTTGTCGGGGGTGCCGTCGAGGTCCACCAGAGCCTGGTCCACCAGTCGCTGGTCGTCGGCGGCCAGGCCGATGACCGCGGGGCCGATCTCGTCGAGGACGGCCTGGACCGCCTTCTGCACGCCTTTGCCGCCGTAACGTTTCCCGCCGTCGCGCAACTCAACGGCCTCGTGCTCGCCCGTCGACGCGCCGGACGGCACCGCGGCGCGGGCAAACGTCCCGTCCATCAGAGCAATCTCGACCTCGACGGTCGGGTTGCCGCGGGAGTCGAGGATCTCGCGGGCCCCGACCTGCTCGATAATCGGCACTGGATCTCCTTGCGTCGTAAAGCGTGGGTCAGCGATACATCCTGCTACAGCGGGTGACCCGCCGCGTAGGCGGTCGCCCAGTCCCGCACCGCCCGCGCGTAGACGCCGGAGTTGTTGTAGGCCCGCAGCGCGGTGATCCACCCCCGCGGTGTCCCGAGGTCTTTTCCGCGCCAGCACAGGTAACCCGCCGCCGCCAGCGCCGCGTCGTCGATGTTGTCCGGGCTGACGCGGCCGTCGTTGTGGGCGTCCACCCCGTACAACCGCCACGTCTCGGGAATGAACTGCATCGGGCCCATCGCGCGCACCACACTGGGCTCGCCGTCGGCACCCTCCTCCGCGTCGACGATGCGCAGGGTCCCCCCACTGCCGTCCAGCCGAACACCACGAATGGGCGGACTCACATCCCCGTTCGGCGACAGCGTCGCGCCCCGGTAGGTGCCGTGGTGGCTCTCGACCTGCCCGATACCCGCCAGCGTGGTCCAGGCGATATGGCATTTCGGGTTCTCGACCTCGGCGACCCTGGCGGCGTACGCGTAGGCCTCCAGCGCGATGACCGGAATCTCCAATGCCGCCGACCGTTGCTGGGCCCATTGGTGCAGCTGATCCGCGGGCCGACCGCTGACGTGCGTGTCCACCGGCGGCACCGGGTCCCCGACCGGCGGCGGGACGCCCGCCGGGATGAACAGGCTGAGCTGCCAGGTGCAGCTGGACGCGAGCAGCATCGCGGTCGCGCCGATCACGGCGGCCGCACGCAACCAACGCCTCGGCGACACCATGCCCGTTTAAGCTCCCCTACTGCTCCCCTGCACAAACTTCGGCCAGGACCATCGTCCCACGGGTTGCCCGGCTACCCCGTCGATTCCTGCCGCAGGCGCACCGATCCAGGGCCCTATTTCCGCCCTTTGCGACGCTTGGAGCCCCCACCGGACGCCTTGGCCGCGGACTCGGAACCGACCGCTTCGTCCGCGGCCGATTCCGCGACGGGCCAGTGCGCGCGCCACTCCTCCGCGGTGACCTCGCCCAGCTGCGCGACGTCGAGTTCGACCGGAACGTTGTCGCCGCGGCGCGCGGCCGCGATCGCCGTCTCCACGCCGCGGACCGTGTCCACGAACTCCAAAACGGCCGCGCGAAGCGCGCTTTCCGCATCGATGTCGGCGGCCACCGAAACGGCGGTCAGCTCGGCGGGGATCAGCTCGGCGGGCAGCCCCGCCTTCTCGGCGCGCTGAATCACCTTCTGCGCCAGAGCCAGTGCCGGTTGACCGGTGTGCACGTCGTCCATCACCGAGTTTCGCGCCTTTTCGGCGGACTTGCGCTCTTCCCACTGCGCCAACTGCTCTTCGAGCGAAATAGATTGCCCCGCAAGCACCCCCGGTACCCGGTTGCCCAGCTTGCGCATCAACGCGGCCGCGACGTCGTCGATGGTGAACGGCGACTGGGGCGCGTCCTCGGCGATGCGGGCGTGGAAGAGGACCTGCAGCAACACGTCTCCGAGTTCCTCGCGCAGCTGGTCGGCATTGCCGCTGCGCACGGCGTCCAGCAGCTCGTAGGTCTCCTCGAGCAAAAACCTGCGCAACGAGTCGTGGGTCTGTTCGCTTTCCCACGGTCCCGCGGTGCGCAGCTTGTCCATCAACGCCACGGCGTCGACCAGTCGCTCGCCGCGCGGCCGGTCCGGTGCCGAGATCAACCGGGCCCCGGCCGCCAGCCGGGCGGCCACGGCGGGGTGGTCCGGATCGGAGGACAGCAGCACCGGCGCGTCGTCCCCGGAGTGCACCGGCCGCGCGGCGGGCAGCGACCAGGGCACCGCGACGGGCATCTCCTCGGTGTATTGCACCTCGCCGGCGAGGTGCTCGATGGCCTCGACCGGCACCAGCGACGGGCGGCGGGGGTCGAACAAGACGACGATCATGCGCGCCGCTCCTCCCCGGTCGCTGGTGAACCCGTTATACCAATCTCTATCTGTGGTTTTCCCTGCAGTGCCGTGACGAGGTTGGCAACCATCTGCAGCAACTCGACGTCGCGCATGCGCGGCGCCCCGACCCCGCCCGCCCGCGGAATGGGCACCTGAACCGTGTTCGTCGTGGCGCGGTAGTGCGCCGCCGGATACATCCGCTTGAGCCGCACCTGGGCCGAGTCCAGCAGCGTCACCGGCGACAGCCGCACGGTCGCCGCCGACGGGGCCGAGACCTCGGTGATGCCGGCATCGCGGCACAGCAGCCGCAGCCGCGCCACGGCCACCAGCCGCTCGGCGGGCTCGGGCAGCGCGCCGTAGCGGTCGATCAGCTCATCGACGACGGCGCCGACGGCCGCGTCGTCGGAGGCCGCCGCCAGCCGACGGTAGCCCTCCAGCCGGAGCCGGTCGCTGGCGATGTAGTCCGGCGGCAGGTGCGCGTCCACCGGCAGGTCGATCCGCACATCCTTGGGCTCCTCGGGCGAGGTGACCGTTTGGCCGTCGGCGGCCGCCCGGTACGCCTCCACGGCCTCACCCACCAGCCGCACATACAGGTCGAAGCCGACCCCGGCGACGTGCCCGGACTGCTCGACGCCCAGCACGTTGCCGGCGCCGCGGATCTCGAGGTCCTTCAGCGCGACGGCCATCCCGGCGCCCAACTCGTTGTTCTGCGCGATGGTCGCCAACCGGTCGTAGGCCGTCTCGGTCAGCGGCACCTGCGGCGGATAGAGGAAGTAGGCGTAGCCGCGCTCACGGCTGCGGCCGACGCGGCCGCGCAGCTGGTGCAGCTGCGACAGCCCGAAGGTGTCGGCGCGCTCGACGATGAGCGTGTTGGCGTTGGAGATGTCCAGGCCGGTCTCCACGATCGTGGTGCAGACCAGGATGTCGTACTCGCGGTTCCAGAACCCCTGCACGGTGCGTTCCAGCCGCTCCTCGGGCATTTGCCCGTGCGCGACGACGACGCGCGCCTCGGGCACCAGCTCGCGGACCCGGGCCGCGGTCCGGTCGATGGAGCTGACCCGGTTGTGCACGTAGAACGCCTGGCCGTCGCGCAGCAGCTCGCGCCGCAACGCGGCCGCCACCTGCTTGTCGTCCTGCGGGCCGACGTACGTCAGCACCGGATACCGCTCTTCCGGCGGGGTGAGGATCGTCGACATCTCGCGGATCCCGGCCAGGCTCATCTCCAGCGTGCGGGGGATCGGGGTGGCGCTCATGGTCAGCACGTCGACGTGGGTGCGCAGCGACTTGATGTGCTCCTTGTGCTCGACGCCGAACCGCTGTTCCTCGTCGACGACGACCAGGCCCAGGTCCTTCCAGCGCACCCCGGTCTGCAGCAGCCGATGGGTGCCGATCACGACGTCGACCGTGCCCTCGGCCAGGCCGTCGATCACGGCGCGGGACTCGGCGGTGTCGGTGAACCGGGACAGCCCCTTGACGGTCACCGGAAAGTCGGCCATCCGCTCGCTGAACGTCTGCAGGTGCTGGTCGGCCAGCAGCGTGGTGGGCACCAGGATGGCGACCTGTTTGCCGTCCTGGACGGCCTTGAACGCCGCCCGCACCGCGATCTCGGTCTTGCCGTAGCCGACGTCGCCGCAGATCACCCGGTCCATCGGGACCGGCTTTTCCATGTCGGCCTTGACCTCGGTGATCGCGGTCAGCTGGTCGACGGTCTCGGTGAACCCGAACGCGTCCTCCATCTCGGCCTGCCACGGGGTGTCCGGCCCGAACGCGTGCCCGGCGCTGGCCTGCCGCTTGGCGTACAGCGACACCAGCTCGCCGGCGATCTCGCGCACGGCCCGGCGCGCCTTGGTCTTGGTGTTGGCCCAATCGCTGCCGCCCAGGCGGCTCAGCGCCGGGGCCTGCCCGCCGACGTACCGGGACAGCTGGTCCAGCGAATCCATCGGCACGTACAGCTTGTCGGACCCGCCGCCCCTCTTGCTCGACGCGTACTCGAGAACCAGGTACTCCCGCCGCGCGCCGCCGACGGTGCGCTCGACCATCTCCACGAACCGCCCGATGCCGTGCTGGTCGTGTACCACCAAGTCGCCGGCCGTGAGCGCGAGCGGGTCGACGGTGTTGCGCCGCTTGGCCGCCAGCCGCTTGCCTTCGACGGCCGTGGCCCGGTTGCCGGTCAGGTCCGTCTCGGTGATAACCACCAGGTTGGCGCCGGGGATTATCAGGCCGTCGTGCAGCGGGCCCTTGAGCACGCCCACCACCCCGGGTTTCGGGGCCGCACCCGGTTCCAGCATGGCGGCCGGGGTTTCGGACTCGGCGAGCCGCTCGACCACCCGATGGGCGGTCCCGGTGCCGGGCGCGACGACCGCGGCGTGCCCGCCCGTGGCGACGTGCGCGCGCAGCATCGCGAAGATGCCGTCGATGTCGTGTTGATGCCCGCGGGCCGACGGCGCCGCCCGCACCGCCAGCTCCACCGCCGACTCGTCGGAGAGCTGGCTCAGCGTCCACCACGGATGATCGGCGCGGGCCGCCGCGGCCCGCACGTCGTCCAGTTCGGTGAAGCCGGATCCGCCGAACTGCGCCACGTCGACGGGCGCGTCGGTGCCGAGCGCCGCGACGGACCACGACGCCTCGAGGAATTCGCTGCCCGTCTTGATCAGGTCGGCCGCGCGGGTGCGCACCTTCTCCGGGTCACACACCAAGACCGGGGTGCCGCCGGCCAGTTGGTCGGTCAGCAGCACGTGCTCGCCGGGCCGCAGCACCGGCAGCAACGCCTCCATGCCGTCGACCGCGATGCCCTCGCCCAGCTTGGCCAGCATGTCGGTGACGCTCCCGGTGATGGCGGGTTCGCCCGTGGAGTGCCGGGCGGCCAGCGCGGCGGCGCGCTCCCGCACGTCGTCGGTGAGCAGCAGTTCGCGGCAGGCCACCGCGATGACCGCGTCGACCTCGATCTCGGGGATGGAGCGCTGGTCGGCGACCGAGAACATCCGCATCTCGCTGACCTCGTCGCCCCAGAACTCGACGCGCACCGGGTGTTCGGCGGTCGGCGGGAAGACGTCGAGGATCCCGCCGCGCACGGCGAACTCACCGCGCCGGCCGACCATGTCCACCCGGGTGTAGGCCAGCTCGACCAGCCGGGCGACGACGTCCTCGAAGGGGATCTCCCGGCCGACGCTCAGGGTGACCGGCTCCACGTCGCCCAGCCGCGGCGTCATCGGCTGCAACAGCGACCGCACCGCCGTCACCACCACCTGCAGAGGCGGGCCCAGCCGCGCGTCGTCGGGGTGGGCCAGCCGGCGCAGCACCAGCATTCGGGTCCCGACGGTGTCGATGCCGGGTGAAAGACGTTCGTGCGGAAGGGTTTCCCAGGACGGGAAGACCGTCACCGCGTCGCCGAACACCCCGCGCAGTTCGGCGGTCAGCTCGTCGGCCTCGCGCCCGGTCGCGGTGACCACGAGCAAGGGACCCAGCCGCGCCAGCGCGCCGGCCACGAACAAACGCGCGCTGGCCGGTCCGACCAGGCTCAATTCGGCGGGTCGGGTGGCCGCGCTGTCGATCAGCTGCTGGAAGGTCGGCGCCCTCAGCGCCAGATCCACGAGCCCCGCGATCGGGGTTTCTGGGTGGGCAGGCCCCGGTGCGGTCATGATGAATCCATTCTAGGGACGCCGGACAGCGTCAAGATCCGACCGTCGTTGCCAGTCGCCCGAGGTTTGATAGCGGCGGAACGACTCGGCACCGGGGGAAGTTCAAACCAGTTGGCCCTGAACAACTTCCTCGGCGGGGTGCGGCGGTAGGTCCTACTCGTCCTGCAGTCGGGGATCGGCCTCCAGGTGGGTCAGGCCGTTCCACATCAGGTTGACCAGGTGCGCGGCCACCACTTCCTTCTTGGGCTCGCGGGTGTCGAGCCACCATTGGGCCGTCATCGACACCGAGCCCACCAGCGCCTGCGCGTAGAGCGGGGCCAGGTCCGCATCCAAACCCCGGCGGGCGAAGTCGCCGGCCAGGATGGAGCTGACCTGGCTGACGGCGTCGTTGAGCAGGCTGGAGTAGGTGCCCGAGCTGATCGCGGCCGGCGAGTCGCGGAGCATGATCCGGAAGCCGTCGGTGCGTTCTTCGACGTAGGTGAGCAGCGCCAGCGCGACGCGCTCGACCCGCACCCGGGACCGGTTGTTGGTCAGCGACGAGGTGATCATGTCCAGCAGCGCCGACATCTCGCGGTCGACGACGACGGCGTACAAGCCCTCCTTGCCGCCGAAATGTTCGTAGACGACGGGCTTGGAGACGTTGGCCCGCAGCGCGATCTCCTCGATCGAGGTGCCCTCGTAACCGCGTTCGGCGAACAGCGAGCGTGCGATGCCGATGAGCTGCTGGCGGCGCTCGCTGCCGGTCATGCGGGCGCGTGGCGCCCGGGCTTCCTTGTCCGGCTCCTTTTGCGTTTGGGGGTCGAGAACGGCCACGTCAATCAGCGTATCGGTTCGGCGCGGCGCAGCCGCCCCGTCTAGAGTCTTGTTGGCGCGGCCTATGGGCCTGCAGTCCGTCGTGGTGTAATCGGCAGCACATCAGATTTTGGTTCTGAGAGTTCAGGTTCGAGTCCTGGCGACGGAGCTGGCGTGGGTCTTTGCGGCGAGCGTGCATGAAATGACACGCTTGAAGGCGTGTCCGGTGCACTGGCACCCACGCTGGCGCGAAGAAGGGAGATCCGTGTCGTTTCGTGGTGACACCGCGGTCCTGGTTCTCGCGGCCGGACCCGGCACCCGGATGCGCTCCGACACCCCGAAGGTCCTGCACACGATCGCCGGCCGCAGCATGCTGGCGCATTCCCTGCACGCCGTCGCCAAGGTGGCGCCCCAGCATCTGGTGGTGGTCCTCGGCCACGACCACGAGCGCGTCGAGCCGCTGGTCGCCGAGCTGGGCGAGTCCCTCGGCCGCGCGATCGACGTGGCGCTGCAGGACCGGCCGCTGGGCACCGGCCACGCGGTCCTGTGCGGCCTGTCGGCCCTGCCCGACGACTACGCCGGCATCGTCGTGGTCACCTCGGGCGACACGCCGCTGCTGGACTCCGACACCCTGGCCGGCCTGGTCGCCACCCACAGCGCCGAGTCCGCCGCCGTCACCGTGCTCACCACGACGCTGAGGGATCCGGTCGGGTACGGCCGCATCCTGCGCACCCAGGACAACGAGGTGATGGGGATCGTCGAGCACACCGACGCAACGCCCTCGCAACGCGAGATCCACGAGGTCAACGCCGGCGTCTATGCCTTCGACATCGCGGCGCTCCGGTCGGCGCTGAGCCGGCTGAGCGCCAATAACGCCCAGCAGGAGCTTTACCTGACCGACGCCATCGCCATCCTGCGCGGCGACGGCCGGACCGTGCACGCCCAGCAGGTCGCCGACAGCGCGCTGGTCGCGGGCGTCAACAACCGCGTACAGCTGGCCGAACTGGGCGCCGAACTCAACCGCCGGATCGTCGCCGCCCATCAGATGTCGGGCGTGACCATCGTCGATCCGGCCAGCACCTGGATCGACGTCGACGTGACGATCGGACGCGACACCGTGATCCACCCCGGCACTCAGCTGCACGGCCGCACCCGGGTCGGGGGCGGCTGCGTCGTCGGGCCCGACACCACCCTGACCGACGTCATCGTCGGTGACGGCGCCTCGGTGGTCCGCACCCACGGCACCTCCTCGTCGATCGGGGACGGCGCCACGGTCGGCCCGTACACCTATCTGCGGCCGGGAACCGCGCTGGGATCCGACGGCAAGCTCGGCGCGTTCGTCGAGACCAAGAACTCCAACATCGGGACGGGCACCAAGGTCCCGCACCTGACGTACGTCGGCGACGCCGACATCGGTGAGCACAGCAACATCGGCGCGTCCAGCGTGTTCGTCAACTACGACGGCGAGACCAAGCGGCGCACCACGGTCGGCTCGCACGTCCGCACCGGGTCGGACACCATGTTCGTCGCGCCGGTCACGGTCGGCGACGGGGCCTACACGGGCGCCGGCACGGTGGTGCGCGACGACGTCCCGCCGGGCGCCCTGGCGGTGTCGGCGGGGCCGCAACGCAACATCGAGGGCTGGGTGCAGCGCAAACGGCCGGGCAGCGGGGCCGCGAAAGCGGCCGAGAAAGCCACCGAAGCCGAACCGCCGACCACTACTTCCGCAGCACCCGAGTCGACACCGTGAATTCGGCTGCTGGCAACCCCGCCGCTTTTCCGTACGATTCGCTTCGTACGATTGGGCCTTCCTCTCTAGATTCCAATCCCGATACGGCGAGGGCAGTGCGTTGAGCCACGACTGGACCGATAACCGAAAAAACCTGATGCTGTTCTCCGGCCGGGCGCATCCGGAGCTGGCCGAACAGGTGGCCAAGGAACTCGACGTCCACGTCACCGCGCAGACCGCGCGGGAATTCGCCAACGGCGAGATCTTCGTTCGCTTCCACGAGTCGGTGCGCGGTTGCGATGCATTCGTCCTGCAATCGAACCCGGCGCCGGTGAACAACTGGCTGATGGAACAGCTGATCATGATCGACGCGCTCAAACGCGGCAGCGCGAAGAGGATCACCGCGGTCATGCCGTTCTACCCCTACGCCCGGCAGGACAAGAAGCACCGCGGCCGCGAGCCCATTTCCGCGCGGCTGGTCGCCGACCTGCTCAAGACCGCGGGCGCCGACCGAATCGTGACCGTCGACCTGCACACCGACCAGATCCAGGGCTTCTTCGACGGTCCGGTCGACCACATGCGCGCCCAGAACCTGCTGACCGGCTACATCAAGGACAACTACCCGGACGGCAACATGGTGGTGGTCTCCCCCGACTCGGGCCGGGTGCGCATCGCCGAGAAGTGGGCCGACGCACTGGGCGGCGTGCCGCTGGCCTTCATCCACAAGACCCGCGACCCGCGCGTGCCCAACCAGGTGGTGTCCAACCGGGTCGTCGGCGAGGTCGAAGGCCGCACCTGCGTGCTGATCGACGACATGATCGACACCGGCGGCACCATCGCCGGCGCGGTGAACCTGCTGCGCGACGACGGCGCCAGCGACGTGGTGATCGCGGCGACCCACGGCGTGCTGTCCGACCCGGCCGCCGAGCGCCTGGCGTCCTGCGGCGCCCGCGAGGTGATCGTCACCAACACGCTTCCCATCGACGAGCAGAAGCGCTTCCCGCAGCTCACGGTGTTGTCCATTGCGCCGCTGCTCGCCAGCACCATTCGCGCCGTCTTCGACAACGGCTCGGTGACAGGGCTTTTCGACGGAGATGCCTAGATGGGCGATACCGTCATCTACCACAATCCGAAATGCAGCACCTCGCGCAAGACGCTGGATTTGTTGCGGGACAACGGCCTTGAGCCCGCCATTGTCGAGTACCTGAAAACAGCGCCGTCGCGGGCGGAACTGGTCGGCATGATCCGCGACGCCGGCATCGACGTCCGCACGGCCGTGCGCAAGCGCGAATCGCTCTACGCCGAACTGAATCTCGCCGACGCGACCGATGACCAGTTGCTCGACGCGATGGCCGAGCATCCCATCCTGATCGAACGGCCGTTCGTCGTCACACCGAAGGGCACCCGGCTGGCGCGGCCGATCGACGCGGTGCGCGAGATTCTGTGAGGTTGCACTGGGGCGCCGCTGTCGTGGCGGTCGCGCTGAGCACGGCCGTGGCGGCCTGCGACCAGCCGAAAGCCCCTGACTACCAGTCGATCCTGACGAGGAGCTCGACGACCGGCGCCGCCCCCACGACGACGCAGAAGCCCGTGCCCCTGTCGCAGTATCTGCAAGACATCGGCGTCACCGGGCAACAGGTGGCGCCGGGCTCCCTGCCCGATCTGACCGTGTCGATACCGACACCGCCGGGCTGGTCGCCCTTTAGCAGCCCGAAGATCACGAAGGAGACGGTGATCATCTCGCGCGGCGGCAAGTATCCGACCGCCCGGCTCGTGGTCTTCAAGTTGGTGGGGGATTTCGACCCGGCGCAGGTGATCAAGCACGGCAACGACGATGCCCAGCTGTTCGAGGATTTCAAGCAGCTGGACGCCTCGACGGCGAATTACAACGGCTTTCCGTCGTCGATGGTCCAGGGCAGCTACGACCTCGACGGAACCCGGCTGCACAGCTTCAACCGGATCGTCATCCCCACCGGGTCGCCGCCCGCGAACCAGCGCTACCTGGCGCAGTTGACCATCACCAGCCTGGCCGACCAGGCGGCCGCGCAGGCACCCGACATCGAGGCGATCATCCACGGATTCGTCGTGGCCGCAAAGTAACTAAGCTCATCAGACATGACCAACTGGACCGCCGCTGACCTGCCGTCGTTCGCCGGGCGCACCGTGATCATCACCGGCGCCAACAGCGGGCTGGGCGCGGTGACGGCGCGCGAGCTGGCCAGCCGGGGCGCGAAAATCGTGATGGCCGTCCGCAACACGGGCAAGGGCGATGCCGCAGCGCGGCAGATGAACGGGAACGTCGAGGTGCGCCGACTCGACCTGCAGGACCTGTCGTCGGTGCGCCAGTTCGCCGACGGCGTGGACGGCGCCGACGTGCTGATCAACAACGCCGGCATCATGGCCGCGCCCTACGCGCTGACCGCCGACGGCTTCGAGAGCCAGATCGGCACCAACCACCTCGGTCATTTCGCGCTCACCAACCTGTTGTTGCCCAAGCTCACCGACCGCGTCGTCACGGTGTCGTCGATGGCGCACTGGGCCGGCCGCATCGACTTCGACGACCTGAACTGGACGAACCGGCGGTACTCCCCCTGGCTGGCCTACAGCCAGTCGAAGCTCGCCAACCTGCTGTTCACCAGCGAGTTGCAGCGCCGGCTCGATGCGGTGCACTCGCCGCTGCGGGCGCTGGCCGCCCACCCCGGCTACTCGCACACCAACCTGCAGGGCGCGTCCGGCCGCAAGCTGGGCGACGCCCTGATGTCGGCCGCCACGCGGGTGGTGGCCACCGACGCCGACTTCGGCGCCCGGCAGACCCTGTACGCCGCGTCGCAGGACGTGCCGGGCGACACGTTCGTCGGCCCGCGGTTCGGCTACCTGGGCCGCACCCAACCGGTCGGGCGCAGCCGCCGGTCGAAGGATGCGGCCACCGCGAGCGCGCTGTGGGAGCTGTCCGAGCGGCTCACGAGCACCAAATTTCCGCTCTGAGGTGCACATGCGCTAACCTGACCGGGCGTCACGGCGAGGGTGCTAGCACACCGTCATCGACGGAGACCGACGTTATCGTCGCGACCTGGCCGTGCCCCGAACGAGGAGCAACAGGAGCGACACGATGGCCAAGTCAGCAGTCAACCAACTCGCGGTGACGGTGCGTACCGAGACCGGCAAGGGCGCGTCCCGCCGGGCCCGCCGCGACGGCAAGATTCCCGCCGTCCTCTACGGTCACGGCGCCGACCCCCAGCACCTGGAACTGCCCGGTCACGACTACGCGGCGGTGCTGCGGCACTCGGGCGCCAACGCGGTGCTGACCCTCGACATTGCCGGCAAGGAACAGCTGGCGCTGACCAAGGCGCTCGACATTCACCCGATCCGCCGCACGATTCAGCACGCCGACCTGGTGGTCGTGCGCCGCGGCGAGAAGGTTCACGTCGAGGTCAACGTCGTCATCGAGGGCGACGCCGCGCCCGACACTCTGGTCACCCAGGAGACCAACACGATCGAGATCGAGGCCGAGGCCATGTCGATTCCCGAGCAGCTGACCGTGTCGGTCGAAGATGCCCCTCCGGGCACCCAGTTCACCGCCGGGCAGATCGCCCTGCCGAACGGCGTCAGCCTCGTTTCCGACCCCGACCTGCTGGTGGTCAACGTGGTGAACGCGCCGACCGCCGCGGACCTCGCGGAAGAGGGCGCCGGCGAGGCCCCCGAGGGCGAAGCAGCGGCTCCGGAGGCGGAAGAGGGCGAAGAAGCCGAGGCCTCCGGCGAAGAGTCCGAGTAGGCGGTTCGCGACGTGGCCGAACCGCTTTTGGTGGTCGGCCTGGGCAACCCCGGAGACAACTACGCCCGCACCCGGCACAACCTGGGGTTCATGGTGGCCGACCTGCTCGCGGCGCGGTTGGGAGCAAAGTTCAAGGCGCACAAGCGATCCGGGGCCGAGGTCGTCAGCGGTCGGCTCGCCGGACACTCGGTGTTGTTGGCCAAGCCGCGCTGTTTCATGAACGAGTCCGGCCGCCAGGTCGGGCCGCTGGCGAAGTTCTACTCCGTTGCCCCGGCCGACATCATCGTCATCCACGACGACCTCGACCTGGAGTTCGGCAGCATCCGGCTCAAGATCGGCGGCGGCGAGGGCGGCCACAACGGGCTGCGCTCGGTGGTGGCGGCGTTGGGCACCAAGGAGTTTCAGCGCGTGCGCGTCGGCATCGGCCGTCCGCCCGGACGCAAAGACCCGGCGGCGTTCGTGCTGGAGAACTTCACCGCCGCTGAGCGCGGCGAGGTCCCGACGATCTGCGAGCAGGCCGCCGACGCCACCGAGTTGCTCATCGAGCTGGGGCTGGAGCCGGCGCAGAACCGCGTCCACGCCTGGTAACCCAAGGTCATCCCGAGACGTCCTCCAGCGCCTGGTGGGCGGCGTTGTAGCCGGGAGTGAAGGTAATCCCCGGTCCCCCATGGCATCCCGCGCTGCCAAGGTACAGCCCCTCGATGCCGAGGGGCATGTCGAGGAAGCCCTTCGGCCCGGGCCGGTTGGGCCCCATCAGGTCTGGATGCAGCATGCCGTGGCAGAAGTCGCCCGCGGGTGCCGCGAACATCGTCTGCATGTGGTACGGCGCGAACGTGATGTGCCGGATCTGGATGTCGCGGAAGTTGGGTGCGTAGCGGGTGATCTTGTCGATGACCTTCTCGGCCATCGCGTTTTTGAGCTGGCCGTGGAGTTCGCGGGGGGTTTCGACCGGGAACGCATAGGCGAACGCGCTCGCCGCATGCTTGCCCGGGGGCGCCATGCCGGGATCGTGCACGGACGGGATCTGCATGCCCATCGACGGATTGTCGGGAATGATGCCCCGCTTGCACTCCTCCCATTGGCGTTGCTGTTCTTCGGGTGAGCCGAAGATGCCGATGGACGATTGCATGCCGGGTTCGTTGAGGAAGTCGTACGGCGGGGCGAATTCCGGCAGGCCGTCGAGGGCGAAGTGGATCTGCACGAACGGCGCCCGGTGGTCGCGCCCGCTGAGCCGGGTGACCAGGTCCGCGCTCAGGTGCTCGGCGCCGACCAGATCGATCATGGTCAAGTCGGGCGACAGGTTGGACACGACGACCGGCGCGCTGATCTCGGAGCCGTCCTTCAGGCGCACGCCCGTCACGCGATCGTTCTCGACGAGGATCTTCTCGACCTTGGCGCGATACCGGATCTCGCCCCCGTGGGAGACGAACAGCTCGTGCAGGTGCTGGCCGAGCGCCCCGATTCCGCCCTCGAGCTTGGTCATCATCGCGGTGCCCTCGTTCGGGACGGCGAGCGCGAACGCCAAACACGTTGCGCTACCCGGGGTGTAGGGCCCGCGGTAGGTGGAGTTGATGGCGAGGAAGGCGAGCATGCCGCGCAGCACCGCGTGCTTGTCCTTGTCGGGCAGGAAGCGGTCGATGGCATCCATCGCCGTCCCGAACAGCACCTCGTGAATAGCCCTGCGTTCGAATTCGTTTGCGGCGCAAGCGTACATCTCATCGAGCGTCTTGGGCGGCGTGCGCACCTCGAAGCGGCCGAGCGCCTTTGCCGGCCCCTGGCTCCAGCCGATCATCTCGGCCATGCCCGTGACGGCCTCGGTCCCGAGTTTCTCCGCGAGGTGGGTCATCAGCTGCATGGGATCGCGGTAGAAGATCATGGGTTCTTCGCCGTTGTCGCCGAGGTTGACCGACTGGACCTCGGCGTCAACGGTGGGCAGTGTGTCCAGCCCGAGCTCTTTGGTGATCTCGGGGGCGGTGGGGAATTGCACCGAACCCGCTATCTCGTAACGGAATCCGTCGATCAACTCGACCGTGGCCGCCATTCCGCCGCTGTAGGTGTTGGCCTCCAGGCACAGCGTGCGCATGCCGCCGCGCTGCAGGACCGCCGCCGCGGTCAACCCGTTGTGGCCGGCCCCGACCACGATCGCGTCATAATCCGTCATCGCTGATGCTCCTTCTCCGAATGGTCTTCGAGGCGACCCGGCCCGGGCACCCACCGCGGGGCGCCCCCAATATATGTCAGTACTGACTCAATTGAAAGATGTCGGCACTGACAAGCCATCGATGTGATGGGATGCGGGTTATGGGCGAGCGGACGAATCTGCACAAGCTGCGCCGCAGCAGGACGCATGAGGCGCTGCGGCAGGTGGCCCTGAAGAGGTTCGCCAGCGAGGGCTTCGGCAACGTCACGGTGCAGCAGCTCGCGCAGGAAGCCGGCGTCACCGAGCGCACGTTTTTCCGGCACTTCCCCACCAAGGAAGCCGTGCTGTTCCAGGACTACGACACCCAGGTGGAGTGGCTGGCCGACGCGCTCGCGCAACGTCCGCGCTCCGAGTCGCTGTTCGACGCAGTCAGGGCCAGCATCGAAAGCTTCCCGCACGACCTCGAAGTTGTTCGACAGGCGGCCCTCGCCCGCGCCGAACTGATCACCGGGGATCAGGTCGCCGGCCACCTGCGAGTGGTGCAGTCGTCATTCGCCGCGGTGTTCACCGACTTCGTCAAGCGCCGCTACCCCGATGTGCCGAACATCGATCTGGTCGCCCAGGTGGCGGGCACCACGCTGGCGGCGGCGATGGTCGTCGGGGTGGAGACGTGGGGCCGTAACGGCTGTGTCGATGACCTGTCGGCGATCACCGCCGCATGCCTGGATCTGGTGCGGTCCGGCCTTTCCCCGCTCAGGTGACTCGGCCTGACCGCGAGCGCGCGCGTTTGTACGGCGACGCGCCGCAAACCATGGCAATTTGCGCGCGCTCGCGACAGAAGTTGACCGGCGCTAGCTGACCAGGCTGACCGACGTGGAGCGACGCAGCTTGCCCGACGGCGTCTTCGGGATGGTGCCGGGGCCCAGCACCACCACGTTGCGCGGCCGCACGTCGACCTCGGCCACCACTTCGTGGGCGACCTGGTGCTCGATGCGGCGCACCTCGACCGGGTCCTGCCAGGCGTTGGACTCGACCGCGACGGCGAACGACTCGCGGGAGTGGCCGGCGTCCAGGCGCACCGCGACGGCGCAGCCCGGCCGGACGCCCTCGACGCGGCCGGCGGCCCGCTCGATGTCGGTCGGGTAGATGTTGCGGCCCGCCATGATGATGACGTCCTTGACGCGGCCGCAGACGACGACGTGGCCCTCCTCGGTCAGGTAGCCGAGGTCACCGGTGTCGTACCAGCCGTGCTCGTCCTGGGCCGGGATGAAGCCGCCCATGGTGAGGTAGCCGGGCGTCAGCGACTCGCCGCGCAGCTCGATGACCCCGACGCCGCGCGCGGGCATCACGTTGCCGTTCTCGTCGATGATGCGGGCCTCGAGGTCCGTCAGCAGGGGACCCAGCGTGGCCAGCCGGCGGGTGTTGCCCTTGGTGGCGGGCACGGCCCGGCGCAGGGCGGCCAGCAGGTCGGCGTCGACCTCGTCGACGACGAGGCCGGCGTTGCACTCCGAGAACGACACGGCCAGCGTCGTCTCGGCCATGCCGTAGGCCGGCAGGATCGCCGAGGGCCTCAGGCCGAACGGCTTGCCCGCGTCGAGCAGGTCCTCGACGTCGGCGGGTTCGACGGGCTCGGCGCCCGACAGCGCGAAGCGCAGCGTGGACAGGTCGAAATCACCGGGCTTGGCATTGCGGCGCAACCGCTTGGCCAGCAGCGCATAGGCGAAGTTGGGGGCCGCCGTCATGGTGCCCTGGTACTTGTCGATGAGCTTGGCCCACAGCAGCGTGTCGCGCAGGAAGTCCATCGGCGTGACCTTGACCAGCTCCGCGCCGAAGTACATCGGGATGGTCAGGAAGCCGACCATGCCCATGTCGTGGAAGCAGGGCAGCCAGCTCACCATGACGTCCTTGTCGACGTCGTACTGGGCGCCGATGAACATGGCCTCGGCGTTGGAGTGGATGTTGCGGTGGGTGATCTGGACCGCCTTGGGCGATCCGGTCGAGCCGGACGTCAGCTGCATCAGCGCCAGGTCGTCCTCGCCGACCTCGACCGGGTCGATCGGCTGCGACGCCAGCAGGTCGGTGACGGTGAGGACCGTGATGCCCTTCTCCTCGAGCACGGGAATGGCCACCATGAACGGCTCGGAGACGATGACGGCCTTGGCCTCGATCATGCCGATGACGGTCATGGTGTCCTCGGCCCACACGGCCAGGTCGGTGCGCGGCGTGGGCTGGTGCAGCATGGTCAGGCTGGCGCCGCGCATCCACAGGCCCTGCGCCGTCGGGGCGATCTCCACCGGGAAGCCGGCGAGCACGCCGACGGCGTCGCCGAGGCCGATGCCCGCGGCGGCCAGGCCGCCCGCGATGCGGCGAGCGCGCTCGTGAACCTCGCCCCAGGTGTGCCGGACGGGTTCGTGCGGTTCACCGGTGACCATGCCCGTCGTCGCCGTGCGGGCATTGCGGAACATCTTCTCGGTAAACCTGCTCACAAAAACCTCCTCGGTTCCGGCGATTTCCCCAAGGCCCGGATTCTCATATTCCGCCTGCTGGGCGCCGCTGGGTAGCAGGCGCGCGAGCACAGTTGGGCAGCGGTTAGGTCTCGAAGCGGTGATGAGCCGACGAGTCCGCCGGGATGCCCGGCGGACGACGGAATCGAGTGGTCGTGCTTAGCGCTGCTCGTCACCGGGAGTCATCTTAAACTCCTCTTAAGTAACTGCCAAACTGTGGCGCGCGGTGAGCGCAATTTCACACTTCAGTGGGGGTCGGCACCACGCGGGCGCCCGGCACCGGTCCGCTGGCGACCCGGACGGTGCGACAGACGCCCTCGCCCGACAGCCGCGTCCCGACATCGACTGCCTCGCCCGCCGAAGTGCACAGGAAGGCGCACGTCGGGCCCGAGCCGGACACGATGCCCGCCAGGGCGCCGGCCTCCACGCCGGCGCGCAGCGCGTTGCGCAGCGACGGGTTGAGGCTCACCGCGGCCGCTTGCATCTCGTTGCCCAGCAGCGGCGCCAGTTGCTCGGGGTCGCCGGCGGCCAGGGCCGCCAGCACCGGCCCCGGCTCATCGAGTCGCGGCGGATCCCCACCGTCACGGAGCCGGTCCAGCTCGGTGAAGACGTCGGGGGTGAGCAGCTCACCGGCGGCGAACGCCAGCACCCAGTGGAAGCTGTTGCGGGACAGCACGGTTGCCAGCTCCTCGCCACGACCGGTTCCCAACGCGGTGCCGCCGTGTAGAGCGAACGGCACGTCGCTGCCCAGCCGCGCGGCGAGCATGTGCAGGTCCCGGCGCGGCATGTTGAGCTCCCACAGCGAGTTCATCGCGACCAGCACCGCGGCCGCGTCCGCGCTGCCACCCGCCATGCCGCCGGCCACCGGAATGGACTTGTCGATCATGATCGAGACGTCGGGCGCCCGGCCGACGTGGTCGGCCATCAGCTCGGCCGCTCGCCAGGCGAGGTTGCGCCCGTCGGTGGGCAGCGTGGCGGCGCCCTCGCCGACGAGCTCGAGCGACAGCACGTCGGCGTTGCGGACGGTCACCTCGTCGAGCAGCGAAACGGCCTGAAACACCGTCGTCAGCTCGTGGTAGCCGTCCTCGCGGCGATCGTCCACAGCCAGGTACAGGTTGACCTTTCCCGGCACGCGGACGGTGACCGACCCGGTGGGCACCCACTGCGCGGCGGTGTTGCCGTCAGACATTGTCAGCCACGGCAGCAGACTATCGCTGCGCCGGGCCAACCACACGCAACGGCACCCGGTCAGCTCGCGGAAGCGTGCCCCGACACGTGCGGCGCGGTGTCGCCGTCGCCCGAGCGCCGCAACAGGCGCACGAAGTCGTCGATGGCCAGCGTCTCGCCGCGGCGGGCCGGATCGATGCTGGCGGCCAGCAGCCGATTCGCCGATTCGTTGCCCGAGCCCGCCCACGCGGCGAACGCGTTGCGAGACGTCTTGCGCCGCTGGGCGAAGGCGATGTCCACCAACTCGAACACCCGCCGGCGGAAGGCTTCGTCGGTCGGCCACGGCGACGTCGGGTGCCGGTCGATGCGAACCAGCCCGGAATAGACGCGGGGAATCGGCCAGAAGACGGTCGGCGAAACCGTGCCGCAGCGACGAACCCGCCCGAAAAAGCGGACCTTCACGCTGGGCACGCCGTAGTCCTTGCCGCCGGGCTCCGCGGCCAGCCGCTCGGCGACCTCGGCCTGCACCATCACCGTGACGACGCGAATGGACGGGAACTCGGCGAGCAGATGCAACAAGGCGGGGACGGCGATGTTGTACGGCAGGTTGGCGACCACGGCGGTGGGTTCGGCGGACAGCTCGTCGCGGCGCAGGGTCAGCACGTCGCGGTTGCACACCGTCAGGCGGTGGGCCTCACTGTGCGAATGCTCGGCGACGGTCTGGGACAGCCGGCCGGCCAGCACCGGGTCGATTTCCACGGCGGTGACGGTGGCGCCCCGGTCCAGCAGCGCAAGGGTGAGCGAACCGAGGCCGGGACCGACCTCCAGGACGTGGTCGGACCGGCCGATGCCGGAGGTCGACACCACCCGTCGCACGGTGTTGGCATCGTGGACGAAGTTCTGCCCCAGAGACTTCCGTGGCCGAAATTCCAGTTCTTTGGCCAGCCGCCTGATCTCGGTGCGCCCGAGGAGCCGGATGGTCAGCTCGCACCAGCTCTTCCGCTGCACACCGGCCAGGCACCCCAGCCCTGCCGTGCCCGGGTCACCTCGGCAACGGCAATCTGCTCCTCGCGGGAGGCGAGGTCGGCGCGTGGTGCAAACCGCAGGCCGCCGTTGCGCTCCCAGGTGCCCTGGTCGAACTGCACACCCCCGTAATACCCGTTGCCGGTGTTGATCGCCCAGTTGCCGCCGGCCTCGCAGCCCGCGATGGCGTCCCAGACGGACCCGTTGCTCACCGGGGGCACGTCGGTGCCGGGCTTGGTGCCCACGCGCACCACGGCCTCACGTGCCGGCGTGATCACCGAGTTGGCGACGGGCAGCCGCCCGGTCTCGACTCCGTTGACGGTGGCCACCGCGAAGGTCACGTCCTGCGTGCCCGGGCTGCCCGGGTCCTCGACGACCTGGCGGCTGACGTTCATTTCCGGATCCTCGATCCGGCGTGCGGGCGGTTGCAGCGGAACCCGCTCGGTGACCCGCTGGATGCGGTTGCGGGTGACCTGGATCTGCATCCCGTCGACGATCGGGGACGCGGCGCCGGGGGTCACCTGGTCGCTCTCCAGCAGCGGCGCGCCGGCGACGTTCAACAGCCCCGCGACGTTGGGCGCCGGCAGGTGGACGGTGCGCACCGCGCCGCCGTCATTGATCTGGACCGTCTTGGCGCTGACGACTGGCAGCGTCATACCCGCGAGGGGCACGCGGCTACCGCGGGAGGCCGCGGCCGGGGCGGTGTCGGTCATCGCGAGTTGGGCCAGCGCCTCGTCGACGGTCGACGCCGTCGTCCATACCTGCTTGGCGTCGCGGCCGTCGAGCGAAATCTGTAGCGGCCGGCTGCGCCGCAACACGATGTCGGCCGCGTCGTGGACCTGCACATCGCCGGCGGGGTAAAGGTCGTCGCGATCGTCGACGGTGTAGCCGTTCTCCCGGACGATGTCGATCACCCGCGACTTCATGGTCGTCACCCGCATGGCGATTCCGTCCACGGTCAGCGTGACCGTCTTGGACGCGGAGACCGCAAGCCCACCGGCGCACCCCAGGACCAACAACAGCGCTCCGACTAGGAGGCGCAACGAGGGCGATGAATTGTGATGAAGTTTTGTCAATACAGTCAACGCGCGCTACCCCGACCTCAGCAACCAGTCACGAACCACTCAGCAAGAAAATGACTACAAACGACAGCGGGGCCACAAGGCCCCGTCCGTACGATCACAAGACGGTAACGAACCGGCCAATGTTCGGCAACTCCGGCACGACGTTGTTAGGGAATCACCCGCCGATCGCGCCGGTCACGAGGCCAGCCCGTAGACCCGTCGAGCATTGCTGGTCGTAATCTGCGCCAATTCCTCCGGACGACGCTCCAGCAGTTCAGCGATCGCCCGCACAGTATAGGGAAGGCAGTAGGGCTCGTTAACTGCGCCCCGGTAGGGGTGCGGCGTCAAATACGGCGCGTCGGTTTCCACCAAAAGCTGCTCCAGCGGTATCAGCGGCACCGCCTCCCGTAAGGCGCGGGCGTTGCGGAAACTCACGGTCCCCGACAGGCTCAGCAACCACCCGGCGTCCACGCAGCGGCGGGCCATCGCGGCATCCGAGGAAAAGCAGTGAAAGATCACGGCGTCGGGGGCGCCCTCGGCCGCCAGCACGTCAAGCACCGCGGCGTCGGCCTCCCGGTTGTGGATCATCAGCGGTTTCCCGGACCGCTTGGCCAGGTCGATGTGCCACGCGAAGGCCTCCCGCTGCACGCCGGGCTCCGCGCAGCCGTCCAGGCGCCCGGGCCAATACAGATCCATCCCGGTCTCGCCGACGGCCACCACCCTGGGCAGGGTGACCAGTCGCTCGATCTCGGCGCGGGCGGCGTCGTCCAGCGCGTTCGCGCGGGTCGGGTGCAACGCCACGGCGGCATACACCCGGGGATCCCACTCGGCGGCCCGCGCCACCCAACGCGCCGAGTCCAGGTCGTCGGCGATCGTGACCACCGCGCCCACCCCGACGGCCGCGGCGCGGTCCAGCACGGCCCGCACCCCCGCCGCGTCGCTCGCGCCGCATGCGTCGAGATGGGTGTGCGCGTCGATCAGCGGCGCCAGCGGCTCGGGCGCCGGCGGCGCCTCGCGATTACCGGAGCGGTTGGAGCCCACCGCCACACAATAGGGTGAGTCCCGATGAAGCCCTACTACGTCACCACCGCGATCACGTACCCCAACGCCGCGCCGCACCTGGGGCACGCGTACGAGTACATCGCAACCGACGCCATCGCGCGGTTCAAGCGCCTCGACGGTTTCGACGTGCGCTTCCTGACCGGAACCGACGAGCACGGCCTGAAGGTCGCGCAGGCCGCTGCGGCCGAAGGGCTGCCCACCGCCGAGCTGGCTCGCCGCAACTCCGACGTGTTCCAGCGGCTGCAGGAGCGGCTCAACGTCTCCTTCGACAGGTTCATCCGCACCACCGACGCCGACCACCACGAGGCATCCAAGGAAATCTGGCGACGGATGGAGGCCGCCGGTGATATCTACCTGGACGCCTACGAGGGCTGGTACTCGGTGCGCGACGAGCGATTCTTCGTCGAATCGGAGACCGAAGTCGTGGACGGGACACGGATCGCCACCGAGACCGGCACCCCCGTGACGTGGACGGAGGAACAGACTTACTTCTTTCGGCTATCCGCGTACACCGACAAGCTGCTGGCCCACTACGAGGCGCACCCCGACTTCATCGCCCCCGAGGTGCGGCGGAACGAGGTGGTCAGCTTCGTTTCCGGCGGGCTGCGTGACCTGTCGATCTCGCGGACCTCGTTCGACTGGGGCGTAAAGGTCCCCGAGCATCCCGATCACGTCATGTACGTCTGGGTCGACGCGCTCACCAACTACCTGACCGGCGCGGGATTCCCCGACACCGACTCCGAGTTGTTCCGCCGCTACTGGCCCGCCGACCTGCACATGATCGGCAAGGACATCATCCGGTTCCACGCCGTCTACTGGCCGGCATTTTTGATGTCGGCGGGAATCGAGCTGCCGCGACGGGTTTTCGCGCACGGGTTCCTGCTCAACCGCGGCGAGAAGATGAGCAAGTCGGTGGGCAACATCGTTCCCCCGGCGGACCTGGTCGACACCTACGGGGTGGATCAGGTGCGCTATTTCCTGTTGCGCGAGGTGCCGTTCGGCCAGGACGGCAGCTACAGCGAAGAGGCGATCATCACCCGGATCAACACCGACCTGGCCAACGAGCTGGGCAACCTGGCCCAACGGTCGCTGTCGATGGTGGCCAAGAACCTGGGCGGGTTGGTGCCCGACCCGGGCGAGTTGAGCGCCGCCGACAGCGAACTGCTGGCGGCCGCCGACGGCTTGCTCGAGCGGGTGCGCGCCCACTTTGACGCGCAGGCAATGCATCTGGCGCTCGAGGCGATCTGGCTGATGCTCGGGGAGGCGAACAGGTACTTCTCCGCCCAGCAGCCGTGGGTCCTGCGCAAGAGCGAGTCCGAGGCCGATCAGGCGAGGTTTCGCGCCGTGCTGTACACCACCTGCGAGGCGGTCCGCATCGCGGCGCTGCTGGTCCAACCCGTCATGCCCCAGTCGGCCGCCAGGCTGCTGGACCTGCTCGGTCAGGCCGAAGACCGGCGCGCTTTCGGCGCCATCGGCGCGCGGCTGGTCCCGGGCACCGCGCTGCCGGCACCGACCGGTGTGTTCCCGCGTTATCAGCCGCCATCCGACACCGAAGTCCAGTGAGCCCCGAGAGCGGTTATTGAGTTGTACGGCAGGCCCATTCGGTAAATATCTTGCCGCCCCGGATAAAAGCGCCCGAACGACCTCCGGTCATAGGACATAATCGGGCTGTGGAGCGACGACGAAACCCGCAATCGAGCGAGCCGCTGACTACTTTGCAGCAGTTGCCTGCGCTGGTCGTCCTGGAAAGGATTCCGGTCCCCGTGCTCGCGATCGGGAACGACGGCGGCATCCTGTTCACCAACACCGCGTTCGCCGAGATGCTGGGGTTCGAGCCCGAAGAAGTCCTGAAGCTGCGGTTTCAGGAGATATTCCACGAGGCGCCGGAGTCGGAATCGTTGCTCTCGGTGGTCCACGCCCTCGCGAACATGGTCGTCAAATTGGCGCACAAGGACGGCTCGATGGTGCGCGCGCTGATGAGCAAGTCCGCCCTGATGCGAGCGGACGATCAGTTCGTGCTGGCCGCTTTCCAGGATCTGACCGAGCAATTGTGGGAAGAAGAACGCTAGCGCCGCCGATAAACCATTAGGAATCATTGGGGCGCAATTAGATACTTGCAGTATGGCCTTTTTCGCGCCGGCCATCTCCTCCACGCGGTCGGCCGCGCCGCCTAGCCGACCTCCGGGACCGGCGCGGCGCCGGCGGGGGCCGGTGCGGCGGGCCGGGCATGGCGGAGGGCCTCGCGCGAAAGAAATTCGCGGAAGTAAGGCAGCGACGCCTCGGTGACGAGGCCGGCCAGCATCAGTTCCCAGATTTGACTCGGGGGGCCGGCGCGACGATCGGTGACGCCACCGGCTTCCTCATGACCCGCAATGCCCCTGGCCGCGATCGCGTTGCACAGCAAACGCGTTCCGAAGATGGCGCCGAGGAGCGACTCGCTGATCATCTCCGCGTCGAGCTCCCCACGCAGGTCGCCTTCGGCGGCGGCCCTGCGCGCCTGAGCCGCCATCAGCTCAACCAGGCTCGCGCAGAAGCGCGTGGCGGCTTCGTTGAATCCGCTCAGGGCGGCCGTCAATTGCTCGGCGGCGCGGGCTGTTTTGTCGGTGGTGAGCATATTCGCGATGGTGAACGTGCCGTGGATCATGTTCTCGAGCGCCGGCGATGACGACCCGCATACGTTGCGGAACGCGACAAGTATTGTCTCCGAACCTTCTTCGATGATGGCGGACGCCAACGACTCCTTCGAATCGAAGTGGTGATACAGGGCACCCTTGGTCATGCCCGTCCGCTCGATGATCGTGTTCCACCCCGCCGCGGCATACCCGACCTCACCGAAAACGTCTATTGCGGCATCGAGGATCTTTCGCCGGGTGGCTTCCGATCGAACCTGGCGCGCCATCGCGTCTGCACCTCCGGAATTCGGTCGATGGGCTTAAATTCCGGATCTCGACGTGTTCACGAATCTTCCGGCCGAAGCGTCAAGACTAACAGCCGACCCCACCGGTCCCGATCGCGCGATGCGCAGGCCGCACACTATTCCGAATCCGCTGGCGTCGAGCTGGTGGTGACCGCGAGTGCCGCGCGCCGCTTGAGGAACTGACGGAAGTAGTCGATCCGTTCCGGCTGCAAGACGCCGGTCAGCAGCAGCAGCCAGGACTTTTCCAGGTCGTGCAGAAAGCGCTCCGGCTCTTCCAGATTGCTGGTCTGCCGCAACCCCATGTGCAGGGAGACCATCATGCGCCCCACGTCCTGCGGATCACAATGCTGGTCGATGTCGCCCTCGGCGATGGCCTGCTCGACGACTCCGGCCAGCGCCTTGGCCCATTCCTCCAGCAACCGCTTCTGCAGCCCCTCCGACCGGCCGACCGACTCGAGCAGGTTCAGCCCCGCCCTGACCCCGTCGGTCTTGATGTCGCCGACGGCGATCAGGTAGGAGAAGTCGATGAGGGTTTCCAGGCCCGAAAGTCCGCGCGTCAGCAGATCTTCCACCGCGGTGGCACCGGCGACGGTCTGACGTTCGATGATCGCGACGGCCAACGCGTGCTTGGACCGGAAGTGGAAATACATCGCGCCCTTGGTCAGTTCCGCCTCCGCGAGAATGTCGTCGAGGCCGACATCGTGGTAGGCCCGTCGAGCGAACTGATGCGAGGCGGCCCGCAAAATCTGTCGCCGCGTCGCGTCCGCGCGTCCGTCGGTCGAGTGGGTCGTCATTGGAACCGGTAACTCGGCTGTCCGGAGCGGCTTGATCGCGTTCCTGGGTAAGCAACGCGAGTGATCATTCCGGGGCCTGCGTCATGGCCCGGATCGATCAGTGTCACGTTCACGAAGCCTTCCTCGAGCAGGGCCCGCACCTCGGTTCTAGAGCCAGCACTCACCGGCGGGTCTCGGGGGCAATACGGCCGTCTCTGAGGTTAGCAGTCAGTCGTCGCGCCGAGGCTTCAACGCTGCGGGTCGGCATCATGAACTTGGAAATACTTGTGGTGAGCGTTCCGGCTGTACTACGAACTAAAAGTATGTAGAATCGTCATCTATGTGGTTCTCAGTTTGTTTGCCTGGTCAGCGGCCTGCTGCGGGGCCCGGGGTGCCCGGCGCGCTACGTCAACCACTGCGCAGGGCGGCCCGTATGCAGTGCACACCGCGTGTGTCGTTGGTCACTTCGCGGCGGCCGGCGCCGGCCGCCGCCCGGCGAGGCCAGGGGTAGAAAACGATGGATTTTGGTGCTTTCCCGCCGGAGATCAACTCCGCGAGGATGTACGCCGGCCCCGGCCCGGGCTCGCTGTCCGCGGCCTCGGCGGCGTGGGATGACCTCGCCGCCGAACTGCACTCCGCCGCGGCGTCCTACCGATCGGTGATTTCGGGGCTGACGGTCGGGCGGTGGCTGGGCCCATCGTCGCTGGCCATGGCCTCCGCGTTTGGGCCTTATGCGGCATGGACGGCCGGCGCGGCCGCCCGGGCCCAGGAGGCGGCCAGTCACGCCAGGCTTGCCGTGGAGGTCTATGAGGCCGCCTTCGCGATGACCGTGCCGCCCGTGGCGGTCGCCGCGAACCGGGTTCAACTCGCGGTGCTGACCGCGACCAACTTCTTCGGCCAGAACTCGCCGGCCATCGCGGCCAACGAGGCCCAATACGGCGAGATGTGGGCCCAGGACGCCGCAGCGATGTATCAATACGCCGCGAACGCGGCGGAAGCCGCGGAGCTGACGCCGTTCGCGTCGGCGCCCGAGGTCGCCGACCCGGCCGGCGCCGCGGGCCAGGCCAGCGCGCTTTCGGAAGCGGCCGCGGGCTCGTCCACCCAACAACTCACCCTGTCCAGCCTGATGTCCGCGCTGTCCTCGATGTTGCAGAGCCTGGCCACCCCGGCCACGGCGAGCGCGGCCGAGACGACGCCGTGGGGAACGCTGCTGGGCGGCCTTTCGTCCGGGACGGGCGGGCTCTCGCTGTCGAGCTTCATGAGCGAGTTCGAAAGCAACATGCCCGCCCTGCTGCCCGGCTATCTGATGGTGGCCGCGACGCCCTTGTACGGGCTGTCCAGCGTGCTCGGCATGGCCCAGACCCTGCAGGGGATGGCGACCACGGCGGCCGCGGGCGTGGCCGATGTCGCAGGTTCAGCCGCCGCCGAGGCCGCCGGCGCGGCCGAGGCCGCGGGTGCGGGCCTGGTCGGCAGCATGGGCCAGGCGGCCTCCCTCGGCTCGCTGTCGGTGCCGGCCAGCTGGACCAGCGTCATCCCCACCGCCCATCTGACCAGCGCCGGCGCGGAGCTGGCGAACGCAGCCGCTCCCGGCGGGGCGGGCATGCCCCCAAGCATGCTCGGTGGCCTGCCGCGGGGCGCCGCAGGCCGTGGAGCCCCCGGCCCGCGGTACGGGCTGATCCCCACCGTGATGGCGCAACCGCCGTCCGGCGGCTACGGGGCGGCGATCATATGACCCCGTCCGTGGGCGCCGGACACCGGCCGATGCCTGAGATACCAAAAGTATTGGTTATCGCCGCTGAGCGGATACCTGGTTTTCACCCCGTCGCGCGCTCTCCGCGCGCGGTCCGTCGTCCGAAGGGTTGGGTGTCATGAAGGTCGTACTTTTCTGCGGCGGTTACGGCATGCGTATGCGCACGGCCGAAGGCGACCTGGTGCCCAAGCCGCTGCAGATGGTCGGTCCCCGACCGCTGCTGTGGCACGTGATGCGCTACTACGCCCACTACGGGCACAAGGAATTCATCCTGTGCCTCGGTTATGGCCAGGCGATGGTCAAGGACTTCTTCCTCAACTACCGCGAGATGGAGTCCAACGACTTCGTCATGCGCGCCGGTGAGATCGAGTTGCTCGATTCCGACATGTCCGACTGGACCATCACCTTCGTCGACACCGGGCTGGAGTCGCCGATCGGCGAGCGGCTGCGCCGGGTGCGCAAGTACGTCGCGGGCGACGAGTACTTCCTGGCCAACTACGCCGACGTGCTGACCGACGCGCCGCTCGACACCATGGTCGACCGGTTGAAGACCAGCGGCGCGGCGGCCTCCATGCTCATCGTGCCGCCGCAGTCGTCGTTCCACTGCGTCGATGTCAGCTCCGCCGGCGACATCAAGGAGATCGCCCCGATCGCCAAGTTCCCCATCTGGGTGAACGGCGGCTATTTCGTGCTGACCCAGGAGGTCTTCGACCTCATCCCCGAAAACGGCGACCTTGTCGGCGATGCTTGCATGTCGCTGGCGGGGACCGGCCGGCTCCTGGGGTATCAGCACGACGGCTTCTGGAAGCCGGCCGACACGTTCAAGGAGCGCGCCGAACTCGACGCCGACTATAACGCGGGGAACCGCCCGTGGATGGTCTGGGAGCAGTCTCCGGCGAGACGTTCGGCATGATCGGCCTGCACACGGGCGCAATCAATTCGGTTGCGGTCCTGGGGGCGCACTGCGATGACATCGTCATCGGCGCCGGCGCGACGCTGTTGCAAATCGCCCGGCACAACCCCGATGTCGTCGTGCACGCCTTGGTATTGACCGGCGCCGGGACCGAGCGCGAGATCGAGGAGAAGAACGCCTTCGCGGCCCTGTTCCCGCGGTCGGAGGTTCGGTTGACGGTTGCCGATCTGCCCGACGGCCGCCTGCCGGACCACTGGGGATCCGTCAAGCAACACCTCGCCCGGTTCCGCAGCCAATGCGAGCCCGACCTGGTGATCGGTCCGCACCGCCACGATTACCACCAGGACCACCGCCTGGTCGCCGAGCTCATCCCGACCGAGTTTCGTGCGCATCTGGTGCTGGGCTACGAGATTCTCAAATGGGAGTCCGACTTGCCGAATCCGACTCTCTACGTAGAAATTCCGGACGAGGCGGCCCGCCGCAAGACGGAGCTGCTCGCGGAGTCGTATCCGTCTCAGGCGGGTCGCGACTGGTTCGACGACGAAGCGTTCCTGGGCCTCATGCGGTTCCGCGGCGTGCAGTCGCGCGTTCGCTACGCCGAGGCCTTCGTGAGCGAGAAGGCGATCTTGCGTCCATTCGGCGCCCAATCATAGGACAGGAGCGACACGACGATGCGAGTGCTGGTCACCGGCACGGAAGGCTACCTGGGTTGCCTTCTGGCACCGCTACTTCTCGAAGACGGCCACGACGTCGTCGGACTGGACACGGGCTACTACAAGGCCGGTTGGTTGTGCCCCGGCCCGCTCGCCGACAGCCCCCACGGAGTCGCACCGCTGAGCCTCATCAAGGACATTCGCGACGTCACCGTCGCGGACCTGCGCGGGGTCGATGCGGTCGTGCACATGGCGGAGCTGAGCAACGATCCGATCGGCGACCTGATCGGCGATGTGACTTTCGAGGTAAACCACCGCGGCAGCGTGCACTTGGCCGAGTGCGCCAAACGCGCGGGTGTCAGCCGGTTCATCTACATGTCGTCGTGCAGCGTGTACGGCATCGCGGACGGGACCGTCGACGAGACCAGTCCCATCAACCCGCTGACCCCGTACGCCAAATGCAAAGCCCTGGTCGAACGCGACCTCACCGCGATGGCCGACGACGACTTCTCGCCGGCATTCCTGCGCAACGCAACGGCATTCGGCGCCTCACCGCGGATGCGCTTCGACATCGTGCTGAACAATCTGGCCGGCCTCGCGTGGACCGAACACCGAATCGCGATGACCAGCGACGGCACGCCGTGGCGACCGCTGGTCCACGCGCTCGACATCGCCCAGGCGATCCGGTGCGCACTGCGCGCCGACCGGCAGACCGTGCACAAGCTGGTGGTCAACGTCGGCAGCGACGAAAACAACCGCACCGTGCGCGAAATCGCGGAGACGGTCAGCGCCGAGTTCCCCGGTTGCGAACTCACCTTCGGCCCGCCCAACGCGGACAACCGCAGCTACCGCGTCTCCTTCAGCAAGATCCAGGAGGTATTCGCCGATTTCCGCGCCGCGTGGGACGTCGCGGCGGGTGCGGCGCAACTGCACCGCGTGTTCCAGGCCATCGCCATGGAACCCGAGACGTTCTACGGCCGCGGGCACACGCGCCTCAAGCAGATCGAATACCTGCTCAAGACGGAGCAGGTCGACGAGCGACTGTTCTGGAAGGAGACGCAGTGAAGTACACGCCCACGACTGTCGCAGGGGTCACGATCATTGACATCGAGCCCCATCGCGACCATCGCGGCTTCTTCTCTCGATCCTTCTGCGCCGACGAATTCCTCAACCACGGTCTGATTCCCGAAGTGGCACAGACGAACATCTGCTTCAACTACACGCGCGGCACGGTGCGCGGCCTGCACCGGCAGGCGCCGCCGCACGCGGAGGCCAAACTGGTGCGCTGCGTCCGGGGCGCCATCGCCGACGTCGCCGTCGACGTCCGCCCCGAGTCGCAAACCTATGGCGCGCACGTGATGGTGGAGCTGAGCGCGGACAACCACCGGGCGCTGTTCCTGCCGCCCTACGTGGCGCACGGGTTTCAGACGCTGACCGACGACACCGAGATCCTGTACCAGATCAGCGGTCCGTACGTGCCGGACAGCGAAGAGGGATTCCGCTGGGACGAAGCCGAATTCGGCATCAAGTGGCCGCTGCCGGTGACCGTCATGTCGGAGAAGGACGCGAGCTGGCCCTCGTTGGAGGAGTCGGTGGAGAGCGAGGCGTCATGACGTCGGCCGTGTCAACGCTACCGGTACGCATGGTCGTCAGCGGGAGCGTCGTCGAACGCTGCGACACCGACGAAGTGCTGTCGATCATCGCGGACCGCCTGGACTCCGGGTCGCCCGGCCTGGCGGTGGGCTCGGTGAACCTCGATCACCTCCACCACTTTCGCAGCCTCGGTGCGGCGCCGGCGGGCCGGCTGGAATGGCTGCTAGTGGCCGACGGCATGCCGATCGCGTGGCGAGGACAACTGCTGACCGCGCAGCCCTGGCCACGCGTCACCGGAGCCGACCTGCTGCCCGCGGTCCTGACGCTGGCCGAATCGACGGGCCAACGGGTCGGCTTCTTCGGCGGCAGCGCCGAGACCCACCTCCTGCTGGCAGAGCACCTGCGGGCGCAGTACCCCCGGCTCGCGATCTCGGGGATGTGGGCACCGGGCCCGACGGACATCGAATCAGGTTCTGACGCTTTCGTTTCCGCCATCCGCACCGCGCGCACCGACATTCTGGTGGTCAGCCTGGGCAAGCCGCGTCAGGAGCAATGGATCGACCGGCACGGGTTCGCCACCGGGGCGCGGGTCTTCCTGCCGTCCGGTGGCGCGATCGACTTCCTGGCCGGCAAGACCCGGCGCGCACCGGACTGGATGCAACGGGTCGGGCTCGAGTGGCTCTATCGGCTGACCCGCGAACCGCGCCGGCTGGCCCGCCGGTACCTGCTCCAGGGTCCGCTCGCCCTGTTGCGCGCATCGCGGGCCCAGCTGATCTGCTATCCCGGCTCCTACTACGCCGGAACGCCCATCCAGCACGTTGCCCGGACCCTGTCCGGCGCAGCCGAATCGGCGACGGCCTAAGCCAGAGAGCCGCCAGCATGACGACAACGCTTCGAGCCGACAGCGGCGTATCGCCGCTTCGGCCGCCGGCCGTGCCGCGGCCGCGCGCCAAGGGCGTTTCGCGCTGGCAGCAGAGGTATTCGGCCCGGCTGCGGGTCACCGACTCGGCGATCGTGTGCGCCGCGGTCGCGCTCGCTCAGTTCGTCCGGTTCGGGGACGAGCCG
Organism: Mycobacterium sp. 852002-50816_SCH5313054-b; assembly: GCF_001667185.1. Taxonomy (GTDB): domain Bacteria; phylum Actinomycetota; class Actinomycetes; order Mycobacteriales; family Mycobacteriaceae; genus Mycobacterium. The sequence continues at coordinate 7,090 of NZ_LZIC01000052.1, read as the reverse complement.
AACACGTCGGGATACCCCGGCCCGGTGATGACGCTGTTCTCGGCGCTCTTTGCCGCACTGTGGCTTTCGTCGATGTCGATGTTTCAGACGCGGTCGACGCGCATCATCGGCGCCGGAATCGACGAGTACCGGCGCATCGCCAGCGCATCGTTCTGGACGTTCGGGTTCATCGCCATGGTCACGCTGCTCGCCAAGATCGAACTGGCCCGCGGCTATCTGGCGGTCGCGCTTCCCGTGGGCACCATCGGACTGCTGACGAGCCGCAACCTGTGGCGCAAGCACGTCTGGCGCAAACGGGCGCAGGGCGACTACCAGTCAATGGTGTTGGCGATCGGTGACCGGCTCGGTGTCTCGCAGCTGGCCCGCGAGCTGATCCGCAACCCGAACGACGGCTACGCGGTGGTCGGCGTGTGCATTCCGGGCTACGGTCCGCCGCGCGGCGAAACGCTCACCGTCCAAGGCCAGACGATCGCGATCCTGGGCGACGAAACCACCGCGGTGACCGCGATCGCGGGCTGCGGCGCGGACACCGTCGCGGTGACCCGCACCGAGCATTTCGGCTTGCACGGCATCCGGGATCTGATGTGGCAGTTGGAGACGATGGACGTCGACCTCGTGGTGGCGCCCGGGGTGGCAGACGTCGCCGGGGCGCGGTTGACCCTGAAGCCGATCGCGGGATTTCCGTTGCTGCACGTCGACAAGCCGCAATACGAAGGCACGCAACGGTTCCAGAAGCGCGCGTTCGACTTCTGCTTTTCGCTGGCCGCGCTGATCGGGACGTCGCCGCTGCTCATCACCGCGGCCATCTGGATCAAGGCGACGAGCAGGGGGCCGGTCTTCTACCGCGCCGAGCGCATCGGCCTGGACGGCAAGCCCTTCACGATGCTCAAGTTCCGGACGATGGTAAACGGCGCCGACACCCAGGTCGAATGCCTGCTTCCGCTGAACGAGGGCGCCGGCGGCATGCTGTTCAAGATCCGCGAGGATCCCCGGGTGACGCCCGTCGGCAAGATACTTCGCCGTTTCAGCATCGACGAGTTGCCGCAGTTCATCAACGTGCTCAAGCAGGACATGAGCGTCGTCGGCCCGCGGCCGCCGCTGCGCCGCGAGGTCGAGAACTACGACGGCCAGGTCAAGCGGCGGCTCCTGGTGAAGCCGGGAGTCACCGGGCTGTGGCAGGTCAGCGGCCGTTCGGACCTTTCCTGGGAGGACTCGGTGCGGCTCGACCTGTCCTACGTCGACAACTGGTCGATGACCGGCGACCTGTTGATCATCGCCCGGACGCTCAAGGCCGTCATGTCGAGTGACGGGGCCTACTGATGGTGCGCCAGAACACGATTGAGCCGGCCGCGACGGAGCCGACCGGCGCCTCGGTGTCGCGGTCGCGGATCGCGCACGCGTTCTCCGTCCAACTGATCTGCCGGGCGCTGGGGATGCTCGCCTCGGTGGTCTCGGTCGCGATGACCGCCCGCTACCTCGGACCGGGGCGCTACGGCCAGCTCACCATCGCGGTCGCCTTCGTCGGAATGTGGGCCAGCCTGGCCGATCTCGGCATCGGCACCGTGATCGTGCGCCGGGTCACCTCCGGCACCGGCGACCTGGAACGGCTGGTCCGCGTCAACAGCGGCCTGTCGCTGGTGTACTGCCTCCCGGTCGCGGCGGCGGCGGCCGGCACGGGTCTGCTGCTCTATGGCGACGCCGACGTCCGCGTCATGCTGGTGGTGTTGTCGGGCCAGCTGCTGATGCTGACCATGACGACGCGGTTCGAGCCGGTGTTCTTGTCCACCGTCCGCTTCTCGGCCGTGGCGATCTCCGACGTGCTGGGCCGGCTGGGCACGCTCGGCATGGTCAGCTACCTGGTGGCCGTTCGCGCCGACGTCGTCTGGTTCGCGGTCGCACAGCTCATACCGCCGGCGCTGCAGCTGCTGATCCAGGGCAGCGCGGCGGCACGGCACATCTCGCTGCGGCCGATCTTCGCGCCGCGTGAGGTCGCGGACCTGTTGCGGGAGAGCATCTTTCCGATCGGCGTGGCCGTGGTCGGCGTCCTGTACTGGCGCACCGACGGCGTCATCCTGTCGAAGGTCAGCACGCATTCCGAGGTCGGGGTCTACGGGCTGGCCTACACGGTCGCGTTCAACACCCTGGTGGTCTCGATGTTCTTCCTCAAGGCGACGCTGTCGACCGCCACGGAGCTGTTCTCGCGCAACGTCGAAGCGTTCGCCGGCTTCTTGCGGCGTTGCGTCGAGCTGATGTATTTCGTGGGTGTCCCGGTCGCCGTCGTCGGGGCGTTGCTGGCGCGCCCCCTGATCGAGTTGTTCGGCGATCGCGAGTTCGTGGAGCGCGGCGCACCCACACTCGCGATGCTCTTCGTCGCCGTGGCACTGCGTTTCGTCACCGGCACCCTCGGCCAGGGCCTGTTCGCCTGCCACCAGCAGAAGTTCCTGTTCCGGCTGTCCATTGCCACATTGGCGTTCAACATCGCGCTGAACGTGGTGCTGGACAAGCCGTTCGGCGCGGTGGGCGCCGGTCTGGCGTTGGTGGGCACCGAGTTGTTCGGCATGGTGATTGCCAGCTGGTGGCTGCGCCGCGCGTGCGACTACCGCACGCCGGTGGCGTTCCTGCTTCGGCTGCTGGTGCCCACGGGGGCCTGTGTCGCGGTGGCGCTGCTCCTGGCGGGCCACCATGTGGCGCTGGTCGTGACCGCCGCCGCTGCCGTGTACTTGGTCGCCAGCGTGACGGTCGGTCCGTTCACCTGGTCTTCGTTGCGCACTCAATTGACCGCACTGCGCCAAACGGGGGTGGTGGCATGACGCGCGAATTGGACCGGGCGTACCTGAAACGCCCGGTCGGCACGCTCATCAGGTCCGGTCGGCCCATGGTGGTGATGATCGTGACCTACAAAAGCCACGACCTGGTCGAGCAGTGCCTGGCCAGCGTCGCCGAGCACCTGCCCGAACTGCCGGTGTACGTCTATGAGAACAGCGGCGACGGGTATCCCGGTCGCGACGAACTGGCCGCCCGCCACCCCGAGGTGCGCTGGGTGCTGGGTCCGGTCAACCTCGGCTTCGCCGCGGCGTTCAACGCCCTGGTGGAGCACACCCCCCCAGATGCAGATCTGCTGCTGCTCAACGCCGACGCCCGGTTGCAGGGGCGGCTCGCGCGCACTCGGGAATTGCTGCTCCAGACGAAGGTCGCCGCGGTATCGCCCATGGTGCACGACGACGGGGCGCCCGGGCCGGCGCAGTGGGACATCGCGACGCGGCGCCGCACCCTGAGCCGGGCGCTGGTCGCCGCCGCCGGCTACTCGGATCGCCTGCGCGGCACGCCGATTTCACACCTGTACGCGCGTCAGCCCGACGAATCGCACGGTATCGACGGTTACGTGGGCGGCGCCTGCCTGGCGATCAATCGTGCGGCCTGGAACGAGATCGGCGGCTTCGACGAGGAGTTCTTCCTCTACGGGGAAGAAACCGATTGGCAGGCCCGGGCCACCGGGGCCAGCTGGCGCATCCTGCTGGCCAACGAAACCGACATCGAGCACGGCAATCCGGCGGCCGCGGGCCAATCGGAGGAGCCCGACGCCGCGCACGGCGCCGAGGTCTCGACCCCCGAACGCCGCCGCAATCGGGACCTGCTGCGCGCCAACATCGCGCTGCTGCTCGAACATCAGGACGGCGTGCACCACGCGGATGCCTATCTGGCCGGCACCACGGTGCTGGAGCGGATGCAGCGGTCGAAGCGCGAGGCCCGCCGGCGGGCGCTGACCGTCGCCCGCCGAACCGCAAAGCCGGCGATCGTGATCACCACCAACCGCCTGGTCTACGGCGGGGCCGAGCGCCAAAAAGCTTTGCTGGCCACCGAGTTGGATCGGCGCGGCTACCCCGTCACCATTGTCTGCATGCAACGGTTCGGACCGCTGATCCGGGAGATTCCGCACAGCGTCCGGGTGGTACGCCAGCCCTGGTGGGCGCCGGCCGTCGACCTTCCCGCCGGACCTGCGGTGCTGATCAGCGGCGACACCAACACCGAGACGGGGTTCGCGACCTTGTGGCGGGCCGCGGGCGCCGACCGCCGCTGGCTGGTCGCGCCGCACGTTCCGCCGGAACCCGACCGTCCCATCTACTCGCGGCCGCTGGCCGCCGCGATGCGCCGCTGCGACGCGTTCGTCGTTCTGGCCCGGCGCCATTGGGACATGCTGACCGAGCATCATCGACTCGGCGGGCGCCGATTCATCGCGCCCAACGGTGTCGCCGTGGCGGATGAGCCGGCACCCCGGATCCGCGCCGCGGGTGAGCCGGTGAACCTGGTGATGCTCTCGCGCATCGTCGAACACAAGAACCCGCACCTACTGATCGAGGCGCTCGGCGGCCTCACCGACATGCCATGGCAGCTGTCCATCTTCGGTGACGGCCCCGACCGCGAGAGGCTGCAGGCACGCACCCCCGCCGCGTTGCGCGACCGGGTGCACTGGCGCGGCTGGTCGGCCGGACCGGGGCCGGCGCTGGCCGAGGCCGATCTGCTGTGCGTGCCCAGCCGCTCCGAGGCGTTCCCGGTGGCGATCCTCGAGGCGATGGCCCGGGCGGTACCGGTTGCGGCGTCGGCGATTTGCGCGGTCCCGGAGATGCTGGACTTCGGGAACGCGGGCTATGTCGTCGAGCCCGCGTCCGTGCCGGCATGGCACGAGCGCCTCGCGGAGATCCTCGCCGACCCCGCGGCGCTGCCTTCGGTGGGGCGGCGCGGCCACGAGCGCATGCGCCGGCGCTACACGGTCGAGGCGATGACCGATGATTACCTGCAGGCGATCGAGGCCGTGCTGTGAGCGGTTTGCGAGCGACGTGGAAATCTCCCCTGCGCGGACGGGGACGCGGGCGGACGGCCGACCCCGAACGAACGCCGTTGTACGAGACGGTGATCCTGGGCGGCGGACCGGCCGGGACCGGGCCGCTTGTCTGGGCGGCGCGGCACGGCCGTTTGGGCGCGTGGCTGGACAGCGGCGTGGCGCTGGTCGAGCAGGCGGAGGAGCTGGGCGGATCGCTCGGCGAATACCCGCTCAACGCCGACTCGCGCGGCACCTCCTTCGTGGAATGCCTGGACGGCCCGGACTGCGCGCCCTTTCTCACCGACCTGAGGACCGATCCCGTTGCGGCAGAACTGGAAAGCTTCCGCGCCGCGCACCCGACCCTCGAATTGGTCGGCCGTTTCGGGCGCCGCCTGGGGGCCGCCATCGTGGCCGAGTTCGGCCGGCACCCCAACAGCCGCGCCTTCACCGGGACCCGCGCCCAGGCGATACGCCTGCAGGATGACGGCTCGGTCGCGGTCGTCACCACCGCGACGGACGGGCGGCGCGTGGTGGTCCGCGCCGCCAGTGCGGTCGTGGCGCTCGGCGGGCGCCCGAACGCGTCGTGGTCAGAGATCCAGGTGGCACCCGGCGTTCACCTGGGGCACTGGCGGGACAAAATCGTTTCCAGCCACCGGTTACTCAGCCGTGGCGGCGCCCAGGAGGTGGCGCGCCGGCTGGCCCGCGCGCCCGGCAGCCCTCGTGTGGTCGTACTGGGCGGCGCGCACAGTGCGTTTGCGGCGGCGTGGCTTCTGCTGGAACGTGTTTCGGCCCACAGCTTCGGCCAGCACGGCGTGCAGATCCTGCATCGCAGCGAACCACGGCCCACGTACCCGTCGCGCGCCGCCGCACACGTCGACTATTACGAGTTCTCCGAATCCGACGTGTGCGCGGCCACCGGCCGCGTGCATCGGCTGGGCGGGCTGCAGGGCGATGGCCGGGAGGTGTGGCGGCGCCTGCATCGCAAGCCCGGCACGGAGCGGGACGACCGCGTCGTCGCCTTACCGATCGGCGGCCTGCCGCGCGCGGACCTGCTGCGGCTTCTCACGGAGTGCGATCTCATCGTTCCCGCGCTGGGTTATCGCCTTGCCACGATTCCCGTCTACGACGCGCACGGCGCCCGGGTGCCGCTGGCTCGATGCGGCCCGGCGGTCGCGCCGGACGCGCGGCTGCTGGCCGAGGACGGGACACCGATCCCGGGCGTGTTCGGGGCCGGGCTGGGCAGCGGGTTCCGGCCGTGGGGCGTGATGGCCGGAGAGGAGTCCTTCGCCGGCCAGCAGAACAGCCTGTGGCTGTACCAAAATGGGCTCGGCCAATTGATTTACGACGGCACGCGGCGGCGGGCGCGGCATCTCGCGGACTTGTCGGCCGTCGCCGGCAGCACCCTCAGGGAGGATCGGGAGTCAGATGCTTTGTCGGTTGTGTGATTCGGACCGCCTGGTCAGCATCCTGGATCTCGGCGCCACTCCCCCGTGTGAGAAGTTTTTGGCGGCCGACGAGATCGATCTGCCGGAGCCGACCTTCCCGCTGCACCTGCGGCTGTGCGCGGACTGCCTACTGCTGCAGATACCGGCGCTGATCACGCCCGAGGACACGTTCACCGAATACGCCTACTTCGCTTCGTATTCGGACAGCTGGGTGCAGCACGCCAAGGACTTCGTCGACGCGGCCATGGGGCGGCTCGGGCTCGGACCCGACTCGCGCGTGGTCGAGGTCGCCAGCAATGACGGCTATCTGCTGCAGCACGTCGTCGCGGCGGGCGTGCCGTGCCTGGGCATCGAGCCGTCGGCGAACGTCGGCGCGGCCGCCCGCGAGCGCAACGTCCCCACGGTGACGGCGTTTCTGGACGAGGAGATCGCGGCGAAGGTCCGCAACGAACACGGTCCGGCCGACCTCGTTGTGGCGAACAACGTCTACGCGCACATCCCCGACCTGCGCGGCTTCACCCGGTCCCTGCGGACGCTGATGGACGACGACGGCTGGCTGAGCATCGAGGTGCACCACGCGCTGAACCTGGTGCGGCTCGGGCAGTTCGACACGATCTACCACGAGCACTTCCAGTACTACACGCTGTTTTCGGCGATCTGCGCGCTGGCCACCGCCGGGCTGGCCGTGGTCGACGTCGAGCTCCTGCCCACCCATGGCGGGTCCATCCGGGTCTGGGCCCGGTCTGCGGAGATCGCCGGAAAGCCGACGGAACGGGTGGAGAAGGTGATGCGCCTCGAGGAGGCCGCCGGGCTGCACCAGGTCGAC
>NZ_LZIC01000051.1 GCF_001667185.1 Mycobacterium sp. 852002-50816_SCH5313054-b | reverse complement strand
CCCGACGGCCCCTTGCAGCCCCGGGCGACGCGCCCGCAACACCGGCGGAATCCCTACGCGCTCGACGAGATGGGACGGGTGCCCTGGGATCGGTTCCAAACGCTGTGCGGCATCCAGTACTACTTCGACACGGAATTCCAGCTGCTTCGAGGGCACATGTTGTACGCCGGCACGGATTGGGCCCTGTCGTCGATCAACCAGCACGGCTTGTGGGAGAGGCAACCGATTCTGGACCGCGACGGCCACGTCTCGGTGCTCTCGGTCGACATAGGAAATTTCAATGCCCCGTCCCGTCAACTCGGCAAGGCGGCCCGCGATTGCACCCCCGACGAGATCGCCGCGGAGGTGTGGCGCCAGATCGTTTCCGCGCTGACGAGCAACGTCAAATCGCTAGCGGAGGAAAGCATGCCGTGGCCCGCGTGGTACGCGCTCGATCGCGGCCTGGTCATGGCTCACGGACCCGGTCAGGGCCGGGGCCGCGTGGTTCGCAACGAGACACCGTACCTGGTTCCCATCGTCGGGGACTGGAGCAACCGGCCCAGCAGCGACCCATGGAATCCGCACGGATCGTCGTGGAGCAGCGCACCCCGCGAAGAGTTGTGGCTTGAAGATCTCGAGCAGCGGAACGTTTGGCAGGCGCGCCACGGCGGCTATCAGGTGCACAACAATTCGGTGGTTTTCGCGGGGACCTGGAACAAGACGTTCACCCGGATGACGTCGATGGAGGCTGCCTGCGAGTCGGGGCGCCATGCCGTCAACGCGATTCTCGATCACTACATCTGGGTCAACTCCGGCGGTATGGATCGCCGCAAGCACACGACGCTCGCCTGGGAGTTTCCTTACGGCTTCCTCGACCAGGGCCTTTCGAGTCCCATCAGGTTGCCCACACCGGCCGGTGACTACTGCTACGTCTTCGACATCGAGAACCGCGAGCCGGCCGACACCCGTGCCCTGCGCACGCTGGACTCAAGGTTCTGCGAGCGGTCGCTGCCGCACCCGTTGGACATACCTACGACGTCTCAGTTCACCGTCCCCTCGTCCCCCGTCCCCCCGCTCGCTGGAGGTAAATAATGTTCATGCCAACAACCGATTACAGCCAGCAGATGCTCGCCTATCTTCAGGGTTGGCGACAACTTCTGGAACAGTGGACGGCAATCGCGGCCGCATCATCGTTCATGAATGCCCCGTACGCGATGCCCAGCGCGATGCCCAGCGCGCCGCCCGGAATGCCGTTTATGCCGCCCTCGGCGCCGTTCATGCCGCCGATGCCGCCCACCGCTCAGGTGGCTCCGGCGCCACCGGCGCCGGCCGACTACACGCAGCAACTGTTCGCCTACCTTCAGGCGTGGCGCCAGTACCTCGAGCAGACGACGGGTGCAACACCGGGATCGGCGCAGGCGCCTCCTGAGCAGCAGCCGACGGCGCAGCCCGCCGACACCTCCGCGGGCGGGCCCCCGACTGGCGGCGACGGGAAAAGCCGTCCCCCGAGGCCACCGGTTGGGCCCACCCCTCCCGGTGACGGCGGGGGCGGCACCATGTCGACCAGCGGGGCCCGCAAGGGATCGACCGTGACGTGGCCGCCGGTGGAGTTATTACCGCCCGGCAGCTACACCGTGACCCAGATCTCCGGCCCCGTTTCCGGGCCGGTCGGCCCGTTTGTCAGTGCATCGGAACATGCGCAGGTGCTCAGTCCGCCCGAGTACGACTTCGGGTATCAGTTCAACGGCCCCCGCCGGCGAGCCGACCCGGCGGCGGCTGCGGCCGCCTCATCAGCCGCCCGCAGAGCCGCGCCGTATGTGACGGAGGCGGCCGCCCAGCAATCCCTGGCTTCGCCATTCAGCAACGCCATGGAACGCGTGGAATTCGGCGCGTCGCCCTCCGTGGCCCGGAGGTCGCTTTATTCCAGCGCCGGCGCGGAGGCGACGGGGGAAATTCTGCGGCAGGTGCGTGAGACGCCGTCGCCCTGAACGGTTCTGAACGAGCCCTCAGCAGTGCGTGTTCCAGCAAGCCTGAGTGGGGCAGTACGTCGCATGCGCGATCCGCACCATATTTCCGATCTCCCCGAAGGTCACGTTTCTCGGGTCGAGGGTGGCGTGGATGTTCTGGGCGAGCGCGTCATAAGTCCAGCCCCAGGCGAGGTCGTCGCAGACGAGCCGACCGACCGCGGTGAGGGCCTCGTCGTGATTCGGCGGCCAGCTGAATCCGGCGGCGCGCAGTTGGGCGAGGTATGCGTCGTCCGCGGGATCGGCGGTCGCAATCGCAGCGCTAGAAATCAAGGCAGCGCCGGCCATGACGGGGATGGTCAGCATGGCCAGCCAACGAGGTGAGGGCATTTGATGCGCTTCCTTTCTTCTTGGCGTTCACGATGAACCAGGAAGAATAGATAGCGCGGGGAAAAAGCAGATTATCGAAAGCTGAATAATCGGATTTTCGAGGCTTTTTTGGCAGGGCCAGATTTTTTGGGAAACCGCTTACGCGGCGCGGGGGCCGTGCCAGCGCGGGTCCGCCGAAGCCCACCCCGCGTCGCCGTGACCGGTCAGGCGCAACGGGGTCACCGGAGCCGCCGCGATGGCGTTGCGCTCGTCGTTTCGCTCGAAGCGGCGCTCGACCGTGCGGTAGATCCAGGAGGCCGCGGCCACGATTGCGACGACGGCGGCCAATACCGCCAGAGCCTCCCCGAAGGCGATCAACATGATGATGCCGCCGAAGACCCAGAACGCGATGGCCTCCGCGTCGTGGGTGTCGCGGTGTGCGCCGATCGTGGTGTGCCGCATGTCTGCCTCCCGAGGGAGTAGGGGTTATTGCCTGGCTAAACGCCGGCGCGGCGCGAGAGCTGCCCGATTTGGGGCGATGGTGACCCATTTCACGGCGCGGAACGCCAGAATGGGGGCTGATCCATGGTGGCAGGTACAGGATTCGAACCTGTGTAGGCGTAAGCCGACGGATTTACAGTCCGCTCCCATTGGCCGCTCGGGCAACCTGCCGCCAGACAGGTTACAACGAACGGGTAGACAAGGCACAAACGGCTAGCACCCGAGGAAGGGAACGATCGGATGGCTGACTCATCGTTCGACATCGTCAGCAAGGTGGACCGCCAGGAGGTCGACAACGCGCTCAACCAGGCGGCCAAGGAGCTGGCCACGCGATTCGATTTCCGCGGCACCGACACCAAGATCGAGTGGAAGGGTGACGAGGTCATCGAGCTCACGTCGTCCACCGAGGAGCGGGTGAGGGCCGCGGTCGATGTGTTCAAGGAGAAGCTGATCCGCCGCGACATCTCGATGAAGGCCTTCGACGCGGGCGAGCCGCAGGCCTCCGGCAAGACCTACAAGGTCAGCGGCACCCTCAAGCAGGGCATCAGCAGCGAGAACGCCAAGAAGATCACCAAGCTCATCCGCGACGAGGGGCCCAAGAACGTCAAGACTCAGATCCAGGGCGACGAGGTCCGCGTCACCAGCAAGAAGCGGGACGACCTGCAGGCCGTCATCGCGATGCTGAAGCAGGCCGACCTGGACGTGGCGCTGCAGTTCGTCAACTATCGGTAGCGGGAAGCGAGGTTCTTCGATGACCGTGACTCCGCAGCAGGACGACCGCTTCGACGTCATCATCGTCGGCGCGGGCATCTCCGGCATCGACGCGGCCTATCGGATCGCCGAGCGCAACCCCGGTCTGAGCTACACCATCCTGGAGCGGCGCGCGCAGATCGGCGGCACCTGGGACCTGTTCCGCTACCCCGGCGTTCGCTCCGACAGCAGCATCTTCACGCTGTCATTTCCGTTCGAGCCGTGGACCCGGAAGGAAGGCGTGGCCGACGGCGTGCACATCCGCGAGTACCTGGCCGCCACCGCGCGCAAGTACGGCATCGACCGCCACATCCGGTTCAACAGCCATGTGCGGTCGGCGGATTGGGATTCGTCCACCGACACCTGGACGGTCACCGTCGTGCAGGACGGCAGCGAGAAGCGATACCGCGCGCGGTTCCTGTTCTTCGGCAGCGGCTACTACAATTACGACGAGGGCTACACCCCCGATTTCCCCGGCATCGATCGGTTCGCGGGCACCGTCGCGCACCCCCAGCACTGGCCCGAGGATCTGGACTACACCGGCAAGAAGATCGTCGTGATCGGCAGCGGCGCCACCGCCGTCACGCTGATCCCGTCGCTGGCGGAACGCGCCCGGAAAGTGACCATGCTGCAGCGCTCACCGACGTATCTGATCTCGGCGTCCAAGTATGGCAAGGTCGCCGCCGTGGCCCGGATGCTATTGCCCCGCAACGCCGCCCATCTGGTGATCCGGATGTACAGCGCGCTGACGGAGGCGGCGTTCTTCGCCCTGTCGCGCAAGGCGCCGGGTCTGGTGAAGCGGCTGCTACGCCAGGTCGCGATCAAGAACCTGCCCGCCGGCTACGACGTCGACGTCCACTTCAAGCCGCGGTACAACCCGTGGGACCAGCGGATGTGCCTGATCCCCGACGCCGACCTCTACAACGCCGTCAAGGGCGGCCGCGCCGAGGTGGTCACCGACGCGATTGAGGGCTTCGACGCCACCGGCATCGTGCTCGAATCCGGCAGCCACCTCGACGCCGACATCATCGTCACCGCGACCGGCCTGCAGCTGCAGGCGCTGGGCGGGGCCACGATCAGCCTGGACGGCGTCGCGATCGATCACCGCGACCGCTTCGTCTACAAGGCCCACATGCTCGAGGACGTGCCCAACCTGTTCTGGTGCGTGGGTTACACGAACGCCTCGTGGACGCTGCGGGCCGACATCACCGCGCGGGCGACGGCAAAGCTGCTGGCGCACATGGCCTCCCACGGCTACACGCACGCCTATCCGCACCTGGGCAACGAGCCGATGGACGTCAAGCCGTCCTGGGACATTCAGGCCAATTACGTCAAGCGGTCGGTTCACGCGCTGCCCAAGTCGGGAACCAAGCGGCCGTGGAATGTGCGGCAGAACTATCTCGCCGATGCCATCGATTACCGGTTCGACCGGATCGAGGAGGCGATGGTGTTCGGCCGGGCGGCCGACCGCGCACAGCTGGCGGGTTAGCGGCTGGCTCCCTGAGCGGATTCGTCGCCAAGTATTTCGTTGCCGCAGTTCGGACAGAACTTTTCGGCGGGGTGGTGTTCGGCTCCGCAACCCGAACAGAAATGGGGTGCCGCCGGCTCGTGTGTCGGCGCCGCGCCGATGAGCCGGGCAGCACCGAGTTTGATGCCCGCCCGTGCAGAAACCCGTTTTCCGGTGCCGGGACGCTTGCCCGAAACCAGCCGCAACCCGGGCGCTTTCGCCGAGGTGTCGAGGTGCCAACGGTTTCGCACCACCATGAAGGCCAGACCGGCGGCGGCCGCGAGCACCAGGGCGACGCCACCCGCGATGTACCACACCAGGTTTGAACCACTGAGCACCGAGGAATCGCCGTGCTGCTGCCGCAGGTTGGCCGCGCTCGTCCTGAGCTCGGCGAGGCCGGGATAGTCGGGGGACATCGACAGGGCCTGGTCGAAATCGTCGATCGCCTCGGTGTATTGGCCGGCGTAGTAATGCTTGAGCCCCTTGCGGTAATACGCGTCGGCGGGTCCCAGCGTCGCCTTGACGCCCTTGCTCGCCAGGATCGCGGCCAGGCCGTCGGCGGGCGCGACGAAATTGAACGGTTGCGGTTCGCCGATCGGGGCGAAGCTGTTCACCCCGATCACCTTGCCGTTGAGCGCGACGGTGGGGCCGCCGCTCATGCCCTCGGAGACCGGGGCGTCGATCTCGTACTCCGCGGCGGACCCCATGGTCGACTTCTTGCTGACCGTGCCGCTCTTGTTCGTCGGGTCCAGCGACGGTCCGGTGACGTTCTCGGTGCTCTGCGCGAAGCCGACCGCAAGAACCGCGGTGCCGATGCTGACGTCGGCATCGGTGGCCAGCTCCGACGACGGCAGGTTGTGCTTGTCCACCTTGAGCAGCGCGACGTCGCCCTTACCGAGCGGCCGGAAATCCACGACGTTGGCCGCGGCCTTGCCCGCGACCGTGGTGCCGGTGCCGTACGTCAGCGCGAGGCTGACTTCGGGGCCCCGGTCGGCGGTGTTGCCCTCGACCTTCGCGTTCTTTTGCAGCCACTCCAGCGCAGAGGCCGGATTCCGCGCTTCGGGCGCGTCGGGAAACTGGGCGATGTATTCCTTGGCCGCCCGTTTGAGGATCAGTAACTTGGCGCTGTCGGGATCGACGCAGTGGCCCGCCGTGGCCACCCACCCGTCGGGATTGATGACGAACGCGGTGCAGGCCCAGGCCGCGATGAACGGCACGGTGGTGCCCGGGCCGAATTGCGACAGGATCTGGCCGTCGGGCAGCCGGACCGCGCCGTAGCTCTGGCCGGCGAGATACATGACGGCCGGCCGTATCATCGCCGCCGCCCGTTCCTCCGGGTTGGCCTGTGGACGACCGCCGTCGGCGGCCGCAACGCCCGGCGAACCAACCGAAACCGCGATAGCGGCCGCGGCCAGCGACGCGAATACGCGGCCCCGTCGGTCGTGTCCGGGCATGAAACCTCCCTCGTGGCGGACCTGTACTTTGACGATCCGGCAGATCGGGCCGTCGAGGTAGGGACCGAAGTCACCTGCGCTGGGGCCGTTGGGTTGGACTGAGGTGAACTGCTTCTAAATCTCCGATGTCGGCAATACGCTGGTCGCCATGGCAGCTGACAAGCGCGAACCCCGGGTCGTTGTCCTCGGCGGAGGTTCCTGGGGAACCACCGTGGCGTCCATCTGCGCGCGGCGCGGGCCGACGTTGCAGTGGGTGCGCTCCGAAGCGACCGCCAAGGACATCAACGAGGACCACCGCAACAGCCGCTATCTCGGCAACGACGTCATCCTGAGCGACACCCTTCGCGCCACCACCGACTTCGCGGAGGCGGCCAGCTGCGCCGACGTCGTGGTGATGGGGGTGCCCTCGCATGGCTTCCGGGGCGTGCTGACCGAGCTGGCCAGGGAGCTGCGGCCGTGGGTTCCGGTGGTGTCGCTGGTCAAGGGCCTCGAACAGGGCACCAACATGCGGATGTCGCAGATCATCGAGGAGGTGCTGCCGGGTCACCCGGCCGGCATCCTGGCCGGCCCGAACATCGCGCGCGAGGTGGGCGAGGGGTACGCCGCCGCCGCCGTGCTGGCGATGCCCGACCAACACCTGGCGACCCGGCTGTCCGGGTTGTTCCGGACCCGGCGCTTCCGCGTGTACACCACCGACGACGTGGTCGGCGTCGAGATGGCCGGTGCGCTGAAGAACGTCTACGCCATTTCGGTCGGGATGGGCTACTCGCTGGGCATCGGCGAAAACACCCGCGCGCTGGTGATCGCGCGCGCGTTGCGGGAGATGACGAAGCTCGGCGTAGCGATGGGCGGTGATCCGGACACCTTCCCCGGACTGGCCGGCCTCGGTGACCTGATTGTGACGTGCACCAGCCAGCGCAGCCGCAACCGCCACGTCGGCGAACAACTGGGTGCCGGCAAGCCGATCGACGAGATCATCTCCTCGATGAACCAGGTCGCCGAGGGCGTCAAGGCCGCCAGCGTGATCATGGAGTTCGCCAATGAATTTGGCCTGAACATGCCCATTGCCCGCGAGGTCGACGCGGTGATCAATCACGGCTCGAGCGTCGAGGAGGCTTACCGCGGCCTGATGGTCGAGGTTCCCGGGCACGAGGTGCACGGCTCGGGGTTCTGAGTCAACCAAACAACTCGTAACGAAAATATTTGCATTCGATATGGGGCAGGCCCGTTCGCTTGACCTGCGGTTTGTCGGCCCCATACCGTCGAACGAGGTAGCCAGGCTGTTGCCTGCCGATTGGTGCAGTCGTAATTGATTGTGCGCCAATGAGCTACGCCGACGTAGCGCAGCCCCCCTCACACTTAACGACGGAAGCGACCGATGCAAAACATCGAACAGCTCGGCGATCAAACAATTAACCAGGCCCACAAGGGATCACAGCGCGACTGGATAAGATCCATTGTCCGGCACGACCTGCCGTCTTCACTCGTGGTTTTCCTGGTCGCATTGCCGTTGTCGCTGGGAATCGCGATCGCCTCGAACGCCCCGGTGCTCGCCGGCCTGATCGCCGCGATTGTCGGCGGCATCATCGCCGGAGCCATCGGCGGATCACCGTTGCAGGTCAGCGGTCCGGCGGCCGGGCTGACCGTCGTGGTCGCCGATCTGATCTCCGACTTTGGTTGGGGGATAACGTGTTTGATCACCGCAGCGGCGGGCGTGCTGCAAGTTCTGTTGGGACTGAGCCGTATTGCGCGCGCAGCCCTGGCGATCTCACCGGTCGTCGTGCATGCCATGCTGGCCGGCATCGGGATCACGATCGCGTTGCAACAGGCGCACGTGTTGCTGGGCGGGAAATCCAAGAGCTCGGCCTGGCATAACCTCATCGGCCTGCCGGGTCAGATCATCGACTCGCATCGGCCCGGGGTGCTGCTGGGCGTGCTGGTGATCGCCATCCTGGTCGCCTGGCGCTGGGTTCCGGCCCGGTTGCGCTTCGTCCCTGGCCCGCTGGTCGCCATCGTGGCGGTGACGATCATCTCGTTGGTCTTCCCGTTCCACGTGCGCCGGATCGAGATCGATTCGTCGCCGCTGAGCGCGCTACGTCTGCCCGATCTGCCGCACGGCAACTGGGGCGCGGTGGCGATCGGCGTAATCACCGTCACCCTCATCGCCAGCGTCGAAAGCCTGCTGTCGGCGGTGTCGGTCGACAGGATGCACAACGGCCCGCGCACTGATTTCAACCGTGAGTTGATCGGGCAGGGCACCGCGAACATCGTGTCGGGGAGCATCGGCGGGCTGCCGATCACCGGTGTAATCGTCCGCAGCTCAACCAATGTCAACGCGGGCGCCAGGTCGCGCGCCTCGTCGATCATGCACGGTTTCTGGATCCTGCTGTTCACCGTGCCCTTCGCGGAGCTGGTCGAAGAGATCCCGACCGCGGCGCTGGCCGGGCTGCTGATCGTCATCGGCATTCAGCTGCTGAAGCCGGCGCACATCGAAACCGCAACGAAGCACGGGGATCTCGCCGTATACGTGGTGACCGCCGTCAGCGTGGTTTTCCTCAACCTGCTGCACGGCGTGCTGATCGGACTCGCCCTCGCCATCGCGTTGACCGGATGGCGGGTGATCTGGGCCAGAGTGGAGGCCGAGACGGTCGGGCAGGACTGGCGGGTGTTGATCGAGGGGCCGGCGTGTACCTTTCTTGCCCTGCCGCGGCTGACGCGCGTGCTGGCGTCCATCCCTGCCGGCGCCGTTGTGACCGTTGATCTTTCGGTCAACTACCTCGACCACGCCGCGCATCAGGCGATCGATGACTGGCAGCGCCAGTTCGAGGCCACCGGCGGCACGGTCGTGATCCGGGGCATGCTCGAGACGGGGCACTTCGCGGGGAGGACGCGCGGCGGCATCGATGATCGACGCGCGGCTTAATCGAAGCCGGAGCCCGAAGGTGCTGCTCGGCGTGCGCCCGCTGAGCTTCTGAACGATCCACTGGTTCATCGAAACCCCTTGCTCGATGGCCTCCAGAGCGAGGCGGGCGTGCAGCTCCGGGGACGTTCTGACGCTGAACGTCCCGCTGTAGTTGCGTTCGGAAAGCGGTGTCGGGATGGGGTCTCCGCATGCGCGCAGGCTTTTCAGGTGTTCGTCGAGCGCCTCCTCGATTGCGGCGATCGCCTGAGGGGCGGTCGGCGCCTCGCGCCTCAAGTAAGGCAGTTCGACGCACACACCGACGTACTCGTTGTCATGGCGCGACCATTCAGCGCGAAAGGTGTAGTGGCCCACGCGGGATTTGATACCGCATGCGCTATCGAATTCGCGAGTCGCCATCCCCCAGGAGAGCCGGCTCTCCAGACCAAATGACGCACCCCGAATTCGGTAGCGCATGCGCTACCAACTTGGCGGGTCAGCAGGCTATCAGTCGACGTCGATCCTGATGTGCGGCCGCTTGCCGCAGACCTGAGCCACACGCTCCGCAACCACTTCCCGGCTGATGCCGAGCGCTTCGGCCAGTTGGGCCTGGTTCATCCCCGCGCCATCTCCTCCAGCCGGCGGATGCGGTCCTCGATCGGCGGGTGCGTCGAGAACAGGGATCCGATCCGCTCGCCCGCGCGGAACGGGTTGGCGATCATCAGGTGCGCCTGGCTGGCCAGCTGCGGCTCCGGCGGCAGCGGCGCGATCTGAACGCCGCCGGAGATCTTGCGCAGCGCCGACGCCAGGGCCAGCGGGTCGCCGGTCAGCACGGCGCCCGACTCGTCCGCCTGGTACTCGCGGGACCGGGACACGGCCAGCCGGACCACCGTCGCGGCGATCGGCCCCAGCAACGAAACCAGGAGCATCGCAAAGGGGTTGCCACCCTCTCGGTTTCCGCCGCCGAAGAACATCGCCATGTAGGACAGCGCGGTGATCACCGACGCCATCGCCCCGGCGATGCAGGAGATCAGGATGTCGCGGTTGTAGACGTGCGAAAGCTCATGGCCCAGCACTGCGCGCAGCTCGCGCTCGGTGAGGAGCCCCAAAATGCCGGTGGTGCAGCACACCGCCGCATTGCGCGGGTTGCGCCCGGTGGCGAACGCGTTGGGCGCGTTCGTGTCGCTGATGTACAGCCGGGGCATCGGCTGGTGCGCCGAGGTGGCCAGCTCGCGCACGATCCGATACATCACCGGAGCCTGCAGCTCGGAGACCGGCTGCGCGTGCATCGCCCGCAGCGCCAGCTTGTCGCTGTTGAAGTACGTGTAGGCGTTCATGCCGATGGCGAACAGCACCGCCAGCCACATCGCCGTCCTGCCGAACAGCGAGCCGACAAACACGATCAACGCGGACATACCGACCAACAGGGCGAAGGTCTTCAGCCAGTTGGCATGCGGATGCCAGGTCATCAGTGTCCTCCTTGGAGCGTTACCTACCGCTCATTGAACGCCTGAAACGGCGCCGGAGGTTCCGTTAGGCCGTTAACCGTGCCGGCTCACCGTGTAGTCGATCAGCGTCTCCATCGCGCGCCGGCCCGGAACCTCGGGCAAAAGGGCCAGCTCCTGGCGCGCGTCGGCCGCATACTGCGCCAGGAATTGCTTGGCCTTGGTCATCCCGGGTGACGCACGCAACAGCGTCAAAGCCTCGGCCACCGCCTCGTCATCGGTGACGGGCCCGGACAGCAGCTCGCGCAGCCGCGCGGCCTCGGGCCCCGGCTCGCGCAGCGCGTACACCATCGGCAGGGTGTGCACCCCTTCGCGGACGTCCGTCCCGGGCAGCTTGCCGGACTCGTGCGAGTCGCTGTCGATGTCGATGATGTCGTCGGAAATCTGGAAAGCGGTGCCCACGATGCCGCCCACCCGGCTCAGCCGCTCCACCTGGTCGCCGTCGGCGCCCGAGAACATCGCGCCGAACCGGCCCGCCGCGGAGATCAGGCATGCCGTCTTCTCGTACACCACCTTCAGGTAGTGCTCGACCGGATCCGCCCCTTCGGCGGCGCCCCGGCCCTCGCGCATCTGGCCGGTCACCAGCTGCGCGAACGTCTCGGCGATGAGCCGCACCGCCTCGGGCCCGAGCCGCGACACCAGCCGAGATGCCGTCGCGAACAGGTAGTCACCGGCGAGGATCGCGACGTTGTTGCCCCAGCGCACGTTGGCCGTGGGCGTGCCGCGGCGGACCTCCGCCTCGTCCATCACGTCGTCGTGATAGAGCGTGGCCAGGTGCACCAGCTCGATGACGGCGCCGGCGATCGTCACCTCCCCCGCGTCCGGGTTGGGCCCGAGCTGCGCGGACAACACGGTGAACAACGGCCGGAACCGCTTGCCGCCGGCCTTGAATAGGTACGTCAGCGAGTCGGTCATCACCTCGTCGGCGCCGCGCAGCTCGTCGTCCATCAGCTGCTCGATGCGGCTGACGCCCTCGCGCACGGTCGCGGCGAAAGCGGCATCCCCGAAGTCAATGCCCGCCACCACCGTCGCCGGAGTACTCACGCGACCAACATACTGGTGGGCGTGGATGTCGGAGCCGACCTGGTGGTCGTGGGCGCCGGGCCCGCCGGTTCGGCGGCGGCCGCCTGGGCCGCCCGCGCCGGTCGCGACGTCCTGGTCATCGACTCCGCCGGGTTCCCCCGCGACAAACCATGCGGGGACGGGCTGACCCCGCGCGCCGTCGCCGAGCTCGAACGCCTGGGCCTGGGCGACTGGCTCGACACGCGCATCCGGCACCGCGGGCTGCGGATGAGCGGATTCGGCGGCGAGGTGGAGATCGAGTGGCCGGGCCCGTCCTTCCCGTCGACCAGCAGCGCGGTGGCCCGCCTGGAGCTGGACGACCGCATCCGCAAGTGCGCGGAGGACTCCGGGGCCCGGATGCTGCTCGGAACCAAAGCCGTTGCCGCGCATCATGACTCGTCGCGACGCGTGGTATCGCTGACGTTGGCCGACGGCACCGAGGTGCGGTGTAGCCGGTTGATCGTCGCCGACGGGGCCCGCTCGTCGCTGGGCCGCAAGCTGGGCCGGCGCTGGCATCAGGAGACGGTGTACGGCGTGGCCGCGCGCGGTTATCTGACCACCCCCCGGGCCGACGACCCCTGGCTGACCTCGCATCTGGAGCTGCGCTCCCCCGACGGCGCCGTGCTGCCCGGCTACGGCTGGATCTTCCCGCTGGGCAACGGCGAGGTGAACATCGGCGTCGGGGCGTTGTCGACGTCGAAGCGGCCGGCGGACCTGGCGCTGCGACCGCTGATCTCGTACTACACGGACCTACGCCGCGACGAGTGGGGCTTTTCCGGCGAGCCGCGGGCGGTGGCGTCGGCGCTGCTGCCGATGGGCGGCGCGGTCTCCGGGGTGGCCGGGCCCAACTGGATGCTGATCGGCGACGCCGCGGCCTGCGTCAACCCGCTCAACGGCGAGGGCATCGACTACGGCCTGGAGACGGGGCGGCTGGCCGCCGAACTGCTGGACTGCCGCGACCTGTCGCGCGTGTGGCCATCGCTGCTGCAGGAGCACTACAGCCGCGGATTTTCGGTCGCGCGCCGGCTCGCCTTGCTGCTGACCTTCCAGCGGTTCCTGCCCGCCACGGGCCCCGTCGCGATGCGCTCGACGCGGCTGATGACGATCGCCGTGCGGGTGATGGCCAACCTGGTCACCGACGACGACGCCGACTGGGTGGCGCGGGCCTGGCGCGGCGGCGGGCGCTTCTCGCGGCTGATCGACCGCCGAACGCCGTTCAGCTGAGCCACCTTTCGGCAGGCAGGCGGCAGCCTCTGGCCCCACATATCAATCTTGTTGACATATATCAGACCTGTTGATATACCTAGGAGCATGACTCAACCAGCTGATTTCGAATTCGAATCCGCCTACCGGGGTGAATCCGCCCAATTCGGTGAGGGCACGCGCCCGCCCTGGAGCATCGGCGCCCCGCAGCCGGAGCTGGCCGCCCTGATCGAGCAGGGCAAGTTCCACGGCGACGTCCTCGACGTGGGCTGTGGCGAAGCCGCGATCTCGCTGACCCTCGCCGAGCGGGGGGTCACCACGGTGGGGCTGGACCTCTCCCCCACCGCGATCGACCTGGCCCGGCGCGAGGCCCAGAAGCGGGGCCTGACCAACGCCACCTTCGAGGTGGCCGACATCAGCTCGTTCACCGGCTATGACGGCCGGTTCGGCACCATCGTCGACTCGACGCTTTTCCACTCGATTCCGGTCGAGGCTCGCGAGGGCTACCAGCAATCGATCGCGCGCGCCGCGGCGCCCGGCGCGTCCTATTACGCGCTGGTCTTCGACAAGGCCGCGGTGCCCGGGGGCCCGATCAACGCGGTCACCGCGGGCGAACTGCGCGCGGCGGTGTCCAAGTACTGGGTCGTCGACGACATCACGCCGTCGCGCATCTACGCCAAGTTGCCGGACGGCTTTCCCGACTCGCCGTTCGGCGACGTCCGCGACGAGCCCAACGGCCTCAAGTCGGTCGGCGCCTGGCTGCTATCCGCGCACCTGGGCGTATAAAACAACCAGGTGTATAGTCCGGCTAATGAAGGCTTTGAGGCTGGGTTCTCTGATCGCCATGGCGGGCGCCGCTGTCGCATTGGCGGCGCCCGCACAGGCCGACGATTACGACTACGTGTTCAAGCAGACCGTCAACCACTTCGGCGTGTACGGCCCGCAGGACCAGCTCGCGTGGCTGGGCAAGATCTCGTGTGACCGGATCGGCAGGGGCGTGGACGGCGACCCGTACAAGTCGGCGAATTTCATCCAGCACAACCTGGCGCTGGGCACCAGCCAGGGCCAGGCGTTCCAGTTCCTGGGCGCGGCCATCGACCACTACTGCCCCGACCAGGTCGGTTTCATCCAACGCGCCGCCCACTAGGTCTGATGGTGCCGACCCCCGGCGCCCGGCGCCAGCGCCGCGCTTGCGATCGGCACTAGGCAGGCTTGTAGCCGGCGTGCAGCGCCACGATGCCGCCGGTCAGGTTGCGCCAGCGCACCGCCGACCACCCGGCCGCTGAAATTCGGTGCGCCAGCGTGGGCTGGTCGGGCCAGGCCCTGATCGACTCGGCCAGATAGACGTAGGCGTCCGGATTGCTGGACACCGCCCGCGCGACCCGCGGCAGCGCCCGCATCAGGTACTCCTTGTAGACGGTGGCGAACAGCCCATTGGTGGGGGTGGAGAACTCGCACACCACCAACCGGCCACCCGGCCGGGTGACACGGAACATCTCCCGCAGCGCCGCCTGCTGGTCGGCGACGTTGCGCAACCCGAAGCTGATCGTGACCGCGTCGAACACGGCGTCGGCGAACGGCAGCTTGGTGGCGTCCCCGGCGACCTTCGGCACGTCGCGGCCGGCGCCCGCCCCCAGCATCCCGACCGAAAAATCGGCGGCCACACACCAAGCCCCGGACTTGCGCAGCTCGACGGTCGAGACCGCGGTGCCCGCGGCCAGGTCCAGCACCTGTAGACCCGGCCCGAGGCGCAACGCCGAGCGGGTGGCACGCCGCCAATACCGGTCCTGCCCCAGCGAGAGCACGGTGTTGGTCACGTCATAGCGGCGGGCGACGCCGTCGAACATCGACGCGACGTCCCGGGGGTTCTTGTCCAACGCCGCGCGACTCACGACGTCGACGCTACCGGGGCCGGGAGGGGTCAGTATTGCCGGTAACGCCGTTGGACGTGTTCTTGGCGCACCCTGATCTGCTCTCGGCGTTCCTCGGCGGAGACGACGCGGGTGGCCGCGGGCAGGTGTTCGCGCACGCCGGCCAGCGCCACCTTGGTGACCGACGCCTTCGGCAATTCGGGCGGGGGCGCGGAGTAGGTCCACCGCAGGGCCAGGAAACCACCCGGGTGGCCGACGGTGTCGAGCCAGTTCGGCACCCCGGGGTCGCTCCCGGCGACGACGTAGCGGATGGTCCCGTCGGGATCCGGTTCGGACTGAAATCCGTTGAGGCTGCTGGTGTGGTTGGCGTAATCGAGCGACTCGCCCCATAGGTCGGACAGGTGAAAGCCCATGTACGCGGGCGGCACCGGCACGACGACCTCGACCAGAAGCGCTTCGTCATCGGTGAGGTCGTAGACGCCACCGGAGTACACGTTGGTGCTCTGCCCGCCGCCCATCGCCAGGTTGGCCAACGCCGGCTCGTTCAGGTCGTTGCGCGGCATGAGGGTGAGCCCGTCGCCGTTCTTGTCGCCGTGCGCCTCCAGCACCAGGTCATAAAACTGGTTCCAGAACGTCATCTGGTTTTCGACGATGGTGCCGATGCGCCGGACGCCGCGCGCCACGGCGTCGGGGTCGGGCCGTGCGGGCTGGGCGCCCTCCTTGCCGATCTGCGCGATGTGAAGGTCGGGCGATGCTTCCTGCTCCCAGTCGTGAAAGAGCATGCGGGCGATCAGGTATCGCGCCGAGGCGGTGCCGTCGGCCGTCGCCGTGGCGATGAAGTTACCCGAGTGGTCGGCGGGCCGCTGTGGCGCCAGCAGGATCTCGAACCGGCCGTCGTCGTCCACGAGCAGATCCGAGGCGTCCAATGTCCCGGTGACGGCGCGCCCGCCGGGAGCGAGTTCGGCGAGGCTGCCGGTGTCGCCGGCATAGACGCTTTGGGCTTCAAAGATGATGTACTGCGGCGCTTTCGGAACGAGCCGGCCCCGTATTCGGTAGCTCCTGGTGCCGTCGATGCACGCCGAGAGGTACAGCGCGTCGGCGTTGTCGATGGTGGCTTTGTCCACGGGCTGGATGGCACGCCGGAAATAGGGGAAATCGGGATCTTCGCACAGGCCGCGCTCGATGGCGCTGAACACGAAGCCCAGCAGGTAGCGGTACCCGTCCGCCAGGCTCTGTTCGGTGACCGGCGGGGCGTGCAGCTCGGTGGAGTCGACGGCGTCGCGGGCCCGGTTCAGGGCGTCGATCATCTCGGTCCAGGCGCCCCGCAGCGCGACTTGGCTTGACTCAGTGGACATGTGCGCCCTCTCCTTCGATATCCCACCGGTATTGCTCGAACAGCTCGGCCAGGCGCGTGTGGATCTCCTGCGGATCGAGTCCGAACTCCTCGAGGCTGTAGCGGTGGGCCGACTCGTGCCCGCCTCCGGCTCCGGCCGCCTCGAACGCCTTGGCGGCCACCGGCCCCAGGTCGAGCCCCAGCTCGCGGTAGATCCGGCGCATCGTCGCCTCGGGGTGCGCCACCAGCTCGCGATAGTCGACGACGGTCGATCGAACCTCGGGGTGTGTGGCCAGCACGTCGAGCGGGCGTAGGTACGCGTCGAACGACTGATCGGCGAGGACGCGCAGCGATTTCGCGATCAGGTGCTCGTCGCGGCCGCGCAGGTCCCACTCGCTCTTCAACAGCTTGAGCAGGCTCGGGATCGTCTCATCGGGATTACGCAGTGGCACAATGAATCTCGCATCCGGAAATGTCTCGATCAGTGCTTCGACACGGCCGCAGAAGGTGGGATTCTTGCTCAGGTGCGTCCCGCCGCCATTCAGTGCGACCTGCCGCCGGACGCATTCCTTATAGAAGTCCATCACGCGCCGGCGTTTGCGTTCCGGCCACTGGTCGACGTGGTAGAAGTCCAGCTCGCCCATGAACGGAAACATGACGATCCAGAAGCCGGAGCACAGCGACCAGGTCAGAAAGAAGTCGTCTTCCTCCGGCACGAAGAAGCCGGTCTTGTGCATGTCGTCGGTCGCCGAGAACCGCTGCTCCTCGGCCGCATCGAGGCGGCGACGCAGCCGCCCGCCGAAAACCGCGGTGTCGAGCCGAAACAGCATGCGCAGCAGGCGCTTTTGCAGCAGGGAAGGGAAGAACAGCTCATACATCAACGCGTAGCTGAACTGCGGGTCCGCGGCCATCAGCCGGTGCAGATACGTCGTGCCGCTGCGGGCATGACCGATGCAGAAGGTCGGGGCCGTCACCCGGGTGCGCCGCAACGATCCGAACAGGATCGGATCGAGCGCAAAGCACACCCCATGGACGGCCGCGGCGGCGGGCACGCCGAGCAGGAAGGCGAAATAGCGGAGCCACGGCTTGGACGCCGGTGGGTCGCGACGTAACAGCCGCAGCATCGTCCGATAGTTCGCCCAGTCAAAGTAGAAGGACGCTGCGTGCATGACCTCTCCCTCAGTCCAGGCCGGAGGGGGCCAAACTATCCATATTTATTTGACTATGTCAAGCGTATCGGGATACCGTGCGCGTGTGACGGCAGCGCGCAAGCTGGATTCGGTGGACTCGATCAGCGCCACCCTCGCGCGGGTGGTGCGGCTGAGCGCAAGCCGTGCGGCGTTCGCGCGCCAGGCGTCTGCCGCCAATACCGAACTGTCGCAACCGTCGTACGTTTTGCTGCGCGTCCTGATCGACGAAGGGCCGTCGTCGATGGGGCAACTGGCGCGGATGGCCCACATGGACCTCGGTATGGCCACCCGGCGGGTGCGCGCCCTTGCCGATGCGGGACTCGTCGCGCGCTACACCGACCCCAACGACGGAAGGGTCTCGGTCGTCGACGCCACGGCGCAGGGCCGACGCGCCGCCGGCGTGCTGCACGGGGTGCGGCGTGATCATCTGGCGCGCGCGCTTTCCGGCTGGTCGACCGACGAGCTCCGGCAGTTCGATCGGCTCTTGACGAAGTTCCTCAGCGATACGACCGCGACGCCGATCGACCACCCCTAGCGCGCTTGCTCACTCCCCCTGCGCGTAGCGCTTGGCGGACATTCGCCGCCGCGAAAAGGGCGACAGCACAGCCTCGTAGTGGCCGAGCAGCTCGTCGCAGATGACCGGCCAGCTGCGGCCGAGCACGCTGCGCCGGGCGGCGAGCGCGTAGCGGTGCCGCTCGGCGAGCAGGTGCGCCACGGCTTCGGGCAGCCGCGTCTCGAACTCGTTGACATCCAACAGCAGTCCGGTGCGGTACGGGGCCACCAGGTCACGTGGGCCGCCGGCGTCGGGGGCGATCACCGGCAAGCCCGATGCCATCGCTTCCTGCACGACTTGGCAAAACGTCTCGTGCTCACCGGGATGCACGAAGACGTCCATGCTGGCATACGCCGCGGCGAGCTCCTCGCCGTACAGCGCTCCGGTGAAAACCGCTGCGGGCATTGCCGATTGCAGTTTGCGTTGATCGACGCCGTCACCGACGATGACGAGCTGCACGGCATCGTTGGCGGTCAGCGCGATCAGCCGTTCGACGTGCTTCTCCGGCGCGAGCCGGCCCACGAAACCGACGATCGGCTTGCCGGCCGCCGACCACCGCCGCCTGAGCTCGTCGCTGCGGGCCGACGGCGCGAACCGCAGCACGTCGACCCCGCGCGCCCACCGGTGCACCCGCGGGAACCGGTGGGAGACAAGCGACTCCATCGTCACGCTGGACGGCGCCAGCGTCCGGTCGGCCAGGCTGTGCAGGTGGCGAAACCACGCCCACGCCGCGCGCGTCGTCATCGGAATGCCGTAGCTCGCCGCGAAGCCCGGGACATCGGTTTGATACACCGCGACCGTCGGCACCCCGAGCCAGCGCGCGGCTTTCACGCCGCCGTAGCCGAGCAACGCCGGCGACGCCAGATGCACCACGTCGGGGTCGAATCCGCGCAGCACGCCCACCATTCGGGGCATCGGGAGCCCGAGCGGCAGCGTGGTCACCTTGGGGAACATCCGCGACGGCACCCGATGCACCCGGATGCCGTCGTGAACCCGATCCGCCGGGGGCTGGCCCGGCGGATTGTCGGGGGCGATGACGAGGGCTTCGTGCCCGGTGCGACGCAGATGCTCGAGCACGCGCAGCACTGAGTTGCTGACACCGTTGACATTGGGGAGGAAGGATTCGGCGACGATGGCTACGCGCACAACACCACCATGTCAGCGTCGGCTGTCGGAAAGGTTGCCTACGGGAATACGTCGTGCGAAATCTGCTGGTCGGGCGCCTTGGCGCGGCGGTCCGGCCACCTGTCCAGCAGCGCCAGGCCCGCCAGGGCCATCGCCGCGGCCAGCCACGCCACCACCGCGATGGATCCTGCCGGAATGATCGCCAGCCCCGCGTTGCGGTGCTGCACCCGAACCAGGTTCGGGTTGTTCTTGTTGTATTCGACGTAGATCCGCATCCCCGTCGCCAACTCGGACGGGTACAGCACGCCCAGTTCGGGGCGGTAGGTGACGCGTTCGGGTGTGACGAATTCGATGGTGGAGCGCCGCGGCCCGGCGCTGAGTACCTCGGCCTGCGCCACACCCATGTGGTGTCGAATCGCAAGATCGTCTCGCCAGGCGCCGGCCACCAGCAGCACCGACTGCAGGGTGACCAGCCCCGCCAGGATCAGCACCGCAATCCGCAACCACCGCAACGCAATCCTGGCCCGGGTCGTCGGCGGCTCATCGCTGCGACCATGAAGCAGGATGCGCAGCAACACTTTCGGCGAAGTCACAAGGCGGCCTTGATGGCGGCGTGCAGCTGGCGCAGCGAGGAGCGGTCGGCCTTGACCTCCAACACGCGCATGCCGGTCCCCGGTTCGTCCAGGGCCGCGTTCAGCTCGTCGACCTCGATCTGCCGGCTCTCCACGTGGTAGGCGCGGCACAGCGCGCCGACGTCGACGTCGTGCGGGGTGCCGAAGATTCGCGAGGACACATCGGAAAACCTGGGATCGCCCTGCTCGAGCAGTTCGAAGATGCCGCCGCCGTTGTCGTTGGACACGACGATCGTCAGCCGCTGCGGTGTCGGTTCGGTGGGCCCGATCAGCAGCCCGGAGCTGTCGTGCACGAACGTCAGGTCGCCGATCAGCGCGACGGTGCGGCCCTCGTGCGCCAGAGCGGCGCCGATCGCGGTGGACACGGTGCCGTCGATGCCGGCGACCCCGCGGTTGGAGCGGACTGTGATCTGTCCGCGATGCCTCGCGGACCCGAGACCGACCAGCGCCGCGTCGCGGACGGGATTGGACGCCCCGAGCACCAGTTGATCGCCCGGCCGCAGCGCGGCGGCCACGGCCGCGGCGACGTGCAGCCCGGTGGTCAGCGGGTGCGCCGCCAGCTGGCCGCGGACCGCGGAGATCGCGTGCCGGTTCATTTCCGCGCAGCGGTGCAGCCAGGCGGGGTGGGGCGTGCCGGTGGTGACCGCCCGCGTGCCGGTGGCCTGCGAGTTGCCCGAGACGTCGGGCCAGCGCGGGCCCGTCGTGAGGGCATACACCGGCACCTTCGGGTCGGCCAGCAGCGCCGACACCGGGCGGTGCAGCGTCGGGCGGCCGAGCATGATCACCTGCTTGGGGCGCAGCAGCGGCAGCGCGAGGGGGTGCAGCGGGTTGGCCGGGGCGGGCGCCGTTGGCTCCGCGACGGTGGGCAGCTGCTCCAGGTTGGGGTGGGTGCCGGCGCCGTGCCCGGCGATGACGACCGTGTCGGGCGTCAGGTCGATCTCCAGCGGCTGGTCGAAGGTGACCGGCGGCGTGTATGTCCACGGCTTGCCGCCGGGGCGGCCCGGCGGGGTCGCGGCGCCGCGCGGTTCGGGATCGGGCACCAACGGTTCGCGCAGCGGGATGTCGAACTGCACGGGGCCGGCGTTGGCGGTGCGAGATCCCGTGGCGGCCGCCAGCACGCGGCAGGTGGCCGATCGCCAGGTGGCGTTGAGCGAATCCAGCCGCTCGGGCGCGTCCTCGGCCAGGCCCAGGCTGATGGTGGCGCGGACCTGGGTGCCGAAGTAGCCCAGCTGCTCCATGGTCTGGTTGGCCCCGGTGCCCAGCAGCTCGTAGGGCCGGTTGGCCGACAGCACGATCAGCGGCACCCGCGCGTAGTTGGCCTCCACCACCGCCGGGCCGAGGTTGGCCACGGCGGTCCCCGAGGTCATCGCGACGCAGACCGGCGCGCCGGCGCCGATCGCCAGCCCGATGGCCAGGTAGCCGGCGGTGCGCTCGTCGATGCGGACGTGCAGCCGGATCCGGCCGGACCGGTCGGCGTCCTGCAGCGCGAAGGCCAGCGGCGCGTTCCGCGACCCCGGGCACAAAACCACGTCGCGGACGCCGCCGCGAATCAGTTCGTCGACGACGACGCGGGCCTGTGTCGTCGAGGGGTTCACCACTACAGCGTGTCACAAGCCCCTACCAGGGCGGCCGCCGCGGATTTTTCAGGTGCTGGCGAAGAACTGCAGCGCCGCGGCGTTGACGGCCTCGGGCCGCTCCAGGAAGCCGAGATGACCGGCGTCGGGTATCTGCAGGTACCGGCCGTTGGGCATCGCGTCGGCGACCTCGCGGCCCAGGTAGGGCGGCGTCACGATGTCCTCGGAGAAGCCGAGCACCAGCACCGGCGCGGCGATGCTGCGGTAGGAGGCCAGCCGGTTGGTCTGCGGAGAGACGTACATCTGGGCGCGCAGGCCCGGTGTCTGCTTGATCGGCCAGGTGGTGAACATCGCGATCCAGTCGGCCACGGCCGCTTCATCGTTGATCGTCTTGCGCGAAAAGCTCTCCAGCAGCCGGTTTCTCGCGTCGAGCCCGGGCGGCAGCTGGACCCCGGAGGCATGCAGCTCGACCTCGGCCTCGTGGAAGAACTGGCGGGCGCGGTCCAGGCGGCCTCGGGTGGCCATCAGCACCGCCGAGGAGACCAGCTCGGGCCGCGACACCATGAGCTCCTGCGCGATGAATGCGCCCATGGACACCCCGACGACCCGCGCCGGGGCGGCGTCCAGCGACTCGATC
This sequence comes from Mycobacterium sp. 852002-50816_SCH5313054-b, assembly GCF_001667185.1. Classification (GTDB taxonomy): domain Bacteria; phylum Actinomycetota; class Actinomycetes; order Mycobacteriales; family Mycobacteriaceae; genus Mycobacterium. The sequence continues at coordinate 33,484 of NZ_LZIC01000051.1, read as the reverse complement.
AGCGCGGCGGTGTCGGCGACCATCGTTTGCGTCGTGAAGCCCTCGGCGTTTTCCGTATCGCCGACCCCGCGGTTGTCGAAGGTGATGCAGCGGTACCCCGCGGCCAGGAAGGCCGGGACCTGATGGGGGTGCCAGGTACGCCCGGCGCCGCCGCGGCCGGCGATGAAAACGACGGGCTCGCCGGACCCGCGATCGTCGTATGCCAGGTTGATCACCCGGAAGACGGTACAAGGAGCGGATGGCAGGCCTTGATCCGGTCGATCCACCACTGCCGCCGCTCGGGCGGCGCGGCCAGCGCGCGCAGCCGCGCCGGATCCGGCGTCACCGGCCCGACCGGCAGGCAGCCGTCGATCGGCGCGGCGACGTCCACCACGTCCTCGGAGAACAGGCCGCCGGTGCCCAGCCCGCAGGCATGGCGCAGTTGCGGCAGGGCCGCCGCGGCGGTCAAACCATGGCTGATGCCGACCGCCGAGTCCAGCGCGCTGGAGACCACCACGGGGATGTCGATCTGGGCGGCAATGGCGAGCAGGGCCGAGACCCCGCCCAGCGGGGCGACTTTCAGCACCGCGATGTCGGCGGCGTGGGCGCGGACCACCGCGAGCGGGTCGTCGGCCTTGCGGATGCTTTCGTCGGCCGCGATCGGCACGTCGATCCGCGCGCGCAGCGCGGCGAGTTCGTCGACGCTCGCGCAGGGCTGTTCGAGGTACTCCAGCGGGCCGTCGGCGGTCAGGGCGGCCGCCGCCCGCGCCGCCCGCTCGACGGTCCAACCGCCGTTGGCGTCCACCCGCACGGTCGGCACGAGTGCGCGCACGGCGTTGACCCGCGCCACGTCGTCGGCCAGCGTCTGGCCCGGCTCGGCGACCTTGACCTTGGCCGTGCCGGCCCCCGGGAACCGGGACAGCACCTCGCCCACCTGGGCGGCCGGCACGGCCGGCACGGTGGCGTTGATCGGAACGCGCTGGCGCAGGACGGGCGGCGGCGGCCGGTAGGCGCCCTCGACGGCGGAGGCCAGCCAGTGCGCGGCCTCCGGCGGCGCGTATTCCAGGAAGGCCCCGAACTCGCCCCAGCCCGCGGGGCCCTCGATCAGCGCGACCTCGCGGGTGGTGATGCCGCGGAAGCGCACCCGCATCGGCAGCGCCACCACGTGCAGGCCGTCCAGCAGATCGGAGAGGGGCGGCCTCACTGGCCGTGAACCTGGCGGCCTGCCAGGAACGTCGCGCGCACCTCGAGGTCGGCGATCCGCTCCGGCGCGACGGTCCGGGGATCCGCCGACAACACCACCAGGTCCGCGTACTTGCCGACCTCCAGCGAGCCGATCACGTCGTCGGAGAACAGCTGCCAGGCGGCGTCGATGGTCTGCGCGCGGATCGCCTGCTCGACGGTCAGCCGCTCCTCGGGCGCCAGCACGCGGCCGCTGGGCGCCCTGCGCGTGACGGCCACGCTGATGTTGCGCAGCGGCTCCTCGGGCGTGACCGGCGGGTCGTTGTGCAACGAAATCCGCATGCCGGTGGCCACCGCGGAACCCGCCGGCATCCAACGGGATCCGTGCTCGGGGCCGAACAGGCCGTCGACGATGATGTCGCCCCAGTAGTGGATCTGGTCGACGAAGATGCTGCAGGTGACGCCGAGGTCGGCGGCTCGTTGGAGTTGCTCGGGCCGGATGGCGCCGACGTGCTCGAGGCGCAGCCGGTGGTCCGGGCGCGGATGGCGCTGGAGTGCCTCCTCGTAGACGTCCAGGATCGTGTCCACGCCGGCGTCGCCCTGCACGTGGCAGGCCATCGGCCAGCCCAGCGGAAAATAGGCGTCGACGATCTCGGCCAGCTGCTCGCGGGTGTAGTTGGCGTGGCCGCAGGAACCGGGCTGCACGCCGATGGCGCGGGTGGCCTCGGTGTCCAGGTACGGGAACGACAAGGCAATGTTGCCGACCCACGGTGAGCCGTCCACCCAGATCTTGATGCCGACCTGGCGCAGCATGTCGTCGCCCTGACCGGGGTTGGCGTCGGTGCGCATCTGCGGGTTGGAGATCTCGTAGGTGCGCAGCCGGACTGTCAGGTCGTCGCGCAGTTGCTCGACCAGCGGCCCGAACGCCGGGTCGAAGGCCATTTCCGAGCAGGTGGTCAGCCCCGCGCGGTTCAGCCGGGCGCACTCGGCGCGCAGCATCGCCGGATAGTCGCCGGGCGCGATGGCCCCGGCGAGCAGCGGAAACACCGCGCCGGTCTCCTCGGCGGTGCCGTCGAGTTCGCCATGCGCGTCGCGGCCGAACCGGGCGCCCTTGGGGTCGGGAGTGTCGCGGGTCAGGCCGGCGCCCCGGGCGGCGCGCGAGTTGAAATACGCCTTGTGCCCGGAGTTGTGGATGATCACCAGCGGCCCGTCGGGTGCGACGTCGTCGAGCCAGGCCAGCGTGGGGTTGGGAAGCCCGTTCTGCAGCAGCGGATCCCAGCCGTTGAGGTAGGCGCCGGCGGCTCCCCGCGCTTTGACCTCGCGCCGCAGGGCCGCCACGACGTCGTCGGCGCGGGGCAGCGTGACCGGGCGGATGTCGACGATCCGGTCGGACAGCGCCATGGCCTCCATCAACGGATGGCCGTGCGCCTCAACGAATCCCGGCATGACGCAGCCGTCCCCCACGTCGACGGTCCGGGTGTCGGGGCCGATGAGGGGGGCGACGTCGGCGCGGCTGCCGACGGCGACGATCCGGCCGTCGGCCACGGCGATCGCCTCGGCCGTGGGGCGCGCGTCGTCGACGGTCAGTACGGTCCCGGTGACGACGAGATCTGCCTGCCCCATGTGCACGGATGCTAGTGCGTGGAGGGTCCAGCTGACCCGAATTGCAACACGTTCTAGTCTTGCCCCATGAGTGACGACCTGTTGCGCAACCCGACCCACAACGGCCACCTTCTGGTGGGGGCGCTCAAGCGCCACAAGAACCGGCCGGTCCTGTTTCTCGGCGACACCACGCTGACGGGTGGTCAGCTGGCCGAGCGGATCAGCCAGTACACGCAGGCGTTCGAGGCGCTGGGCGCCGGCACCGGTGTCACCGTCGGGCTGCTCTCGCTCAACCGCCCCGAGGTGCTGATGATCCTCGGCGCCAGCCAGACCCAGGGCTATCGGCGCACCGCCCTGCACCCGCTCGGCTCGCTGGACGATCACGCGTACGTGCTCACCGACGCCGGGGTCAGCTCGCTGATCATCGACCCCAACCCGATGTTCACCGAGCGCGCGCTGGGCCTGCTGGAAAAGGTGCCGTCGCTCAACCAGATCCTGACCATCGGCCCGGTGCCCGAGGCGCTGCGGGGTGTGGCCGTCGATCTGTCGGCCGAGGCGGCGAAGTACGAGCCCAAGCCGCTGGTGGTCGCCGACCTGCCGCCGGACAACATCGGCGGCCTGACCTACACGGGCGGGACCACCGGCAAGCCCAAGGGCGTGATCGGGACCACCGGAAACATCGCCGCCATGACCGCTATCCAGCTCGCCGAGTGGGAGTGGCCCGAGCACCCCCGGTTCCTGATGTGCACGCCGCTGTCGCACGCCGGCGCGGCGTTCTTCACGCCCACGGTGGTCAAGGGCGGCGAGATGGTGGTGCTGAGCAAGTTCGACCCGGCCGAAGTGCTGAGAGTTATTGAAGAGCAAAGAATTACGGCCACCATGCTGGTGCCGTCGATGCTCTACGCGCTGATGGACCATCCCGATTCGCACACCCGCGACCTGTCGTCGCTGGAGACCGTCTACTACGGCGCATCGGCGATCAACCCGGTGCGCCTGGCCGAGGCGATCCGGCGCTTCGGCCCGATCTTCGCTCAGTATTACGGGCAGTCCGAGGCCCCGATGGTGATCACCTACCTGGCCAAGGCCGACCACGACGACAAGCGGCTGACCTCCTGCGGGCGTCCGACGCTGTTCGCCCGGGTGGCGTTGCTGGGCACCGACGGCAAGCCGGTGCCGCAGGGCGAGCCGGGCGAGATCTGCGTCAGCGGACCGCTGTTGGCCGGCGGCTACTGGAATCTGCCGGAGGCGACGGCGGAGACGTTCAAGGACGGCTGGCTGCACACCGGCGACATGGCCCGCGAGGACGAGGACGGCTTCTTCTTCATCGTCGACCGGGTCAAGGACATGATCGTCACCGGCGGGTTCAACGTGTTCCCCCGCGAGGTCGAGGACGTCATCGCCGAACATCCGTCCGTCGCGCAGGTGTGCGTGGTCGGCACGCCCGACGAGAAGTGGGGCGAGGCCGTCACCGCCGTGGTGGTGCTGCGTGCCGACGCGTCCCGCGACGACGCCGCGGTCGAGACCATGACCGTCGAGATCCAGGCCGCGGTCAAGGAGCGCAAGGGCTCGGTGCAATCACCCAAGCGGGTGGTGGTCGTCGACGCGCTGCCGCTGACCGGGCTGGGCAAGCCGGACAAGAAGTCCGTCCGGGCGCAGTTCTGGGAGGGCGCCGGCCGCGCGGTGGGCTAAGGCTTTAGCGCGAGGTCCGGCCGGTTGCCGCTGCGTCTTCCACACGGGGGGCCAAGCCGAATATCTGAGCGAGCGTCAGCCAATCCGCACCCGAGACAACATAAACAGGACGTTCATTCCGCGTGGACACATTGCCGCGCCACGAAAATCGAAGTCCGGACCCCGATGCCTCCAGACATCCGATGGTCAGTGGCCGCACACCCGGAACGCACACGACCAGTCCGGTGACCCCGGGATAGACATGCGTGCTGCCATCGCCGCTCGTGACGCTATCGGGCTGGAAGGCTGCAGGCGTCGCGGTCGCCCGCGTAGGCGACGCCGAGGCACTGGTCGCATCGCTGTGCGGGTCGACCACTCGGATCGCATTGACGTCCACGTCAAGGAACAGGCTGGGATGCCGGAGTGATCGCTGAAGCCGCAGTTGTTTTCGGAGGGCAAACGACCCCGCCTGTTCGGCCAGATAGGGGTTGGGAAACAGCGGGCACCGAGTCCGTTCCCCGAGTGCGGGCTCGCGCAGATTCACCGCACCGCGGCCACCGCCGATGGCGAGAAGCTCGTTGAACTCCGAGTCCGATAACCACGCGTCGACGGCCGCGACGGGTGGTGCGTCGAGCCGGGTAGCGGGACTGATGCGACGATCTCGCGCCCCGAGGACAAACCGGTGACGGCCACAGCGCAGGTGCAACGCCACGCCCATCGTCACCCATGGGCCCAGCTCCGCCTCAACGAGTGAAAAGACATCACCGGGCCGCTGGCTGACGGTCAGGCCGTCGCTCGTGACGCCAATGAGAACGGATCGGCGCGAACGCCACCACGCGTAGACCAACCAAACCAGGGGGACCAGCATGATGATGGCCGTCCCGGAGCCCAGGCCCACGCCGAGCCCCATGCCCACGCCCACGCTCGCCCCGACGCCCGCGCCGACCCCCAAACCGACGCCGATCCCCATGGCGTATAAGAGAACGAGGGTCCGGTTCCCGGTCGCGAATTCATTCATGGTGGAGGAAACGGACGGCGACGCGGCCACGAACTGGCGCGACGCAGCCGATCCGTCGTTGCCGTTCATCCCGAATGCCTCCTCCGGATCAGTCGCGCACGCCGATCTCGTCGCAAATCGGAAGGATGATGATCACGTTGCGCCCCGCTTTGGGGACCGCGAGCGCGTCGAAGCGAATTATCCCGTCAGACAATGCAAGTCATTCCACCGCGGGCGCGGTACCCCCTGCCGGCTGGGGATCACGGCGTTCCCGAACACATGAAGGGAAACCCGCACGGTGGCCGCTGCGTAGCCTCCGGCGGCGGTGGATCAGTTCCCTCCCAGACACTGGCGTCAACGTTTCCATGCCCCCAGACGACGCCCCACCACGTGTGGCACTGATTCCTGTCCCAGTTGACGCCAAGCCCGTTTGACCCGGGCGGGCATCCGTGACCGGTAGCTCCGTGAAGTCCCATTCCATCTCCGGGGCAACACCTGTACGGCCCGGATTCGCCCGGCGGTACTGGGCGGTCTTCTGGCGAAAGGCCCTGCATCGGCGGCATCAGGCCGAGATGGGCTTGGGCAGTGCCCGCGGCCAGGCCTAAACCCGCCACCGCGACGCCGCCCGACAGCAGCGTCCGCCCGACGATCTTCTTCAGGGTGTGCCTGGTGTTCATGTTGTAGCTCACCTTCGATCGCTGCGCTCACCAATAGTCCGCCGGTCGGCCACTTTTCACCGATGATGTGCCGGCTCACGCGTCGCTGCGGCCCGCCCAGGTGCGCGCGTGTAAAAGTGTGCGCCGGCGGGCGGGCACGGTTGATGGGCAATCAGGCCCATTTTTGGCACGCGGCGAAGACGGCACCGTGAAGCCTTGTCAGAACGGGGCGGGTTGCGGCGGCGTCAGGGGCGCGCGAAATGTCGTGTCAGGGCGTCGATGCGGATTGGCGTTGCAGCGCGTGGGCGGCGGCTTGGATGCGGTTGTCGACGCCAAGTTTGGCCAGGATCGCCGCGACATGGTGGGCAACGGTTCGGCGGCTGATGGTCAGTTCGGTGGCGATGTCGGCGTTGCTGTGACCCGCGGCGATCAGCGTCAGTACTTCTCTTTCGCGCCGGGTCAGCCCATCGGGGTCGGCGAGGATCTCGGCGCGACGGGTGCGGCGAGTGCGACCCCGCAACTCGGTGAGCCGTTGTTGGGCGCGCCGTGCCGCGGCCCTGGCACCGAGGCTGTCAAAGGTCGCCAATGCCGATTGCACGGCGACGATATCGCCGCCGAGTTGGGCGATGGCCGCCTCGTAGGGGCAGCCGCGGCGCAGCCATTCCTCGACGGCGGCCTGCCAGTCGCCCCGGATCTCTAGCTCGAACGGTGTGCGTGGGTCGCCGGTGCCGGCCTCGGGTCTTCCACCGGCCAGATACAGCCAGCGGCGCAGCACTCCGACCAGCCAGGGGTCGGCGCGGGCGGCCGATGCCGCCAGCCCGGCGCGGGCTTCGCTGCGGCAGGTGTCGTCGTCGCCGGCCAGCCAGGCCGCCTCGGCACGCGCTGCCCACACCGAGAAGAACCGAAGGTGGTCCGTTTCGGCTCCGGCTAGGGCGTCATCAAGGAGCGTGGCGGCGGAATGCCGGCCGCGCCGCGCATGGATCAGGGCGAGGATGAGCTGCGGCAGAATCCGGTTCACTGCGGCCAGGCCTGGCCGGGTGAGGAGGTCTTCGGCAGCTGTGCGGGCATGGTCCCAGTCGCCGCGATGCAGCCGCACCACCGCATCGCCCCCGACGACTAAGGCCTCGAAGGTGAACACGTTACGGTCGCGGCAGTAGGCGAGGGAATCGGCGATGTAGCGGTCGGCGCGATCGAGGTCGTAGTGCAACGCCGCCAGACAGCAAACCAGAGTCGCCAGAAGTCCGGCATGTTCGCCGCGAGTTTCGGTGGCCATCGCGTCACGCCATGCCGCTTCGAGCTGCTCCCAACCGGTGTCGGTGGCGAGGATCTGAGCCGTTGCGGCAGCGGCGCGGGCCCGGATAACCAGGGCGTTATCACCGATGCGCGTTCCTAAGGCGATGGCTCGGGCGGCGTAGTCAACGGCGGCCGGGTCGAAACCCCAACTCCCGAACTCGGCCAAGTTGACCAGCGCCCAGCCCAGCTGTGGGCTCGGTCCGGCGTCGCGCACCAGCTCTAACGCGGCTCGTGCAGCATCGAACGCCTCGCTGACCCGGCCCATGCCCCATAGCTCATGGGAGAGCCAGCGCAGATTCTCGCTTTGGCCGAGTGAATCACCCAGCGCGAGACGCCACCGGATCGCCTCACGCCACGACGACACCGCTGCCTCCGCGAGCCCACACAGATAGCAGGTCAACGCGTGCTGCTCAATCAAGCGGACCTGTTGTTCGACGGGGACGCTATCGGCCTGGCGCAGCGTGAGCTCGTATAGCTCGGCGGCTTCCCGGTTCGCGCCAAGTACCGACGCCCGTTCGGCGGCCGCCGGCCCATAACGGATGACGGCGTCAGTATCGCTGGCCTGCTCGGCGTGAAACGCCAACGCCGCCAAGGTATCCGGATCGATTGGCGGTTCGGCCAGCACCGCCAGCGCCCGCTTATGCAACACTCGCCGCTGGTAATTGGCGATCTGGTCGGCGGTGGCGCGGCGGGCCAGTTCGTGGCGGAAGTCGATGACGTCGTGCCCTTCGACCAGCACCCCGGCGTCGAGGCATTCGGCCAGTCCGACGGCGGCCGCGGGGCAGACCTTTTCCACCAGGGCGACAGCGGCGCGTGGGCCACAGACCGCTACCGCAGCGGCGGTCTCGCGCGCGGCCGGCGACAGGCGCGCCAGCCGGCCGCGCACCGCTTCGGCGATGCTGCGGGGCAACCCCTGCCGGGTCAGCGCCGCCGGGCCGGCGGCCAACACCTCGGTCACGAAAAACGGGTTACCCCCGGTCAATTCGTGTAACCGCTCGGCGTTGACCCCGCTGCCGGTGGCCAGCTGCGCCACCGCATGGCGGCTCAGCGGCTCGAGCCCGATGCGGCGCACCGCCGCGCAGGTGGCCACATCCCCCAGGACCACCGACAGCGGGTGCTGGCGGTCAAGTTCATCATCGCGGTAGGACACCACCAGCAGCAGCGGCAGCGACTCGGTGCGCCGGGCCAGGAAGCGCAGCAGATCCAAGGTGGCACCGTCGGCCCAATGGGCGTCTTCGATCACCCACACCCAGGTGTGCCCGTCACGCAGGACCGCCAGCAGCCGCCGGTAGAGCACGCCGGTGTCACCAGATTGAATCGCCGCGTCCAGCGCGCCGGCAGCGGCGGGGCCCACCCCGGCCAACGCGTCGATCAGCGGCCCCAACGGGCGCGGCGCGACCAGCGGATCACACCAGCCGCGCAGCACCCGCATCGAGGAATCCAGCCTGGCCGCAAAGTGATCCAGCACCGCGGTCTTTCCGACCCCGGCTTCCCCCCGCACCAAAACCAGCCGCCCCGCACCGCCGCGGGCAACCTGCCGCGCCACATTGCCGAGCTCGGCGAGCACCGCCGAGCGCTCCAGCAACCCCTCCACCGACGCCGCCTCGTTCTGCCAAGACCCCGCCGTCTGTAGCGGTTGCCAGAAAGATGGGCCCAATTGCCCATCAACCGCGCCTCCCCGCCGGCGCACACTACACACGCGCGCCCCGGGCGGACCGCCGCGGCCACAGCAGCCGCACATCCGGACATGATGCGGCTCTCACTGTAGCCGCGACACCGCCCGGACGCGTCTCATTCCGCCAACCGACGACCCCACCGCAGACCAGGAGCCGGCACATCGAAACGAGCTGTCCGACCGGCCGACGATCTACCGATCGCGGTCGCACTCCCAACCATCACGGCTACTAGTTCGAAGGATCAGCACGTGTCGTTCATTCTCGCAGTTCCCGAGTACATAGCGGCGGCAGCAACAGACCTGGCCGGCATCGGTTCAACCATCAGCTCCGCGAACGCAGCGGCGGCGGGCCCGACCACAGGCCTGCTCGCGGCCGCCGAAGACGAAGTGTCGGCGGCGGTGGCGTCGCTGTTCGCCGCGCACGGACAGGCGTTTCAGGCGCTCAGCGCTCGGGCGACCGCGTTCCACGACCAGTTCGTGCGGACGCTCGACGCCGGCGGGGGTGCCTATGCGGCCACCGAGGCGGCGAACGTCTCGCCGCTGGAGACCGCGTGGCAAGACGTGCGCGGGGTGATCAATGCGCCCACGGAGCTGTTGTTGGGGACGCCGTTGATCGGCAAGGGCGTCAACGGTGCGCCGGGGACCGGGCAGCCCGGTGGGCCGGGCGGGCTGTTGTTCGGGCCGGGCGGTGACGGCGGGTCCGGCGCACCCGGGCAGCCCGGCGGTCGGGGCGGCAACGCCTGGCTCTTCGGCAGCGGTGGCCACGGCGGGGCCGGCGGAACCGGAGTCACCGGCGCACTGGGCTCGACAGCCAGCCACACCAACGGCGGCACGGGTGGCAGCGGCGGAGCCGGCGGGGCAGGCGGCAATGGCGGGCTGATCTGGGGCAGCGGCGGTGCGGGTGGTATCGGCGGTGTGGGTGGGCTAGGCGGTGGGGGCGCTGCCGGCATCTCTGGTGCGCTCGCCGGAAGCGCCACTAACGCTGGTCACGGCGGCAACGGCGGTACGGGTGGGGTCGGGGGCCAGGCGCAGGGATTGTCGGGCTTGTTCGGCGGTCATGCGGGCGCCAACGGCGATGGCGGCGCCGGCGGCGACGGCGGCCAAGGCGGCCAGGGCGGTTCTCCGCTTCTTGGCGGCGCCGGCGGGAACGGCGGCAACGGCGGCAACGCCGGCCTGGGTGGCAGCGCGGGCGGCGCCGGCGCGATCGCCGGCGTCGATGGCAACGGCGGCAACGGCGGCAACGGCGGCGGCGGCGGCCTCTTCGGCCTCAGTGGTGACGTCGGCGGCAACGGAGGCTCCGGCGGCAGCGGCGGCAACAGCATCGGCGGCAACGGCGGGAACGGCGGGAACGGCGGCGCCGGCGGTGGCGGTGTGCTCACCAACGTCACGCAAGGCACCCTGGCCGGCGGCGGCGGTGGCGGCGGCGGTGCCGGCGGCCACAGCACCAGCGGCCACGGCGGTGAGGGCGGCAAAGGCGGCGGCGGTGGTGAGGTCGGGATCAATCCGGGTTCCTTGACTGCTTACGCCGACGGCATCGGCGGCGACGGCGGCTCTGGCGGCAGCCACGTCGGCCCCGCTGGCGGTCCCGGCGGTGGCGGGGGCGGTGGCGTGGCCGCCAGCGTCGGAGCCACCGGCCCCGGCATCACCGGGGGCACCGGCGGCAGCGGCGGCGGCATCCTCGACGGCGGTAACGGCGGCAACGGCGGCTCCGCCGGTGGCGGCTCGGTGACCACATCGGTCGTTGCCTCCGGCGGCGGCGGTGGTGGTGGCGGCGGGGGCACCGACGGTTTCGGTGGCAGCGGCGGGGACGGCGGCGGTGCCAACTATCAGATCTCGGGCAATGGCGCATACTACGGCGGCGGCTCCGGTGGCACCGCAGGCAACCCCGGCGGCATCGGCGTCGGCCCGGGCGGCAGCGGCGGCAACGCCGGCATCGGCGGGGGAGGCGGGGGCGGAGCCATCTTGGGCAACGTCGGCAACGGCAACGGTGGTCACGGCGGCGACGGAGGCGGCTAGTACCGACTTGTCGCTAGGCCAACCCCGGTTAGCGAGACACGCCGGCCACCAAGAGGTCCAGCATGCGGCACGTCTGCTCCGGCGAACCGCTGACCAGGAAGATGCCGATCAGGCTGGACACCACGTCGTCGGCCTGCACGCCGGGGTGCAAACTGCCGTCGCGGGCCCCGGCCCGCAGCAGCATCTCGACGGCGCCGACGATGCTGTCGCGCGTCTGGCTGGGCTCCATCGCACCGGAGTCGAAGATCGCGTGTAGCGACTCGGCCATCTCGCGTTTGGCGGCCACGAAGCTTGCGTAACGATCCATCCAGCGCCGCAGGGCGGCCCTGGGCGGATGCCGGTTGAGCAGCTGTTCGGCCGCCGCGGCCACTTCGGCGAGCTCGGCGCGGTAGATCGCCTCGACGAGGGCCTCCCGGTTGGGGAAATGGCGGTAGAGCGTGCCGATCCCGACGCCGGCGTCGCGCGCGATCGACTCCAGCGACACCGGTCGCCCCTGCGCGCCGGCGAACGCCGCGGTAGCGACCGCCAGCAGCTTCTCGCGGTTGCGGCGCGCGTCGGACCGGCCGGGCTGGGCCAAAGCGGAGGCCCCTCCGTTTCTGCTAGGCTGCGTACAAGCGGAGGGTCCTCCGCATTCCTTCCAGTGTGTCAGACGGGAGCGCCATGAGAACCTTTCCCACCGTCGCGCGCATCGGCTACGGCGCGATGCAGCTGTTCGAGGCCACACCCGAGGACGCGGTCGGCGTGCTGCGGCGCGCGATCGAGCTCGGCGTCGACCACATCGACACCGCGTCGTTCTACGGCCCCGGCGAGGTCAACCGCCGAATCCGGGCGGCGCTGGCGCCCTACCCGGACGAGCTCGTCATCGTCAGCAAGGTCGGTGCGCGCTACACCGGCACCGAACCCATCCCCCTGGCCGCCGCACAGAAGCCCGCGGAGCTGCGCGCCGCGGTCGAAGACGATCTGCGCCAGCTCGGCCTGGACCGCATTCCGGTGGTCAACCTGCGGCGCATGGACCTCGGGCCCGGTGTAGCCGCCGAGGGCGACCAGGCCGTCGACGTCGACGACCAGCTCGCCGAGATGATCGCGCTGCGCGACGAGGGCAAGATCGGCGCCATCGGCATCAGCGCCGTGCCGGTTGACGTGGTGCGGCGGGCGTTGCCCGCGGGGATCGTCTGCGTGCAGAACGCCTACAGCGTGCTGGAACGCTCGCAGGAAACCACCCTGGACCTGTGCGCCGCCGAGGGCGTCGCATGGGTGCCCTACTTCCCGCTGGGCTCGTCGTTCCCGGGCTTTCCGAAGGTCGCCGACCAGCCGGTGGTGGCCGAGATCGCGGGCGCACTCGGCGTCACGGGCGCCCAGGTGGGCCTGGCGTGGCTGCTGGCGCACGCGCCGAACACGCTGCTGATTCCGGGGACGCGATCCGTCGGGCACCTCGAGGAAAACCTGGGCGCGGCGGACGTCACCCTCGATGCCGAAGCGCTGGAACGGCTGAACGCCATCGGTACAACCGAACCCCAGCCGCATGGTGCGGAGCCCTTTCACAGGTAACGTCGCTGCCGTGGGCAGTGCCAAAACCGTCCGGCCGCCGTGGTGGCTGAAGCCGGCGAACAAGGTCTTCATCCAGATGTCCCGGCTCGGAATGAGTTTCGGCGGCGAGAGCCCCGTGGCGCTGACGGTCAAGGGGCGCAGGTCCGGACGCGACCGCTCAACGCCGGTGACCCCGATGACCGTCGACGGGAAACAGTTCGTCGTCGCCGGGTTTCCCGGTGCCGACTGGGTGGCCAACGCGCGCGCCGCCGGGCAGGCGACCGTCGCCCGCGGCCGCCACGTCGACACGGTGCGGATGGTGGAACTGTCACCCGAGGACGCGCGGCCGATTCTGCGTGTCTTCCCCACCGAGGTGCCCACCGGCGTCGGCTTCATGAAGCGCGCCGGATTGGTCATCGACGGCCGGCCCGAGGAATTCGAAGCCCTGGCCGGCCACTGCGCCGTGTTCCGACTGGACCCGGTGTAGCCGCGATGGGGCGCGCGGTGCTGGTGGTGACCCTGCTCGTGGCCGCCTCCCTGGGCGTGCTCGCACCGCGGTCGTCGGCCACGACGGGCTGCGCGCCCGGCGGCGCGCCTCCCCCGGCCGGCGCGGCCCAGCGCAAGGTCAGCGATCTGGACTGGGACGGCCAGCCGGACACGTTGTGGGTCGGGACGTTTCGCGACGGCTCGGGCCGCACCGCTCGGATCGTCGGGATCACGACGGCGAGCGGCGCCAACTCCGGCGTGGAGGTGCCGTCGGCCAGCCCAATCCCCTTGACCGCCTTGGCAATCGATGCCCAGCAGGACGGGCAGCACCAGGTCATCGTCAGCGACGGCCGCGGCGCGCACCTGTACGTGTTCGCCGACTGCCGGCTGCAGACGGTCTCCGACAACCAGGGCTCCCCGTTCCTGTTCGACCTGCAGGACTTGCGCGAGAACGGCACCGGCATCGGCTGCGGCAACCTGGGCCCGCCGATGCCCGGCCGTCACCTCGTCGGGTTGCGGGCCTCGAACCAGGACGGCCAGTGGACGGTGCGCCGCACCGAGATCGACCTCAACGGCGCGCTGGCTACCATCGGACAGTCCGACACGCTGACGGCCACCTCCGCGCAGGACCCCGTGGTGGTCTCCGCACAGACGATCAGCTGCGGCGACCTCACCATCAGCAAGGACGGAGTTCGACAGCCTTGAGTGCCAACCCCTTTGATGCGCAGGCCTGGCGGCCCGTCGACGGATTCGGCGACCTGACCGACATCACCTACCACCGCCACGTCGACGACGCCACCGTGCGGGTGGCGTTCAACCGTCCCGAGGTGCGCAATGCGTTTCGGCCGCACACCGTCGACGAGCTGTACCGGGCGCTCGACCACGCCCGGATGTCGCCCGACGTGGGTGTGGTGCTGCTGACCGGCAACGGCCCCTCGCCCAAGGACGGCGGCTGGGCGTTTTGCTCCGGCGGCGATCAGCGCATCCGCGGCCGGTCCGGCTATCAATACGCCAGCGGAGACACCGCGGACACCGTCGATGCCGCGCGCGCCGGGCGCCTGCACATCCTCGAGGTGCAGCGGCTGATCCGGTTCATGCCCAAGGTGGTGATCTGTTTGGTCAACGGCTGGGCCGCCGGCGGTGGCCACAGCCTGCACGTGGTGTGCGATCTGACCCTGGCCAGCCTTGAGCACGCGCGCTTCAAGCAGACCGACGCCGACGTCGGCAGCTTCGACGGCGGTTACGGCAGCGCGTATTTGGCCCGGCAGGTGGGCCAGAAGTTCGCCCGCGAGATCTTCTTTTTGGGCCGGGAGTACACCGCCGAGCAGATGCACCAGATGGGCGCGGTCAACGAGGTCGTGGCGCACGCGGACCTGGAGCGGGTCGGCGTGCAGTGGGCGGCCGAGATCAACGCGAAATCCCCTCAGGCGCAGCGCATGCTGAAGTTCGCGTTCAATCTGCTCGACGATGGGCTGGTGGGCCAGCAGCTGTTCGCCGGGGAGGCCACCCGGCTGGCGTACATGACCGACGAGGCCGTGGAGGGCCGCGACGCCTTCCTGCAGAAGAGGCCGCCGGACTGGAGCCCCTTCCCGCGCTACTTCTGAGGCGGCTTCGGGCGCCCGCCTAGACTCCCCACGTGAGCAAGAGTCCCCTCGGCAGGATCAGAGACCAGCTCGTGCTGGCGACCATGCGACCGCCCGCCGCGCCGCAAATCCTGGTCAACCGGCCCGCGATCAAACCGGTCGACCTCGACGGCAAGCGGATCCTGCTGACCGGGGCGTCGTCGGGCATCGGCGAGGCGGGCGCCGAACAGCTGGCCCGCGAGGGCGCGACGGTGGTCGTCGTCGCCCGCCGCCAGGACCTGCTCGACTCCCTGGCGGACCGGATCGCCAAGGCCGGCGGCGCCGCCATCTCCATCCCGTGCGACATCTCGGACATGGACGCCGTCGACGCGCTGGTGGCCGACGTCGAAAAGCGCCTCGGCGGCATCGACATCCTGGTCAACAACGCCGGCCGGTCCATCCGCCGGCCGCTGGCCGACTCGCTGGAACGCTGGCACGACGTCGAGCGGACCATGGTGCTCAACTATTACGCGCCGCTGCGGCTGATCCGCGGGCTGGCGCCCGGGATGCTCGAGCGCGGCGACGGCCACATCATCAACGTCTCGACGTGGGGCGTGCTGTCGGAGGCATCGCCGCTGTTCTCGGTCTACAACGCGTCGAAGGCCGCGCTGTCGACGGTGAGCCGGGTCATCGAAACCGAGTGGGGCCGCAAGGGCGTGCACTCCACGACGCTGTACTACCCGCTGGTGGCCACGCCGATGATCGCGCCCACGAAGGCCTACGCCGGGATGCCCGCGCTGACGTCGCAGGAGGCCGCCGAGTGGATGGTCACCGCGGCGCGCACCCGGCCGGTGCGGATCGCGCCCCGGATGGCGATCGCGGCCAAGGCTCTGGACACGTTCGGCCCGCGCTGGGTTAATACCCTTATGCAACGGCAGAGCATCCAGCCCAACCATGAAGCCTGATCTCTGGGACACCATCGCGGCCGAGCGCGGCGCGCTGGCCACCGACCTCGCCGGCCTGACGCCGGCGCAATGGGAGACGCCGTCGCTGTGCGCGGGCTGGACGGTGCGCGACATCGTCGCGCACCTGTCGGCAACCGCCTCGCTGAACCCGGCCACCTTCTTCCTCAACATGGCCAAGGCCGGGTTCAACTTCGACCGTTTCGCCAACGGCCAGATCGCCAAGCACCGCGGCGCCGACACCGGGGCCACCCTGGCCGAGTTCCGGGGGTTGCAGAACTCGACATCCGCGCCGCCGGGCCCGAAAACCTCGTGGCTGGGCGAGGTGGTGGTGCACGGTGCCGACGTACGGCGCCCGCTGGGTATCCCGCACGCCTACCCGCCCGACGCCGTCCGCCAGGCGATCGACTTCTACAAGGGCTCCAACATGCTCATCGGCTCCAAGAACCGCATCGCCGGTCTGGCGCTGCGCGCCACGGACCAGGACTGGCAGCACGGGCAGGGCGAAGCGGTCGAGGGCCCGCTGCTGTCGCTGTTACTCGCCACGACCGGGCGGGCCGCGGCCTGCGACGACCTCGCCGGCCCGGGTGTGGCGACCCTGCGCAGCCGCTGCGCGTGATAGACACGACGCTATGGAGATCCTGGCCAGCCGGATGCTGCTCCGGCCGGCGGACTATCAGCGGTCGCTGAGCTTCTACCGCGACGAGATCGGGCTGGCGATAGCCCGCGAATACGGCGCGGGCACCGTGTTTTTCGCGGGGCAGTCTTTGCTGGAGCTGGCCGGTTACGGGTCCCCGGACCATTCCCGGGGGCCCTTTCCGGGTGCACTGTGGCTGCAGGTCCGCGACGTCGCCGCGACCCAGGCCGAGCTGCAGGGCCGGGGGGTCCCGATCGCCCGCGAGGCGCGCCGCGAACCGTGGGGCCTGCACGAGATGCACGTCACCGATCCGGACGGCATCACGCTGATTTTCATCGAGGTTCCAGGGGATCATCCGCTGCGCCGCGACACCCGCGGTGATTGAGGGAACGCCGGGTTAACGAACGGCTAACATCTGACGGCAAGTCGAGGTACACCTGCGTTTCGGCTCTTTCTCCGTTCGACAATTTAAGCCCCCTACTACGAGAATCAGGCGCTGTGAACATCGATTTGTTCCTCCTCATCATTGTCGTAATCACTGCACTCGCTTTCGATTTCACTAACGGCTTCCACGACACCGGCAACGCGATGGCAACGTCCATTGCCAGCGGCGCGCTGGCGCCCAAGGCGGCCGTCGCGCTGTCGGCGGTGCTGAACCTGGTGGGCGCGTTCATGTCGACCGCCGTCGCGGCCACCATCGCCAAGGGCCTCATCGACGGGCACATCGTGACGCTGGAATTGGTGTTTGCCGGCTTGGTCGGCGGCATCGTCTGGAACCTGCTGACCTGGCTCCTCGGCATCCCCTCGAGCTCGTCGCACGCGCTGATCGGCGGCATCGTCGGCGCCACGCTCGCCGCCGTCGGCTCACACGGGGTGATCTGGAAGGGCCTGGTGTCCAAGGTCCTCATCCCGGCCGTCATCGCCGCGATCCTGGCCATCGCGGTCGGGGCCATCGCAACCTGGCTGGTCTACCGGATCACCCGCGGCATCCCGACCAAGCGCACCGAGGCCGGGTTCCGGTACGGCCAGTGGGGCTCGGCGTCGCTGGTCTCCCTGGCGCACGGCACCGGCGACGCGCAGAAGACGATGGGCATCATCTTCCTGGCGCTGATGTCCTACGGCGCGGTCAGCAAGACCGAGTCGGCGCCGCCGCTGTGGGTGATCGTCTGTTGTGCCCTGGCGATGGCGGCGGGCACCTACCTGGGCGGCTGGCGCATCATCCGCACCCTGGGCAAGGGTCTGGTCGAGATCAAGTCGCCCCAAGGCATGGCCGCCGAATCGTCTTCGGCCGCAGTCATTCTGCTGTCGACTCACTTCGGCTACGCGCTGTCGACGACGCAGGTCTGCACCGGTTCGGTGCTGGGCAGCGGGCTGGGCAAACCAGGCGGCGAGGTGCGCTGGGGCGTGGCCGGCCGGATGGTCACCGCATGGCTGATCACGCTCCCGTTGGCGGGTCTGGTCGGCGCGCTCACCTACTGGACCGTGCACCTCATCGGCGGATACCCCGGCGCGATCATCGGCTTCGGGCTGCTGGTCGCCGTGTCCGCGGTCATCTACATCCGCTCGCGGCGGGTCAAGGTCGACCACAACAACGTCAACGCCGAATGGGAGGGCAGCCTCACCGCCGGCCTGGAGGGCGCGGACGAACAGCCGCCCTCCGATACCAAGCCCAAGGTCGGCACCGGGGCCTCGCCCCGGTCCGGCTCGGACGACGACACGGTGAGCGCAGGGAACCCCTCATGAGCCACTTCGGCGACTGGTTCAACTACCAGGCCTCCCTGAAGATCCTGCTCTTCAGCATGCTGGCCGGCGCCGCGCTACCGGGGGTGTTCGCCCTCGGGCTGCGGTTGCACGCCATCGGCGGCGGACAGGTCAGCATCGACGGCGGCTCACCGCACAAGAATCCCGCGCTGCTGGCGATCGCCTGGGTGATCTACGCGGTGGTGGTCGCGGTGATCGCTTTCGCCCTGCTGTACATCTCGCGCGACTTCGTCGCGCACCAGATCGGGCAGCCTTTCCTCGGGGCCAAGCCACCCCACAAGTAGCATCGAATCGTCCACCCAGCCGAGCCCCCGCGCGGAGGGATAGCTAAGTGAACGGATTCCTGAATTCGATCGTCTCGTGGCTGCGCGCGGGATACCCGGAGGGCATCCCGCCCACCGACACCTTTCCGGTGCTGGCCCTGCTGACCCGCCGGTTGGGCCACGACGAGGTCATCGCTGTGGCGCATGAACTCATGGACCGCGGCGATTTCGACGAGATCGACATCGGTGTGGCGATCAGCAAGGTCACCGACGACCTGCCGTCGGACGAGGACGTGGAGCGGGTGCGGGCGCGGTTGGCCACCCACGGCTGGCCGTTCGACGAGCCCCGCGACGCCCAGGATCCGGCATAGCCGTCCTGCGTGCGCTGGGCGTCCCACCGGGTTCCGCCGCCGCGGTGCTGTTGCCCGCCCTGGAAGGTGTGCTGGACGGCCGTGAGCCCGCGCTGGTGGCGGTGGCCCCCGACGACGACGGCACGCCGCGCGCCCTGCGGGTCGGCGAGGCGATCGACGATGACGTGGCCCTGGTGGTGGCGACGTCGGGAACCACCGGCGCGCCCAAGGGTGCGCTGCTGACCGCGGCGGCGCTGACCGCCGGCGCGGCGGCCACCCACGAGCGCCTCGGTGGCCCCGGCGCCTGGCTGCTGGCCCTGCCGCCCCACCACATCGCCGGGCTGCAGGTGCTGGTGCGCAGCGTGCTGGCGGGCTCGGCGCCCGTCGAGCTGGACGTCTCGGCCGGCTTCGATGCCAGCGAATTGCCCCGCGCGGTAAGGCAATTGGGCCCCGGCCGGCGCTACACGTCGCTGGTCGCCGCGCAGCTGGCCAAGGCGCTGGCCGACCCGGCGGCCGCGGCCGCGCTCGCCGAACTGGACGGCGTGCTGCTCGGCGGCGGGCCGGCGCCCCGGCCGATTCTGGACGCCGCCGCGGCGTCGGGCGTCGCGGTGGTCCGCACCTACGGCATGAGCGAGACCGCCGGCGGCTGCGTGTACGACGGTGTCCCGCTGGACGGGGTGCTGGTGCGCGTGTCCTCCGACGGGCGCATCGTCATCGGCGGCGCGACGCTGGCCAAGGGCTACCGCAACCCGGTCGACCCCGACCCGTTCGCCGAGCCGGGCTGGTTCCGCACCGACGACCTGGGCGCCCTCGACGAGGCCGGGGCGCTCACCGTGCTGGGCCGGGCCGACGACGCGATCAGCACCGGCGGGCTGACCGTGCTGCCGCAGCCGGTCGAGGCCGCGCTGTGCACCCATCCCGCGGTCGGCGACTGCGCGGTGTTCGGCCTGCCCGACGACCGGCTGGGGCAGCGGGTGGTCGCCGTGATCGTGGTGCGCGACGGCAGCGACGCGCCGACGCTGCAGGCGCTGCGCACCCACCTGGCGGGCACGTTGGACGCCACCGCCGCGCCACGCGAGCTGCACGTCGTCGAGGCGCTGCCGCGCCGCGGCATCGGCAAGGTGGACCGGGTCGCGCTGGTGCGCCGCTTCGCGGGCGCGGGCGATCAATAGGCTGGTCGATCGTGAGGGTCGCGCGACGGGAGTGGGCAGCCGTCGCGGTCGGGGTCGTCCTGGTGGCGGCGGCGTTCATCCTGCCGCGCCTGCACTGGGGCGTGCGGCCGCGGCTGGACGTGGGCCAGGAGCGGTTCGGCACGCACACCGGGGCCTCGCCGATCTTCGGGGCGTGGGAGCTCCACGCCAGCTGGGGTACCGGCCCGGCGATTCTGATCGCCGTGGCCGCGGTCGTGTGGGGACCCACTGTGGCGCAACAGCTTTCGTGGCGGACTCTGACGCTGGGGACCTGGGCCACCGCCTGCGGGTGGGCGTTCGCGCTGGCGATGATCGACGGCTGGCAACGCGGTTTCGCCGGGCGGTTGACCACCCGCGACGAGTACCTGTCGCAGGTGCCGAGCATCACCGACATACCGGCAACCGTCCGCACGTTCTCGAGCCGCATCGTGGACTTCCAGCCGAACTCGTGGACCACCCACGTCTCGGGGCATCCGCCGGGCGCGCTCCT
The DNA here is from genome assembly GCF_001667185.1 of Mycobacterium sp. 852002-50816_SCH5313054-b. Lineage (GTDB taxonomy): Bacteria > Actinomycetota > Actinomycetes > Mycobacteriales > Mycobacteriaceae > Mycobacterium. The sequence continues at coordinate 13,188 of NZ_LZIC01000051.1, read as the reverse complement.
GACGTTCGTGTGGCTGGACCGGATCGGGCTGCACGGCGGAGCCTGGGCGGGGCTGCTGTGCCTGCTGGTGGGTTCCAGTGCGGCTGCGGCCGTGGTGATCGGCGTGCGCGCGCTCGCCGACGAGCGGACGGCGCGCCGGGCCGCACCCTTCGTCGCGGTCGCCCCGACGGCGATCTGGGTCGCTGTATCGGCCGACGGATACTTCGCCGGGGTCGCGGCCTGGGGGCTGGCGCTGTTGGCCGTGGCGGTACACCGCCGCGTCCGATTCCCCGCGCTGCTCGCGGCGGCGGCCGGCCTGCTGTTGGGCTGGAGCGTTTTCCTCAGCTACGGCCTGGCGCTGCTGGGCCTGCCGGCGTTGGCCGTCCTGGTCTCGGCGTCCGATTGGCGCGCGGTGCTGCGCGCGCTGGGCCCCGCCGCGCTGACCTCGCTGGCGGTGGCGGTGGCGTTCGCCGTGGCGGGGTTCTACTGGTTTGACGGCTATACCCTTGTGCAGCAGCGCTATTGGCAGGGCATCGCCAAGGACCGGCCGTTTCAGTACTGGAGCTGGGCCAACCTGGCGTGCGTGGTGTGCGCGATCGGGCTGGGCGGCGTCGCCGGGATCAGCCGGCTGTTCGACCGGGCCGCCATCCGACGCCGTTCCGGCTTCCATCTGGTGCTGCTGGCCATGCTGGCCGCCATCGTGTTCGCCGACCTGAGCATGCTGAGCAAGGCCGAGGTCGAACGGATCTGGCTGCCGTTCACCGTCTGGCTCACCGCGGCGCCGGCGCTGCTGCCGATCCGCTCACACCGGTTGTGGCTGGCGGTCAACGCCATTGGCGCCCTGCTGGTGAACACCGTCATCGTCACCAACTGGTGATCGAGTGTGCGCGCATGGTTTCGGCGAGGCTGTAATTCTGCAGGCCCTCACCCGCACTTTGTCTGCAGATTTACAGGCTCGGCGAACGCTCAGAGCCCCGCCGCGCGGGTGACCAGCGCGAAGCGGCTTGTGGGGCGGCATGCGTCGCGGACCACGGCGACGTCGTCGACGAGGTCGACGTCGGCCAGGCGCTGCACTTCGGTCACGCCAATGCCGTTGTCGCGCAGCGCCTTCAACGTAAGCTCACCGGTGTCGGACCGAGACATCGGCACGCCGCGCAGGCATTCGGCCATCGGCGGCGCCGCCACCCCGAGCGCCCACCAGCCGCCGTCGCGGGCCAGGCCGAGGATCGCCGGCGCGTCCAGCAGCAGACGCGCGCAGTCGGCCAACAGCTCGGCGGTGACCTGCGGGGTATCCATCCCGATTTGCAAGACGGGATACCCCTCGGCCGAGTCGGCGTGGGCGTTGGCGAGCCGGTCGGCAAAGTCGTTGCCGCGCTGCGGGATCACGGCGAAGGACTCGAGCCGTTGCCGAAGCTCGGCGGCGCGGGCCGCGGCGCCCAGATCGCCGGTCAGGGCCACCACCCGCGACGCCACCGGTGCGGCGGCCACCGCGTCCAACGTGTCCAGCAGCGCGGCGGCGGCGATGTCGGCGGCGACCCGGTCCCCGACCGTCGCCGCGAGCCGCGTCTTGGCCCGGCCGGGCTCCGGCGCCTTGGCGACCACCAGCACAGTCACCGGCAGGGCACTCACGAAATCACCTTCCAGAAGTCCAGGATCGCGGTGACGCTGCCCCGCAGCGAGCCGCTGACCTTCGACTTGCCGCCCGTGCGCGGGCCGTAGCTGACGTCCAGCTCGACCACGCGCCAGCCGGCGGCCGCCGCCCGGACCAGCAGTTCCAGCGGATAGCCCGAACGCCGGTCGGCGACACCGAGATTCAGCAGCGCCTCCCGGCGAGCGACCCGCATCGGCGCGATGTCGTGCACCGGCAGACGATGGCGCGTGCGCAGCCGCCAGCTCATCACGACGGTCCCGACCCGGGCGACCCACGGCCAGTGCAGGCCGGGCACCGGGCGGCGCCGGCCGATCACCAGGTCGGCGCCCAGGTCGAGCGCGTCCACCAGCCGGGGCAGCTCACCAGGATCCATCGAGCCGTCGGCGTCGATGACCGCCACGATCGGGGTGGTCGCGGCCACGACGCCGGCATGCACCGCCGACCCGTAGCCGGGCCGTGGTTCGGCGACCACCTGTGCGCCGTGCCGGGTTGCCACCGCGGCGGTTTCGTCGGTGCTGTTGTTGTCCACCACCAGCGCCCGATAACCGGCCGGCATCGCCGCCAGCACCGCCGGAAGCGATTCCTCTTCGTTGAGACAGGGCAGCACCACCGTGACCGCGTCGTCGGGCATGCGCTGGCCGCGATCAGTGATGGGTGGGGAGAGGCGTCGCCGGCAGCTGCGGGGTGACGGGCTTCGGGGCCACCGTCTGCTGCGGAGTCACGGGCTTCGGGGCCACCGTCTGCGTGGGCTGCGGCTGCACCGGCTTCGGCGCGGCGGTCGTCGGCGCGGCGGTCGTCGGCTTCGGCGCGACGGTCGTCGGGACGGTGGTCGTCACCTTCGGGGCCTGCGTCGTCGTCGGCTGCGTGCTGGTCGACGGCGGCTGCGTGGTCGTCGTCGGCTGGGTCGTCGTCGTCGGCTGCGTGGTCGTCGTCGGCTCGGTCGTTGTCGTCGTCGGTGGTGTCGTGGTGGTCGACGGCGTCCCCGTCGTAGTCGTCGTAGTCGTCGTCACCGTGGTGGTGGTCGTCGTCGGCGTCGTGGTCGTCGGGCCATTCGGGTACGGGTAGTACGGGGGCCGCCAGCCCGGGTAGGGAACGATGACCGGCATGGGCACACCAGGATCCGGGTTCGGCACGAAAGCGGGAACGGGCGCCGGCGCACCACCGGGGGATGCCAGCTGCGGCGGAATGTAGCCGTTGGCGTCCGGAACGACGCCGCCCTGGAACCCTGACCAGGGCGCGTCGGGCGGCGGCGCCGGCACGGGGGCCTGCTGCTGCGTCGGCAACAACGGCATGAATTTGCCCGGGGCCGCGTTTTGGTGCCCGATCACCGGCTGCGCACTCGCGGTCGGACGAACGGCGATGGCCACCGCGGCGGCCAGCGTCGCCAATCCGATGACGGCGAAGGCGATGACGGCATTGCCGAGCACCAGCGACCGCCGGCTCAGCGGCGCGCGACCCGTCGCGGTGGTTTCGGGATCGTCGTCGAAGTCCTCGTCGCCGTACTCGTCCACGCCGAGCGGCTGGTCCTGGTCGGTCAGCGAGTACGCCAGCTGCTGATCGGCGGCGGCCGGCTCGGGCGCGGGCGCGAACGCGGTCTCGTCGCCGGCGGGGGCCATCGCCGCCGCGGCCCCGCCGAGGCCGACCGCGGGGGCCATCGCGGTGGACAATCCCGCCGTGATCGGGGGTTGGGGCGTCGTGGGGGCCAACCCGGCCGCCAGCGCCGCACCGCGCGCGAACGCGAAGTCGGGACGCTCCAACACCTCGACCCGCAGCGGCGATCGGGCGCGAAGCTCCTCGGCCAGCCTGGTCAGGTCTTCCACCGTCCCCAGCACATAGGCGGCGTCGACCGCGAAGGGCGCGGAGCGCAGCCACTCCAGCACCATGTCGACGGTCGCGGTGGCGGCGTCCACGCCCTGCAGCGCCGCCGTGGCCACGACGCTCGCCAGCGCGTCCGCGGCCCCCAGCGCCACCAACGTCGCCGCCTCGGCGGTGACCACGAGCGCAACGGCGCCGGGCAGCGCGGCGCCGCGGAAGACGGTCCGCAGCAGCGACGTGATTGCCTCCGGCTGGGAAACCAGGCCGACGTCGGGAACCCCGAAGTCGGCCAACGCCTGGCGAAGCGCTTCGGCCTGGGCGGGATCCGGCGAGTACAGCCGGGTCGCCACCAGGTGGCGGCCCTCGTCGGCCAGCGACTGCTGAAAGCCGGCCACCGTCTGGATCAACGTTTCGAACGGCGGGACGGGCAGCTCCACCACCAGGTGCTTGATCGCCGCATAACCGCCACCGACCGGCCCCACCAGCGCCAAGCGGGCAACGGAACCGGCGACCGCGATGCCAAGCACCGCGTCCATCGCCCCCAGCCGTCGTGAGGTGAGCCCCACCGGACCGGTTTCGGCGTCGTCGTCCTCGGGCTCGGTCAGCCACTCCATCGGAAGCAGGTCGGACTCCCCGGCCATCGAGTACGCCAAGTCGGGTCCCACCTGGCCGGCCGCGTACGCTCCCGGGACCGCGGGGGCCATCGCCGTCGCGCCCCCGTCGAGTCCGACCGCGGGGGCCATCGCCGTCGCGTCGCCGGCGAGCCCGGCCGCCAGGGCCGCGCCGCGGGCCAGCACGAGGGTCGGGTCGTCGGCGGCCTGGGCCTGCATGGTTGCGGTGGCGGTCCCCGGGACGGACAGCGCGCCGGTGGCCTGCGACTCCGACAGCACCGCGACATTCTGGACGCCGGAATCCTCCAAGGCGCGGCGCAACTCGTCGACCCGGCGCGGATCCGACCAGCACAGCCGAGTTGCGAGCAGTCGGTGGTTTTCGTTGGCCAGCAACCGATTCGTGCCGACAACGGTTTCGGTCAACTTTTCGATCGGGTTGTCAAAGAGGTCGACGGCGTACTCGTCGATCAGGGCCGCGCCGCTTCCCCCCGACCCGACGAGCGCCAGGCGGGCACGGGGACCGGTGACGGCCACCCCCAAAACGACGTCCATACCCGCTCTCCTTCGGCCGGTTACCCCACAACCAGCATGTCCCCGGCATCATTACACTTCGATACCGTCGGCAGTAACAGTCATTCGGGCTATAACGTTGCCTGTGAGCGTCCCGGCTTGGCAAACCGCGCCGGGGGCCCACATTCTCAGTCCTGCCGCGCGGCCCGAACGGAGATTATGTTTCCAAGTAAGCAACGTGGTCGACGTGGCAGGGGGTTCCCCCGCCTCGCAACCAAAGTTGCGCCGCCAGTGGCCGTCCTCGACACCCGGGGGGAACCGTGAGTCAGACCAGCGACGACGCCCCTACCGGCCCCATCCGCGGGCAGGGGCCGCCGCCCCCGGGCCCCCGCACGCCCGCGACCGCTGCTGTCCAGGCGCCCACGCGGCGGCGGAACATCGCCGGCGACCTGACCGCGGCCGCCTTGCTCGTCGTGGCGCTGCTGTTGCCGTGGAACCTGTACTTCGGGATGGGAATCCCGGGCAGCAACAAGACGCTGCTGGCGGTGCTGTTCGTCGTGACCCTGCTGGCCCTCCTTTCGATCGCCCTGGCCGGCTCCTGGAGATCCTCCAGCGCGAAATTCAACGCCGCGCTGGCCGGGCGGCTTCGGCTGGCGCTCAACGCCCCCTACGCGCTGCTGGTCCTCGGCTTCGTCGCCTTCGATGTGTTCGAGACGGTCCGCTTCGGCGGCAGCGTGAACGTGCCGGGCGGCGTCGGACCCGGGGCCTGGTTGGGCATCGCCGGCGCCCTGCTGAGCGCGCGACCGGTGGTCCGGGCGGCGGATGACGGGGGTGACAATGGCGGGCCCGTGCGGATCATCGGCTACGCCTCGATGGTGGGCGCCGCGCTGAGCTTTGGCTTCAACCTGTTCTGGCGGGTGCGATACGCGCTGCAGAGCGCGGGCGGTTCGGATTTCGGCAAGCAGAACATCGCGGTCATCGCGACGGCGGTGGTCTACGGCGTGGTGGCGTTGATCGCCGTCGTGGTCGGGTCGAGGTGGCTGCTGCGCAGCACCAGGGCCTCGCGGCTGGCGACGGTGGCGCTTGGTGTGTCGACGCTGGTCGCCGGGATCCTCGTGTGGATCGTTCCGGCGGGCCGCGACATCGACGCGTTCCATGGCATCGCGCAGAACACGTCGACGGCGGGGGTCGGGTTCGAGGGCTACCTGGCGTGGGCGGCGGCCGCCGCGATTTTCGCACCGCCCGCCCTGCTGGCCCGGCGGAACCACTCGGCAACGGAGGAGAACGCGTGGCGCGCGGCGGCCCGAAACGGCTTGCTGCTCATCATCGTCTGGTGTGTGGGTTCGATGGTCATGCGGATCACCGACCTCGCCGTCGGCGTGGCCCTGAACTACCCCTTCTCCCGCTACGACAGCATTGTGCTGGCCGCGTTCGACCTGACCACGGCCTTGCTGGCGGTGTGGCTGCGGATCAACCTCGGCAATGACGCGGTCTCCGCCCGGCTGATCTCGTCGCTGTGCGGGCTGGTCGCCACCCTGAGCATCACCCGCGTCGTCGTGGGCGTCGCGCTGGCGCCGCGCTTCGAGGAGTCGCCGAACGCTCCCGCGCCAAACCCGGTGTACGGCAACAACCTTGCCCAACAGATCACCAGCACCTTCGACGTCGCGCTGTGCGTGCTGGCCCTGTGCATCCTCACCGCCGCCGTCATCACCGGGCAGCTCGGCGGGCGGCGGGTGCGACGCCGGCGGCGCCGTCCCGCCCACACCCGTGGCGGCCCCGCCGGCACCCACCCGGGCCCGGCCGCGCCGACGACGCGCATCCCCGTCGGCCACGCGGCCCCGCCGTCGGCGGCGGCGACGACGCGCATCCCGACCGGCGGGGCCGCCCCGCAGCTGGCCGGTTCACCGCGAATCTTCCGGGGGGACGACTCCGCGACCCGGCAGATCCCCCTGCAGAAGCCGCGGATCTTCCGGCCGCCGAACGACTCGCGTTAACGCAGAGGCGCGTAAGCGAACTCGCGCAATCCGTCCAACGGACCGACGGCCGCCCGGAAGTCCAACGCCTCGCCGGCGCGGGCGGGATCGGCGACGATGTGGCGCACGTCCCCGCTGCGGTACTGCCCGGTGACCACCGGGGATACCGAACCGTCCCGGGCGTCGCACAGCGCGGTGGCGACCTCCAGGATCGAGATCGGCCGCCCGGAGCAGACATTGAACGCCGAAAAGCCCTCGGCGTCCGCGGTCGCGGCAGCGAGATTGGCGGCGGCCACGTCGTCGACGTGCACGAAATCGCGCATCTGGCCGCCGTCCTCGAAAACCCTTGGTGGCTCGCCCTTTTCCAGTGACGAGCGGAAGATCGCGGCCACGCCGGAATACGGGGTGTCGCGCGGCATTCCGGGGCCGTAGACGTTGTGGTAGCGCAGCGCCACGACCGAGCCGCCCGTCGCCTCCGCCCACGCCAGGGCGTAATGCTCCTGCGCGGTCTTGCTGGCCGCGTACAGGCTGCGCGGGCGCAGGGCGGCATCCTCGTTGACCAGCCGCCACGTCGTGTCGAGTCCGCAGACCGGACAGCGGTTTTCGAAGATCCCGGCGTCGAGATCGGCGCGCCGACGCGGCGGCGGGTCAACGAGTCCATGCTCGGGGCAGGCGTACTGGCCCGGCCCGTAGACCACCATCGAAGACGCCAGCACCAAACGGCGCACCCCCGCGGCGAACATCCGCGCCAGCAACACCGTGGTCGCGAAGTCGTTGTGGCCGCCGTAGGCGGGCGCGTCGGCGGCGTCGACGCCGGCGCCCACCATCGCCGCCTGATGACAGACCAGGTCCACGCCGTCCAGCAGCGGGGCCAACGCGTCGCCATCGCGGACGTCCACGCGTCGGCATCCCTGGGGCAGCACCGCATTCGGCCCGTGCGCGGCGGGCAGCAGGATGTCGACGGCGACGACATCATGACCCGCCGCCCGCAGCGCGGCGTCCACCCGCGACCCGATGAAGCCGGCCGCACCGGTCAGCAGCACCCTCATGGCAATTCCACCGGCAGGGTGACGCCGGTGTGGGGCTGGCAGTGGCTGCAGGTGTGCTCGACTGCGACCCGGTGGATTGCCGCGCGCACCAGTTCCTTGAACAGCCCCATGTTCCTTTCGAATTGGGCGAACACGTCGACGGCCTTCACGCCCTCGCCGGCCGCGATCCCGGCGTCCAGGTCGGTCACCAAAGCGATTGCCGCATAACATATTTCGAGTTCGCGGGCCAGCACCGCCTCCGGGTAGCCGGTCATGTTGACCAGGCTGAACCCGGCCGAGGCGAACCACCGGCTTTCGGCCCGGGTGGAAAAGCGCGGCCCCTGGATCACCACCATGGTGCCGCCGTCCACCACATTGGGCAGTCCGGTGGCCGCGGCTCGCAGCGTCGGGCAGTACGGATCGGCGAAGTCGACGTGGACGGCGCCCGAGTCGAAGTAGGTGTCGGCGCGGCCGTTGGTGCGATCCACCAACTGGTCGGGCACCACCACCGCGCCCGGGCCATTGTCGGGGTTCAGGCTGCCGACCGCGCACGGGCCGAAGACCCGCCGCGCGCCGAGTTTGCGCAGCGCCCACATGTTCGCCCGGTAGGGCACGGTGTGCGCCGAGAATTGGTGCGTCGCGCCGTGCCGGGGCAGGAACGCGACCTCATGGTCGCCGATGGAGCCCACCGTGATGGGCGCGCTGGGCGGGCCGTAGGGGGTGTCGACGTCGATGGTGCGGACGGACGAGTCGAAGAACGTGTAGAAGCCGCTGCCGCCGATGACTCCGAGCATCCGCCCATTGTGGTGCATGGGGCAGGATGGCTTGGTGGCGAGTTTCGCGCAGTGGGTCGAAGGCGCCCGGCCCCGGACGCTGCCCAACGCGGTGGCACCCGTCGTGGCGGGCACGGGCGCCGCGGCGTGGCTGGGATCCGCGGTGTGGTGGAAGGCGCTGCTGGCGCTGGTGGTCGCGGTGGCGCTGATCATCGGGGTCAACTACGCCAACGACTACTCCGACGGCATCCGCGGCACCGACGACGTGCGCGCCGGGCCGGTGCGGCTGGTGGGCTCGCGGCTGGCCGCCCCTCGCTCGGTGCTGGCCGCGGCCGTCACGAGCCTGTCGGTGGGCGCGGCGGCCGGGCTGGCGCTGGCGATGCTGAGCGCGCCGTGGCTGATCGCCGTCGGCGCGGCCTGCATCGCCGGGGCGTGGCTGTACACCGGCGGGTCAAAACCGTACGGCTACGCGGGTTTTGGTGAGGCCGCGGTGTTCGTGTTCTTCGGCCTGGTCGCCGTGCTGGGCACCGAGTACACCCAGGCGCTGCGGGTGGACTGGGTCGGACTGGTGCTGGCCGTGTCGATCGGCGCGCTGTCGTCGTCGGTGCTGGTGGCCAACAACCTGCGCGACATCCCCACCGACACGCAGTCCCGGAAGATGACCCTGGCGGTGCGGCTGGGCGATGCCCGCACCCGGGTGCTCTATCAGGCGCTGCTGGGAACGGCCGCGGTGCTGACCCTGGTGCTCATGGCGGCGACGCCGTGGTGCGCGGTGGGATCGGTGGCCACGCCGCTGGCGCTGCGCGCGCTCGCGCCGGTGCGCTCCGGGCGCGGCGGGCGCGACCTGATTCCGGTGCTGCGTGACACCGGGCTGACGATGGTGGTGTGGGCCGTCGCGGTGGCGGCCGCGCTGGCGCTCGCGCACTGACCGCTTCGAGTGTGCGTGCAGAGTTTCGAGCGTGAACTGGCGGACGGATCTGGGCGATTTTCCCGCCCTGCGCGCACACTCAACGCCCTGGACGCACACCCGAAGCGGCGCAGCTAGGCCTCGGGCTCGTCGGGTCCTTCATCCGGAACGGCCTCCCCGCGCAGCCGGGCGTGCAGCTGTTCGCGTTCCCGGCGCCGGCGTTCGCCGCTGATCGCCAGCCCGGCGGTGGCGCGCCGGCGCAGCGGGCCGAACAGCCAGATGCCCAAGGGCATCGCGATGATCAGAGCGAACAACACCGCGACCACGACGGGGAACTGGGTGACCCCCAGCAACCGCGCGATCGCGTAGATCGCGCCGCTCACCGCGGCGACGAGCGCCAACCGCGCCACCGCGTAGAGCGATACGTCGACGACTACACGATTGCGGGTGCGCTCCTCAGTGCTGTTGTCCCTCGCTCCTTCTGACACAGCTCGAGCCTACGGCGCGGGTATATTCGCTCCAAGGAGGTGTTGAGTGCTCTACCTGCTGCTCGTCCTGATCCTGGGGACGCTGATCTACGTTGGCTGGCGCGCCGCGCGCTCACAGGCCCACCGGGCCAAGACGCGCGTCATCGGACCAGACGACGATCCGGACTTTTTGCGGCGGCTAGGTCACCGGGACAAACCCCTCTAGCACCCCCGCTAAGCCACTCCGGGGTTGCGCTGATCGCCGGGGAACCCATCGGCCACGACGGCCGCCAACTCGGCGAGCGCCTCGCGGGTTCCGCGCCGCAACCGATCCAGCTCGATCTCGGCGCCTTCTTCCAGGTGCGGATCGAACGGGATCAGCCGCACGGCCCGGCAGCGGCGCGAGAAGTGATCGATCACCTTGTTCATGTCGACCTTGCCGGTGCGCGGCCGTACCGCGTTGATGACCGCGATCGAGTTGCGGACCAGCTCCTGGTGCCCGTGCGCGTCCAGCCAGTCCAGCGTCGCCGAGGCGCTGCGCGCGCCGTCGATGGACCCCGACGCGACCACGAGCAACACGTCGGCCTTCTCCAGCACCGACGACATCACCGAGTGCAGCAGCCCGGGGCCGCAGTCGGTGAGCACCAGGCCGTAGAACCGCTCCAGGATGTCCAGGACGCGGGCGTAGTCGTCGGCGCTGAAGGCCTCGGAGACGGCGGGGTCGGTTTCCGACGCCAGCACCTCCAGCCCGCTCGGGCCCTTCGAGGTGTAGCGGCGCACGTCGCTGTAGCGCTCGATGGTTCCGGCGTCGTGTAGCAGCTGACGCACCGTCGCCGCCGTCTCCAGCGGGATCTTCTGGCTCAGCGTGCCGCGGTCCGGGTTGGCGTCGACGGCCACCACCCGGTCGCCGCGGACGGCGGCGAACGTCGACCCCAGCGTCGCGGTGACCGTGGTCTTGCCGACGCCGCCCTTCAGCGACAGCAGCGCCACCCGGTAGCAACCCCGCAGGGGGCGGTTGACCTGGGCCACCAGGTTGTTGTGTCGCAGGGCGCGCGGGCTCTCGCCCAGGTTGATCAGGTGACCGGACAGGTCGTAGACCAGCCGGCGCCAGCCCTCCGAGGGAGGCGGCTTGACCGGCCGCAACAGCATGCCGGTGGACAGCTCCGGGTAGGGCGTGTGCGGCAGGTGCTCGGGGCGGTACGGGGGCGCCTGGGCCTCGGCCGGCGGTGCGTCGGCCGGCCGGTTGTAGTAGGCGCCGTAGGCGGTCGGGTCGACGCGGGGGATGCCCGTAACCGGCGTGGAATCCCAGGGCGGCATCCCGCCGCGCGCGGGCGCGGGTCCCGCCGCGGTGGACGGGGCCGCCTCCCGCCTCTCGGCCGGGGGGACCCGCCGCTCGGTGCGGAATCCGGCAAAGGCGCGGGTCGGCGCTTCGCCCGAGTCCGCCGACTGTTCGCTGGATTGCTGCGCTGGGGGCAGCTCGGTGGTCTGCGGCTCGGGCGCCCCCACGCCCGTCGTTGGATGGTCGGACACCTGCACTCCCCCTTGTGGTGATTACTTAGGTCGGTTGCTCACTGTCATCCCACGCCCGCATACGAGTGCAGGCCCACGGTGACCAGGTTAACGAAGAACAGATTGAAGACCATGGCGACGAAACCCACGACGTTGATCCACGCCGCCTTCCTGTCCCGCCATCCCGCCGTCGACCTGGCATGCAGATACGCGGCGTATACCACCCATGCGATAAACGAAACCGTCTCCTTGGGGTCCCAGCCCCAGTACCTGCCCCAGGCTTCCTCGGCCCAGATGGCACCGAAGATGACCCCGAAACCGAATACCGGGAAGGCGAAGATCGTGGTGCGGTAGGCGACGCGGTCCAGGGTCTGCGCGTCGGGCAGGCGCCGCACCATCCGGGCCAGGGCGCCCTCGGCCTCCGGGTCGCTCAGCCGGGACGTGCGCAGCAGGAACAGGATGCTGGAAATGCCGGCGACCATGAACACCCCGGAACCCAGGCTGACCACCGAGACGTGGATGGGCAGCCAGTAGGACTGCAGCGCGGGCATCACCGGCGCGGCGTTGGTGTAGAGCCAGCGCCCGGAAACCGTGAGCAGGATCAGCACCGGCACCAGCAGGAACACCCACAGCGGGCGGTACTGCGGCCGGCGCAACACGATCGCGCCGGCGACCAGGCCGCAGCAGCAGGTCAGGTTGATGAACTCGTACATGTTGCCCCACGGCACCCGCAAGGTCGCCAGGCCGCGCAGCACGATGCACGCCAGCAACAGACCGATGCCGAGGTAGACCACCGCCAGCCCGGCCCGCCCGACGCGCTCGTCGAACGGGCGCTGGTCGGTGTCCTCGACGATGCCGGGCACGGCGCTGTCGGAGGCGACCGAGCCGGCCAGGACGCGCCGGTCCACGCGGCGGCTCCCGGCGTAGGCCAGCTCGAAGGCCAGCAGCAGCATGGCGACCACCAGGGCCACCACCGCCGAGGTGAACGCCCAGTCGGAGTAGCGCGCCAGCCCGATGTTGACGTGCAGGGTGTTCATGTGACGTCCACCTGAGAACTCGTTCTGGACGCGGCGGACTCGCCCAGCCCGTCCAATATTTGCCCGGTCAACCGCTCGAACTCGTCGCCCCACCCGGAGTTGTCGGTGCGCGCCAGTCCGCCCAGTTCGACGTTCACCGTACCGGCCGCCTCGCCGCCGGCCGCGGTGAGCCTGACCCACACCCGACGGCGGCGCACCAGCAGCGACACCACCAGCCCCGCCATCATCGTGGCGGCGAAGACCAGCACCCAGGTCTGGCCCGGGTCGTGGGAGACCTGCAGATTGACGAACGGCACGGCCCCGTCGAAGCGCACGACCGTGCCGGCGGCCGGACCCTGGTCGAGCCGGATCTGTTGGCCGGCGCGCAGGTTGACCCGCTTCTCTTTGGTCAGCCGGCCCTGCTCGATCAGCCGGGGATCCAGCGAGAACAGCGACTGGGGCCGCCCGGTGTCCAGGCCGGTGTCGCCGCGGTAGATGTCGACGGCCACCGCGGGGGCGTTCAGCGCCGGGAAGCGCGACGACAGCAGCGTCCCGTCAAGCTGCTCGGTGGGTGCCAGCAGGCCCTGGATCGCGATCTCGTGTTGTCGGCGCTCGGCCGCGTTGGGATAACTGCCGGCGGGCGGGTCGATCCGCGCCACGCCCGAGCTGAGCAGGGTCTGCGGGTTCTCGGGTCGCCATTGCACGGTCGACGCGCGCGTCTGCCCGTCCGGGAAGGTCACGGTGAATGTGGGCGCGTAGCCGTGGCCCTGCAGGTACACCCGGTCGCCGCCGACCCGCAGCGGGTGGTTGACCTCCAGCAGGTAATGCCGCCAGCTATTGGCGGCCAGGTCCTGACCGGCCTGGTAGTCGACGTCGGCGGCGAACGAGGTGGCCTGCCCGGACGGGAGGTAGTGGGCCTGAAAATCGTTGACCCGGATGCAGATCGGGT
>NZ_LZIC01000050.1 GCF_001667185.1 Mycobacterium sp. 852002-50816_SCH5313054-b | reverse complement strand
CGGCCGGCGCTTCGGCGGTCGCGGGGGGGGCGCCCGGCACGGCGGCCGCCACCCCGCCGGCGGCGGGCTGGGCGGGCGCGGCAGTCGCTTCGCCGTTCCCGGCGGGCGTGCTGATCGCCTTGTCGAGGGCCTTGTCGAGGGACTTGTCGAGGGACGTGTCCGGCCCCTTGGTGGCCGCCTTGGCGGGCGCCGGCTTGCCGCCCCCGAAGGACTCGCGCAGCCGGCGAGCCACCGGTGCCTCTACCGTCGACGATGCGGATTTGACGAATTCGCCCTGTTCATTCAGTCGGGCGAGGACTTCCTTGCTGCTGACACCGAGTTCCTTAGCCAACTCGTGTACGCGGGCCTTACCTGCCACTACATCTCCTGTCTATGAGGCGACAGCAGTGGGCCGCGCCTCGGGTATTAGCTGTAACGCATGGGGATCCGAGTCATCGGGACTTCACGGTGTGCTCATGTTCTTTGCTGCCTCTTCTGTTGCCGGGCGCGTCGTGCACTCCAAGTGCTCGACCACCGCGGATGTGTCCAGCGGACCGGTGATGCGCAACGCTTTGGTGAAAGCCCGCCGCCGAATCGCCTGGTGCGCGCACTGTGGCACGGGATGCAGCCATGCACCCCGCCCCGGCAGGCTAGTCCTGTCGTCAACGATCGCGGCATATTCGCCGTTCCCCGTCGACACAGCCACCACTCGAAGCAGTTCGGCGGCCAGCTCTCGCTTTCGGCACCCCACGCACGTCCGCACCGGTCCATCTGTGTTTCTGTGCGCAAATCTTTCGGGAGCCGAAAATTCGCGCTGGATCACGAGTCAGTCTAGCGTCCTTTGACCGGAGGTCAGAACCACCCGAAGCCACACCTAGCGGTCGTGCGCCACGGGATGACCGGCGCCGTGCTCGGGCTGGCTCTCCGCATGCTCCGGGGAATCCCCGCGGATGTCGATGCGCCACCCGGTGAGCCGCGCGGCAAGCCGGGCGTTCTGGCCCTCCTTGCCGATGGCCAGCGACAACTGAAAGTCGGGCACCACCACGCGGGCGGCCCGGCCGGTCTCGTCGATGACCGACACGGAGACCACCTTCGCCGGTGACAGCGCGTTGGCGACGAAACGGGCCGGGTCCTCGTCGTAGTCGATGATGTCGATCTTCTCCCCGGACAGCTCGCTCATCACGTTGCGGACCCGCTGCCCCATCGGGCCGATGCAGGCGCCCTTGGCGTTCAGGCCGGGGACGATCGAGCGCACCGCGATCTTGGAGCGATGGCCGGCCTCGCGGGCCACCGCCACGATCTCCACCGATCCGTCGGCGATTTCGGGGACTTCCAGCGAGAACAGCTTGCGCACCAGGTTGGGGTGGGTGCGCGACAGCGTGATCAGCGGCTCGCGGGACCCGCGCGTCACGCCGACGACATAACAGCGGATCCGGTTGCCGTGCTCGTAGCTTTCGCCGGGGACCTGTTCGGCCGCCGGGATGACGCCCTCGGACGCCTTGGTTTCGCTGCCCATCCGCACCACGACCAGGCCGCGGGCGTTGGCCCGGCTGTCGCGCTGGATGACGCCCGCGACGATCTCCCCCTCGCGGGTGGAGAACTCGCCGTAGGTCCGCTCGTTCTCGGCGTCCCGGAATCGCTGCAGCATGACCTGGCGCGCGGTGGTGGCGGCGATGCGCCCGAAACCCTCGGGGGTGTCGTCCCATTCGCTGATGACGTTGCCGTCCTCGTCGGTCTCGCAGGCGATCACACGCACGACGCCGGTCTTGCGGTCGATCTCGATGCGCGCGTCCATCTGGTGGCCCTGGGTGTGCCGGTAGGCGGTCAGCAGCGCGGATTTGATGGTCTCGAGCAGCTCGTTGACCGAGATGCCCCGGTCCACCTCGATCGCGTGCAGCGCGCCCATGTCGATGTTCATGCTCCGGCCTCCGTTCCATCGGGCCGACCCCGCAGCGCCCCGGCCAGTTCCAGCTCCGCGGGTGCCGGGGGCGAAAACTCAACTTGCACAACAGCTTTCACGATTCCGGCGAGCGGGATTTCGCGTACCGCCCAGTCGCGGCCCGCGCGGACCACCAGGGCGACGGTGTCGTCGCGGGTCTCGCCCAGCCGGCCGGTCAGCTGCGATCCGTCCGACAACGCGAGCTCGACCTTGCGCCCACGGGCCCGGCGGAAGTGCTTCGAGCTGGTCAGCGGGCGGTCCACACCGGGCGAACTCACCTCGAGCACATAGCGGTCCGCGGTGCCGTCCAGGCCGTCCAGCAAAGCCGAGGCCGAACGCGACAAGGTGGCAACCGTGTCGAGGTCCAGGGGGTCGTCGCCGTCGGCGATCACGGTGATCCGGGGCGGCCGCGCGTGTGCGTCGATGACCACGTCTTCGATTTCGTAACCGGCGCGCGCGAACTCACCGCCGAGTAGCTCGATCACCTGCGTCTGCGAAGGTAGCCCGGTGGTCACGGCGAGCTCCTCATCTTGAGTTGTCCGGTCATCGGCCGGTGTCGCCACCCGGGTGGCTTCCGAGCGGCTTCCGGTCTTCAGTCAGCTATCAACGATACGCCAGGAATCGCCGATGACGGCGTGATCACCGCATCGTCAACGTCCTCGGACCTGCCCTCCGGCGTGACCGGGCCCGCCGATGGCAGGATGTTGCTGTGCCTAGCGCAGTACCCGTCACCAACCGGCGGGGTGTGCTCGCCGGTGCCGCGGCCCTCGCTGCGTTCGGGGTGCTCGCCTCCGCCTGCGGCGAGTCCCCACCCAAGCCGCCCGCCGTCGAGAACCTGCTGGGGCCGTTGGACCAGGCCCGCAAAGACAGCGTCCTCGCCGGCGCCGCCGCCGCGGCCGTCGGCGTCGCGCCCCAGATCGCGGCCGCGCTGACCGTGGTCGCCACCCAACGCGCCGCGCATGCCCGCGCCCTGTCCACGGAGATCGCGCGGGCCGCCGGCAAGCTCACGTCCTCGTCGAGCGAGACGACCCCGCCGAGCACCAGCTCCGGTCAGGCCGAGCCGGGCCCGCCACCGCCGCCGCCGCCGGTGTCCGACGTGATCAACTCGCTGCGCGCGTCGGCCGAGAGTGCCGGGCGCCTGGTGACGACCGAGTCGGGCTACCGGTCCGGGCTGCTGGCGTCGATCGCCGCGTCCTGCACGGCCTCCTACCAGGTGGCGCTGGTACCCGGGGGCCCGTCGATATGACCACCGGCCCGATATGACGTCCGGGAAAGACGCCGACAACGCCGCGCTGTGCGACGCGCTGGCCGTCGAACACTCGACGATCTACGGCTACGGCATCGTGTCCGCGCTCTCGCCGCCCAGCGTCAACGGCATGGTGGTGGAGGCCCTGGGCCAGCATCGCCAGCGCCGCGACGACGTCATCGCGATGCTGGCCGCCCGCAAGGTCAACGCCCCGGTCGCCGCGGCCGGGTACCAGCTGCCGATGCTGGTGGGCAGCCCGGCCGACGCGGCCCGGCTGGCGGCGCGGATGGAGAACGACGGCGCGACGGCCTGGCGCGCCGTCGTCGAGCACGCCGAGACCGCCGGCGACCGGGCGTTCGCCTCGACGGCGCTGACCCAGAGCGCGGTCATGGGCGCCAGGTGGAACCGGGTGCTGGGCGCCTGGCCGATCACGACGGGTTTCCCGGGCGGCAACGAGTAGCGCTCTATCCGGTCAGGGCCGCCGCGATGTCCGTGGCCAGCGATGCGCCTACCGTCAGCTCGCGGGTCTGTCCGGAGAAGCGGTCACGCAGCTCGACCACGCCGTCGGCCCAGCCGCGCCCCACCACGACGATCCACGGCACGCCCAGCAGCTCGGCGTCCTTGAACTTCACCCCGGGCGATGCCTGGCGGTCGTCCAGCAGCACCTCGACGCCCAACCGGTCCAGATCGGCGGCCAGCGCGGTCGCCCCGGCGCGGGCCTCGGCGTCTTTGTTGGCGATCACCAGGTGCACGTCGAACGGCGCGACGGCCGAGGGCCAGCGCAGGCCGAGCTCGTCATGGTGCTGCTCGGCGATGACGGCCACCATCCGCGACACCCCGAGGCCGTAGGAGCCCATGGTCAGCCGCACCGGCTTGCCGTCCTCGCCGAGGACGTCGACGGTGAAGGCGTCGGTGTACTTGCGGCCGAGTGAGAAGATGTGGCCGATCTCGATGCCGCGGGCCGACACCAGCGGCCCGGCGCCGTCCGGGGAGGGATCGCCGTCGCGCACCTCGGCGGCCTCGATGGTGCCGTCGGCCGTGAAGTCCCGGCCCGCCACCAGCCCGACGACGTGCCGGCCGGGCTCGTCGGCCCCGGTGATCCAGCTGGTGCCGTCGACCACCCGCGGGTCGACGAGATAACGAACGCCGTTGTCGCGCAAGGCTTTCGGACCGATATATCCCTTCACCAGGAACGGATTTTTGGCGAAGTCGGCGTCGTCGAGCAGGGCGTACTCGGCCGGCTCCAGCGCCGCACCCAGCCTCTTGTCGTCGACCTCGCGGTCGCCGGGCACCCCGATGGCCAGCAGCTCCCACTCCCCGCCGGGCTGGCGCACCTTGAGCAGCACGTTCTTCAGCGTGTCGGCCGCGGTGACGGTGCGGCCCAGGCCGGCCGTGTTGGCCCAGTTCACCAGCGTCGCGATCGTGGGGGTGTCGCCGGTGTCGTGGACCACCGCCTCGGGCTGCCCGTCGATCGGTAGCGCCTCCGGGCGGGCGGTGATGACCGCCTCGACGTTGGCCGCGTACCCGGACTCCAGGCAGCGCACGAAGGTGTCCTCGCCGACCGGGCTCTCGGCCAGGAACTCCTCGGACGCGCTGCCGCCCATCGCTCCCGTCACCGCGGACACGATGACGTAGCGCACGGCCAGCCGGGAGAAGATGCGCTGATAGGCCTCCCGGTGCGCGTGGTAGGCGGCCTTGAGCCCGGCGTCGTCGATGTCGAACGAGTAGGAGTCCTTCATCAGGAACTCCCGGACGCGCAGGATGCCGGCCCGCGGCCGCGCCTCGTCGCGGTACTTGTTCTGGATTTGGAACAGCAGCAGCGGAAAGTCTTTGTAGGAGCTGTATTCGCCCTTGACGGTCAGCGCGAAGAGCTCCTCGTGGGTGGGGCCCAGCAGGTAGTCGCTGCCGCGGCGGTCCTGCAGCCGAAACACGCCGTCGCCGTACTCGGTCCACCGGTTCGTGGTTTCGTACGGGGCGCGCGGCAGCAGGGCCGGAAACAGGATCTCTTGCCCGCCAATCGCGTTCATCTCGTCGCGCACGATCCGCTCGATCTTGCGCAGCACCCGCAGGCCCAGCGGCAGCCAGCTGTACAGCCCGGGCGCGACGGGCCGGACGTACCCGGCCCGAATGAGGAGCTTGTGGCTGGGCACTTCGGCGTCGGCGGGGTCGTCGCGCAGGGTGCGCAGGAACAGCTCGGACATCCGGGTGATCACAGCGGGCAAGCCTAGTGGCGGGCGGTGCCCGGCCGAAAATCGCTGCGGTTTACCCGCCGGGAGCTAGAGCTCGCCGGCGTCGATCGCTTCCTTGACCTCCTGCGCGTGGGCTACCTGCTCGGGCGTGTAGCCGATGAGCAGCGCCGCGGCGCCGACGATGACGGCCACGCCGGCCACCCACAGCAGCCCGTAGGTGTAGCCGTGGTCCAGCGCACTCAGCTGCGCGTCGTTCATGAACTTGACCGGGCCGGTGGTGCCGCCCATGTACAGCGTGCGGGAGGTGATCACGGCCTGGATGACGGCCAGCACCAGCGGCCCGCCCAGGCTCTGCAGCATCAGCGCGATGGCCGAGACCGGGCCGATCTGGTCGAAACCGACGCCGGCGATCGCCGACAGGGTCAGTGGGACCACGCAGATGCCGATCCCGATCCCGCCGACGATGATGGGCAGCACCAGGTTGGGGAAGTAGGGCACGCCCCGATGCATGAAGAACGAGCCGTAGATCATCGCCCAGAAAAGCAGCACTCCGCCGCCGATCGTCAGCACCCGCGGCGAGAACCGCGACACCAGTTGCGAGGAGACGCCCAGGCCGATGCCCATTGCGATGACGAATGGGATGAAGCCGACACCGGCGCGCAGCGCGCTGTAGCCGAGGATGTCCTGCACGTACAGGCCGATGCACACGGTCAGGCTGAACATGAGTCCGCCGGCCAAAAAGATCGCGGCGAACGTCACCAGCCGGTTGCGATCGCGGAACAGGCCGAACGGGACGACCGGGTTCTCGGCGGTGCGCTCGACCACGACGAAGGCCAGGGCGGCGGCCATCGCCACCGCGCCCGAGCCGATGGTGGTGATCGAGATCCAGCCCTTTTCCGGGCCCATCGAGAACGCGAAAACGGCGGCGGTGCACGCCAGCGTGGCCAGCAGGGCGCCGGTGGCGTCGAGCTTCATCCGCTCCCGGTTGGTTTCCCGCAGTGCGGTGCGGGCCAGGTAGATCATCACCAGCCCGATCGGGACGTTGACCAGGAACGCCAGCCGCCAGGACCATTCGGTCAGCGCCCCGCCGACCACCAGGCCCATCACCGAGCCGACGGCGGTCATCGCGGCGAACACGGCCGTCGCGGCGTTGCGCGCCGGACCCTTCGGGAAGGTGGTCGCCACCAACGCCAGGCCGGTCGGCGAGGCGATGGCCGACCCGATGCCCTGCGACAGCCGGGCGATGACCAAGGTGGCCTCGTCCCAGGCGACCGCGCACAGCACGGAGGAGATGGTGAACAGCGCGACGCCGACGATGAACGTGCGCTTGCGCCCGATGGTGTCGCCGAGGCGGCCGCCGAGCAGCATCAACCCGCCGAAGGTCAGCACGTACGCGGTGATGACCCAGCTGCGGCCCGCGTCGGACAGGCTCAGTTCGTTCTGGATCTTAGGAAGCGCGACGATCGCGACCGTGCTGTCCATGGTCGCCAACAATTGCATGCCACCGATCGCGATCACGGCCGCGATGAAACGCCAGGACGGCAGCCATGCGGGGTAATACCTGCTGATCCGTGAGGAGGCGGTCTCCGCCGGCGGCGTTGCGCGCACCGGGGCCGGACGATCGGGGCGCACGGATGCCAAGTTTTGGACCGCGCGCTCTGAGTCGTTGAGAGCCGTCATAATGGGTTACCTTACAGTAATCTTAAGATCCTTTTAAATGCCGAACGCCGCCACAGCCCCGATCACGATGATCGCGGGAGGTCGGATCCCCTCCGCGCGAACCTTCTCCGGCGTGTCGGCGAGGGTGGCCCGCAACGTGTGCTGAGCTGCCGTTGTTCCGTGCTGGACCACCAGCACTGGCGTATCCGCAGGTCGGCCCCCGTTCAGCAAAACATCGACGAAAAGCTCGATGCGTTCAACCGCCATCAGCAAAACGATGGTCCCCCTCATCGCGGCCAGTGCATCCCAATTTACTAACGATTCGGGGTGGCCCGGCGCCACATGGCCGCTGACCACCACGAATTCGTGATTTATCGCCCGATGGGTGACCGGGACGCCCGCCAAGGCGGGCACGCCTATGGCACTGGTCACACCTGGCACCACGGTCACCGGGATGCCGGCCTCCGCGCACGCCAGCACCTCCTCATACCCCCGCGCGAAGACGAAGGGGTCGCCGCCCTTGAGGCGCACCACGAAGCTGCCGGACCGGGCCCGCTCGATCATGACGTGGTTGATCGCGTCCTGGGCCATGGCCCGCCCGTACGGAATCTTGGCCGCGTCGATGACTTCCACGTGCGGGGGCAGCTCGGCGAGCAGCTCGGGCGGCGCCAGCCGGTCGGCGACCACGACGTCGGCCTGGGCGAGCAGGCGGCGGCCGCGCACCGTGATGAGCTCGGGGTCGCCGGGACCGCCGCCGACCAGCGCCACCCCACCGCGCACCACGTCGGAGCTTTCGGCCGTGATGACACCTTGCTGCAGCGCCTCCCGGATGGCCGAGCGGATCGCCGCGGACCGCCGGTGCTCGCCCCCGGCCAGCACCCCCACCGACAAGCCGGCATAGCTGAAGGTCGCCGGGGTGACCGCGGTCCCCTCGACGGCGATGTCGGCCCGGACGCAAAAGATTTGGCGGCGTTCGGCCTCGGCGACGACGGCCGCGTTCACGTGCGCATCGTCGGTCGCCGCGATGGCATACCAGGCCCCTTCGAGGTCGCCGTCGCGGTATTCGCGCACCGACAGGACGATGCCCTCCATCGCCTCGACGGCCGGAGTGGCGGACCGGGAGATGACGTGCACGTCCGCGCCGGTCGCGATGAGGAGCGGCAATCGGCGCTGCGCGACGGTCCCCCCGCCGACCACGACGACCTTCTTGCCGGCCAGCCGCAATCCGGCCAGGTAGGCGTTCTCGGTCACCGGGCAAGCCTAGTGGTTGGTCTGTGAGCGCCCTCGCGCCAGCGCGGCGTGGGCGACGAAGCGCGCCACCGCCCCTGGCGTCGCCGCCGGGTGGGTGTGTAGGTACGAGGCGTGCACGCCGGCGTGCACGGCGCCGTCCCGCACGGGAGCTTTGTCGTCCGCGTCGCGGGCCCCATAAACCCAGGCCGGCTGGTAGCTCTCGGCGAAAGTGACCGCGGTGCGGTGGAATTCGTGCCCGACCGCCCGCTGCCCGGCCGCGTACAGCGGCGAATCGGTCACGGCGACGGCGTCGCGATAGGCCAGCGTGAGGTGCGGCGTGAACCGCGCCGAACCGGCCAGCACCCCGCACATCGGGTGGCCGTCGAGTTCGGAGGCCAAGTAGATCAGCCCGGCGCATTCGGCGTGCACGGGCGCGCCGGCGGCGGCCAGCTCGCTGATCTGGGTCCGCACAACGTGATTGGCGGAAAGCTCCGCGGTGAACTGTTCGGGGAAGCCGCCGGGCAGCAGCACGGCGTCGGTGCCGTCGGGCAGCGCGTCGGCGAGCGGGTCGAACTCGGCCACGTCGGCGCCGGCGGCTCTGAGCAGTTCCGCGTGTTCGGCATAGCCGAAACTGAACGCCTTGCCGCTCGCCATGGCGACGGTGGCGCGCGCGCCCGAGTCCTCCCCCACCGCCGCGGCGGGGTCCCAGGGCCGGTCGGCGGATCCGCATTGGGCGGCCGCCACCACGGCGGCCAGGTCGACGTGGCGCGCGACCAGGGCGGTCATCGCCTCGACCGCGTCCTGGGCGCGCCGCCCGTATTCCACGGCCGTGACGAGCCCGAGATACCTTGTCGGCAGCTCCAATTCGGCGGCGCGGGGGATGGCGCCCAGCACCGGGACGCCGGCCTGTTCGCAGGCCTGCCGCAGCACCTGCTCGTGCCGGGCCGACCCGACCCGGTTGAGGATCACGCCGCACACCCGGGTCGCGGCGTCGAACGTCGAAAAGCCGTGCAGCAGCGCGGCGATGCTCTGGCTCTGGCCGCGCGCGTCGACCACCAGGATCACCGGGGCGCCGAGCAGGCCGGCGACGTGCGCGGTGGAGCCCGCCGCCGGGGCGGTCGTTCCGATGCGCCCGTCGAACAGCCCCATCACCCCCTCGACCACCGCGATGTCCGCGCCGCCGGTGCCGTGCGCGTAGAGCGGGCCGATGAGCCCCTCCCCCACCAACACGGGGTCGAGGTTGCGGCCTGGCCGCCCGGCGGCCAGGCCGTGGTAGCCGGGGTCGATGAAGTCGGGGCCGACCTTGAACGGCGCGACGCTGTGGCCCGCGCCGCGTAGCGCTCCGATCAAACCCGTTGCGACGGTGGTCTTTCCACTGCCCGACACGGGCGCGGCGATGACCACCGCCGGAACGCTCACCACTCGATGCCCTTCTGTCCCTTGCGCCCGGCGTCCATCGGGTGCTTGACCTTGCTCATCTCGGTGACCAGATCGGCGGCCTCGACCAACCGCGGCGGGGCATCGCGTCCGGTGATCACCACGTGTTGGTGGCCGGGCCTGGCCAGCAGGACGTCCACCACGTCGTCGACGTCGACCCAGCCCCACTTGAGCGGATAGGTGAACTCGTCGAGCACGTAGAAGTCATGACGCTGCGCGGCCAGCCGGCGCGCGATCTCGGCCCACCCGTCGGCCGCGGCCGCCGCGTGGTCGAGCTCGCTGCCCTCCTTGCGGCTCCAGGACCAGCCCGCACCCATCTTGTGCCATTCGACTTCCCCGCCGGTCCCGTCCCGGTCGTGCAGTTCGCCGAGCCGGGCGAAGGCCGCCTCCTCGCCCACCTTCCACTTGGCGCTCTTGACGAACTGAAACACCGCCACCCGCAGGCCGGCGTTCCAGGCCCGCAACGCCATTCCGAACGCCGCCGTCGACTTCCCCTTGCCCGCGCCGGTGTGGACCGCCAGCACGGGCGTGTTGCGCCGGGCCCGGGTGGTCAGGCCGTCGTCGGGCACGTCGAGCGGTTTTCCCTGTGGCATGGACCCTTATCCTCGCTCGCTCAGGCCACGCTGCGGACGGCCCGCGTCAGGTGGTCGGCGCGCAACTGCTCCAGCCGCACCGCCGGAGCGCCGAGCTGGTCGGCGAGCCGGCCCGCCAAACCCAGCCGCACATACGAGGTCTCGCAGTCGACGACCACCGCGGCGGCCCCCTCGGCGAGCAGGCGTGCGGCCGCGATCCGGCTGCGCCCCAACGGATCCGGCCCGGCGGTGGCCCGGCCGTCGGTGAGCACCACGACCAGGGGCCGTCGGGCGCGGTCGCGCGCCCTTTCCCGGACGATCAGCTCACGCGCGGCCAGCAGGCCCTCGGCCAGCGGGGTCTTGCCGCCGGTGTCGAACCGGGCCAGTCGCCGCGCGGCGATGTGCGCCGACGACGTCGGCGGGAGCAGCAGCCGCGCGCCGTGGCGTCGGAAGGTGATCACCGCGACCTTGTCGCGACGCTGATAGGCGTCGCGCAGCAGCGACAGCGTGGCGCCGCTCACCGCGGCCATGCGATCCCGGGCGGCCATCGAACCGGACGCGTCGACGACGAAGATCACCAGGTTGCCTTCGCGACCTTCGCGGATGGCCCGGCGCACGTCCTCCGGCGCCGGCCGCAACGGCCCGGCCCCGGCGCGCTCGGCGGCCGACAGCAGGGTCGCGAACAGGTGCAGCCCGTGCGCGCCGCCGCTCGTGTCGCCCGCGTCGGCCGCCGAGACGACGCTGCCGGAGGCGTTGCGGGCGCGCGACCGCCGTCCCGGTGCGCCCTCGCCGACCCCGGGCACGGTCAGCGCCCGGGCGCGAAACGTGGCCGACGGCGGCGCGCTGGGCTTCGTCGACGGCGCGCGCTGCGTCGGGTTTGGTTGCGCCGCGGGGGCATCCGCGGCGTCGCCGCCGCCCGGCGGGTCGGGGTCGGGGTCGGGCTCGGGGTCCTCGGCGCCGGCCCGCGCCAGGGCCTCGTCCAGCTGGTCGCGGTCGATGCCGGGGTCGTCGAACGGGTCGCGGCGGCGCCGATGCGGCAGGGCCAGTTCGGCCGCCACCCTGATGTCCTGCTCCTCGACGAGAGTGGCGCCGCGCCACGCGGCGTGCGCGACCGCGGTGCGGGCCACCACCAGGTCGGCCCGCATGCCGTCGACGTCGAACGCCGCGCACAGCGCCGCGATCCGCCGCAATTCGTTGTCGGGCAACGACACGTCGTCGACCAACGCGCGGGCCGCGCCGATCCGGCGGGCCAGTGCCGCGTCGGCGTCGGCGTACCGCTGCGCGAACGCGTCGGGGTCGGCCTCGTAGGCCATCCGGTGCCGGACGACCTGCATCCGCACGTCGACGTCGCGCGACGCGTGCACCTCGACGGTCAGGCCGAACCGGTCCAGCAGTTGCGGGCGCAGCTCGCCCTCTTCGGGATTCATCGTGCCGATCAACACGAACCGCGACTCGTGCGAATGCGAGATGCCGTCGCGCTCGATGTGGACGCGGCCCATCGCCGCCGCGTCGAGCAGCACGTCGACCAGGTGGTCGTGCAGCAGGTTGACCTCGTCGACGTAGAGGACCCCGCCGTGGGCCCGCGCCAACAGCCCCGGTGAAAACGCGTGCTCGCCGTCGCGTAGCACCCGTTGCAGGTCCAGCGAGCCGATCACCCGGTCTTCGGTTGCGCCCAGCGGCATTTCGACCAGCCCGGCGCCGGCGCTTCCGGTCGCGGCGGACAGCAGCGCCGCCAGCCCGCGCACGGCGGTCGACTTGGCGGTGCCCTTCTCGCCCCGGATCAGGGCCCCGCCGATCTCGGGGCGCACCGCGCACAGCAGCAGCGCGAGCCGCAGTTGGTCGTGCCCGACGATCGCGCTGAACGGATACGGCTTCACGGATGCTGCGCCAATCCGGAGCCCGGCCCGCCCGCCGGCGACGCAGGCCGGGTATCGGCCTGAGGAGGCGGGCGCGAGGGCTTGAGCATGGGCACGTGCGGGATACCGTCGTCGACGAAATCGTCGCCGTCGCGGATGAATCCGTGCTGGGCGTACATGTCGGCCAGGTAGGTCTGCGCGTCGATCCGGCACGGGTAGTCCCCCACCTCGGCCAGCGCGGCGCGCAGCAGCCGGGTGGTGTGGCCCTGGCCGCGTGCGCTGCGCTTGGTGCACAGCCGGCCGATCCGGAAGGCCTTCTCGCCCCCGGCGTGCTCCTCCATCAACCGCAGCGTGCAGATCACCCCGCCATCGGGCGTCTCCAGCCAGAAGTGCCGGGTTTCGGCGAGCAGGTCGCGGCCGTCGAGCTCCGGATACGGGCAGGCCTGCTCGACGACGAACACCTCCACCCGCAGCTTGAGCAGCTCGTAAAGCGTTGGGACGTCGAGATCTTTGGACCAGGCGCGGCGCAGCGATTCGCTCATGATGCCTCCAGCTGCAGGGCTTTGGTGCCCCATGACCACACCTCGTCGAACAGCGCGGGCTCGCGGGACAGCTCCACCCCCAGCGACGGCACCATCTCTTTGAGCGCGGGCAGCCACGAGTCGTAGCGCTCGGCGAAGCACCGCTGCAGCACGTCGAGCATGGCCGGCACGGCGGTCGACGCCCCGGGGGAGCCGCCCAGCAGCCCGGCGATGCTGCCGTCGGCGGCGCTGAGCAGGGTGGTGTTGAAGTCGAGCGCCCCGCCCCTGCGCTTGTCGCGGCGGATCACCTGGACCCGTTGGCCGGCCACCGTCAGCTCCCAGTCCGAACCGGTTGCGCTGGGCGCGAATTCACGCAGCATGCGCACGCGGCCGGGTTCGGAGAGCCGCAGCTGGCCGATCAGGTAGTTGACCAGTGTCAGCTGGGTGACCCCGACACCAAGCATCGACACCAGGTTGTCCGGCTTGATCGAGCGGGGCAGGTCGGTGAAGTGGCCGTGTTTCAAAAACTTTGGCGACCAGCCGGCGTAGGGCCCGAACACCAGCCACGACTTGCCGTTGACGAACCGAAGGTCGAGGTGCAGCGCGCCGAGCGGCGGGGCCCCCGGGGCCGGCGCGCCGTACACCTTGGCGCGGTGCGCGGCGGTGAGCGCCGGGTTGTCGGCGCGCAGGAACCGGCCGCCGATCGGGAAGCCGGCGAAGCCCTTGACCTCGGCGATGCCCGACCGCTGCAGCAGCGGCAACGCATCCCCACCGGCGCCGACGAAGACGAATTTGGCGTTCAGACAGCGCTTTTCGCGGGTCCGGCGGTTGCGGATCGTCAACGCCCAGCCGCCGTCGGACCGGCGGGCCAGGTCCCCGACCTCGTGACCGAACAGCGCGGTGGTGCCGCCCTGCACGCAAAAGGCGATGAGTTGGCGCGCCAGCGCGCCGAAGTCGACGTCGGTGCCGTCGGCCGCCCAGTTGAGCGCGACCGGCTCGGAGAAGTCGCGCTTGGCGGCCATCAACGGCAGCCGGCGCGCGAACTCTCCCGCGTCCTCGATCAACTCGGTGCGCGCGAACAGGGGGTTGCCGGCCAGCGCGCGCCGGCGCCGCCGCAGGTAGTCGACGCCCGACGCGCCGCGCACCAAGCTGGCGTGCGGGATCGGGTTGACGAACCCGCGATCGGTCAGGATGCCGTTCTCGACGGCGTAGGCCCAGAATTGGCGGGTCACCTGGAACTGCTCGTTGATGCGGACCGCCTTGGTGATGTCGATCGAGCCGTCGGAGCGCTGCGGGGTGTAGTTCAGCTCGCACAGCGCGGAGTGCCCGGTGCCCGCATTGTTCCAGGGGCTGCTGCTTTCGGCGGCGACGGCGTCCAGCCGCTCGACGAGGGTGATCGACCAGTCCGGCTCCAGCCGCCGCAGCAACGCACCCAACGTCGCACTCATGATGCCGGCACCCACCAGCACGACATCGGTCCGTGCGGTTCTGGCCTGGCCTGACACCGTCCCAGGTTATCCCGACGCGATTCGGGCACTCGCGACGTCCGGCCCACCCGTGGCCAGCAAAACCTTTAAGCTGGCCCCGTGACTGGCGGGGTGACTGGCTGGGTGCCCGACGTGCTGCCCGGCTATTGGCAGCGCACCATCCCGCTCGGCCCCGATCCCGCCGGCGAGGGCGACATCGCGGCAACGCTGATCCGGCGCGGCGAGCCGACCGGCGCCGAGCGCCACGCGGTGCTGGCCGTGCACGGCTACACCGACTACTTCTTCAACACCGCGCTGGCCGATCACTTCGCCGCCCGTGGGTTTGCGTTCTACGCGCTGGACCAACAGAAGTGCGGCCGGTCGCGGCGCGAGGGCCAGACCCCGCACTTCATCACCGACCTCGCCCATTACGATGCCGAACTCGGATACGCCTTGTCGATCATCTCCGAGCAGGCGCGCACCGGCTCACGGAGCAAGGTCCTCGTGTACGGCCACTCCTCCGGCGGGCTGATCGTGTCGCTGTGGCTGGACCGGTTGCGCGGGCGCGATCCGGCGGCGCACGCGGGCGTCCGCGGGCTGGTGCTCAACAGCCCGTTCCTGGACCTGCACGGCCCCGCGCTGCTGCGCCATTCGGTGACCTCGGCGCTGATCGCCGGCCTGTCGCGGGTGCGGTCCAAAGGGGTGGTCCGGCCCCCCACCGAGGGTGGCTACGGCACCACGCTGCACCGCGACTACCACGGCGAGTTCGACTACGACCTGCAGTGGAAACCGGTCGGCGGCTTTCCCATCACGTTCGGCTGGCTGCACGCCATCCGCCGCGGCCACACCCGGCTGCACCGGGGGCTCGAGGTCGGTGTGCCGACCCTGATCCTGCGGTCGGATCACAGCGTGCGGGAATCCGACGACCCCGAATCCATGCACCGCGGCGACGCGGTCCTCGACGTCACCCAGATCGCACGGTGGGCCGGCTGCATCGGGAATCGCACCACGGTCGTCCCGGTGTCCGACGCCAAACACGACGTGTTCTTGTCGTTGCCCGAGCCGCGGCGGATGGCCTACCGCCACCTGGACGTGTGGCTGGACGAGTACCTCGGCAGCGAAAACAGCCAAGCGTCGGCTTCCCCGGGGAAGGGTTGAGGCCCCAGGATGGAAACCTACGACATCGCCATCATCGGAACCGGTTCGGGCAACACCATTCTCGACGATCGCTACGCCGGCAAGCGCACGGCCATCTGCGAGCAGGGCACGTTCGGCGGCACCTGCCTCAACGTCGGGTGCATCCCGACGAAGATGTTCGTCTACGCCGCCGAGGTCGCGGCGGGCGTCCGGGGCGCGGCCCGCTACGGCATCGACGCGCACGTCGACGGCGTGCGCTGGGACGAGATCGTCTCGCGGGTGTTCGGCCGGATCGACCCCGTCTCGATGAGCGGCGAGGACTACCGGCGCTCGTTGCCCAACGTCGACCTGTACGAACGACACACGCGGTTCAGACCGGTTCAACCCGACGGGCGCTACCTGTTGCGCACCGACGCGGGTGAAGAATTCACCGCCGATCAGGTGGTGATCGCGGCGGGCTCGCGGCCGGTGATCCCCTCGACGATCCTGGCGTCCGACGTGCATTACCACACCAGCGACACCATCATGCGCATCCCCGAATTGCCCAAGCACCTGGTGATCATCGGAAGCGGCTTTGTGGCAACGGAATTCGCGCATGTCTTTTCCGCGCTCGGCGTGCGGGTCACCCTGGTCGTCCGGGGCTCCACGCTGCTGCGGCACTTCGACGACACCATCTGCGAGCGGTTCACCCGCATCGCGGCCGCCAAGTGGGAGCTGCGCACCCACCGGATGGTCGCGCGCGCCGCCAACCGCGGCGACGGCGTCGCCCTGGAGCTCGACGACGGCTCCACCCTGAACGCCGATCTGCTGCTGGTGGCGACCGGCCGGTTGCCCAACGGGGACCTGCTGGACGCCGAACAGGCCGGCATCGATGTCCAGAACGGCCAGGTGGTGGTCGACGAATACCAACGCACCTCGGCGCGCGGCGTTTTCGCGCTCGGCGACGTCTCGTCGCCGTACCAGCTCAAGCACGTCGCCAACCACGAGGCCCGCGTCGTGCAGCACAACCTGCTGTGCGATTGGGACGACACCGAGTCGATGGCCGTGACCGACCACCGGTTCGTGCCGTCGGCGGTGTTCACCGATCCCCAGCTGGCGACCGTCGGCCTCACCGAAAACCAGGCCATCGCACGCGGATTCGACATCTCGGTCGCCGTCCAGGACTACGGCGACGTCGCCTACGGCTGGGCGATGGAAGACACCACCGGCATCGTCAAACTCATCGCCGAACGCAACAGCGGGTGCCTGCTGGGCGCCCACATCATGGGGCACCAGGCGTCATCGATCATCCAGCCGCTGATCCAGGCGATGAGTTTCGGGCTGACCGCCACGGAGATGGCGCGCGGCCAGTACTGGATTCATCCGGCACTGCCCGAGGTGGTCGAGAACGCCCTACTGAGCCTGCGCTGACTACTGAGCCTGCGCTGACTACTGAGCCTGCGCTGACTCCTGGCACTGCGGGCACAGGCCGCGCAGCGTCAGGCCGGCCGCATCGGACAGCGCGAACGAGCTGCCCGCCATCGCGTGCTCCAACGCCGAGGTCAGCTGGCCGGCGGGCACCTCGATGATCGAGCCGCACTGCGTGCACACCGCGTGGTGGTGCGGCGCGGTGGCCAGCCCGTAGGTGGCGACGCCGCCGTCGAGGGTCAGCGCGTGCAGCACCCCCTGATCGACCAGGGTGGTCACGGTGCGGTAGATGGTCGCGACGTCGGGCGGCTGGCTGCCCGGCGGCAGGCAGGCGCGCACCCGCTGGTGGATCTCCGCCACCGGCAGGTGCCCGTTGACCGGCTCGAGGACCGCCAGCACCTGGATCCGCGACGCCATCCGCCGCAACCCGTGGGCCCGAAGCATGTCACCGATCCGTGCGGTGACGGCCGGGTCCAGCACCGGGGCCTTGGAACTCACCCGTTCAGTGTCGCGCCCGATACCCGGGATCGCCAGTCTTCGGCCCAACTCGGTGCCGGCGAGCCCCGGTCGGTTCCTGCGATCCACTTGCATTTGGCGCGCGGCCGCCCCTAATGTCGTGTCAGTGGCCAGCACTGAGTTGGACTGGCGGCCATCACGACTGACCAAGATTCGGGGCGCTTTGGCGCCGGCGGAGTGGTGGCGGCTGGGATCGATGGTGGCGGTGATCGCCGCCCTGCACCTCGTCGGCTGGATCACCCTGGTGGTGATCGTGGACCCGGAGCGATTCAGCTTCGGCGGCAAGGCGTTTGGCGTCGGCGTCGGGCTGACGGCCTACACCCTGGGCATGCGGCACGCCTTCGACGCCGACCACATCGCCGCCATCGACAACACCACCCGCAAGCTGATGAGCGACGGGCAGCGCCCGCTGGCCGTCGGGTTCTTCTTCTCACTGGGCCACTCCACGGTCGTCTTCGCGCTGGCGCTGCTGCTGGCAACGGGGGTCCGGGCCGCCGTCGGGCCGGTCGAGGACGACTCCTCGGCGCTGCATCACTACACCGGGCTCATCGGCACCAGCGTCTCCGGGGTGTTCCTGTATCTCATCGCCATCCTCAACGTCATCGTCCTGGTCGGCATCCTGCGCGTGTTCCAGCGGCTGCGCCGCGGCGAGTACGACGAAACCGAACTCGAACGGCATTTGCAGAACCGCGGGCTGATCAACCGATTCCTCGGGCGGTTCACCCAGTCGATCACCAGGTCCTGGCACCTGTACCCGGTCGGGCTGTTGTTCGGGCTGGGGTTCGACACCGCCACCGAGATCGCGCTGCTGGTCTTGGCGGGAACCAGCGCCGCGGCCGGGCTGCCGTGGTACGCCATCCTGTGCCTGCCGGTGCTGTTCACCGCCGGCATGTGCCTGCTGGACACCATCGACGGCTCGTTCATGAACTTCGCCTACGGCTGGGCCTTCGCCAGCCCGGTGCGCAAGATCTACTACAACATCACCATCACCGGGCTGTCGGTGGCCGTCGCCCTGCTGATCGGGACCGTCGAACTGCTCGGCCTGTTCGCGGGCCAACTGGGCTGGCGCGGTCCGTTCTGGCGATGGCTGGACGACCTCGACCTCAACACCGTCGGCTTCGTCGTCGTCGGCATCTTCGTCGCGACCTGGGCGGTCGCCCTGCTCGTCTGGCGCTACGCGCGCATCGAGGAAAAGTGGAGTTCGGCCCAGAGCTGACGGGCAAATCGGTGTAGAAAAGGGCCATGCACGAGCTGTCCTTGTGCGAGGCCATCGCCGGCGTCGTCAAGACGCATGCCGACGGGCGGCACGTCGACGTGGTGCGCGTGCGGATCGGCGCGCTGCGCCAGGTGGTGCCCGAGTCGCTGTCGTTCTGCTGGACGCTGGTCCGCGACTCCGAGGACATGCCGGACGCCGAGCTGGAGCTCGAGTGCGTCACCGCCGAGGTGCGCTGCCGTGCGTGCGGCCGCCGATCCGAGATCACGTCGGCCTGGTCGATCTGGTGCCCGCAGTGCGACAGCACCGACGTCGAGGTGCTGCGCGGCAACGAATTCCTGGTGACGTCGTTGGACGTTTCCTAGCAGACGCCCAAAGCGCCGCGGGCACAGGAACTTTCCCCGCTTCCGCGAGCGTGCAATCCACGACGCAACACGCCGAGAACGCGTCGCGCAATGCACGCTCGCCGGCTGGGTTGCGCCGCGCATTAAGATTTGGCCATAGCACCACGCGAACGGACCGGGTGATGGGCAGATTTCATCGGCACGACGACGGCACCGTGCACACCCACGACCCCGACCCTGGGCACGGCGACCACAGCTCCTACCGGACGGGCAAGCAGCGCATCGACGTGCTGGAGGCGATCTTCGCCGAGAACGACGTTCTCGCCGACGCCAACCGCGCGGCTTTCGAGAGCAACGGGATCCGCACGCTGAACCTGATGAGTTCGCCGGGATCCGGGAAGACGACCATCCTGCAGGCAACGCTCGACGAGCTCGCCGGTGAATTCGCGATCGGTGTGATCGAGGGCGACATCGCCACCGACCTGGATGCGGCCAAGCTCAGCGGGCGCGGCGCCCAGGTGTCACTGCTGAACACCAGCAACGGGTTTGGCGGCGAATGCCACCTCGACGCGCCCATGGTCAATCGCGCGCTGCCGGGCCTCGACCTGCCGAGCCTCGACCTGGTGATCATCGAGAACGTCGGCAACCTGGTCTGCCCGGCGGAGTTCGACGTCGGCGAGCACGCCAAGGCCATGGTCTACTCGATGACCGAGGGCGAGGACAAGCCGCTGAAGTACCCGGTGATGTTCCGATCGGTGGATGTGGTGCTGCTCAACAAAATTGATTTGGTGCCCTACCTCGACGTCGACGTCGACTCGTACATCGCGCACGTTCGCGAGGTCAACGCCGCGGCGGAGATCCTGCCGGTCAGCGCCCGCAGCGGCGCCGGCATGGGCGCCTGGCTCGGGTGGCTGCGGCGATTCGCCACGGGCTCCGACGCCTGAGCTGCTGATGCAAATTGTTCGCATGGCAGCAACTTGCGAACAACTCGCATGGCGAGGGAAAACCGGCCCTCTCATTAGGCTTGCTCACGGGTTGGGACGGCGTCCCGCTACGACATCGAAATCCTTTGTGGGGCAACGGTGAACAAGGATATTTGGCACCTGTGGAACACCTGTACACCCTCCAGCAAACTGACCAACGTTGACAAGCGTGTGCGGCGGGAGTAGACCCAAAAACAGCGCTGCGCAAGTGGGCCGACGGTCGACTCCGGCAGCGTAGGAGCACTCCAGCCCGGCTCCGGAAAGCTGCGTCATGCCAACTGAAGCGGCAGTCAAAGCAGAAGAAACATTGATCCATGTCCTATGGATTAATGCGGGGCTAAGTTGCGACGGCGATTCGGTGGCGTTGACTGCGGCCACCCAGCCCAGCGTCGAGGAGATAGCACTCGGCGCGCTTCCAGGCTTGCCGAAGGTTGCCGTGCACTGGCCCCTCATCGACTTCGAATGTGGACCCAACGGGGGGGCGGACGACTTCCTCGAGTGGTTCTTCAGAGCCGATCGCGGCGAGCTCGAACCCTTCGTGCTCGTCGTCGAGGGATCCATTCCCAACGAGAAGATCAAGGACGAGGGCTACTGGTGCGGGTTCGGCAACGACCCGGCGACCGGCCAGCCCATGACCACCAGCGAGTGGCTCGACCGGCTGACGCCCAAGGCCACGGCCGTCGTCGCCGTCGGGACCTGCGCCACCTACGGCGGCATCCACGCGATGGCCGGCAATCCGACGGGGGCGATGGGCGTTCCCGACTACCTCGGCTGGGACTGGAAGAGCAAGGCCGGCATCCCGATCGTCTGCGTGCCGGGCTGCCCGATCCACCCGGACAACCTGTCGGAGACGCTGACCTACCTGCTCTACATGGCCACCGGTCAGGCACCGATGATCCCGCTCGACGACGCGCTGCGCCCCAAGTGGCTGTTCGGCAACACCGTGCACGAAGGGTGCGACCGGGCCGGCTACTACGAGCAGGGTGATTTCGCCACCGAGTACGGCTCGCCCAAATGCATTGTCAAACTTGGCTGTTGGGGCCCCGTCGTGAAATGCAACGTGCCCAAGCGCGGGTGGATCAACGGTGTCGGTGGCTGCCCGAACGTCGGCGGCATCTGCATCGGATGCACCATGCCGGGCTTCCCGGACAAGTTCATGCCCTTCATGGACGAGCCGCCGGGCGGCAAGGTCTCCACCACCGCCTCGGGCCTCTACGGGTCGGTGATCCGCAACCTGAGGGGCGTCACGGCGCGCACGGTGGACAAAGAGCCGCGCTGGCGCCACAACGGCGACAAACTCACCTCCGGAGCCCGCCGCACCTGGTAGTTCGCTACCAGGTCGGCGCGGTTCTCCTCACTTCAGACGGAGACACTGCGATGACAACTATCGTGCCCGAGCCGACCACCGCGAAGCGCGAGCCCGGCCAACTCGTCGACATGGCGTGGGACCCGATCACCCGGATCGTGGGCAGCCTCGGCATTTACACCAAGATCGACTTCGAGAACAAGGAGGTCGTCGAGTGCCACAGCACCTCGTCGATCTTCCGCGGCTACTCGATCTTCATGAAGGGCAAGGACCCCCGCGACGCCCACTTCATCACCAGCCGCATCTGCGGCATCTGCGGCGACAACCACGCCACCTGCTCGTGCTACGCGCAGAACATGGCCTACGGGGTCAAGCCGCCGCATCTCGGTGAGTGGATCGTCAACCTCGGCGAGGCCGCGGAATACATGTTCGACCACAACATCTTCCAGGAGAACCTGGTCGGCGTGGACTTCTGCGAAAAGATGGTCTCCGAGACCAACCCCAGCGTGCTCGCGCTGGCGGAGAAAACCCCGGCGCCGCAGGCCGGCGCGCACGGCTATCGGACGATCGCGGACATCATGCGCTCGCTCAACCCCTTCAGCGGCGAGTTCTACCGCGAGGCGCTGGTGGTCAGCCGCTGGACGCGAGAGATGTTCTGCCTCATGGAGGGCCGCCACGTGCACCCGTCCACGCTGTACCCCGGCGGAGTCGGGACCGTCGCCACCATCCAGCTGATGACGGACTACATGACGCGGCTGATGCGCTACGTCGAGTTCATGAAGAAGGTCGTGCCGATGCACGACGACCTGTTCGACTTCTTCTACGACGCGCTGCCCGGCTACGAGAAGGTCGGGCTGCGCCGGACCCTGCTCGGCTGCTGGGGCTCCTTCCAGGACCCCGAGGTGTGCAACTTCGAATACAAGGACATGGAGCGCTGGGGTAACGCGATGTTCGTCACCCCGGGCGTGGTGGTCGACGGCAAGCTGGTCACCCACTCGCTGGTGGACATCAACCTCGGCATCCGAATCCTTTTGGGCAGTTCGTATTACGACGACTGGACCGATCAGGAGATGTTCGTCAAGACCGATCCGCTGGGCAACGCGGTGGACCGGCGGCACCCGTGGAACCAGC
This sequence comes from Mycobacterium sp. 852002-50816_SCH5313054-b, assembly GCF_001667185.1. Classification (GTDB taxonomy): domain Bacteria; phylum Actinomycetota; class Actinomycetes; order Mycobacteriales; family Mycobacteriaceae; genus Mycobacterium. Next base: position 68,845 of record NZ_LZIC01000050.1, on the reverse strand, counting down.
ACACCAACCCGCACCCGCAGAAGCGCGATTTGGAAGGCGGCAAGTACAGCTGGGTGATGTCGCCGCGCTGGTTCGACGGCCAGGATCACCTGGCGCTGGACACCGGCGGCGGGCCGCTGGCGCGGCTGTGGTCGACGGCGCTCGCCGGGCTGGTCGACATCGGCTACGTCAAGGCCACCGGCAACAGCGTCAAGATCAACCTCCCGAAGACCGCGCTGAAGGGGCCGGTGGAGTTCGAGTGGAAGGTGCCCAAGTACGGCAGCAACACGATCGAACGCGACCGGGCGCGCACCTACTTCCAGGCCTACGCGGCGGCGAGCGCGCTGCACTTCGCCGAGAAGGCGCTCGAGGAGATCCGCGCCGGGCGCACCAAGACGTGGGAGCGCTTCGAGGTGCCCGACGAGGCCATCGGTTGCGGCTTCACCGAGGCGGTGCGCGGCGTGCTCAGCCACCACCTGGTGATCCGGGACGGCAAGATCGCCAATTACCACCCGTACCCGCCCACGCCGTGGAACGCCAACCCGCGCGACAGCTACGGCACGCCGGGACCCTACGAGGACGCGGTGCAGGGCCAGCCGATCTTCGAGGAGAACGGCCGGGACAACTTCAAGGGCATCGACGTCATGCGCACGGTCCGCAGCTTCGATCCGTGCCTGCCGTGCGGTGTGCACATGTACCTGGGTAAGGGCAAGACCCTGGACAGACTGCACACGCCAACGCAGTCACCCGTCGGGGAGTGACGATCGCAAGCGCGGCGAAGCCGGGCGTAGCGGGTCGTCACCGTATTGGAGGACGCATGGCGGATCGCCCGGAGAACCCCGAGAACGACGCGCAATGGCGCACGGCGGGCGATCGAATCCAGACACTGCTGGATTCCTGCGCGGCGAGTGGGGCCGCCGCGCATGAGCGCGCCCAGCAGCTGGTCCGCGAGGTAGTCGGGCTCTACGGGGCCGGCCTGGAACGGATCGTGCGGGCCGGTGACGCCGGTTTCGTCGAGCGGCTGGCCACCGACGACCTGGTGGCCAGCCTGCTCCTGGTCCACGGGTTGCACCCGCACGACGTGCACCGGCGGGTGTCCGACGCGCTGAACCGGGTGCGGCCGTACCTCGGCTCGCACGGCGGCGACGTCGACCTGATGGAGATCGCCGACGGGCAGACCGTGCGGCTGGCGTTCCGGGGCAGCTGCAAGAGCTGCCCGTCGTCGGCGGTGACGCTGGAGCTGGCGGTCGAGGACGCGGTCCGGGCGGCCGCGCCGGAGATCTCGTCGATCGAGGTGGTCACCGCCCCGGTCGAGCAGGCCGCCGGCGTGATCCCCGCCGAATCGCTGATGGCGCACGTGAAGTCGAACGGGCACGCGGCCGGCTGGCATCCGGTGCCCGAGGTGGGCGATCTCGCTCCCGGTGAGGTGGCGGGGTTCCTGGTTTCCGGCGTCCCGCTGCTGGTATGCCGAGTCGGCGACCTGCCGCTGGCCTACCGTGACCATTGCCCGGTGTGCGATGACTCGTTGGCGGGTGCACAACTGCGCGAGACGCTGCTGGGGTGCCCGCGCTGCGGCACCCAATTCGACATCGTGCACGCGGGCGCCGGCCCCAACGGCACCCACCTCGAGCCGCGGCCCCTGCTGCTTCGCGACGGGGTGCCGTCGGTGGCTCTGGCCGAACCGATGGGGGCCCCGGCATGAGCACCCCTTTTGACGTGCTCAGCCGGATTCGCAGCAATCGGGCGGCCCCGGAGCCGGCGGGCGAACGGTGCGAGATGTGCTCCGAGCTCATCGCCGACGAGCACCAGCACGTGGTGAATGTGGCTGCGCGCCAGCTGATGTGCGTCTGCCGGGCCTGTTATCTGCTGTTCACCGATTCGGCGGCCGAGCTGCGCTATCGCGCGGTGCCCGACCGGTATCTGGCGTTTGGCGGCTTCGCGCTGGACCGCCGCGCGTGGGAGGCGCTGCAGATCCCGGTCGGCGTCGCCTTCTTCTTCACCAACTCCGAGCTGCACCGCACGGTGGCCTTCTACCCCGGCCCGGCGGGTGCGTGCGAATCCGAGCTGGACCTGGACGCGTGGAACGCCGTCGGCGGCGCCGACCCCCGCGCGGGGCTGCTGACCGACGACGTCGAGGCGCTGCTGGTCCGGGTCCCCGAGGACGAGAACGCCGAGCCGGAAAGCTATCTCGTTCCGATCGACGCCTGCTACGAGTTCGTCGGGCGCCTGCGCATGATGTGGCGGGGGTTCGACGGAGGCCAGGAGGCCCGGGCGTTCATCGACGGCTTCTTCGCCGACATCAAGGCCCGCGCGGTAGAGACACCGCCATGACCACAGAGCACCAGGACGTGAACTTCGCGGTGCTCGACATCGCACCCGAGCCGTACTCGGTGAGCCCGGTGTTGACCGCGCGGGTCAGCGTCGCCGCCAGCGGTGACGACCCGGTGCACGCGATCGCCCTGCGCTGCCAGGTCCGGATCGAGCCGCTGCGTCGTACCTACTCGGAGGCGGAGGCGGCCGGGCTGCTCGACCTGTTCGGGCCCCGCGAACGCTGGGCCGCCACCCAGCGCACCTTCCTGTGGCAACACGCCACGGCGATGGTGCCGGGCTTCGCCGGCAACGCGACGGTCGCGCTCCCGCTGGACTGCACCTACGACTTCGAGGTCGCCGCCGCCAAGTACCTGCACGCGCTGCGCGACGGCGCCCTTCCCCTCCAGTTCCTGTTCAGCGGAACGATTTTCGTCAAGTCCGAACGCGGGTTCTCGGTCCAGCAGGTGTCCTGGGACTGCGAGTATCGCTACGACATGCCGGTCGCGGTCTGGCGGGACCTGATCGCGCAGCACTATCCGAACACCGGCTGGGTGCGGCTGAGCCACGAAACCATCGCGGCGCTGGCCTCCTTCAAGTCGGCGCGGGGAATGCTCGACCTCGACCACGCGGTCACCTCGCTGCTGGGCACCGACCGGGAGGAGGCCAGATGACCTCCGGTTGGGACCGGGCCCGCGCCGTCGCCGACGCGGTGCTGTACGAGGGCTACCTGCTCTACCCGTACCGCGGGACGTCCGGCAAGAACCAGTCGCGGTGGCAGTTCGGCGTCCTCGGCCCGCCCGGGGCCGCCGACGCGGGCCTGGGCGAAGACGACAGCATGGCGGCGGACTTCCTGGTCCGCGGCGCCCAGGCGCTGACGTTGGTGGTCCGATTCCTGCAGTTGCAGCAGCGCCGGGCGGAGCGCGAGTTCACCCATGGCGAATTCGAGCCCGTCGACGAGCTGACCACCCCGGCCGGGTCCTGGCTGACCTGGGACGAGGCGATCGAATGCGAGGTGTCGTTCGGGCCGCTCGCCATCGACGACGAGCCCTGCACGCTGCCGGTGACGGCCGCGGAGGGGACGGACATCGAGCTGCTGGCCGGCGGCCGCCTGGTGCGCCACCGGCGGGAGGTGCTCGGCGCGCTGACGGTGGCCAGCGAGCCGGACGGCGACCTGCGCCGGGTGTCGATCCGGCTCAGCAACGTCGGCGACGGGGCACGCGACAAGCACGACGCGATCGCGCGGTCCATGATCGGCACCCACGTCATCGCCGAAGTCGTTGGCGGCGAGTTCGTCTCGCTGCTCGAGCCGCCGCCCGGCGCCGCCGCCGCCGCGGTATCGCGGTGTGGCCGGCACCGGTGTTTCCCCGTGCTGGCCGGGCCCGCCGGCACCCGCGACATCCTGCTGATCTCGCCGATCATCCTCTACGACCACCCGGAGGTCGCCGAACAGAGCAACACCGCCCTGTATGACTGCACCGAGATCGACGAGATCCTCACGCTGCGCGTGATGACGATGACGGACGAGGAGAAGGCCCAGGCGCGGGCCACCGATCCGAGGGCCGCGCGGATCATCGACCAGTGCGACGCCATGTCGCCCGAGTCGATGGCGCGCCTGCACGGTGTGCTGCGCGACCCGCACGCGATCTCGGGTCTCGTCCCGGAGATCCCCGACGGGGTGGATTGGTGGGATCCGCTGGCGGACAACGCCGTTCGCCCCGAAATCGACGCGGTCCTGGTGAACGGGATCCGGATCGCCCGGGGCAGCCGGGTCCGGCTGCGGCCGAGGCGCAACGCCGACGCCCAGGACATCTTCGTCGCCGGCAAGGTCGCCCGCGTCACGTCGGTGCACGAGGACGTGGAGGGCAACAGGCACGTCGCGGTCGTCGTCGACGATGACCCCGCCGCCGAGCTGCACGACTGGTACGGACGCTATCTCTACTTCTCCCCCGACGAAGTGGAGCCACTCGAAGCCTCGCAATCCGCGACGTGAAAGGAGTTCGAAATGGAAGTCTTGGGTTGGATATTCATCGCCGTCGTCGCGCTGGTGGTCGCGATCGGCCTGGTGCTCGGGCTGGTGTCGATTCCCGACGCCCGCCGCTACCTGAAGTTGAGGCGGATGTAGCCGCCTTGGGGAACCCGATGACAGCGCGCATCCTGGTGGCCGGGATCGGCAACATCTTCCTGGGGGACGACGGATTCGGCTCGGAAGTGGTCCGCAACGCCGAGATTCCGCAGGGCGATTCGACCGTCCGCGTCATCGACTACGGCATCCGGGGCATGCACCTGGCGTACGACCTGCTCGAGGAATGGGACACCCTGGTCCTCGTCGACGCCGTGCCCTGTCGCGGCAACCCCGGAACGTTGCACGTCTTCCAGGCCGACCACGAATCCGATTCTGGCGCACCGGGGATCGACGGTCACAGCATGGATCCGGCCGCGGTGTTCGCCAGCCTGCGGGCGCTGGGCGGCAGTCCGCCCTACACGGTCGTCGTCGGATGCGAGGCGGGCAGCGTCGAGGAGGGCATCGGCCTGACCGAGCCGGTGGCCCGCGCCGTCCCCCGGGCCGCTCGGGCCGTGCAGGAAATCGTCGCGGCGCTGCAAACGTCCACGCGGGAGGACCGCTGATGTGCTTGGGGATACCGGGTCAGGTGATCCGGATGCTGGAGGGCTACGAGGGCCAGCTCGCGCTGGTCGACGTCACCGGCGAGCAGCGCAGGGTCAACGTCGGCATGCTGCCGGAGGAGACGTTCGCACCCGGCGACTGGATAATCATCCATATGGGCTTCGCCGTCGAGAAGACAGACCGCGCCGGAGCGGAGCAGGCGATGGCCGGCCTCGAGCTGATGGGCAGGGGCCGCATCGATCCGCCAGCCAGCCCGGAGGGCGGCTGAGATGACCCAATCCCCCCTGCTGCTCCGGACCGGGCCGCCCGCTACCCAAGTCCGGCGGCGCTTCACCGTGACCGGTGTCGTCCAGGGGGTTGGCTTCCGGCCTTTCGTGCACCGGATCGCCGGCGAGCTCGGCCTGGCCGGTTTCGTCGGCAACGATTCCGGCGCCGTTTTCGTCGAGGTGCAGGGCGCCCGCACCCGTGTCGGCGAATTCGCCCGCCGGTTGCGCGCCGAGGCGCCGCCACTGGCCCGCATCGGCGCCGTCACGGTCACCGACCTCGCCACCGACGCCTCCTGTCGACGCGAGTTCCGGATCGTGCCGAGCCGGCCGATCGCCGGTGCTCACACCTCTAAGACGCCGATTCCACCCGACATCGCGGTGTGCGACGACTGCGTCGGCGAGCTGTTCGACCCGCGCGACCGGCGTTACCGGCACCCCTTCGTGACGTGCACCAACTGCGGGCCGCGGTTCACCATCATCCGCGAGTTGCCCTACGACCGCCCGGGCACCACCATGTCGGGATTCGCGATGTGCGACCGCTGCGCCGCCGAATATCACGATCCGGGCGATCGCCGGTTCCACGCGCAACCGATCGCCTGCCCGGATTGCGGTCCGTCGCTCCGGTTTTCGTCGTCGGCCGCCTGCGTCACCGGATCGGATGCCGCACTGGCGGCCACCCAACGCGCGCTGGCGGCGGGCGCCGTGGTCGCCGTCAAGGGCATCGGCGGTTACCACCTGGCCTGCGCCGTCGACGATGACGCGGCGGTCGGCGCGCTGCGGGCGCGAAAGGCGCGGGGCGCCAAGCCGTTCGCCATGCTGGTCCGCGACCTGGACGTCGCCCGCCGCTACGCGCACGTCGACGCCGACGAGGCCGCGGTGCTGTCGAGCCCCGCGCGGCCGATCGTGTTGCTGCGGCGCCGATCCGGCGCGCCGGTCGCCGACGCCGTCGCGCCCGGCAGCCCGCTGCTCGGATTGATGCTGCCGTACTCCCCCCTGCACCACCTGCTGCTGGCCCCCGTGCCGGGCGCCGCCGGGCCGGTGCCCGACGCCCTGGTATGCACCAGCGCCAACCGTTCCGACGAGCCCATCTGCTTCACCGACGAGGATGCCGCCGAACGGCTCCCGGCACTCTGCGACGCGGTGCTCGACCACGACCGGCCGATCCACGTGCCGTGCGACGACTCGGTGGTGCGGGTCTTGACGGACGAAGGGGGCGGAAGTGAGCTGCCGATCCGCCGATCCCGCGGCTTCGCGCCGTTGCCGGTCGACCTGGGGTTTGAGGGGCCCACCGCCCCTCGTGTCCTCGCCGTGGGCGGGGAACTGAAAAACACCTTCTGCCTCACCGACGGCTCCCGCGCCTACCTGTCCGGCCACATCGGCGACATGACCACCTGGGAGACGCTGCGGGCGTTCGAGCGCGCGGTGGCTCAGCTCACCGGAATGCGCGGCGCGCCGGCGCGCGTCGCCGCCGATCTGCACCCCGGCTACCACACGCGGAACTGGGCGGAGCGCCACGCGGGCGAGCGGCCGCTGGACCTGGTCCAGCACCACCACGCGCACGTCGTTTCGCTGCTGGCCGAGCACGGACGCCTCGGCGAGCCCGTCATCGGGGTCTCGTTCGACGGCACCGGCTACGGCTGCGACCAAACCATCTGGGGCGGCGAAATTCTCGCCCTGGGAACCGAGAGCCACCGATTCGTGCGCGTCGGCCACCTGTTGCCGGTCCCGCTGCCCGGCGGGGACGCCGCGGTGCGCAATCCCTGGCGGATGGCGCTGTCGCAATTGTGGACGGCCCGCATCGACTGGACCCCGGACCTGGCGCCGGTCGCCGCCGCCACCCCGGACGAATTGCGCCTCACCCGTTCGCAATTGGAGAGCGGCACCGGCTGCGTGCCGTGCTCGAGCATGGGCCGGCTGTTCGACGCCGTCGCCTCGCTGCTCGGGGTGCGGCACCGGATCGACTACGAGGGGCAGGCGGCCATCGAGCTGGAGGCGCTCGCGGAGTCGGCGCTCGACGATCCCGGCCCGTCGCTGCCGCTGCTGGTGCGCCCCGACGGGGTGATCGATCCCACCACGATGGTGCAGACGATGGTGGCGGCCACCTACGCCGGCACCCGGCCGGCGCTGCTGGCCGCCGCGTTCCACGAGGCGGTCGCCGACGCCGTCGCCAAGGTGGTCGCGCAGGTGGCCGGTGAGATCCGGCTGGTGGGCCTCACCGGCGGGGTTTTCCAGAACGTGCTGTTACTGCGCGCATGCCGTAAGCGGCTGCAGCGCAAGGGGTTCGAAGTGCTCACTCACCACACCGTCCCGCCGAACGACGGCGGGCTGGCGCTGGGCCAGGCCGCGATCTCCATGCTGAGGGGGATGGAGGAGACTGAATCATGATCACCACCGCCATCGACCGCGGGCTGGGCGCCGAATTGGCCGAGGATTTGGCCGCCACCGCGTTCACGCTGGCCAAGCGATTCGCCGCGGGTGCGACCATGTGGTCCATCGCGCCGTCGTGGGAACCGCATGCGCTGCACATCGCGGTGGAGTTCGTGCATCCGGTGATCATGGGCAAGCGGGCCCTGCCCGCGGTGGCGCTGACCGGACCCGACCTGGTGGACCTGGTGCGGGTGTCGGTGCGGCCCGGCGACATCGTGGTTGCGGTCGCCGGCGCCGACGACGCACAGGTGCGCTCGGTGCTGCGCCGCAGTCCGGCCTGGGGCGCCACCACGATCTGGATCGGCAGCGGCGAGCGGCCGGCCGCCGGTATGGCGGACCATGTGCTGTGGCTCGACGACCCCGACCCGCGGGTGCCCGCGACGGGCGGCTTCGTGCTGTTCTATCACCTGCTGTGGGAGCTGACCCACGTGTGCTTCGAGCACTCGGGGCTGCTCAAAGACGACTCGTCGTTCTCCGACGAGGATGGAGCGGTTTGCGTCACCTGCAGCGACGAGGGCCGCCTGGGCGAGGTGGTCGGTGAATCGGATGGCGGCCAGGCGGCGGTGCGCACCGCGCGGGGCGTCGAGACCGTGGTCACCACGCTCGTCGACCCGGTCGCCGCCGGTGACCTGGTCCTGGTGCACGCCGGCACGGCGATCAGCAGGCTGGAGGACGACTCATGAGCGACGAACCCACCAACTTCCTGTACCCGTTCATCGACGCGCAGGAGGACGACCCCAAGTCGCTGCTGGCCGACCTGGCCGCCTCCGCGCAGGCGAAGGCGGCCGAAAGCCTGGCGCTGCGCCGCTCCACGCTGGAGGCCAACGCCGAGCTACTGGAGGCGGCGGCCACCGAGATGGCGCGCCGCTTCGCGGTCGGCGGGCGGTTGTTCACCTTCGGAAACGGCGGCAGCTGCACCGATTCCACGACCCTGGCGAGGCTGTTCGCCCGGCCGCCCCTCGGCACGCCGCTGCCCGCGTGGTCGTTGACCGCCGACCAGGCGGTGATGACCGCGCTGGGCAACGACGTCGGGTTCGAGCTGGTGTTCGCGCGCCAGCTGATCGCCCGGGCGAGGGCCGGCGACATCGCGATCGCCATGTCGACCAGCGGGGGCTCGCCCAACCTGCTCGCGGCACTCGCCGAGGCCCGGCAACGCGGCCTGTACACCGTCGGGTTCGCCGGGTACGACGGCGGCGCCTTCGCGAACAACCCCAACGTGGACGCCTGCTTCATCGTGCGCTCGCAGAGCGTGCATCGCATCCAGGAATCGCAGGCGCTGCTGGGCTATCAACTGTGGTTGAGCGTGCATCAGCATCTCGGTGACCGGGGTCTGGGGGCGGCATGAACAAGCCAGCGGGCGAATACCTTTCGTCGGGGCCGCAGTTCGCCGAGGGCGAGGTGATCGAGCGGATCGAGTCGTTCCGCAGGCGTCGCCCCCGGTTGCTCGACGACCACGTGACCCTGGCCCACGGGGCCGGCGGCAAGGCCTCGGCGGCGCTGGTGGACGCGGTGTTCCTGGAGGCCTTCCGCAACCCGCTGTTGGAGTCACTGGGCGACGGCGCGGTCCTGACGTTGCCCGGCGGCGAGCGCTTGGCGATGTCGACGGATTCGTTTGTGGTGCAGCCCAGGCGCTTTCCCGGCGGGTCGATCGGTGAACTCGCCGTCCACGGCACCTGCAACGACCTCGCGATGGCCGGCGCCGTGCCGTCGTGGATCTCGGCGGCGTTCGTGATCGAGGAAGGTTTCGCGATCGCCGAGTTGAAGGAGATCGTCGCCGACATGGCGGCCGCCGCCGCGGCCGCGGGTGTCCAGATCGTCACCGGCGACACCAAGGTGGTGCCCAGGGGCGCGGCCGACGGGCTGTTCGTCACCACCACCGGGGCCGGCGTCATCCCCGCGGGGCGCGCGCTGTCGGCGGAGTCGGTGCGCACCGGTGACAAGGTGCTGCTGTCCGGATCGATGGGCGATCACGGCATGGCCGTCATGCTGGCCCGCGGCGACCTGGCCATCGAGGCCGACATCGCCTCCGACACCGCGTCGGTCAGCCCCCTGGTGGAGCTGCTGATGGCCGCCGCCCCGTCCACCCGGTGGATGCGCGACGCGACCCGCGGCGGGGTCGGCACCGTCTGCAACGAACTGGCCCAGGCGTGCGGACTCGGCGTGCTGCTGGAAGAGGAGCGACTGCCGGTGCGGCCCATGGTGAACGGCGCCTGCGAATTGCTCGGCATCGATCCCCTGTACGTCGCCAACGAGGGCAAGTTCGTCGCCGTCGTCGCGCCCGGGGAGGCCGACGCCGGGCTGGCCGCGCTGCGCTCGCACCCCCTGGGCGCCGAGGCCGCGGAGGTGGGGGAAATCGTTGCCGAACCCGCCGAAAGCGTGGTGCTGCGCACCGGTTTCGGCGGCACCCGGATCGTCGACATGCTCGTCGGGGACCCGTTGCCCCGAATTTGTTGAGCTTTGCTGAAGGAGTATGAGAGATGTGTCTTGGGATTCCGGGTCGGATCGTCGAAATCACCGATCCCGCCAACTATCTGGCAAAGATCGACGTCAGCGGCGTCCAGCGCACGATCAGCGTCCGGCTGCTGGAGGACGACATGCCCCAGCCCGACGACTGGGTCCTGGTGCACGTCGGGTTTGCCATGGCCAAGATCGACGAGACGGAGGCGCTGCTCACCCTGGCCGCCATCAAGAAACTCGGCGAGGCCTACGCCACCGAGCTGGAAGCCTTCGACTCGTCGTCGATCGTGTAAGGGAAGGCGCACCATGAAATTCGTTGACGAATTCCGCGATCCGGCCGCGGCCCGCAAGCTGCTGGGCGCCATCGAGCGCCTGGCCGGTGCCAGTGGTGAGCAGTTCAAATTCATGGAGGTGTGCGGTGGGCACACCCACACGATCTATCGGCACGGCATCGAACACCTGCTGCCCGACAACGTGGAGTTGGTGCACGGCCCGGGCTGCCCGGTCTGCGTGATCCCGATGGGCCGCATCGACGACGCGATGTGGCTGGCCGGCCGGCCCGACGTGATCTTCACCTGTTTCGGCGACATGATGCGGGTGCCCGGGTCGGCCGGCAGCCTGCTGGACGCCAAGGCGCGCGGCGCCGACGTGCGCTTCGTCTACTCCCCGCTGGACGCGCTCAAGATCGCGGTCGACAACCCCGACAAGCACGTGGTGTTCTTCGCCATCGGCTTCGAGACCACCGCGCCCTCGACGGCGGTGACGCTGGTGCGCGCCCGCGACCTGGGCCTGCCCAACTTCAGCGTCTTCTGCAACCACGTCACGATCGTGCCGCCGATCAAGGCCATCCTGGAGTCACCGGACCTGCGGCTGTCGGGTTTCATCGGCCCCGGGCACGTGTCGACGGTGGTGGGTAACCGCCCCTACCGATTCGTTCCCGACGTGTACCGAAAGCCGTTGGTGGTGGCCGGTTTCGAGCCGCTCGACATCCTGGCGGCCGTCGCGATGCTGCTCACCCAGATCCGGGAGGGCCGCTGCGAGGTGGAGAACCAGTACAAGCGCGTGGTGCCCGAGCACGGCAACCCCGCCGCCCTGGCGCTGATGGGCAAGGTGTTCGCGCTGCGCCCCCACTTCGAATGGCGCGGGCTGGGATTCATCTCGCAGAGCGCGCTGCGCCTGCACGACGATTTCGCGGAGTTCGACGCCGAGCTGCGGTTCGCGATGCCCGGCGTGCGGGTCGCCGACCCCAAGGCCTGCCAGTGCGGCGAGGTGCTCAAAGGCGTGCTCAAGCCCTGGGAATGCAAGGTTTTCGGCACCGCGTGCACGCCCGAGACGCCGATCGGCACCTGCATGGTCTCCCCCGAGGGGGCGTGCGCCGCCTACTACAACTTCGGCCGCATGCACCGCGACGCGGTGAAGCTGGTGGGGCGCACTTGACCGATATCCGCGGTGCCGAGATGTTCGCCCGGTACGCGTACGCCCCCAACGCCCTGGGCTACTGCGGCCCCCCACTGGGGGCGACCCTGCGGGACGGTTCCGTCGACGAGGTGCGGCGCGCGGCGACCGGGTTCTCCGGCGCGTGGCCGTACCTGCGGGTGCTGTCGGCGCTGACCGGCATCGCCGACCCGCTGGACTACCGGCTCGTCGAATCCTATTGGCTCGGCGGCGGCGTCGGCGCCGACCTGGACCCGCACAACTTCTTGGACGCGCTGCTGGGCATCATCGGCCCGCAGGCCGGCCGCTACTGGTCGCACCTGACGGCCGACCTGGCCGGCGAGGCGGCCGCCAACCACTGCTTTCACGTCTTCGGCGTGTACCCGTGGACCCGCTTTCTCGGGCGCGGCATGGACGAGCATCCGTTGAGCGTGCTCGACAATTGCCGAATCACCTGGGGCACGGTGATTTCCCGCGCCGGCGATGACGTCGACGTCATGTGTCAGCGGCTCGAGTGGGACGGTCGGGCGCTGACGCTGTCCGACCCCACGGCCCGCCCGCTCGACGTTTGGGCCGACGGCTACAGCGCCGTGCCCGACGTGGCCGTCGGCGACGAGGTCGCGGTGCACTGGGGCCGGCTGTGCGGCCGGCTGGCCGCCGAGCAGGTTCGCGCGCTGGCCGACAGCACCGATCGCCAGCTGCGGGTGACCAGCCAACGGCTCGCGCACGTCTAGTCTTGCCTAGTCTTGCCCCTGTGCCCGACTCGATCTGCGACGTGCTGCCCGCCGCGGCCGCGCTGCTCGGGGCCCCGGGCGCGGTCGATCGCCTGGGCGTGACGGAGTCGGTTGGCGCCAAAGATCGCGTCGCGGTGGTGCTGGTCGACGGGCTGGGCTGGCACCTGCTACCGCAGCTGGCCGGCACCGCGCCCCTGCTGGCCGCGGTGCTCGCCGGCGACGCGGGACGGCTCACCGAACTCACCTGTACCTTCCCGTCGACCACGCCGAGCAGCCTGGTGTCCCTGGGGACCGGGGCGCGGCCCGGCGAGCACGGCATCCTGGGTTTCACGCTCAACGTGCCCGGCACCGATCGGGTGCTCACCCACATCGTGTGGCGCGACGACCCGCCGCACGACGAATGGCAGCCGCTGCCCACCTGGTTCGGGCGCCTGCGGCGGTCCGGCATCGCGGCGCGCGCCGTGCTGCCCGCGGCCTTCATGGGCAGCGGGCTGACGGATGCGGCCTATCGCGGTGCGCAGTTTCGCCCGACGCGGCCGACGGACGACTACGCCACCGAGCTGGTCGCCGAGCTGAACGCGGCGCCCGGGCTCGTCTACGGCTACACCGCCGACTTGGACACCGCGGCCCACCTGTTCGGCATCGGTTCGGAGCGGTGGCACGGGGCGGCGGCCCGCGTCGACGCCCTGCTCGCGAGGCTGGTCGAGGCCCTGCCGCCCGACGCGGCGTTACTGGTCACCGCCGACCACGGCGGCCTGAACGTCCCGCCGGACGCCCGCGTCGACCTCGACACCGACCCGCGGCTGGGCGCGGGGGTGCGGGTGGTCGCCGGCGAGCCGCGGGTGCGCTACCTGCACACCGAGCCGGGGGCCGCCGCGGACGTGCAGGCCGCCTGGGCCGAGTCGCTCGACGGCCGGGCGCGGGTGTACAGCCGCGAGCAGGCGGTGGCCACCGGCATGTTCGGGCCGGTCGACCCGGCGCACCTGGCGCGCATCGGCGACGTCGTCGTCGTCTGCACCGGCGCTACCGCCGTGCTGGCGACCGGCCACGAGCCCCCGGAGACGGCTCGGCTGATCGGCTTTCACGGCGGGGCCACCCCGGCCGAGATGGCGATCCCGCTGATCGTTTTCTGAGCTGCCCAGCTACCCCGGCGCGTCACCACCAGGCCATGCGGAACCGAGCTAAGTCCCTGAGCCGGACGAGGGCATGTCGCACCCGCGTCCCGACAGTCGCAGGGACAAGCGGCCTGCCGGCCCGTCGGCGCCGACGCCCTTCCCGGCGCTGCTGAGGTGAGGCTCCCTGCGTTGCGGAATCGGTGTCCACACCCGCCAGCCACCGGGGTGCCCCGGCCAATTGAGAAGGCATGGGTTCGTGCAACATCCGGGGCCGGCGCCCGCTGCCAGGCTTCCGGCAATAGAAGCCGTTGGGATCATTTTTCAGGGAGCCGTCGCGGGGAATCCACACCCCCGACGGGTGCTGGACAATTTGCCTGCCACAGTGGCGGCAGGTGGCCCCGTACAACTTTCGCCCCCTGTGATACTCGCTGCCAGACCCGCGGCGCCCCCGACTGCATCGCTGGTTATGTCAACTTTACGTCGCAGACGCCACAAAATGAAAGCGCATGTTTTCAACACAGCGACGCGGTGTCGAGCGCCTGAGGCAAAGACGCGGCATCGGCGCGGCGACCACCTGCCGACTGCGAGCGTTTTCACAGCTCGCTCCGATCGTTCATCAGGCTTTGCCTTCTAGATTCGGGCCAGCAGCCCGTCGCCGGCGAACCAGGTATGTAACCCCGGCGTCTATCCCAGGGAAGACCCCGAATGAGGGCGAGGTGGTAATGGATTTTGCGATGCGACCGCCGGAAATCAACTCCGGGCTGATGCATTCGGGTCCCGGCGCGGGATCGCTGTTGCGGGCCGCCAAGGCGTGGGACACCCTCGCCGACCAGTTGCGCAGCGCGGCGGCGCGATCGGAAGGCCCGCAGCCCTGTCTCGACTGGCTCGACACCGTTGCCGCGCACGCCCACCAGGCGGCCACCCAGCTCGCGGCGGCGGCCGGCGCCCATCAGTCGGCACGCACGGCGATGGTGCCCCCGCCCGCGATCACCGATAACCGCGCGCGGCGGCGCTCGCTGGCCGCCGCGAACCGCCTGGGGCAGAGCAGCCCGGCCATCGCGGACACCGACGCCGAGTACGAGCGGATGTGGGCGCGCGACGCCGCCGCCATGTACGCCTACGCCCGCGCCTCGGCCGACGCGGCGGCGCTGACGCCGTTCGCTTCGCCGCCGGGCACCCACCGCACGCACACCTGGGCCCTGGCGTCGGCGCCGGACGTCGTATCGGCCGGCGTCCGGGTGATGGCAGCGATTCCCAAAGCGCTGCAAGCACTTTCGGCGTCGCTACCGACATCGCTCGACGCCTCGCTCGCGTCGGCGACGCCCGCGCTGTCGAGACTGAGTTCGCTGTCGGCGCCGACGGACTCCGCGATCAGCCGCCTCAATTCCCTCAACAAGCGGGCGGCCCTGTGGGCGCTGTTCAGGAAGCCCGCACGCGCGGCGTCGATCCCGGGACTCGGTCGCGGCACGCCGGTCGGGCAGCTGTCGGCGCCACCGGCCTGGGCAGCGGCCACGGCGCGGCACCACCACCCGGCGGTCAGAGCGGGGTGACGTAGGCCGAGCTGATGCCGCCGTCGACCAGGAACGTCGACGCCGTGACGAAGGACGCATCGTCGCTGGCCAGGAAGGCCACCGCGGCGGCAATCTCGTCGGGTTCGGCGAAGCGACCCAACGGCACGTGCACCAGGCGGCGGGCGGCCCGCTCGGGATCCTTGGCGAAAAGCTCCTGCAGCAGCGGGGTGTTGACCGGCCCCGGGCACAGGGCGTTGACGCGGATGCCCTGCCGGGCGAACTGCACGCCCAGCTCCCGCGACATCGCCAGCACCCCGCCCTTGGAGGCGGTGTAGGAGATCTGCGACGTCGCCGATCCCAGCACCGCGACAAAGGACGCCGTGTTGATGATCGACCCCTTGCCGGCGGGTACCATGTGCCGCAGCGCGGCCCGGCAGCACAGGTACACCGATTTCAGGTTGACGTCCTGGACCCGTTGCCACGCCGCAAGTTCGGTGTTCTCGATGAGGTCGTCCTCGGGCGGCGAGATGCCGGCGTTGTTGAACGCGATGTCGACCCGGCCGTAGGCCTCGGCCGCGGCGTCGAACAGCGCGTTGACGGCGTCCTCGTCCGAAACATCGGTGGGCACGAACAAACCGGACAGCTCGTCGGCGACCGCCGCGCCGGCGTCGCGGTCGACATCGCCCACCACGATGCTCGCGCCTTCGGCGCGCATCCGTCGTGCCGCGGCCAGCCCGATGCCGCCGGCGCCGCCGGTGATGACCGCCACCCGGCCGGCCAGCCGCTGCGTCAGGTCCATCACGAATCCTCCTTGACGGCGATGAACACGTTCTTGGTCTCGGTGAAATGCAGTGGCGCGTCGGGGCCGAGCTCGCGGCCCAGGCCGGACTGCTTGAAACCGCCGAAGGGCGTGTTGTAACGCACCGACGAGTGGGAATTCACCGACAGGTTGCCGGACTCGATCGCCCGCGACACCCGCAGCGCGCGAGACAGGTCGTCGGTCCAGATCGATCCCGACAGGCCATAGGCGGTGTCGTTGGCCAGCGCGACGGCGTCGTGCTCGTCGTCGAACCCCAACACGGTGACGACCGGCCCGAAGATCTCCTCGGTGACGCTGCGGTCGGTGCGCCGGGGCGTGAGGACCGTTGGCGGAAACCAGAATCCGGGGCCGGACGGCGCCGTGCCGCGAAAGGCGACGGGCGCGTCGTCGGGCACGTAGGAGGCCACCCTGGCGCGGTGGTCCGCGGACACCAACGGGCCCATCTCGGTGTCGCGGGACCTGGGGTCCCCGACGGCGACGGCCCGCACCGCGGGCTCCAGCAACTCCATAAACCGGTCATAGACGCTGCGCTGCACCAGGATCCGGCTGCGGGCGCAGCAGTCCTGGCCGGCATTGTCGAACACCCCGGCGGGCGCGGTCGCCGCGGCGCGCTCCAGGTCGCAGTCGGCGAAGACGATGTTCGCGCTCTTACCACCCAGCTCCAGCGTCACCCGCTTGACGTGGGCCGCCGCGCCGGCCATCACCTTCTTGCCCACCTCGGTGGAGCCGGTGAACACGACCTTGCGCACCCCCGGGTGCGTGACGAACCGCTCCCCCACCACCGCGCCCCTGCCGGGCAGCACCTGCAACAGGTCCGCGTCGAGCCCGGCCTGCACCGCCAGCTCGCCGAGCCGGATCGTGGTCAGCGGCGTCAATTCGGCGGGTTTGACGAGGACCGCGTTGCCGGCGGCGAGGGCGGGGCCGATGCTCCAGGACGCGATCGGCATCGGAAAGTTCCACGGCGTGATCACGCCGATGACACCCAGCGGCTCGTGGAAGGTGACGTCGAGGCCGCCGGCGACCGGAATCTGCCTGCCGGACAGGCGTTCCGGACTGCCGGCGTAGAACGTCAGCACCTCGCGGACGTGGCCGGCCTCCCATTCGGCCGACGCGATCGGGTGCCCGGAGTTGGCCACCTCGAGCGCGGCGAGTTCGTCGGTGTGGGCGCCGACGGCGGCGGCGAAGGCGCGCAGGCCTTCCGCGCGTTGCGCCGGGGACAACCGGGCCCAGCGCCGCTGGGCCGCCGCGGCACGCGCCACCGCGTCGTCAACCTCGGCGGCGTCGACGAGCTCGACCGAGGTCAGCGCCTCCTCGGTCGCGGGGTTGACCAGTTCCGTTGCGGTCATCGGCTTTCCGCGTACGATTGCGCGGCTTGCACCACCGCCTTGAACAGCCGCAGGTCGTCGAGCGACTTCTCCGGATGCCACTGCACGGCAAGGGCGAACGACTCGCCGGGCAACTCCACGGCCTCGACCACACCGTCGGCGTCCAGCGCGCTGACCACCAGGGGATCGCCGACCTTGTCGATGGCCTGATGGTGGTAGCAGGGCGCATCGGCGGATTCGCCGAGCAGCGCGGCGAGCCGGGTGCCCGCCACGGTGCGGACCGGCAACCTGGTGAACACCCCGTTGCCCGCCCGATGGCCGTTGTGGCCCAGGATATCCGGGAGATGCTGGTGCAGCGTACCGCCGAATGCGACGTTGAGGACCTGGGCGCCGCGACAGATCCCCAGCACCGGCAGCCCGCGGTCCAGCGCGGCGCGCAGCAACGCCAACTCGAGGTCGTCGCGGTCGGTGCGGGGCCGGTCGGTGGCCGGATGCGGATCCTGGCCGTAGTGAGCCGGATCGACGTCATAGCCCCCGGTGATCACCAGCGCGTCCAGGCCGTCCAGCAGCACACCGGCCGCCTCGGCGTCCATCGGTTGCGGCGGCAGCAGTGTCGCGATGCCACCGGCCATGACGACGCCCTCGAAGTAATCGGCCGGTAGATACCCCGCGGGGATGTCCCAGATCCCGGTCGTCACCTGTTCCAGATAACACGTCAGTCCTACTACAGGTCTTCCACGGCGACCCGACCTAGAGGCGTTCAAAACCCCGCATCCTCTCCCAGTCGGTGACCGCCGCGTTGAAGGCCGCCAACTCCACGCGGGCGTTGTTCAGGTAGTGCGCGACGACGTCGTCGCCGAACGCCTCCCGCGCCAGCGTCGACCCGCCGAACACCGCGGCCGCGTCGGCCAACGTGGTGGGCAGCCGTTCGAGATCGGTTGCCTCGTAGGCGTTCCCGACGTAGGGCGCGGGGGGTTCGAGGCCCCGTTCGATACCATACAGCCCCCCGGCGATCAGCGCGGCCACCGCGAGGTAGGGGTTGACGTCACCGCCGGGGATCCGGCACTCGACGCGGATGTTGCGGCCGCGCCCGACCACCCGCAGGGCACAGGTGCGGTTGTCCAGGCCCCAGGCCACCGCCGTCGGCGCAAAACTGCCGTCGGCAAACCGCTTGTAGGAGTTGATGTTTGGCGCGTAGAACAGGGTCAATTCGCGCACGGTGGCCAACAGGCCCGCGAGGAAGCCGCCGAACGTTGCCGACATGCCGTGCGGGCGGTCGCCGTCGCCGAACACGGCGGCGCCGTCCCGGTCGCGCAGCGACAGATGGATGTGGCAACTGTTGCCTTCCCGCTCATCGTATTTCGCCATGAAGGTCAGGCTCTTGCCGTGCCGGTCGGCGATCTCCTTGGCGCCGTTCTTGTAGACGGCGTGGTTGTCGCAGGTGACCAGCGCCTCGTCGTAGCGGAAGCCGATTTCCTGCTGGCCCCTGTTGCATTCCCCCTTGACCGCCTCGAACCGCAGGCCCGCCCCCTCCATGCCCAGCCGGATGTCGCGCAGCAGCGGCTCCATCCGCGCCGACGCCAGCATCGCGTAGTCGATGTTGTAGTCGCTGGCCGGCGTCAGCCCGCGGTAGCCGCCGGCCCAGGCCTGGCGATACGACTCGTCGAACACGATGAACTCCAGCTCGGTGGCGACGTCGGCGGTCAGCCCGAGCGCGCCCAGCCGCTCGAGCTGCCGGCGCAGGATCGCCCGGGGCGCCACGGCGACCTCGCCCCCGTCCGCCCAGCCGAGGTCGGCGATCACCAGGGCGGTGGCGTGCAGCCACGGGGTGAGCCGCAGGGTGGACAGATCCGGGGTCATCACCATGTCGCCGTAACCGGTCTCCCAGCCCGACATCGCATAGCCGGACACGGTGTTCATCTCGACATCGACGGCGAGCAGGTAACTGCAGCACTCGGCCCCGTGCGCGGCCACTTCCTCGACGAACAGCCCCGCCGCCATCCGTTTGCCGACCAGCCGGCCCTGCATGTCGGCGAACGCCACGATGACGGTGTCCACCGCGCCGCGTTGCACCAGCTGTTCCAGCGCGGCCAGCGACAACACCGCGGAAGGCGCTACCACGTGCTGGTGCGCAAGACGATCTCGGCGGCCAACTGCGCCGTCGACTCCTGCGCGGTGCGCCGGCCCAGGTCCACCACGCGGTATTCGGCGTAGACGTAGCGCTGGCTGGCCGCGGCGGCCGCCTTGGCGGCCGGGGAGCTGACCAGCACCGTGGTGCCGATTTCCACTGGCGGGCAATGCTCGTCGAGAACCACTCCCTTGGGGTCGGGCACCCGCGGATGCCCGCGGTCGATCACGATCAGGCCCACGAATCGGCCCAGCCGGGTCGCCGCCAGCTCCCAGGCCAGCTCGCCGCCGGCGCGGTCGCCGAACACCACGGCCCAGCGAATTCCCAGCGCATCGAGGATGCCGACCACCGATTTGGCGGTCAGCCGCTGATCGAGGCCGATGACGACGGTCCGCAGCGATGCGGTGTGCAGGCGGTCGCACACCGCGTCGTAGGCGACGGGCGCGCGTTCCTGGTCGCCGAGGATGACGACGACGACGCCCTTTTCCGGACCTGCCACGGCCACCGGGACCGGAAATCCGTCGAGCGTGTTCATCATCGAGTGCACTCACGCACGCTACAGCCAATGGGCCAGCTCGCGCGAGGTTTACTGGCCCTCACGGCCGCAGCCGGATCGCGACGTGCGGCCGTCGCGGCGGCGGCCCCTCGAGTAGGTCCAAAACGGCGTCGACGTCGAGATGGGCGGCGAGCAGGTCGGCGATCGCGTCCAGCTGGGCGTCGCGCCGCGCGGCGACGTTGGTGTCGGCCAGGACGAACCCGCTCCGGCCGGCCGCATCGGCGACCCGGGTGAGCCACCCCCGGCGGAAGTCGTCGTTGTCCAGCAGGCCGTGCCAATGGGTGCCGAAAACCGCGCCGCGCGCGATGCCGTGCGGTCGCGAACCCACCGTGAACCACGCGTCCTCGGCGCAGCGCGAGAGCCGCCCATGATGGATTTCATAGCCGCTCAGGGGCCGCTGCCAGCGCCGCAGGACCTTGGCCTGCTCGAAGGCGATGTCGGCGTCCAGCAGCCCTAGGCCGTCGACCTCCCCCGCACCGGATTCCACCGTGTCCTCGATGCGCCGGCACAGCATCTGGAACCCGCCGCAGATGCCCAGCACCGGCCTGCCGGCCCGGGCGTGGTCGACGATCGCGCCGGCCAGGCCGCGATCACGCAGCCAGGACAGGTCCGCGACGGTGGCCTTGCTGCCGGGCAGCACGATCAGGTCGGCGTCGGCCAGGTCGGCGGGGTCGGTGACCCAGCGCACCAGCACGCCCGGCTCGCAGGCCAGCGCCTCGACATCGGTGGAGTTGGAGATCCGGGGCAGCCGGACCGCGGCCACCCGCAGCCACTCGTCGCCGCGCGGCGGGGCGGGCGTGCCCACGACGCGGTGCGCGAGGACCGACAGCGAGTCCTCGGCGTCCAGCCAGAGCTCCTCGGCGTAGGGCAGCACGCCGTACGTCGGGCGGCCGGTCATGCAGCGCAGCTGCTGCAGCCCGGGTTCCAGCAGCGCCCGATCCCCGCGGAATTTGTTGACGACGAAGCCGGCGATCAGCGCCTGGTCGTCGGGATCGAGCACCGCGACCGTCCCGAACAGGTGGGCGAGCAGCCCGCCGCGGTCGATGTCACCGACCAGGATCACCGGCAACTTCGCGGCCCGGGCCAGCCCCATGTTCGCCAAATCCGTGGCCCGCAAGTTGATTTCGGCGGGCGATCCGGCGCCCTCGCAGATCACCGCGTCGAATTCGTCGCGAAGGCAAGACAAATCGTCGAAGACGATGCGGGCGAGCCGATCGCGATGCCGCACGTAGTTCGCCGCGGAGACCGACTCGGCGACCTGACCCCGGATCACCAGCTGCGACGTGCGGTCGCTGCCCGGTTTGAGCAGGATCGGGTTGAATCGCACGCTGGGCTCCAGCCCCGCCGCCCGCGCCTGGATCGCCTGGGCGCGGCCGATCTCGCCGCCCTCGACGGTGACCACCGAGTTGTTGGACATGTTCTGCGCCTTGAACGGCGCCACTTTCGTGCCGCGGCGCGCGAGCAGCCGGCACAGCCCCGCCACCACCACCGATTTCCCGGCGTCGGAGCTGGTGCCGGCGACCAGCAGGGCCCCGCTCACAAAGTCACGGCTTGCTATACCGACGTGAGGATCTCGGCGCCGGTGTCGGTGACCAGCAGGGTGTGTTCGAACTGCGCGGTCCACTTGCGGTCCCTGGTGACGACGGTCCAGCCGTCGTCCCAGATCTCGTAGTCCAGCGCGCCGAGGTTGATCATCGGTTCGATGGTGAACGTCATGCCCGGTTGGATGATCGTGGCCACGGAGGGCTGTTCGTAGTGCAGCACGACCAGCCCGTTGTGAAAAGTGGTGCCGATGCCGTGGCCGGTGAAGTCGCGAACCACGTTGTACCCGAACCTATTTGCGTACGACTCGATGACGCGCCCGACGACCGAGAGCGCGCGGCCCGGTTTGACGGCGTTGATCGCGCGCATCGTGGCCTCGTGCGTCCGCTCCACGAGCAGCCGGTGCTCCTCGGTGACGTCGCCGGCCAGAAACGTCGCGTTGGTGTCGCCGTGCACCCCGTCGATGTAGGCGGTGACATCGATGTTGACGATGTCCCCGTCCTCGATCACCGTCGAGTCGGGGATGCCGTGGCAGATCACCTCGTTGAGCGACGTGCAGCACGACTTCGGGAATCCCTTGTAGCCCAGCGTCGACGGGTAGGCCCCGTTGTCGATCATGTACTCGTGGGCGATCCGGTCCAGTTCGTCGGTCGTCACCCCCGGCGCGACGGCCTTGCCCGCCTCGGCCAGTGCGCCGGCCGCGATCCGGCCGGCGACGCGCATCTTCTCGATGACCTCGGGCGTCTGCACCCACGGCTCGCTGCCCTCCCGGGCGGTCGGCCTGCCGACGTATTCCGGGCGCGGGATGCGGCCGGGCACCGGCAGAGTCGGCGATATCACTCCGGGGGAAAGCGCGGTCCGAGCAGGCATGGGGCCAGCTTAGCGACGCGCACCCCGCCGCGCCGTCGCCGAGCCTGTAATTTTGCAGGCCCCTACTCGCGCTTCTCCTGCGGATTTACAGGCTCGGCGGATCAGACCCTGCCGCGGCGCAGCAACGAGCGGCGCGGCCCCCGGACCGTCACCGACCCGCACACCACCCGGCCCGTCAGCACGACGTGCGGCGTGCCCTCGCCCCGGGCGTCCTTGCGCCGGTCGCTGGCGCTGCCCACGTAGACCTCGACGTCGTCGATCGAGGCGCTGGCGCCGTCGGGCAGGCGGACCTCCACCGAACCGAACCTCATGTCGAGTTCGATGACCACCACCGGCCCCGCGAAGCGGGCCCTGGTCAGGTCGAGTTCGACCGAGCCCAGCCGGCGCACCAGCGCCAGCCGGGTGGGCACGGTCCATTCGCCGTGGCGCTTCAGCGAGCCGGCCCAGCCGCGCAGCTCGACGCGGTCGGCCGCGGACGTGACGATCGCGCCCGGCCCGGGCAGGTCGCCGACCAGCCCGTCCAGCTCGCCCCGGGTGCGCGCGTATGACACCTGCGACGAGCGCTGCTCGAACTCGTCGATGTCGATCAGCCCGAGCGCGACGGCGTTGTGCAGCCGGCGCATCGTGCCGTTGCGGTCGGCGTCGGAGACCCGCAGCGCCACCATGTCTCCGCCGGATGTTTCGCCCACGCTTGCAATTTACCGCCGCGACCGGGCGGGAGCTCTAGGCCAAATAGTCCCGCGGCAGCGACTCGAACATCACCTTGGTCATCCGGACCGCGTATTCCGAGCTGCCGCCCCCGACGATCAGCGCGGCGAACGCCAGGTCGCCGCGGTATCCGGCGAACCACGAGTGCGATCCGCCCGGGAACTCGGCCTCACCGGTCTTCCCGTAGATCTCGCCGCAACAACCGGCGATCTCCTTGGCGGTCCCGTTGGTCACCACCAGCCGCATCATCGGCCGCAGCGCGTCGACCATCTTCGGCGAAATCGGCGTGTCGTCGCCCTCGACCGTCGTCGGCCGCCCGGCGATCAGCTGCGGCACCGGCGTTTTGCCGGCGTCGACGGTGGCGGCGACCAGGGCCATGCCGAAGGGGCTGGCCAGCACCTTGCCCTGGCCGAAGCCGTCCTCGGTGCGCTCGGCCAGGTCGACCGTGGGCGGCACCGACCCCGTCACGGTGGTGATGCCGTCGACCGTGTAGTCCAGCCCGATGCCGTAGCGGTTGGCCGCCTGCGTCAGGCCGCGGGGCGGCAGCCTGCTGCTCAGCTCGGCGAACGTGGTGTTGCACGAACTGGCGAAGGCCCGCGACATCGGCACCACGCCCAGGTCGAAGCCGCCGTAGTTGGGGATGGTGCGGTGCCCGATGTCGATGCGGCCCGGGCAGCCCAGCATCGTGTTGGGCGTGGCCATGTCGCGGTCGACGGCGGCGCCGGCGGTGACCATCTTGAAGGTCGACCCCGGCGGGAACAGGCCGTTGGTGGCCGGCAGGCCGTCGGCGTCGGCGCCCTTGTTCTGCGCGATCGCCAGGATCTCCCCGGTCGACGGCTTGATCACCACGATCATCGCCCTGCCGCCGCGGGTGTCCACCGCGTGCTGCGCGGCGTTCTGCACCGCGCGGTCCAGCGTGATCGACACCGACGGCGCCGGGGAGCCCTCGACCTCGTGCAGCACGGCCACGTCGACGTTGTTCTGGTTGACGCTGACCACCCGCCAGCCGGCCTGGCCGTCGAGCTGGTCCAGCACGGCCTTTTTCACCTCGCCGATGACGGCCGGCGCGAAATGCGGGTCGGTCGGCAGCATCTCGGCCTGCGGCGTGACCACGATGCCGGGCAGCCTGCCGATCGCGGGGAACACCTTGTCGTTGTCGTCGGGATGCAGCGTGACCCCCAGGTCCAGCGGCTGCGTCGCCGAGGTCGCCTGCTCGGCCAGCAGCTGCGGGTCGGTGAGCGTGCCGTTGAACGGCCGCAGCACGTCCACCACCGCGTGCGTCGTCCCGATCAGGGCGGGCCCGGCCTGCGTGGCGTCCAGCGTGTAGTGGTACAGGTAGCCCGGCGCGAGCACATCGCTGCCGCCGAGCTCGTTCACCGAGGCCCGCCGCGGCCGGTCGGCCCGCAGCGCGAACGTCTGATGCTCGCCCAGCTTCGGGTGCAGCCCGGTGGTGGCCCAGCGGACCTCCCAGCGGCTCTCGTCGCGGGCCATCTGCAGCTGGCCGTCATAGCTCCAGGTGCGGTTCTTGGGCAGGTGCCAGGTGAAGCGGTAGTTGACCGTGCCGGTGTCCTCGGCGTACTTGGCGCCGAGGACCTGCGCGTCCAGGTGGGTCGCCTGCAGCCCCGCCCAGGCGGCGTTCAGCGCTTCGCGGGCCTCGTTGGGGTTGTCGCTGAGCTGGGCGGCCGTCGCGGTGTCCCCGACTCCCAGGGCGCGGAAGAACTTCTCCGCGGCCGGGCCGGGGCCGTCGGGCCTCGGGGTGCACCCGGACAGGGCGATGACCGCGACCAGCAGCACGCCGGCCGCCGCTGATACCAATGGGGTTTTTGTGACCATCGGTACAGATGTTATAACCGCGCCCCCGTCACGGGCGCCGACACACCGAGACCGAACCGTTATGGCGTTCTTCTTGCCGAGCGATGGCCCCGCGGATCAGTCCAGCAGGACCGTCGCGAAGGTGCCGACCTCGGCGAAGCCCACACGCGCGTATGCGGCGCGGGCGACCGTGTTGAAGTTGTTCACGTACAGGCTCGCGATCCGGCCGCTGCCGACGATCACGGCGGCCACCGTCGCGGTGCCCCTGGTGCCGATGCCCAGGCCACGCCACTCCGGGTGCACCCAGACCCCCTGGATCTGACCCACCCCGGGCGACTGCGACCCCACCTCGGCCTTGAAGACGACCTGGCCGTGCTCGAAGCGCGCCCACGCCCGCCCCGCCGCGATCAGGCTGGCCACCCGCCGCCGGTAGCCGCGGCCTCCGTCGCCGACCCGCGGGTCGACACCGACTTCGCCGATGAACATGTCGACGGCGGCCACCAGGTAGGCGTCCAGCTCGTCCGGCCGGACCTGGCGCACGCCGACGTCGATGTCGCAGTTGGGGTGCTTGGTCAGCGCCATCAGCGGCTGGTCGTCGCGCACGTCGCGCGCCGGGCCCCAGGCCGACTCGAGCCGCTCCCACATCGGCATTACCAGGTGCGCCCTGCCGACCAGCGAGGAACAGCGCCGCGTCCCGCTCATCGCCTCGTCGGCGAAGGCGTTCAGGTCGGCCGGCGCGCCGCGCAGGGGGATGAGGTTGGCACCGGCGAAGCACAGCGACTCCTCCGGCCCGCGGCGGGTCCACAGTTCCCCGCCGATCGAATCCGGGTCGATGCCGTGGTCGGCCACCCGGGCCGCGACCATGCACGAGCCGACCGGGTCGTCGTCGAGCACCCGCCAGACGGCGGCGGCGTCACGCACCACGGACACCCGCCGCTCGCCGACAAGGCGCATGATGGGCGGAGCCGACATCTACGGAACTCTCTGTGGTGCGAAAAGACGATCAGTGCGGGACGCAAAAACCCCTATCAGCTTACGGTCACAATCGGCGAACCGCTCGCTTCTGTTTGAGGATCGTGACCGGTCCCCATCTCGGCCGCCAGCCGCATGGCCTCCTCGATGAGCGTCTCGACGATCTGGGCTTCCGGCACGGTCTTGATCACCTCGCCCCGAACGAAGATCTGGCCCTTGCCATTTCCGGACGCGACGCCCAGGTCGGCCTCGCGGGCCTCCCCCGGGCCGTTGACGACGCAGCCCATCACGGCCACCCGCAGCGGCACGTCGAGACCGTCCAGCCCGGCGGTGACCTCGTTGGCCAGGGTGTAGACGTCGACCTGCGCGCGACCGCACGACGGGCACGACACGATCTCCAGCCCGCGCGGCCGCAGGTTGAGCGACTCGAGGATCTGGGTGCCGACCTTGACCTCCTCGACGGGCGGGGCCGACAGCGACACCCGGATGGTGTCGCCGATGCCGCGCGAGAGCAACGCACCGAAGGCGACCGCGGACTTGACGGTGCCCTGGAACGCCGGACCGGCCTCGGTGACGCCCAGGTGCAGCGGGTAATCGCACTGGGCGGCCAGCTGCTCGTAGGCGGCGACCATCACGACGGGGTCGTTGTGCTTGACGCTGATCTTGATGTCGCCGAAGCCGTGCTCCTCGAACAGCGAGGCCTCCCACAGCGCCGACTCGACCAGCGCCTCGGGCGTCGCCTTGCCGTACTTCTCCATGAACCGCTTGTCCAGCGAGCCGGCGTTGACGCCGATGCGGATCGGGATGCCCGCGGCCGCCGCGGCCTTGGCCACCTCGCCGACCCGGCCGTCGAATTCCTTGATGTTGCCCGGGTTTACCCGCACCGCGGCGCAGCCGGCGTCGATCGCGGCGAAGATGTACTTCGGCTGGAAGTGGATGTCGGCGATCACCGGGATCTGGCTGTGCCGGGCGATCTCGGCCAGCGCGTCGGCGTCCTCCTGACGCGGGCAGGCCACCCGGACGATGTCGCAGCCGGCGGCGGTCAGCTCGGCGATCTGTTGCAGCGTCGAATTGACCTCGTGCGTCTTGGTGGTGCACATCGACTGCACCGAGATGCGATAGTCGCTGCCGACCCCGACGTCGCGGACCATCAATTGCCGCGTTTTGCGCCGGGGGGCAAGGGTGGGCGCCGGGGCGTCCGGCATGCCCAGGCCAATCGTCACTCTCTGCCTTCTCTCACTTACTGGCTCTCAGTTACTGGAAAAGCCTGATGGGGTTGACCAGATCGGCGGTCACGGTCAGCAGCATGTAGCCGACCACGAATACCAGCACCACGTACGTGGCGGGCATCAGCTTGAGGTAGTTCACCGGCGCCGCCGCGACCATGCCGCGCGCCGAGCGGATCAGGTTGCGGACCTTCTCGAACACGGCGATGGCGATGTGGCCGCCGTCGAAGGGCAGCAGCGGCACCAGGTTGATCGCGCCCAGGATGAGGTTCAACTGGGCCAGGAAGAACCAGAACGCCACCCACAGCCCGTGGTCGACGGTGTCGCCGCCGATGATGCTGGCGCCGACCACGCTCATCGGCGTCTGCGGGTCGCGCTGCCCGCCGCCGATGGCGTGCACCAGCGCCCCGACCTTCGTCGGGATCGTCACCAGCGCCTTGCCCACCTCGGCGGTCAGGTCGCCGGCGAAGGCGACGGTGGCCGGTATCGCCGACAGGACGTTGTAGTGCGTCGGCGCGGTCTTGATGGCGCCGACGCCCATGGCACCGACCGTGGTGGGTTCGGGCTTGCCGCCCTGGCCCTTCGAGATGTAGCGCTGGGTGGGTGTGACGTCGACGTAGGTGGTGATGGTGGCGCCGCCGCGCTCGACGACGACGGGAGCGGTGCCGTGCAGCTTGCGGATGGCCGCGGCCATGTCCTCGAAGGTGGACACCGGGGTGTCGCCCACCTTGACGACGACGTCGCCGGAGCGAATCCCGGCCAGCGCCGCCGGACCGGGCCCGGTGCAGTCGCCGACCTTGCCCGGGGCCACTTCCGGTGCGACACAAGCGGTCTCGCCGACGATGGCCTTAGTGGGCGGGTGCAGGTTGGGCAGCCCCCAGACGAGCGCGATGCCGTAGATCAGCACCAGGCAGATGACGAAGTTCATCCCCGGGCCCGCGAACAGCGTCGCGACCCGCTTCCAGGTCGCCTGCTTGTACATCGCGCGGTCGGTCTCGTCGGGCTCCAGGTCCTCGACCGGGGTCATGCCGGCGATGTCGCAGAAGCCACCCAGCGGGATGGCCTTGACCCCGTACTCGATCTCACCCCGGCGCGTCGACCACAGCGTGGGCCCGAAGCCGACGAAATAGCGCCGCACCTTCATGCCGGTGCCGCGGGCGACCCACATGTGGCCGCACTCGTGCAGGGCCACCGAGATCAGGATGGCGAGCGCGAACAGCACAATGCCGATAACGAACATCATCAGGCTGCCAGGACCTTTCTCACACCATTCCGGGGATCTTGTGGGCACTCGCGTCTCCGACCGCACGCTGCGCCCGCTCCCTTGCCCAGCGCTGCGCGTCGAGTACCTCATCCACGTTAGCCGGTACTTCGCTGAATTTGGGGGCCCATTGGTCGGCGGCGTGCAGCACGTCGGCGATGGTGTTGACGATGGCGGGGAACCCGATGCGGCCCCGCAGGAACGCCGCGGCGGCTTCTTCGTTGGCCGCGTTGTACACGGCGGTCATGCAGCCGCCGGTCACCCCGGCGTGGCGGGCCAGCTCGACGGCGGGGAAAATCTCGCTGTCCAGCGGCTCGAACTCCCAGCTAGAGGCTGTGGTGAAGTCGCAGGAGGCCGCCACCCCGGCCACCCGGTGGGGCCAGCCCAGGGCCAACGAGATGGGCAGCTTCATGTCCGGGGGGCTGGCCTGGGCGATGGTCGAGCCGTCGATGAAGGTGACCATCGAATGAACAATCGACTGGGGGTGCACGACGACCTCGATGCGGTCGTAGTCGATGCCGAACAACAGGTGCGTTTCGATGAGCTCGAGCCCCTTGTTGACCAGCGACGCCGAGTTCAGCGTGTTCATCGGGCCCATCGACCAGGTGGGGTGGGCGCCGGCCTGCTCGGGCGTGACGCCCTCGAGGTCCGCGGCGGCCCAGCCGCGGAAGGGGCCGCCGGAGGCCGTCAGCACCAGCTTGGCGACCTCGTCGGGGCTGCCGCCGCGCAGGCACTGGGCCAGCGCGGAGTGCTCGGAGTCGACGGGCACGATCTGGCCCGGCCGCGCCGCCTGCAACACCAGCGGACCGCCGGCGATCAGCGATTCCTTGTTGGCCAGGGCCAGCCGGGCCCCGGAGTCCAGGGCGGCCAGCGTCGGTCGCAGGCCCAGGGCGCCGACCAGCGCGTTGAGGACGACGTCGGCGTCGGTCTCCTGGACCAGCCGGGTCACCGCTTCCGGGCCGCTGTAGGGGACGTCGCCGACCTGCTGCGCCGCACGCTCGTCGGCGACGGCGATGTTGGTGACCCCCGTCTCGGCGCGCTGTCGCGCCACGGTCTCGGGGCTGGCCCCCCCGGCGGCCAGCCCGACCACCTGGAAGCGGTCCGGGTTGGCCGCGATGACCTCGAGCGCCTGGGTGCCGATCGAGCCGGTGCTGCCCAGCACCAGCACGCGCAGGCGGCGCTCGGTAGTCGCGTTGGTCACTCACCCATTGTGCCCGCTCGGACTCGCGGCGGATGTGCCAGAATCTCACCTACCAGCCGATCACGAAAGGGATTCGCCGTGGCCAGTACCGAGGTGGAGCACTTCAACGGCGTCGACGTCGCCGAGGTGCCGTCGGCAGCGTGGGGGTGGAGCAGGATCAATCACCGCACCTGGCACGCCACCGGGCTGGTCATCGTGATCTTCCTACTGGCCATGCTGCGCGGGAACCACGTCGGCCACATCGAGAACTGGTTCCTGATCGGGTTTGCCGCGCTGACGCTCTTCGTTCTGGTGCGCGACCTGTGGGGCCGCCGCCGCGGCTGGGTCAGGTAGCCGCCGCACCCGGCGATACCAGGCGGCCGCGACCGCCCCGGACACCAGCACGAACAGGGCCACCGCCCAGGGCGCGACGCCGTGTTGGTGAACCCAGCCGGCCAGCGCGCCCTGCAGCCGGCCGGCCGAGGTGATCACCGTGTCCCCGGGACTCGCGTAACCGTTGAAGAGGCGCAACTCGTAGACGCCGTAGTAGCCGACGTAGAGCCCGACCAGCACCAGCAGCGCGCCGCTGATCCGGTTGACGAACGGCAGGGCGCGGCGCAGCCGATCGGCCAGCGCCGAGCTGGCGCAGGCCGCGGCGATCGCCAGGACCCCCACGACCAGGGTCAGCCCCGCGACGTAGGCGAGGTAGACCGAGACGCCCGTGAGGACCGATCCCTTGACGCCGGCGGCGGTGACCGCCAGGAACGGCCCGACGGTGCACGACAGCGAGGCGATGGCGTAGCTGACGCCATACGAATACATGGAGCCCAGCCGCACCGTCGGGGCCCACCGCGGGCCGAGTGGGCGGGGCGCCAGCGCCGTCAGGTCCCGCCCCGAGAGCAGCCAAACCCCAAGCGCGACAAGCACAATCCCGATCACCACGGTCCCATAGGGCAGGTAGCGCTGCACGGTGCTGGCCGCCGAGATGGTCAGCGCGCCGAACAACCCGAAGACGGTCACGAAGCCCAGCGCCATCCCGAGGGTGGCCGCCAGGGCACGGCCGAGCGGGACCAGGGGGCCCGTCCCGTACCGTGCGCCGAACGTGCAGCGGCGGCGAGATTTCGGTGATTTTTTCGCCGTGAGTGCACGTTCGCGGGACCGCGGCCCGCGCACCACGAGCAGCAGGTATCCGGGCAGCATGGCAAACCCGCAGGGGTTCAGGGCCGCGACCAATCCGGCGGCGAAGGCCAGGCCCACCAGAGCGCGGTCCATCCGATCAGCGCAGCGCGGCCACCCGGCCGGCCAGTTCACTCTGGGGCATGGCCGCGGTGGGGTTGTTGACGAACGTCGAGCTGCCGTCGGCCCGGTAGAACACGTAGGCCGGCTGCCACGGAACGTTGTAGCGGGCCCAGATCGAGCCGTCGGTGTCGTTGAGGTTGGTGAAGTTCAGGTTGTACTTGGAGACGAAGTTCTGCATGGCCCCGACGTCCGAGTGCGCCGCGACGCCGACGAAGGTGACGCCCGGGTTGGCGGCCGCGACCTGGCTGACCCCGGGGGCCTCGGCGTTGCAGAACGGGCACCACGGCGTCCAGAACCACAGCACCGCGGGCTTGCCCTGCAGGCTGGCGCCGTTGAACGCCGCGCCGCCGAGCGTGGTCCCGGTGAATTGCAGGCGGTCGTCGGCGGCCGCCGAGCGCGGGGCCTCGGCCAGGCCGAAGATCAGTGCTGCGGCGAAAACGGCCGCGGCAAACAACTTGAGCGGAGACAACAAGCGAAGCATCATGGCACCCCCTGGTTTGCTGGGTTATGCCTTGAAGACGCACCGGCGGGCCGCCCGGTTCACCCCGAGGGCTCAGTGCTCGGCGGCCAGCTGCCCGCACGCGGCGCTGATCTCACGCCCGCGCGTATCCCGCACCGTGCAGGACACCCCGGCGGCTCGCACCCGCCGCACGAATTCCCGCTCCACCGCCTTGGGGCTGGCATCCCAGTCGCTGCCCGGGGTCGGGTTGAGCGGGATCAGGTTCACGTGCACCAGCGGGCCGAGCGCGCGATGCAGCCGCTTGCCCAGCAGGTCGGCCCGCCAGGGCTGGTCGTTGACGTCGCGGATCAGGGCGTACTCGATTGACACCCGCCGGCCAGTCACGTCCGCGTAGTACCGGGCCGCCTCGAGCGCCTCGGCGATCTTCCACCGGTTGTTGACGGGGACCAGCGTGTCGCGCAGTTCGTCGTCGGGCGCGTGCAACGACAGCGCCAGCGTGACGGCGAGGCGCTCGTCGGCGAGTTTGCCGATCGCCGGGGCCAGGCCCACCGTGGACACCGTCACCGAGCGGGCCGAAATGCCGAAGCCGTGCGGCGGGGGTTCGGTGATGCGCCGCACCGCGGCCAGCACCCTGGCGTAGTTGGCCAGCGGCTCCCCCATGCCCATGAAGACCACGTTGGACAACCGGTCCCCGAAGTCGTCGCGCAGCGCCGCCGCGCCGGCCCGCACCTGTTCCAAGATTTCGGCGGTGGACAGGTTGCGGGTCAGCCCGCCCTGGCCGGTGGCGCAGAACGGGCACGCCATGCCGCACCCGGCCTGCGACGAAATGCACACCGTGTTGCGGTCCGGGTAACGCATCAGCACCGACTCGACGGTGGCGCCATCGAGGGCCCGCCACAACGTCTTTCGCGTCTGCCCTTCATCACAGGTGACCTCGGCCGCCGCGGTGAGCAGCGTCGGGAACATCGCCTGGGCGATCACGTCACGCACGGCCGCGGGAAGGTCCGTCATCTGTTGCGGATCGGCGATCAGCCGGCCGTAGTACTGGTGCGCGAGCTGCTTGGCGCGAAAAGCCGGCAGGCCCAGCTCCGCGACGGCCGACGCGCGGCCCGCGGCGTCGAGGTCGGCCAGGTGCCGCGGCGGCTTGCCCGGGCGGGATTCGGTGAAGACCAGTTGTTGGACCATGACCCGTCCAGTATCGGCCACCTCAGCGCACGAGCGTCAGCACCGTCCACGCCGCGACCGCCGAGGGGAGCACACCGTCGAGCCGGTCCATCAGGCCGCCGTGACCGGGCAGCAGCCGGCCCATGTCCTTGATCCCGAGGTCGCGCTTGATCTGCGACTCCACCAGGTCACCCAGCGTGCACGTCAAAACCAGGACGACGCCGAGCAGCGCGCCGACCCAGATCGGTTTGTGGGCCAGGAAGGTCGCGGTCAGGATCGCGGCCGTGATCCCGAACACCAGCGAGCCGACGAGCCCCTCCCACGACTTCTTCGGGCTGATCGCCGGGACCATCGGATGCTTGCCCAGCAGCACCCCCACGGCGTAGCCGCCCACGTCGGAGGCGACGACGGTGATCATCAGGCAGAACACCCGCCCGGCGCCGTCCTTCGGGTAGACCAGCATGGCGGCGAAGGAGGCGAACAGCGGGACCCAGGCGGCCAGGAAGACGGTGGCGGACGCGTCGCGCAGGTAGTTCGCCGAGGGTGAACCGGCGAACGGCTCCGGCCGCCTGCTGTTGTCCTGCTGGAACAGCCGCCACACCATGCAGGCCACCACGGTAGCCCCGAAGCCGGCCAGCGCACCGGCCGAACGATACGGCCAGGTCAGCCAGAGGGTGACCTGCCCGCCGATCAGCAACGGGATGAGCGGAATGACGTATCCGGCCTCGCGCAGTCGCCGCACCACCTCATGGCTGGCGACCAGGATCGCCCCCGAGCACAGGATCACCCAGCACCGCGGGGCGAACACCAGCGTCGCGACGAGAACGCCGCCGATGCTGAGGCCCACCGCGATCGCGGCCCGCAGGTCGCGCCCGGCCCGCGAAGTCTTCTTGGCCGGCTGCTGCGTCGCCTCCCGGGACCCACGCCGCGGCTCGTCGGACGGGCTGCCTGCGCCGGTAGTCACCACGGATACGTTGCTGAACGGCCGCTAGACCTCCAGCAGCTCGCCTTCTTTGTGCTTGACCAACTCATCGATCTGGGTGACGTACTGATGGGTGGTCTTGTCCAAATCCTTTTCCGCCCGGCCGACGTCGTCCTCGCCGGCTTCGCCGTCCTTGCGGATGCGGTGCAGCTCCTCCATGGCCTTGCGGCGAATGTTGCGCACCGACACCCGCGCCTCCTCACCCTTGTGCTTGGCCTGCTTGACCAGCTCGCGGCGACGCTCCTCGGTCAGCTGCGGCACCGCCACCCGGATCAAGGTGCCGTCGTTGGTGGGATTGACGCCCAGGTCCGAGTTGCGAATGGCCGTCTCGATGGCGTGCAGCTGACCGGCCTCGTAGGGCTTGATCACGACGAGCCGCGCCTCGGGAACGTTGATGCTGGCCAGCTGGGTGATGGGCGTGTTGGTGCCGTAGTAATCGATCACGATCCGGTTGAACATGCCCGGGTTGGCGCGCCCGGTGCGGATGGTGGACAGGTCGTCGCGGGCGACCGATACGGCCTTCTCCATTTTCTCTTCCGCGTCGAAGAGAGCCTCATCAATCATGGGCGCCACTCCTCTCCCCCGCAAGCGGGTGGTACCCCCACATCGCCGCTTTTGCACTATCGCCGGCGCAAATCATTTCCGCGTCTTCCCCTCAGGTGGTGACCAGCGTCCCGATCTTCTCACCAGCGACCGCCCGAGCGATATTCCCATTGGTCAGCAGGTTGAACACCAGGATCGGCATGCCATTGTCCATGCACAGGCTGAACGCGGTGGCATCGGCCACTCGCAGCCCGCGGTCGATGACCTCGCGATGGCTGATCGCGGTGATCAGCTCGGCCTCGGGGTTCAGGCGCGGGTCCGCGGAGAACACCCCGTCGACCGCCTTGGCCATCAGCACCACGTCGGCGCCGATCTCCAGTGCCCGCTGCGCGGCCGTGGTGTCCGTGGAGAAGTACGGCAGGCCCATGCCGGCGCCGAAGATCACCACCCGGCCCTTCTCCAGGTGCCGGACGGCCCGCAACGGCAGGTAGGGCTCGGCCACCTGGCCCATCGTGATCGCGGTCTGGACCCGGGTGACGATGCCCTCTTTCTCCAGGAAGTCCTGCAGGGCGAGGCTGTTCATGACGGTGCCGAGCATGCCCATGTAGTCCGAGCGCGTGCGCTCCATGCCACGCTGCTGCAGCTGCGCGCCCCGGAAGAAGTTGCCCCCGCCGATCACCACGGCGACCTGCACGCCGCCGCGGACCACCTCCGCGATCTGGCGGGCGACCTGGGCGACGACGTCGGGATCCAGCCCGACCTGGCCGCCGCCGAACATTTCGCCACCGAGTTTGAGCAGGACTCTCGAATACTGGGATCGGCTTTCCGGTACGCCGTTGGCGCTTCTCGTCGGCTCCGTCATCAGACTCCTCGCATGAGAGTGCCATCCCGGGCGAACTCATCCGGAACGGCATTTCACATCCTGCCTCATCGCAACACAATGTGGCGCGGGCGGGGTGCATTATCTGCACAGTTGGCGATTTAAGTGGATTCCGGCGCCGCTTCCCTTCCGGCATCGGATGTTTGAGCGGGCGGCGGCACGGGGAATAGTCACCATCGCGGGGGGCGAACTTACGGTCTGGAGAATAAGGACCACGCCCCACCGTGTAACGGGCCGATCGCTTGTGCGATCGGCGCTGAGCAGTTGCTCAACCACGTACGCCAATGAGGAGGAACAATCCATGGCGGACAACGAGAACAAGTCAGGACCTGCCGAGGCGGTCAAGGGCGTCGTCGAGGACGTCAAGGGCAAGGCCAAGGAGGCCGTCGGTGCGGTGGCCGGGCGTGATGATCTCACGCGCGAGGGCCAGGCCCAGCAGGACAAGGCTGAGGCTCAGCGCGACGCGGCAAAGAAGGAAGCCCAGGCCGAGGCCGCGCGCGGCGGTGCCAAGGCGGCCGAGGAGCGCCAGAAGTCCAACCAGTAGCAGCTTGTCGCAAGGATGGGTCCGGTCCGTGTAAACGGGCCGGACCCATCGGCATTCCCGGGCCGGAGCATGGACCCCGCGAACTGGGGCAATAAACTTTGCATAGTTTGGCTCTGAATCGGGTACCCAGCGCTGCGCTGGCAGACATCTCGCCGTGAGGTGCCTACGGGTGGGGGGCGATGACAAACTCACGAGTTTGGAGATGTCGTTGGACGTTTTACTACTTACGGGTGTAGACGACTTCGAAACGGCCCTGCCCACCCTGAAGCATTTCGCGCACCAGGTGCGGCGTGTTCCCCTCACCGGCGGCGTCCCCGATAACGGCGACGTAGCGATCATCGACGCGCGCACCGATCTCGAGGCCGCACGCAGTGCCTGCCGCCGGTTGGCTTCCGACGCGCCGTCCATCGCGGTGGTGGCCGTGGTGGCGCCGGCGGACTTCGCGGCGGTGGACGTCGACTGGCACGTCGACGACGTGCTGTTGCCCGCCGCCGGGGCCGACGAGCTGCAGGCGCGGCTGCGGCTGGCGATCTCGCGCCGCCGCAGCGCGATGGACGGCACCGTGAAATTCGGCGATCTGCTGCTGCACCCGGCCAGCTTCACCGGGTCGCTCGACGGTGCGGACCTGGGGCTGACGCTCACCGAGTTCAAACTGCTGAATTTCCTTGTGCAGCATGCCGGCCGGGCGTTCACACGTACCAGGTTGATGCACGAAGTGTGGGGCTATGACTGCAACGGTCGCGTCCGCACGGTCGATGTTCACGTGCGGCGGCTGCGCGCCAAACTGGGACCCGAACACGAATCCTTGGTCGACACGGTGCGTGGGGTGGGCTACATGGCGTCCACGCCGCCGCACCCCGAATGGGTCCTCAGCGGGTCGACGCTGCCCCCCCTCTGGACGTCGACGACACGGCCGGCCAGCGACCCAGTGGCGCACTAGCCGCGACGAATCCCGTGGCGCAAGGTTTTTCGCGGATCGGCTCACGCGAAGAGCGGCAGCGCCCGCTTTCGCGCCAGCGCGTCCATGCCTTCCTGAATCGAGTCCTCGACCTCGTGGTACTTGCGGTCGACGTAGTCGTCATCGTCGGCACGTGCCGGGTCGCGCTCGAGCTCGACGGCGGGCATGAACCGGGTCCTGATCTTGGCCGGCACCGGCAACTGCGGCAGCGCCGCCGGGGCGATACCCCACGGTATGGACACGGCAACCGGGAAGACCTTGAGCCGCAGCAGCCGGTCAAGCTTGAGCGCCCTCGACAAGCGGTCGCCGCGGATCAGCACCGGCATCGCGTCGGCTCCGCCGACGGTCGCGATCGGCACGATCGGGACGCCGGCACGAATCGCCATTTTCACGAAGCCCTTTCGCCCGGCGAGGTTGGCGCGGTCCCGCTCGATCCACGGACGCAGCGAGTCCACTTCCCCGCCGGGCCACAGCGCCACGTCGCGCCCCTCCGCCAGCGCGGTGGCGATCGCGTCCGGGGCCGCCGGCAGCACGCCCATCGAGCGGAAGTAGCGCCCGAAGACCGGGATCGCCATCAGCGCGTCGTGGGCCGTGCCGTGCAGCGGGCGGTCCTGGCCGAAGCGCCGCCACCACTGCAGGCCGACGGTCCAGGCGTCCCAGACGAACGGGGCGCCCGAGTGGATGCCCACCAGCAGCGCCGGCGGCTGCGGCGGGATGTTCTCCCAGCCGTCGACCTCCATCCGGAACCAGTAGTCCACCAGCACATTCCAGAAAAACTTCTGGCGCTGCAGGGTGGCCTCGTCCTGGCCGCTGAGGTCCCACCTGCCGGCGCGGTCCGCAACCCAGCCGGCGATCCCGCCGTCCGTCTTGCTGCGTCGCTCGTCCATCGCCACGCGCGCCCGTCTGGCATTGAGCTTGGCTTGGGCGCGTACTTCGGCTGGTCTGTGATCGGGATTACTCATGAGTGTCGGGTACCCGATTCGGGCGCGCGGGACTCCCGGATACGCAAATCTCCCCGCGCCATCGGGGTGGCGCGGGGAGATGGCTGCTACCGGACTACGCGTGGGGCGCCGGGGCCGGCGGTTGGCCCGGTGCCGGACTTGCGTTCGGCGGCTCGCCAGGCGTCGAGGCGCCGGGCACGTTCGACGTCCACATCAGGATGTCCTGCATTCCGTCGTTGTAGACGACGCCGTTCGGCGGCGCGCCGGTCACGTCGAAGTACAGCGTTCCGGTGGACTCTTGGCCCTGCGGGATCGGCGCCGGGTTGAGGCTGCCCGGCGCACCGGCCTTGTCGATCAGCTTGTAGGTCTGACCGTTAGGCCCGCGGGCGCTGAAGTCCTTGACCATCGGGGTGACGATCCCGGCATCCGACCTGGCCGTGATGTCGGCCTGGTAGAGCGTTCCCTTGGGCGTGTAGCCCGGAATCGAAACGTTGCTGGGCTGCAGATTGCTCACCGTGTAGTTGGTGACCATGGGCCCGTCGACGAGCTGTTCGCTGGTGCCGAAGCCCTGGATGTTGGGCGCGGCGGAAGCGGTTGCTGCTGCGAAAACGCCTGCAGCCGCTACAGCTCCGGCAGCAATAGCACTCTTTACAGCGGTAGTGGTGACCTTCATCGTATTCCTTTCGTGTCGAACAATCGCTCCCACACAGAGGGCGATAACCGCACTGCGTGGAGATAACCCTTTGGCCGGGCCGCTAAACTCCGAATCACCGCCGAATTGTCCGAAATGTGCGCCGCTACCTGCATTAACGGTGCCGGTGATTATTTTTTCCCGCAGCGACTTTCA
This sequence comes from Mycobacterium sp. 852002-50816_SCH5313054-b, assembly GCF_001667185.1. Lineage (GTDB taxonomy): Bacteria > Actinomycetota > Actinomycetes > Mycobacteriales > Mycobacteriaceae > Mycobacterium. The sequence continues at coordinate 30,971 of NZ_LZIC01000050.1, read as the reverse complement.
CGCCACAGAATTAACATTGGCACCATTGCCATCACCCCGTGAGGACGCGATTAGTTCCGCCCGCGCGGGGTAGCCGCAGCCAAAGGGGGGGTGTTGAAGCCAATGCGAAAGCGTGAAAGGACCTGTCAGAAATGAGTTTTGCGGCGCAGCAACAAGAAGTTCCGGGTGTGCAGGCGCAAATGGATCCCGTCCCGGACTGCGGCGAAAACAGCTACCGGGGCTCGGGCAAACTCTCCGGCAAAAAGGCGATCATCACCGGAGGCGATAGCGGCATAGGCCGCGCCGTCGCCATCGCATTTGCGCGTGAAGGCGCCGACGTGCTGGTCTCCTACCTCAACGAGGACGACGACGCGCGCGATGTCGCCCGCTATGTCGAAGACGCCGGCCGCAGCTGCGTGCTGATGCGCGGCGACCTCTCCGACCCGGCCCACTGCCGCGCCGTGGTCGCGCGGGCGGTCGAGGAATTCGGCGGCGTCGACATCCTCGTCAACAACGCGGCCTACCAAATGATGCACAAGAGCCTCGATGAGATCAGTGACGAGGAATGGGACTACACGTTCCGGCTCAACATCGGCGCCTATTTCCACCTCGCCAAGGCCGCCGTGGCGCACATGAAACCGGGCTCGTCGATCATCGGCAGCTCGTCGGTCAACTCCGATTCGCCCAACCCCACCCTGGCGCCCTACGCGGCGACGAAGGCGGCGATCGCCAATTTTTCGGCCAGCCTGGCGCAGCTGCTGGGCGACAAGGGAATCCGGGTCAACAGCGTGGCGCCGGGCCCGATATGGACGCCGCTCATCCCGTCGACGATGCCCCCGGAAAGCGTGGAGTCGTTCGGCGACAACGTACCGCTGGGGCGCGCCGGCCAGCCGGCCGAGCTGGCCCCCATCTACGTGCTACTGGCCTCCGACGACGCGAGCTATATCTCCGGCGCGCGAATCGCCGTCACGGGAGGCCGGCCAATCCTGTAGCACCCGAACCGTTGAGGAGCCCCGGTCCTCGCCCGACTCCCCGACGATCGGGCTTTAAAGAGCCGACTTCCCGGCGCCATCGCCGCCCAAACGCCGTCAGCGGCCGCGCACCCGCCGGTTCTGCTTCTTGATCGCGTCGACCAATTCCGACTTGTTCATCGTCGACCTACCGCGCACATCAAGCCGGCGCGCCACGTCGAGCAGATGCTTCTTGCTGGCGTTGGCGTCAACACCTTCGGCCGACCGGCCGCTGTTGTCCGGACCGCCGCGCTCGGCCAGCTCGTCCGACGGGCCCTTCTGTTCCTTGGGCTCCCAGTGGTCTCCGACCTTCTCGAAACCGTGCTTGAGAGCCGAGTACGCCACCCGGTGGGCGCGCTCCTCGCTGCCGTACTCCTCGGCGGCCGAGTCGTGGGTCTTTGCGAACGTGCGTTGCGCTTTGGCGTCGGAGCGCTGCAGGGTGCTCGGCAATTCGCTCTTCTTTGCCGCGCCGCCTTTCGTCGTCTTGGGCACTGGACCTCCTCGGTTGTCAGCCCTCGGCCAGCTGCTGGGCCCGCGCGTAGGCCAGCTGCAAGAAATCGGCGCCGGCCAGGGCGGTGAAGGTGCCCGCGATCAGCCGGGTCGGTCTCGGCACGAAGATCAACCCGATGACGAACGCGGTGGCCACCCACATGTCCAGGCAGAAGGGGCATGTCAACAACTCCCCCAAGCTGTGCCGCAGCGCGCTGCCGTGGCGCGTTTCCTCCATCACCTCGGCCGGGCCGCCGGAACCCGCGTAGCGCGCAAACGGCGCCCGTAAGGGGCTGGTCACGGCGTCCTTGGACACCGTGCGCGACAGCTTGTGGGTGCCGATGGTGACGGTCAGGAGGTCCTGGACACTCCAGCGCTCTGGCAGCGTGCGTCCGGTGGCCGCGGCGATGACGCCGGCCAGGGCGACCAGGGCGCCGTAGATCGCGAGGACCACGGTGTAGCCCTCCAGCGGTCGGGGGTTGTCGCCGCGGTAGGCGTCGGCTTCCCGCCGCGCGTGCTCGGCCACCCCTTGAGTCATTTCGATTGCATCGCCCATCGGCGCTCCTTCACGTCTGGATCCCCTGTGGGTTACCCCGTTGGGCGCCCGGGAACCACGTCTGCGCTGAACCGCACCGGCGAAGATGCGCAGCCCGGCGCCCCGGATATGTCAAGATCGCTGACATGGGCCAGGCCGAAGACGCTCCGCTGGGTTACCTGCTGTACCGGGTGGGAGCCGTGCTGCGGCCGGAGGTTTCCGCGGTGCTGGGTCCGCTGCGCCTGACGCTGCCCGAATTCGTCTGCCTGCGCATCCTTTCGATGCACCCGGGAATGTCGAGCGCGGAATTGTCCCGGCACACCAACGTCACACCGCAGGCGATGAACACGGTGCTGCGGGGGCTGGAAGACGTTGGGGCCGTGGAGCGGCCGGCGTCGGTCTCCTCCGGCCGGGCGCTACCGGCCACGCTGACCGGTCAGGGCCGCGCGCTGCTGAAGCGCGCGGAGGCCGCGGTCCGCGTCGCCGATGCCCGTATCCTGGGCAAGCTGACCGACGCGCAGCAGCGCGAGTTCAAGCGCATGCTCGAGAAGCTCGGATCCGACGGCTGATCACACGGCGATCGCGAGGGCGGCGAAGCCGGGCGAAACGGGTCGCCGCCACCAAGCTACGCGGCCTGGATGCGGGCCCACGGCCGCGCCTCTTCGAGTTCGTAGGCGAGTTCCAGCAGCGTCGATTCCTGCCCCAGGTCGGCCGACAGCATCATGCCCACCGGCATGCCGTCGGCGGATTGGGCCAGCGGCAGCGAAATCGCGGGCTCGCCGGTGACGTTCTGCAGCGGGGTGAACGACACCCAGTCGATCAGCCGGTCGATGACCTGGTGATAGTCGGTGGGCGCCAGGTAGCCAATGCGGGGTGTCTCGTCGGCGAGCGTCGGGGTCAGCACCGCGTCGTAGGTGCCGAAAAGCTGCGCGGTGCGCCGACGGATTCGGCGCAGGCGCACGATCGCCAGCGGGAGCCGGTGCAGGTTGCGGCCGGTGTTGCGCTCCAGCCCCAGCGTCAGGCTGTCCAGCTTCGTGCGGTCGAACGTCTTGCCGAACAGGCGGGTCCCGGTGCGCACCTGCGCCAGCGCCAAGAATCCCCAGTACAGCACGAAGTCGTCGACGAAACTGGCCGGCACCGGCGGTTTGTCGAGGTACTCGACACGGTGGCCGAGTTCCTCGAGCAGGGCGGCGGACTTCAGCGTCAGCTCACGCACTTGCGGGCTGCACTCGCGCAGGACTGACCGCGTCACCACGGCGATCGTCAGGCGCCGCCTGCCGGGGCCGGCGACGTCGCCCACCGGCGCCAGCTTGGGGTTGCGCCAGATGCGTTCGGCCTCGCGATAGAACGCCGCGGTGTCGCGCACCGAGCGGGTCACCACCCCGTTGGCGACGATCCCCACGGGCATCCGGCGCAGCTGCGGGTCCAGCGGCAGCCGCCCCCGCGACGGCTTGAGCCCGACCAGCCCGTTGCAGGCGGCCGGGATCCGGATCGAGCCGCCGCCGTCGTTGGCGTGCGCGATCGGCACCACGCCCGCGGCGACGAACGCGCCCGACCCCGACGACGAGGCGCCGGCGCTGTAATCGGTGTCCCAGGGGTTGCGGACCGGCCCCAGCCGCGGGTGTTCGGCGGACGCGCTGAACCCGAATTCCGACAACTGCGTCTTGCCCACGGGCGCCACCCCGGTGGCCAGGTAGAGCCGGGTGAATTCGCTGTCGGAGGTCGCGTTCCACGGCGTCCACGCGTCGGTGCCGTGCATCGTCGGCTGGCCGGCGACGTCGACGTTGTCCTTGACGAACGTCGGGACGCCGCTGAAGAAACCCGCGGCGGGGCCGCCGGCCGCGGCGGCCCGCGCCTGCTCGTAGGCCTTGTGCGCCGTTCCGTTCAGGACCGGGTCGACGGCCTCGGTCCGGGCGATGGCGGCCTCGGTGACCTCGGCTCTGCCGACTGAACCCGCCCGGAGGGCGTCGGCCAGGCCGACTGCGTCGAGGTCACCGAGGGCATCGTCACCGAAAGCGTGCACGCGTCGCATGACAACGACGCTAGCCGCTGTGGCGCGCCGGTTAAGCCTGACCCACCTCAAAGCGAACGAACCGCGTCACCGTCACCCCGGCCTCGTCGAGCAGGGCCTTGACGGTCTTCTTGTTGTCGGACACCGACGGCTGCTCGAGCAGCACGGCGTCCTTGAAGAAGCCGTTGAGGCGGCCCTCGACGATCTTGGGCAGCGCCTGCTCGGGCTTGCCCTCGGCCTTGGCGGTCTCCTCGGCGATGCGGCGCTCGCTGGCCACCACGTCCTCGGGGACGTCGTCGCGGGACAGGTAGCGGGCCTTCAGCGCCGCGATCTGCAGTGCGACGGCATGCGCCGCGTCCTGGCTCTCGCCCTCGAACTCGACCAGCACGCCGACGGCCGGCGGCAAGTCGGCCGCGCGCTTGTGCAGGTAGGCCTCGACGTTACCGTCGAAGTACTGCACGCGGCGCAGTTCGAGCTTCTCGCCGATCTTGGCCGACAGGTCGGCGATGGCCTGCTCGACGGTCGTGTCGCCGATCTTGGCGACCTTGAGGGCGCCGACGTCGGTGGCCTTGGCCTGCAGCGCGGCCTCGACGACCTGGTCGGCAAGCTTCTGGAACTCGGCGTTCTTGGCGACGAAGTCGGTCTCGCTGTTCAGCTCGATCAGCGCGCCGCCCTTGGCGGCGACCAGTCCCTCGGCCGTGGCCCGCTCGGCGCGCTTGCCGACGTCCTTGGCGCCCTTGATCCGCAGCGCCTCAACGGCCTTGTCGAAGTCGCCGTCCGTCTCGGCCAGCGCGTTCTTGCAGTCGAGCATGCCGGCGCCGGTGAGTTCCCGAAGCCGCTTGACGTCGGCAGCGGTGAAATTCGCCAATGGTCAGCCTTCCTATGAAGGGTCAGTTGTCGATTCGGTGGGGCCCGCAGCGGCGTCGGTGGGGGCGGTAGCGGTGGCGGCGGCCGTTGCTGTGGCCGAGGCCAGCAGCTCCTGCTCCCATTCGGCCAGCGGCTCGGCGGACTCCGCCTCGGGCTTGCCGTCGCCGCGGCCCAGCCCGGCGCGCGCCTGCAGGCCCTCGGCGACCGCGGAGGCGATCACCTTGGTCAGCAGGGCGGCGGAGCGGATCGCGTCGTCGTTGCCCGGGATCGGGTAGTCGACCTCGTCGGGGTCGCAGTTGGTGTCCAGGATCGCGATGACCGGGATATTGAGCTTGCGGGCCTCGCCGACGGCAATGTGCTCCTTGTTGGTGTCGACGACCCAGATCGCCGACGGCACCTTGTTCATGTCGCGGATGCCGCCGAGGCTGCGCTCCAGCTTGTTCTTCTCGCGGGTCAGGCCCAGGATCTCCTTCTTGGTGCGACCCTCGAAGCCGCCGGTCTGCTCCATCGCCTCGAGCTCCTTGAGGCGCTGCAGCCGCTTGTGCACCGTGGAGAAGTTGGTGAGCATGCCGCCCAGCCAGCGCTGGTTGACGTACGGCATGCCGACGCGGGTCGCCTCGGCCGCAACGGACTCCTGCGCCTGCTTCTTGGTGCCGACGAACAGCACCGTGCCTCCGTGGGCGACGGTTTCCTTGACGAACTCGTACGCCTTGTCGATGAAGGTCAGCGTCTGCTGCAGGTCGATGATGTAGATGCCGTTGCGGTCGGTGAAGATGAACCGCTTCATCTTGGGATTCCAGCGACGGGTCTGATGCCCGAAGTGGGTGCCGCTGTCAAGCAGCTGCTTCATGGTTACGACAGCCATTGCCGCGATTCCTTTGTTGTCGGTTGTCGCCCGGCATCGGGTGAAGCCGGGCCCTGGCGCCTGCGGAATGCCGCACCCGTCCTGGATGTCCCGGACGGGACCGCACGGCAATCTCTTGGTTGCAGGCGCGCGAAGTCAGCCCGCTAACGAGCTGCGACCAGGAGTTTACACCGTCTCAGCAGGTGCTTTTTCCACAGCGGTGAGTGGCGGGGTCGCGCGGGCCCCGCTGTACTCGCCCAGTGCGGCCGGCGATGCTCCTGATCCTGGCACTGCTGTGCGCCGCGCCGGCGCGGGCCGACGACGTGCGGCTGGACTGGCCGCTGCGGCCGCCGCCGGCCCTGGACCGGCAAGCCCGCGGATTCGACGCCCCGTCGCCCGACTGGCATCCCGGGCACCGGGGCGTGGACCTGCCGGGCTCCCCGGGTCAGCCGGTCTACGCCGCCGGCCCCGCGACCGTGGTGTTCGCCGGGCTGTTGGCCGGGCGGCCCGTGGTCTCACTGGCGCATCCCGGCGGGTTGCGCACCAGCTACGAGCCGGTCCGGGCGGTGGTGCGCGCCGGCCAGGCGGTGACGGCCGGGACCGTGATCGGGTCGCTGGAGGCCGGGCACGCCGGCTGCCGGGCCGCGGCCTGCCTGCACTGGGGGGCGATGTGGGGGCCCGCGTCGGGCGCCGACTACGTCGACCCGCTGGGGCTGTTGAGGTCGACGCCGATCCGGCTGAAGCCGCTCGGCGGGTAGGTCGCCCCGGCCGTCACGCCCGCGGATGCGCCTGGTCGTGCACCGCCCGCAGCCGCGACACCGCGACATGGGTGTAGAGCTGGGTGGTCGCCAAACTGGAATGGCCGAGCAGCTCCTGGACGACGCGCAGGTCGGCGCCGCCTTCCAGCAGGTGCGTGGCCGCGCTGTGCCGCAGCCCGTGCGGCCCCATGTCGGGCGCGCCGTCCACCGCGGCGACGGTCTGGTGCACGACGGTGCGGGCCTGACGCACGTCGAGCCGCCGGCCGCGCGCGCCGAGCAGCAGCGCCGGCCCGGAGTCCGCGGTCACCAGGGCGGGGCGGCCGTCGGTCAGCCACGCGGTCAGGGCCTCGGCGGCCGGCATCCCGAACGGCACGGTGCGCTGCTTGTTGCCCTTGCCGAGCACCCGGACCAGCCGATGGTGGGCGTCCACGTCGTCGAGGTCCAGGCCGCACAGCTCGCTGACCCGGATTCCGCTGGCGTACAACAGCTCGACGATCAGGCGGTCTCGCAACGCGAGCGGATCGCCTTGCTGGGCACCGGATTTCGCGGCGGCCATTGCGTCGAGCGCCTGATCCTGGCGTAGCACCGACGGCAGGGTGCGGTGCGCCTTGGGCACCTGCAGCCGGACGGCCGGATCCGCCGCGAGCAGGCCGCGCCGCGCCGCCCACGCGGTGAACGCCTTGATCGCCGAGGTGCGACGGGCCAACGTGGTGCGGGCCGCGCCGGCACCGGCGGCCGCGGCAAGCCACGCCCGCAGCACCGGCAGGCTCAGCGCCTCCAGGCCCCGGCCGTCGAGGAACGCGAACAGCGAGCGCAGGTCACCGAGGTACGCGCGGCGGGTGTGCGCCGAGCGGCCGCATTGCAGGTCCAGGTACTGGTCGAACTCGTCGAGGATCGCCTCCACGCCTTTACGTTCGCAGGCGCCGGGGCTTGGGCTCAGGTGACGCGCCGGAGCGTGTCCGGGGTGAGATCTTTGCGGGTGGGATAACCGTCGACGGCCATGATCAGGTCGGCCTCGGCGAGGATCGCCCGCAGCACGTGCACGATGCCGTCGACGCCGCCGAGGGCCAGGCCGTAGGCGTACGGGCGGCCGATGCCGACCGCCGTCGCGCCCAGCGCGAGCGCCTTGACGACGTCGGCGCCGCTGCGGATGCCGGAGTCGAAGAGCACCGGCAGCCCGTCGGCGGCCGCCACCACCCCCGGCAGGCAGTCGATCGCGGGCAGGCCGCCGTTGGCTTGCCGCCCGCCGTGGTTGGAGCAGTAGATGCCGTCGACGCCGCCGTCGATGGCGCGCCGCGCGTCGTCGGGGTGGCAGATCCCCTTCACCAGCAGCGGCAGGTCGGTCAGCGAGCGCAGCCAGGGCAGGTCGTCCCAGGTCAGGGGGTTTCCGAAGACCTGGACCCAGCGCAGCGTGGCGCCCTGCGGGTCCTCCTCAGGCGGCCGCGGCAGGCCGGCGCGGAAGACGGGGTCGCTGGTGTAGTTGGCCAGGCAATGCCCGCGCAGTTGCGGGAAGTTCGACGTGCCCAGGTCGCGGGGGCGCCACCCGGTGACCCAGGTGTCGAGGGTGACCACGATGCCCTTGAAGCCCGCGGCCTCGGCGCGCTGGACCAGGCTGGCGGCCAGGTCGCGGTCGGTCGGTGTGTACAGCTGGAAGAAGCCGGGGGTGTCGCCCAGGGCGGCGCCGACGTCCTCCATCGGGTCGACCGTCAACGTCGAGGCCACCATCGGGACGCCGGTGCGCGCGGCCGCGCGCGCGGTGGCCAGGTCGCCGTGGCCGTCCTGGGCGCACAGGCCGATGACGCCGATGGGCGCCATGAAGACCGGCGATGGCAGGGTCATGCCGAACAGCTCGACGGACAGGTCGCGTTGGGCGGCGCCGACGAACATGCGCGGGATCAGGCCCCACCCGTCGAAGGCCGTGCAGTTGGCCCGCTGCGTGCGCTCGTCGCCGGCCCCGCCCGCGACGTAGGACCAGACCGAGGGTGGCAGCGCCGTGGCGGCCTTGGCCTCCAACTCCGCGAAGGCCATCGGCAGCGGCGGCACCACTCCGGCCAGGCCCTGCAGGTAGATCTCGTTCTGGTAGTCGCCGAAGTGGGCCATGGGTTAAGCGCCCGCCTCCGCCTCGGCCAGTTCCCTCTTCCACTGCCGGAACGTCTCCTCGGTGCGGCCACGCCGCCAGTAACCCGAGATCGACGACGCCCATTTCGCGTCCACGCCACGCTCTTTGCGGATGTAGGGCCGCAGGTTGTGCATGACGGCCTGGGCCTCGCCGTGGATGAACACGTGCACCTGCCCGGGCAGCCACGGGGCGGTGGTGACCGCCTCGATGAGCGGCGCGAAATCCCCGGCGCGGTCCTCGGGCACCAGGTCGGCGCGGCCGCCGCGGTAGACCCAGCTCACCTCGACGTTCTCCGGCGCGGTCAGCGGGATCTCGTCTTCGGGCCCGGCGACCTCGAGGAAGGCCTTGCCGACGGCGTTGGGGGGCAACGCTTCCAGCGCGGCGCCGATGGCCGGGAGCGCCGATTCGTCGCCTGCCAGCAGGTGCCAGTCGGCGGCCGGGTCGGGGGTGTAGGCGCCGCCGGGGCCCATCAGGTAGATCGGCTGACCGGGCCGGGCCGACGCCGCCCACGCGCCCGCGATCCCGTGCTCGCCGTGCACCACGATGTCCAAGGTCAGCTCGCGGGCAGCGACGTCGACGCCGCGGACCGTCATGGTCCGCACCGAAGGCCTCTTCTCCGGCGACAGGTCGGCGAAGCTGTCCAGGGTCAACGGCTGCGGCAGCCCGGCCACGTCGACGTCCTCGGCGACGAATGCCAGCTTGACGTAGGAGTCGGTGAACTTGCTGGGCGTGAACGTGTCGAAATGACGGCTGCCGAGCACCACCCGAACCATATGCCGGGTGAGTTGCTCGGTGCGGACAACTTCGAAGCTTTGCAGAGGTCGACCCGCCACTTGTCCTCCTGTCCAGACCCGACCCCCGTCGACTATACGAGCCGCGCCGCTGAGCTCCCGGCCGCGGAGTGGCGGCCGGCGGCCCGGACGATCCGCCACCGCCCGTCCTGGCGCTGCGCCAACCCGGCCAGCTCGAGGATCGCCAGCGGCCCGAGCACCTGCTGCGGGGGCAGCGCCGACGCGACGGCGACCTCGTCGACGGTGGCGGCGCCGCGGCCGGGCAAGGCCTCAAACACCCGGCGCTCGGTGTCGCCCAGCCCGTCGAGTGCGGTGGTGGGGCGCGATTGTTCGGGTGCCAGCTCACCGATGCGGCCCACCAGCTCGACGACGTCGTCGGCGCGGGTGACCAGCTGCGCGCCATTGCGCAGCAGCGCGTGACAGCCCGCCGAGGCCGAGGAGGTCACCGGCCCGGGCACCGCGGCCACCACCCGGCCCAGCGCCCGTGCCCAGGCGGCGGTGTTCGCGGCGCCGCTGCGCAGGCCCGCCTCCACCACCACCGCCGCCCCCGCGACCGCGGCGACCAGGCGGTTGCGGGTGAGAAACCGGTGCCGGGCCGGGCGGACCCCCGGCGGGTATTCGCTGAACAACAGCCCGGTTCGGCCGACGCGATGCAGCAGCCCGGAATGTCCTGCGGGATAAGGGATGTCGAGACCGCCCGCCAAGACGGCCACGGTGCTTCCCTCGCAATCCAGCGCGGCGCGGTGCGCCGCGCCGTCGATGCCGTAGGCGCCGCCGGAGACCACCGTGACGTCGCGCTCGACCAGCCCGGCGGCCAGGTCGGCGGCCACCTGCTCGCCGTAGGCGGTCGCGGCGCGGGTCCCGACCACCGCGGCCGCGCGGTGGGCCACCTCGTCGAGGCGCTCGGGGCCCATCGCCCACAACACCATCGGCGGCCCGCCGCGCGACCTGACCTCGGCGTTTCCGAAGGCCGCGAACGCGAGCAGCGGCCACTCGTCGCAGTCGGGTGTGATCAATCGCCCGGCGCGGTCGCCGAGAAGCTCGAGATCCGCCGCGGCCCGGTCTATTTCGCGCCTGGCCTCGGTGTGCCGCGCCAGCTCGGCATCGACCGACCCGCGCCGGACCCGGTCGGCAGCCTCCACCGGGCCCACGCGTCGTACCAGCGCGGCGAGCGGCTGGCAGGGCGGTTCGGCCACCCGGGACAGGTAGGCCCACGCCAGCGACACCGGATCGTTCATCGCCGCGCCCCCGGCTGCCGGAAGCTGAGCGCGGTGGAGACCTCGTCAAGCCCCGGCGAGACCCGGCCGGCCAGGTCCGCCAGGCTCCACGCGACCCGCAACGTGCGGTCCAGGCCGCGGATGCTGAGCAGCCCGTGGTCCAGCGCCCTTTTCAGCGGCTCCATCGCGGCGTTGCTGGGGCGAAACTTGCGCCGCAGCAACGTCCCGCTGACCTCGGCGTTGGTGCGGAAACCGTGTGGTTTCCAGCGTTCGGCGGCCGCGTCGCGGGCCGCCGCCACCCGCCGGCGCACCTGCGCCGTCGATTCCCCCGCGGTGACCGCGAACGCCCCGGCACGCACCGGATGCATCTCCACCCGCAGGTCGACCCGATCCATCAGGGGCCCGGACAGCTTGCCCAGGTAGCGGCGTTTGGCCGCGGCCGCGCACAGGCAGTCCTGCGGGTCCGCCGGCGCGCACGGGCACGGGTTGGCGGCCAGCACCAGCTGGAAGCGGGCGGGGTAACAAGCCACGCCGTCGCGTCGGGCGAGGCGAATCTCCCCGTCCTCCAACGGGGTTCGCAGGGCTTCCAGCGCGCTGACGCTGATCTCGGCGCATTCGTCGAGGAACAGCACCCCGCGGTGCGCCCGGCTGACGGCGCCCGGGCGCGCCATCCCCGATCCCCCGCCGACGAGCGCCGCGACGCTGGAGCTGTGGTGCGGCGCCACGAACGGCGCCCTGGTGATCAGCGGCGTGTCCGCCGTCAGCAACCCGGCCACCGAGTGGATCGCGGTCACCTCGAGGGACTCACCGTCCGACAGCGGCGGCAACAATCCCGGAAGGCGTTGCGCCAGCATCGTTTTGCCCACCCCGGGCGGCCCGGTCAGCATGAGGTGATGCGCCCCGGCGGCCGCGACCTCCACCGCGAACCGCGCCTGCGCCTGTCCGATCACGTCGGCCAGATCCGCCGCCGGCTCCGGGTCCGTGGGCCCCGCGCCGATCCTGGGCTCCAGCCCGCCGGAGCCACTAAGCCAACCCTGCAAGTGCCGCAGCGTGCGCACGCCCCAGACGTCGATCCCGTCGATCAGGCTGGCCTCGGCCAGGTTGTCCACCGGGACGACGACGGCCGGCCAGCCGTCGCGCTTGGCGGCCAGCACCGCCGGCAGGACCCCGCGCACCGGGCGCACCCGGCCGTCCAGCGAGAGCTCACCCAGCAGCACCGTCTTCTCCAGCCGCTCCCACGGGCGCTTGCGCTGCGCCGACAGCACCGCGGCGGCCAAGGCGATGTCGTAAACCGACCCCATCTTCGGCAGCGTCGCCGGCGACAGCGCGAGCGTGAGCCGGGCCTGGGGCCAGTCGTTGCCGCAGTTGGTGACCGCCGCCCGGACCCGGTCGCGCGACTCCTGCAGGGCCGCATCGGCGAGGCCCACCAGGTGCACCCCGGGAAGGCCGGACGAGATGTCGGCCTCGATTTCCACTGTCGCGCCGTCCAATCCGCGCACCCCGACCGAGAACGCCCGCCCGAGCGCCATCAGCCGACTCCCTGCAAGTGGGTGATCTCCGGGATCCGGCGGCGCCCGACCCGCACGCCGATCACGTCGATGCGCAGCGCCGCCCACCGCCTGTCCTGGCCGGCCAGCCACAGCCCGGCCAGCCGGCGCAACCGCCAGACCTTCCGCGGTGTCACCGCGTGCGCCAGCCCGCCGTAGCCGTCGCCGGTGCGGGTCTTCACCTCGACGAAGACCACGGTGCGGGTGGCCTCGTCGGCGGCGATCACGTCCAGCTCGCCGTAGCGGCAGCGCCAGTTGCGGCCCAGGATCCGCAACCCCATCCGGGTCAGGTGATCCACGGCGAGCGCCTCGCCCATCGCGCCCAGCTGGACACGAGTCATCGTCTTATGGGTCGTCATGGGGGCCACGGTGCCCGTTGACCGCGACAGGGCGGACCGCCACTGCCGCCCGCGCCCGCCGCAAACACCGGGTTATCCCCAGTCGGGCGCCCATCCACAGCGACTACGTGACGCGGTCCGCCCTGGTGTAGACGTTCATCGAGTCCTTGCGCAGGAAGGCCACCAGCGTCAGCCCGGCGTCCTCGGCCAGCGACACCGCCAGCGACGACGGCGCCGACACCGCCGCCAGCACGGGAATCCCTGCCATCACGGCCTTTTGCGTCAACTCGAACGACGCCCGCCCGCTGACCAGGAGAATGCAGGCCTGCAGCGGTACCCGCTCATGCTCCAGTGCCCAGCCGATCACCTTGTCGACCGCGTTGTGCCTGCCAATGTCCTCGCGCGCCACCAGCGCGGTGCCGTCGACGCCGAACAGGGCCGCGGCGTGCAGCCCCCCGGTGCTGTCGAAAACCTTTTGCGCGGAGCGAAGTTGGTCGGGCATGGCCTTCAGCGTGGCCGCGGCGACGGTCGCCGGATCCGCGCCGGGCGAGAAGCGGCTCGTCAGCCGCACCGCCTCCAGCGACGCCTTGCCGCACACCCCGCACGACGAGGTGGTGTAGAAGTTGCGGGTGACGTCCAGCTCGGGCGGTTCGACCCCGGGAGCCAGGGTCACGTCCACGACGTTGTAGGTGTTGGTTCCGTCCTCGCCGCGGCCGCCGCAGTAGCGGATGGTCAGCACGTCGTCGCGGCCCGCGATGACCCCCTCGGTAAGCAGAAACCCTTGCGCCAGTTCGAAATCCGAGCCGGGGGTGCGCATCGTCACCGTGACCGGGGCGCCGTTGACGCGGATCTCCAACGGCTCCTCGACGGCCAGGGTTTCCGGTCGGGTGACGGCCCGATCGGCGGTGAGATGCTGCGCGCGTCGACGCGCCGTCACATGGCTCACCGGCGCCGGAACCTCATGCGATCAAACTACATGGGCCAGCGCCGCCAGCGTCTCCTGCGCCGAGTGGACCGGCCGCCAGCCCAGCTGGGTCCTCGCCTTGGTGGTGTCCATCACCACCGATGTCCGAGCGACGTGCAGCCATTCCAGCATGGACGGGACGAACGGGACCCGCGAAATCGCCGCGGACGCCGCCGAGGCGGCCACGGCGGGCACCCGTACCGGCCGGCCGCCCAGCGCCTTGACCACCTCGGAAACCGTCACCAGGCCGTCGCCGGCGATGTTGTATGCCCCGGGCGGCGCCGGGGCCGTCGCCGCCAACGCGATCGCTTCGGCGACGTCGTCGTGGTGGACCAACTGCAGCGGGAAACCCGGATCGGGCACCACCGGCTTGAGCATCGGCGCCACCTTGGAAATGGCGCGCACCGGGCCGGGCAGCTGATTCCACGGCATCGCGTCGGCCAGCGCGGTCGCCTTGGGCCCGGCGACGATGCACGGCCGCAGGACGAACACCTCGAGCGACGAGCCTTTGGTGATGTCGGCCAGCAGCGCCTCACACGCCGCCTTCTGCGCCGAGTAGTAGTGCTCGGCGGATCCCCGGGTGGGCACGTCCTCGGTCAGCGGGACCGGATTGTCGGAGTGGTAGCCGTAGGCCGCCACCGACGACGTGTACACCAGGCGCCGCGGGCGCTCGGCGGCGACCGTCGCCTCGAATACGTTTCGGGTGCCCTGCAGGTTGATGCGCGAGCTCTCCTCGCGGGAGCCCATGATGATGAACGCCAGGTGGACCACCACGTCGGCCTGCGCCACCAGGGCGTCGACGGCCTCGCGGTCGAGGATGTCGCCCCGCTGGTAGACGGTCTTTTGCCAGCCGCACGAAACCGGGTCGAACGGCCGTCGCGCCATCCCGATGATGGTGTCCACCGCGGGCTCACGCTCGAGCGCCGTCACCGCCGAGATGCCGATCTCCCCGGTCGGTCCGGTCACCGCAACGGTCAGCCCCATTTGGGATGACCTTCCCTCCCGCACGGCTTCGAAACCACGAGTGACCAAACTCGCAAGTCGATACTCTCGACAGGGAAGCGTGAGCAGCCACGCCGCCCATTTGCCCGGCAACCGGCCATACAGCGTGTGGGACCCGTGTTGGCTACCGATAATCTACGGCGATTGCGGGTCAACACCGGCACCGCAGGAACGGGGACACGACGTGGCAGACGACGCACATGCCGTCGCGGACGGTCCGACACCGGGCGGGGACAAGGCCGACCCGGCGACCGTCTTCGCCGCCCTCGCCGAGATCATCTATCAGGGCTCGGACGCCGCCCAGATGTACGCCGCCATCTGCATCGCCGCGACCCTGACCGTCCGCGGCTGTGACCACGCCAGCCTGATGCTGCGGGAGGGCGACCGCTACGTCACGGTCGGCGCGAGCGACCGCCTCGCACACCAGGTCGACGAGCTGGAGCGGCGCGCCGGAGACGGTCCCTGCATCGACGCCATCGAGGAGGAGACGCCCCAGATCGACACCGACCTGACCACGCCGTCGCTGTGGCCCAAGCTGGCCGCCGTCCTGGTCGCGGAAACCCCGGTGCGCGGGGCCATGGGCTTTCGGCTGTTGGTTGAGAAGCGCAAGGGGGCCGCGCTGAACCTGTTCAGCGACACGCCCAACATGTTCGACGCCGAGTCGGCCGGCCGGGCGGCGGTGCTGGCGGCGTTCGCCAGCGTGGCCATCAACGCGGTCGTCAAGGGCGAGGACGCCTCGAGCCTGCGGCGGGGGCTGCTGAGCAACCGCGAGATCGGCAAGGCGGTCGGCATGCTGATGCTGCTGCACAACATGACCGAGGATCAGGCGTTCGACCTGCTGCGGCGCCACTCCCAGGCGCTGAACATCAAGCTGGCGGACGTGGCGCGCGCCGTCATCGAAGGCCGCGGTCAGCTGCCGTCCGACGGCGAGACGACGCTCCCGCCGAACACCTAGACGCTCGCGCTACTCGGGCAGCCGCAGTTCGGGCTTTTCGACCTCTTCGATGTTGACGTCCTTGAAGGTGACCACCCGCACCTGCTTGACGAAACGGGCCGGCCGGTACATATCCCACACCCAGGCGTCGGACAGTCGCAGCTCGAAGTACACCTCGCCGTCGGCGTTGCGCGGCACCATCTCCACGCTGTTAGCCAGATAGAAGCGCCGCTCGGTTTCCACGACGTAGCTGAACTGACCGACGATGTCCTTGTATTCGCGGTAGAGCGAGAGCTCCATCTCGGTTTCGTACTTTTCGAGATCTTCTGCGCTCATCTGCCACTCATCTGCTCAGACGCCTCCGTCGCCACGTGGGAACCTGTCCCATCTTTCCTCACCGGTACCCGTCCCGGTCGGCGGGAGGGTCGGGTTTGCACTCCGCCACCACCCGGGCGCCCGATCCGTCTGGCCCTAGAGCCACGCGCCGGACGTTGATGAACGAATAGCGGTGCTCGGCGCAGGGCCCCAGCCGGGTCAGCGCCGTCGAGTGCGCCGGGGTGCTGTAGCCCTTGTGGTCGGCGAAGCCGTAGCCCGGGTGGTCGGCGTCCATGGCGACCATCAGCCGGTCGCGGCTGACCTTCGCCAGCACGCTCGCCGCGGCGATGCAGGCGGCCGCGGCGTCCCCCCCGATCACCGGCAGCGACGGCATCGGCAGCCCGGGCACGCGGAAGCCGTCGCTGAGCACATACCCCGGACGGACGGACAGGCCGGCCACCGCGCGCCGCATGCCCTCGATGTTGGCCACGTGTACCCCGCGGCGGTCGACCTCGGTCGAAGGGATGAACACCACGTGGTAGGCCAACGCGTAGCGGCGGATCAGGGGGAACAGTCGCTCCCGCAGCTTTTCGGTAAGCTTCTTCGAATCGTCAAGGGCGGCAAGGCTTTCCAATCTGCCCGGACCGAGCACGCAGGCCGCCACCACCAGCGGGCCCGCGCAGGCGCCGCGGCCCACCTCGTCCACCCCGGCCACCGGCCCCAGGCCGCTGCGATACAGCGCCGACTCCAGGGTGCGCATCCCGGACGACTTGCGGATCACCGTCCGCGGCGGCCACGTGGTGGTCACGGCTATTGACCCTGTTGGGGATTCACCGATCCGACCCCGCCCCAGCGCGACGGCGGCCACACGATGAACCTCGCCTTGCCGATGACGTTGGACACCGGCACCGTTCCCGAATTCGGGTCACCGGTGCACAGGATGCCTTTGAGAGCTTCGGCCGGGACGCTGGTGCAGTGGGCCCGGGAGTCCGCCGAGTGCGTCCGGTTGTCGCCCATCACCCACAGCCGTCCCTGCGGGACGGCGACGGGCCCGAACTCGCTGCCCAGGCACGGGTACTTCGCCGGGTCGGCCATCATGGTGTTCGGATCCAGGTACGGCTCCTTGAGCGGCTTACCGTCGACCGTCAGCCCGGTGTCGGCCCGGCACTGCACGGTCTGTCCCCCGACCGCGATGACGCGCTTCACCAGGTCGTTTTCGTCGGGCGGCACGAAACCGATGACCGACAGACCGTCCTGCACCCAGCGCAGCGCGGTGTTGTTCGAACGGATCGATTTGTATCCGGCGTTCCACGCCGGCGGCCCCTTGAAGACGATGACGTCACCGGGGCGCGGAGCGCCGAAAAACCGGTAAGTGACCTTGTCCACCATGATCCGGTCCCCGACGCACCCGGTGCAGCCATGCAGGGTGGGCTCCATCGATTCCGACGGAATCAGGTACGGGCGGGCGATGAACGTCAGCATGAAGTAGTAGAGCGCGATCGCGATCACCGCGAGGATCGCGAGTTCGCGCAGCGTGGACTTCTTCTTGGGCTCCGGCTCGGCCGCGTCGAGCGACGGGGACGCGTCGGACGCGTCGGGGTCGCGGGTGGAGACCTTCGGCTCCGGCTGGCCGGCGTCGGACTGGGGCGCAGATGGGTCCGGGTTGTCGGTCACGGGATCAGCGTAGCCAGCATTGATTGTGGCCTGGTGAACCGCGTCCGGTCAGCGCTTTTCCTTGATCTTGGCCTTCTTGCCGCGGAGTTCACGCAGGTAGTACAGCTTCGCGCGGCGCACGTCGCCACGGGTTACCACCTCGATGTGGTCGATGTTCGGCGAGTGCACCGGGAAGGTCCGCTCGACGCCGACGCCATAGCTCTCCTTGCGCACGGTGAACGTCTCGCGGATGCCTCCGCCCTGTCGGCGGATCACCACGCCCTTGAACACCTGGATACGCTCCTTGGCGCCCTCGATGACCTTGACGTGCACGTTGATGGTGTCGCCCGGGCTGAAGGCCGGGATGTCGTCGCGCAGCGACGCCTGGTCGACGAAGTCCAGCCTGTTCATCGTAGAAAGACACATCCTTGCGGTCGCGGCCTACGACGCGTGCCACACGCCGGGCGTGGGGCGGTCACAAGCCGATGGGTTTCGGGCTTTTATGCGTATCTCGCAGCGGCCGGCAAGCGGCCCGGCCCGCTGACGGGTTCGAGACAACTGAGCAATTGTGCCAGATGGCCCGCGTGCATTGAAAATCACATGTAAACGTCGCGGTTCATACGCAGCCGAAGACGCTGGTGAGTGGTTACATATGACTCGGGTCCAAACGCGCCAATCGGCCCGTTTGCGCCCGAGGCAACCAAGGAGATCCACACATGCGCCCCCGCCCGCTCACCGTGCTCGCCGCCGTGGCGGCGGTGACGCTGGTGCTGGCGGGGTGCGACGAGGCTCTGGTGGACCGCCAAAGCCAACCGAAGGTGTCGGAAAGCCCGGAGACCAGCGCGCCCGTGCGTCAGCCGCTCAAGCAGCCCGAGATGGTTCAGCTGCTGCTGGACGCCGTGCCGATGCACGGGCCACCGCAGGCGCTGGCCGGAACCGTGTTCGGCGGTCTGCCGGCGCGGATTCAGCAGGCCATCGACGATTCCGCCGTCGCCGGGGCCACGCTGTCGGTGGCCGTGCTCGATCGCAAGACGCATGAGCTGGTCTCCAACGGCAACAGCCAGGTCATCGGCACCGCCTCGGTGGCCAAGCTGTTCATCGCCGACGACCTGCTGCTGGCCGAGTCCCAGGGCAGGACCACCCTGTCCCCGGAGGACCGGCAGGCCCTGGACGTCATGTTGCAGTCGTCCGACGACGGCGCGGCAGAGAAGTTCTGGGGTCAGGGCGGCGGCGACGCGATCATCAGCCAGGTCGCGACCCGCTACGGCCTGTCATCCACCACCCCGCCCAGCGACGGGCGCTGGTGGAACACGATGAGCTCGCTGACCGACCTGGTCCGCTACTACGACATGCTGCTGGACGGGTCGGGCGGGCTGCCCGCCGAGCGCGGCATGATCATCGTCAACGACCTGGCCCAGTCCACCCCCACCGGGATCGACGGCTACCCGCAGCGGTTCGGCATTCCGGAGGGCCTGTTCGCCGAACCGGTCGCCGTCAAGCAGGGCTGGATGTGCTGCATCGGCAGCGACTGGGTGCACCTGTCGACGGGCGTGATCGGCGCGGACCACCGCTACGTCATGGTGGTCCAGTCGCTGCAGTCCTCCGACGACGCCACCGCGCGGCAGACCATCACCCAGGCCGTCAAGACGATCTTCCCCAGCGGTCGGATCTGAGCCTCGCCGGTTACGGCGCAGGGCTGCTACTCGTCCAACAGATCGGGGCGGCGTTCCCGCGTGCGCTGCAGCGAGACCTCGCGGCGCCAGGCGGCGATGCGCGCGTGATCACCGGACAACAGGACCTCGGGGACGTCGAGGCCACGCCAGCTCGGCGGCCGGGTGTAGCTGGGGCCCTCCAGCAGCCGGTCCAGCGCCGGCGAGTGCGAATCCTCCTGCAGCGACGCGGGATTGCCCAGCACGCCGCCCACCAGCCGTAGCACGGCTTCGATCATCACCACGGCCGCGGACTCCCCGCCCGGCAACACGTAGTCACCGATCGACACCTCTTCGACCCGGATCCGTCGGGCGGCGTCCTCGATGACCCGCTGGTCGATGCCCTCGTACCGCCCGCAGGCGAACACCAGGTGCCGCTCGGCGCTCCAGCGCTGCGCGGTCGCCTGCGTGAACAGCGCGCCGGCGGGGGTGGGCACGACCAGAAGCGTGTCGCCGGAACACGTTTCGTCCAGCGCCTCGCCCCACACCGGCGCCTTCATCACCATCCCCGGGCCGCCGCCGTAGGGCGCGTCGTCCACCGAGTGGTGCACGTCGTAGGTCCAGCGCCGCAGGTCGTGCACCTGCAGATCCACCAGGCCCGACGCAATCGCCTTGCCGGGCAACGATTGTCGCAGGGGCTCGAGATAGGCCGGGAAGATGGTGACGACGTCGATCCTCATGCCAGGTCCAGCAGACCCTCGGGCGGATCGATCTCGACAGTGCCGTCGTCCAGCGACACCGACGTGACGATCGCGCCGACGAACGGAACCAGCACCTCCCCGCCGTCGCCGCGCCGCACCGCCAGCAGCTCACCGCCGGCGGTGTGCAGCACCTCGGTGACGACGCCGACGTCCCGCCCCGTCGTGGTGCGGACGCTCAGGCCCTCGAGTTGGTGGTCGTAGTAGGTATCCGGCTCGTCGATCGGCGGCAGCTCCGCGGAGTCCACCAGGAACAAGCTGCCTCGTAACGCGTCGGCGGCGTCGCGGTCGTCCACCCCGGCCAACCGAACCAGCAGCCGCGCGCCGTGCTCGCGCACCTGATCGACGACGAAGCTGGCTTCGTCGCCGCTCCGAGAGTTCTTGGCGCGCAACGTGTTACCCGGGGCGAAGCGGGCGGCGGGATCGTCGGTGCGGACCTCCACGACAAGCTCGCCGCCGATGCCGTGCGCCTTGACCACGCGCCCGACCGTCAACTCCAAGGGAGTTCCATCCGCAGCGCCCCGCTACTGGTCGGTGTCCACCACGTCGACGCGGATACCGCGGCCACCGATCCCGGCGACCAGTGTGCGCAACGCGGTCGCGGTGCGTCCGCCCCGACCGATCACCTTGCCGAGGTCGTCGGGGTGGACGTGCACCTCGACGGTGCGCCCACGCCGATTGGTCACCATGTCCACCCGGACATCGTCCGGATTGTCGACGATCCCGCGGACCAGGTGCTCGACTGCGTCAACGACGACCGTGCTCACCTGGGTCAGCTTTCCGCGGCGGGTGCGGCGGGCTCGGGCTGCTCGCCGGCCTCGGCAGGCGCGTCGGCGGCCGGCTCGGCGGCGGCGGCGGCCGGCTCGGCAGCGGCGGCGGCGGCCGCGGGCGCCTCTTCGGCGGCCTTGGCGGCCTTCTTGGCCGGTGCCTTCTTCTTCGGCTTGGCGGCCTCGGTGGTGGGACCGCCGTCGGCCTCGGCCAGCGCGGCGTTGAACAGCTCCAGCTTGGAGGGCTTGGCCGGCTTGGTCTTCAGGCTGCCCTCGGCGCCGGGCAGCCCCTTGAACTTCTGCCAGTCACCGGTGATCTTCAGCAGCTTGAGGACGGGCTCTGTCGGCTGGGCGCCCACCGACAGCCAGTACTGGGCGCGCTCGGAGTTGATCTCGATGAGGCTCGGCTCTTCCTTCGGGTGGTACCGGCCGATGACCTCGATCGAGCGGCCGTCGCGGCGGGTGCGCGCGTCGGCGACGGCGATGCGGTACTGGGGATTGCGGATTTTGCCAAGCCGGGTGAGCTTGATCTTCACAGCCATGGTTAAGCGATATCTCCTGTGGTGTCACGCTGCAATTCAGCGATTCGGGCGGGATACCCGGATCCGGTTTTGCCTCGCGTGTGTGACCACCGGCCGGTCGTAACCGCGCGGCGGACAGCCGCCCATTGTGCCAGAACGCGGCCCCCGGACTGAAATTCCGTCACATCACCTTCTGGAAGACCTTCGCTTCGACTCGCCGGGTCATCCGCCAGCCCTCCGCGGTGCGCAGGAACTCGTCGTCGTACCAGAGCCCGCAGAACAGCACCTGGCCCTTGTCGCCGCCGAGCACCATCGGGTTGAAGCAGATCACCCGCGATGAGGCCTTATCCCCGTCGACGTTCACCGAGAAGTTGCCGAGCATGTGTGCGTACACCGGGAAGTTCGGCAGCACCTCCGACAGCCACTTCTTGACCTCCGGATAGTGGCCCTCGATGCCCCCGAGGGCGGTGTAGTCGATGTACGCGTCTTCGGTGAACACCCTGTCCAGGTCGTCGAATCGGCGGTTGTCGATGGCGGTGGAGTAGTCGACCAGCAGCTGCTGGATCTCGAGGCGGTCGGAAATTTCTTCCAGGCTCAACATGCATCGATTCAACACCGCAGCTGATCGGAGGTTGGGATCGGTAGCCACGCGGGCGGTGTGCACTTGCCGCACGACCGCCAGCAACGAAGGAGCCCCACATGAACCCAGCGCGGCAATTTTCCCGTCTTCGCAGGACACCAGCGGCGAGCACGGGGAATAATCCCCGGTTTATGAAAGCGGCATTCGTGGGATTAGCAACGACGCTGTTGATGTTCGGGGGTGCGGGGCCGGCCGCGCCTTCGGCCGAGGCCGCCCCCTGCCCGGCCGGGAAATCCTGCCAGCACTGGTGCCCCGGCGATGTCCTTCCGGCGGGCCGGCCGGTCCCGTGGGACGGCAACGTCTGCCACGACTACTTCTGGGACTACTACGGCGTGCACGACATCGGCGACGGAGCGAACTACTCCTGGCGCGACATGCCCTGGCACTGAGGCCGAAATAGCCGGGGCCCAAGCCCGGAAGTTAAACTTTGCGGCCATGCGAAAGCTTGTGGCAGTGGTCGCCGCCCTGCTGGTGGCCCTCGCTTCCGGTGCGACCGTCGGAGTGACGCCCGCCAGGGCCGACCAGGCGCAGCCCATCGGCTCGGTGCCCATCCCGGAGGGCCCGGCCCAGACCTGGATCGTCGCCGACCTCGACGGCGGTCAGGTGCTGGCCGGCCGCGACCAGAACGTGCCGCACCCACCCGCGAGCACCATCAAGGTGCTGTTGGCGCTGGTGGCGCTGGACCAGGTGAGCCTGGACTCGACCGTCGTCGCCGACGTCGCCGACACCGAGGTCGAGTGCAACTGCGTCGGCATCAAGCCCGGCCGCACCTACACCGCGCGCCAGTTGCTGGACGCGCTGCTCCTGGTGTCGGGCAACGACGCCGCCAACACGCTCGCCCACCTGCTGGGCGGGACCGACGCGACGGTCGCCAAGATGAACGCCAAGGCCGCGTCGCTGGGTGCGACGAGCACCCACGCGGCGACCCCGTCGGGCCTGGACGGCCCGGGTGGCTCCGGGACCTCGACGGCGCACGACCTGGCCGTCATCTTCCGGGCCGCCATGGCCAACCCGGTGTTCGCCCAGATCACCGCCGAACCGTCGGCGATGTTCCCCGGCGATCACGGCAACGAACCCATCACCAACCAGGACGAGCTGTTGGCGCGCTACCCCGGCGCCATCGGCGGCAAGACCGGCTTCACCGACGCGGCCCGCAAGACCTTCGTCGGCGCCGCGGCGCGCGGTGGCCGCCGGTTGGTGATCGCGATGATGTACGGGCTGGTGAAAGCCGGCGGTCCCACGTATTGGGATCAGGCCGGCAGCCTGTTCGACTGGGGCTTCGCGCTCAACCCCGAGACCGGCATCGGATCGCTGTAATCGCCTGCTATAAGCCAACATTCGGCAGCGCCGCGGTCAGCAGCGCCGTGAGCACCGGAATCCGCTGCTCCGCGATCGCCCGCTGCGGCAGCACGCCCTCCACCACGGCGGCCCCGTCGAACACGTTCGTCATCAGCGCCACGACGACCGGGAACGTCTCCTCGGGGAAGCCCTCGGCGCCGGGCAGGGCCCGGGCGGCCTCGACGATCTTGGCGGAGTACTGGCCCAGCTCGTGTTGCAAAGTCTCCCTGAGCTTTTCGTCGGTGCGCGCGGCGACCAACAGCTCGTAGACCACCGCATTGGTGGGCCCGCCGGTGATGTCGCGGAGTATCGTCAGCGCGGCCTCGAGCGCCGGCCGGTCGGCCGGGATTTCGGCGACGCCCTTGGTGAAGGACTCCAGCTGTCGACGCAATACCTCGGATGCGGTGGCGGCCATGAAGTCGCCCATGGTCTCGTAGTGGCGGAACAGGGCGCCGACGGACACCCCGGCGCGCTTGGTGATCACGGCGGCCGATGCCCGGGCGTAGCCGACCTCGACGATCGTGTCGATGCAGGCGTCGATGAGCCGCCCGACGGTTTCCTCCCGCCGCTGCTGCTGGGTCCTGGCCATGTCAGGCGCTCACACTCAGGGCGGCGCGTTCCCCCGCCCGCAGATAGCGCCCGGACTTCACGGATTGGCCGTAGCCGTCACGGAATTGGCCCTTACCGAAGACGACGGCGCCGCCCACACCGGTCGCGACGACGGCGTCGTCGTTGCGGTTGACCATGCGTCGCAGGCCGCCGTAGAACGGCACGGTTTCCTCGTGATAGCCGTCCACCGCCTCGTTGAGCCCGGCCGGATCGATCACGACGAAGTCGGCGCGGTCGCCCTCGCGCAGCGTGCCGGCGTCGATACCGAACCACTCGGCCAGTTCGCCGGTCAGGCGATGCACCGCCCGCTCGGTGGACATGAACGGCGCGCCGGCCCGCTGCGCGTCGCGGGTGCGCTTGAGCATCTTCAGGCCGAAGTTGTAGAAGGCCATGTTGCGCAGGTGCGCGCCGGCGTCGGAGAAGCCCATGTGGATGCTCGGCTCGTTGGCGAGCTTGTCGAGCTGCTTGGGCCGGTGATTGGCCACGACGGTCGTCCACCGCACGTTGCGCTCGCCGTTTTCGACGAGCACGTCGAGGAACGCGTCGAGCGGGTGCAGCCCGCGCTCGTCGGCGATCGCGCCGAAGCTCTTGCCGATCAACGAGGCGTCGGGGCATTCGACGATGACGGCGTCGTGGAAGTCGCGGTGCCACAACGACGGTCCGAGCTTGATCCGGTCGAACTCGCGGCGGAACTTGCGGCGGTATTCCTGGTCGGCCAGCAGCTCGTTGCGTTGCAGTTGGTCGCGCAGGTGCAGGGCCGCCGTTCCGGCGCCGAACTCCTCGAAGACCGGCAGGTCGATCCCGTCGGAGTACAGCTCGAACGGGACCGGCAGGTGCTGGAATCGCACGGCCGAGCCCAGGAACTTGTTCAGCATGCGGGTGCCGAACCCGAACGTGTGGACCGCCAGCGGCATCGACTTGGCGTCCGCGGACACCAGCATGCTCATGCGAACGCCCTTGCCGCGGCCGAAGATTCGGCTGCTGGTCAGGAAGAACATCAGCGCCGACGACGGGTTCTCGACATCGGGGGCGCTCTGCAGCATCCGCCCGCGCGTGCGCAGGACCTTGATCAGCTTGCGCCGTTCCCGCCAGGTGGCGAACGTCGACGGCAGCGCGCGCGACCGGAAGCGGTCGCCGTCGAGCTTGTCGATGGCCGCGTCCATGCCGGACATGCCGAGCATCCCGGCGTCGAGCGCCTCCTCCAACAGCGCCGCCATCCGGTCCATCTCGGCATCGGTGGGCCGGACGGTGGCGTCGGTGGCGCGGTCGAGACCCAGCACCGCGGTGCGCAGGTCCGAATGACCAAGCAGGGAGCCGACATTCGGCCCGAGCGGCAGGGCGTCGATCGCCTCGACGTACTCCGCGGCCGTCGACCACGTCTTGTTGGAATCCAAAGCGCCGTGCACGAATTCCCGCGGCACGGCCTCGACGCGGCTGAACAGGTCGGCCGCGTCCTCGGAATCGGCGTAGACCGTCGACAGCGAGCAGTTGCCCAGCAGCACGGTGGTGACGCCGTGGCGCACCGACTCCCGCAGCCCCGGGTCCAGCAGCACCTCGGCGTCGTAGTGGGTGTGCACGTCGATGAAGCCCGGCGCGACCCACTTGCCGGCCGCGTCGATCACCTCGGGGCAACCTGTCTCGTCCAGCGGCGCGGCCGACACCGTGGCGACCACGCCGTCGCGGATGCCGAGCGTGCGGGTTTGCGGCGCGCTGCCGGTGCCGTCGAACCACAGCCCGTCGCGAATGATCACGTCGTAGGTCACGGTTTCCTCCAGGGTTGTCGAGTTGCCAGGAACCGTAACATAGATAGCAAGCACTCGCAATCTTTTCCGCAGAGTCGGCGAGTCCCGGCAAAAGCGCTGATCAAGCGGGGTTAGCGAGGGGGCCCGGGCGCCGGCGAAGCGGGGCCGACGGGGGCGGGTGCGGCCGGCGCGCTCGTCGTCGGGCGCCCGGCGGGGGCGACGGTCGCGTCGGTCTTGCGCCCGATGAGGAAGCCGAGCGCGAGCATCGCCGCGACGAGCAGCACCGCGACCGCGCCCACCGCGCGCCTGCGCGTCCAGCGCCTGCGGGGTGCGGTCTTCGCCGCCCCGCGCTCGTCGGGCGCGGTCGCCCCGGACGCCCCGGACGGGCTCTCCCGGCGGGGGGCCGGCGATCCGGCCCGCCCGCGCGCGGCCCGGCGCGCATACGCCGGGAACTCGGCCACGAGGACGGCTTCGGGACCCCGATCGCCGCCGGCAGCGCCCGCCTGCTCGTTCGCCGCCGCGGCGAACTCGCCGCAGCTCCCGAACCGGTCCTCAGCGGCGTTGGCGAGCGCCCGGGCGAACACGCCGTCGAGGCGCGCCAGTTCCGGGCGTTGTTCGCTGATCCTGGGCGGTGCGCCGTCGGGCGGCGGCGGCGCGCCGGTCAGCAGGTGAAACGCGGTCGCGGCCAATGCGTACTGGTCGGCCCGCGCGTCGAGGCCGGCGCCCAGCAGTTGCTCGGGGGCGGCGTAGCCGGCCGTGCCGGGGCGGCGGACCACCCCGAAGTCCGTCAACAGAGTCCGTTCCTCGCCCTCATCCCGACCCGTCAACAAGACGTTGGCGGGTTTGACGTCGCGATGCAGCAGCCCGCGCTGGTGCGCGTAGTCGAGGGCGCCGGCGAGGGCGGTCACGATGGCGAGCACCTCGCCCGCCGGTGCGACCGCTGGGAATCGATCGGCGATCAGCCGCGCGGCGTTGATCCCCTCGACATACTCCATCGCGACGTAGAGCTGACCGTCGAAGTCGCCGCGGTCGCGCGCCTCCACGATGTTCGGGTGATGCAGGCGCGTCGCGGCCGAGATCTCATCGGTGAACCGCCGGCGGAATTCGCCGTCGTCCGACAGCGCCGGCGAGAGGACCTTCAACGCCTGCCAGCGCGACGCCCGGGGATCTTGGGCAAGGTACACCGTGCCAGTCGGTCCGGATCCCAGCCTCCGCGCGACCAGGTAACCGGCGAAGGTCGCGCCGCTGGCCAACGCCATTCCAAGCATCCTATCCGCGATCGCGACGTCTCGCGCGCCTAGCCGTGGGGCCGAAAGGCCTTGCCCCGCAGTATCACCAGGTCGGGCCGGTTCAACACACCGGGACCCTGTCGCGGGTCCTCGGCGTAGCACAACAGGTCGGCCGGCGCCCCGTATTCCAGGCCGGGCCGGCCCAGCCAGCGGCGGGCGTCCCAGCACGCCGCGCCCAGCGCCTCGGTCGGGCTCATCCCGATGCCCTTGAGGGCCTCGACCTCGTCGGCGATCCGCCCGTGCGCGATCATGCTGCCCGCGTCGCTGCCGGCGTACACACGCACGCCCGCCTCGCGTGCCGCGGCCGTCCGCGCCGGGCAGCGGGCGTGCAGGTCCCGCATGTGCGAGGCGTAGGCGGGGAAGCGCCCCGCCGCCTCCGCGATGCCCGGAAAGTTCTCCAGGGTGTTGATCAGCGTCGGCACCAGCGCCGTCTGATGCTCGACCATCAACGCGATCGTGTCGTCGGTGAGCCCGGTGCCGTGCTCGATGCAGTCGATGCCGGCGTTGATCAGGCCGGGCAGGGCCTCCTCGCTGAAGACGTGCGCGGTGACGCGCGCGCCGTGTTCGTGCGCGGCCGCGATCGCGGCCTTGAGCACGTCGTCGGACCACAGCGGGGCCAGGTCGCCGACGCCGCGGTCGATCCAGTCGCCGACCAGCTTGATCCAGCCGTCGCCGCGCTTCGCCTCCCGGGCGACCGCCTCCGGCAGCTGGGATTCGTCGTCGAGCTCGACGGCAAAGCCCCGCGCATAGCGCTTGGGCCTGGCCAGGTGCTTCCCCGCGCGGATGATGCGCGGCAGGTCATCGCGGTCGTCGAGGCTGCGGGTGTCGGTCGGGGCGCCGCAGTCGCGCAGCAGCAGCGCACCGGCGTCGCGTTCGGCCTCGGCCTGGCCGATCGCCTCCTCGAGCGGGATCTCGCCGTCATCGCCGAGCCCGACGTGGCAGTGCGCGTCGACCAGCCCGGGCAACACCCAGCCGCCGTCGAAAACGGTGTCGGCGCCGGCGACCGGCTCGGTGCTGATGCGGCCGTCGACGATCCAGAGCTGCAGCTCGGTCTCGCCGGGCAGCGCCCGACCGCGCACGTGCATCCGCACGGCGCGGCTAGTTCTTGCCCGGGTTGCCGGGGAACTTCAGCTTGGACAGGTCGAAGTCGGCCAGCCCCGGCGGCAGCTCGTTGAGACCTTCGGGCATCTGCGACAGATCGGGGAACCCGGCCGGCATGCCCGGCATGCCCTGCATGAGCGGGTTCCTGGCCTTCGGCGGCGTCGGCCCGCGCCCGCCCTTCTTGCCCTTCTTGCCTTTTGCCCCCTTGGCCTTTCGGGTCGCCGACTTGCGGCCCAGGCCGGGGATGCCCATGCCGCCGAGCATCGACGACATCATCTTGCGGGCCTCGAAGAAGCGGTCGACCAGCTGGTTGACCTCCGACACCGTCACCCCCGAGCCGTTGGCGATGCGCAGCCGCCGCGACGCGTTGATGACCTTCGGGTCGGCGCGCTCCTGGGGCGTCATCCCGCGGATGATGGCCTGCAGCCGGTCGAGCTGCTTGTCGTCGACCTCGGCCAGGGCGTCCTTCATCTGGCCGGCGCCGGGCAGCATGCCCAGCAGGTTGCCGATCGGGCCCATCTTGCGGATGGCGAGCATCTGCTCGAGGAAGTCCTCCAGCGTGAGCTCGCCGCTGCCGATCTTGGCGGCGGCCTCCTCGGCGCGCTGCGCGTCGAAGACCTGCTCGGCCTGCTCGATCAGCGTCAGCACGTCGCCCATGCCCAGGATGCGGCCGGCCATTCGGTCGGGGTGGAAGACGTCGAAGTCCTCCAGCTTCTCGCCGCTGGACGCGAACAGGATCGGCACGCCGGTCACCTCGCGGACCGACAGCGCGGCGCCACCGCGGGCGTCGCCGTCGAGCTTGGTGAGCACCACGCCGGTGAATCCGACGCCCTCGCGGAACGCTTCGGCGGTGGTGACGGCGTCCTGGCCGATCATCGCGTCGAGGACGAACAACACCTCGTCGGGGTCGACGGCGTCGCGGATGGCCGCGGCCTGGCCCATCAGCTCGTCGTCGATGCCCAGCCGGCCGGCGGTGTCGACGATGACGACGTCGAAGTGCTTGGCCCGGGCTTCCGCCAGCCCCGCCGCCGCGACGGCGACGGGATCGCCGAGTGGCCCGGTATCCGGGCCAGCAGATGGAGCGCCGGGATGCGGCGCGAACACCGGTACGCCGGCGCGTTCGCCGACGACCTGCAGCTGGTTGACCGCGGCGGGCCGCTGCAGGTCGCAGGCCACCAGGAGCGGCGTGTGGCCCTGGCCGCGCAGCCACGCGGCCAGCTTGCCGGCCAGCGTCGTCTTACCGGAACCCTGCAGGCCGGCCAGCATCACGACCGTCGGCGGCGCTTTCGCGAACGCCAGCTGGCGGGTCTGGCCGCCCAGGATGCCGACGAGTTCCTCGTTGACGATCTTGACGACCTGTTGCGCCGGGTTGAGGGCACCCGAGACCTCGGCGCCCTTGGCGCGCTCCTTGATCCGGCCGACGAACGCCCGCACCACGGGCAGGGAAACGTCGGCTTCCAGCAGAGCCAGCCGGATCTCGCGGGTGGTCGCCTCGATATCGGCGTCGGTCAGTCGACCCTTGCCGCGCAGCCCCGAAAGGGCACCGGTCAATCGGTCGGACAGGGATTCAAACACCCCGCCAGCCTAGTGGCCTTGGCCGGCGGGCTCGCCAGTGTCCCAGTCGGGCGCGGGGTCCATTACCGCGACACTGCAACTACGCAGACGACACGCCGATGCGGGCGCGCGTAGTTTCAGTCTCGGCGACGGCATGGGACTGGCTCCCGCAGCCGAAACCCTCCCACGAAAAGGATCCCGTCGGGTGAGGTTACTGGCCGGGCCGTCGTAGTTGGCCGGACGCGATGATGACCTCTGTCGCATCTCGCCATCTCTGCAGTTGCGAGGGCGTGGTCATGGCTTCGGGCAGGTGCCGGCTCAGATGCGAGTTCAGCATGAACATGCCGAGCACCAGGGTCAGGGGGTTGAGCACCATCCAGACCGGGTCCAGGTCGGGCTGGGTAAGGCCTTGTTCTTGGATCTGAGCCCAGTAGCCGGTGCAGATCTCGACCAGGCCGTCGAAGACGCGCACCCCGATCGGGGTGCCGTCGATCAGAGCCCGGCACAGGTAGTCCACGACCTCGATGTGTTCGGCGAACAGCGAAGTCACCCGGTCTGCGGCGTCCGCGACGGGATCACCCGGCACCGAGGCCAAGGGCGCCGCCAGCGACTCGGTGAGCACCGTCATCACATACTCATCGACAGCGTGAATGAGGTTGCCCTTGGTGGTGAAGTGGTGCTGGACCAGCCCCAGCGAGACCCCTGCGGCTTTGGCGATCGTGCGCATTGAGACGGCTTCGGCGCCGTGGACGGCGAAAAGTCCCAACGCCGCATCGCGGATGCGCAGGATGCTCGACGGCTCGACCCCGCTGTTCGAAGCAATCGCCACCTCGCCGGTCATCACCTCAGAGTAGACAGGCTGCCAACAGCGCCTTCGCGACACGCCCGGAGCGGCACCATACAATCGTATCGTCGCCAGCGCACGGCTCGACCAGCGTCGATTCGAGGTGGTGCGGTGCGGACTGTGCCCGGCCGCAGCAACGCCCCATGGGGATCGCCCCCACCAAAAAAATGATTCGGACGAAACTGCCGCTTTTCCTGTGGCTGGTGACGGTACACCTGTATGGTCCGTGCTGACGATACGACTGTATCGTGCGACACGGTCGTGTCGGTCCTTTCCGGGAGGAGTCCCCGCGTGGCGTCGTTTGTGGTTGCAGCACCGGAATTGTTGGTGACGGCGGCGGCTGATGCGACCGGTATCGGGTCGTCATTGACCGCGGCGAGCGCGGCGGCATCGGCCCCCACGACAGCGGTGATCGCGGCGGCCGGTGACGAGGTCTCGGCGGCGATCGCCGCCCTGTTTTCCGATCATGCCCAGCAGTTTCAGGCGCTTAACGCCCAGGCGGCGGCGTTTCACGCGGACTTTGTGCAGGCCTTGCACAGCGCGGCGGGCTCGTATGCGGCCGCCGAGGCGGCAAATGTGTCG
This sequence comes from Mycobacterium sp. 852002-50816_SCH5313054-b, assembly GCF_001667185.1. Classification (GTDB taxonomy): domain Bacteria; phylum Actinomycetota; class Actinomycetes; order Mycobacteriales; family Mycobacteriaceae; genus Mycobacterium. The sequence goes on along the minus strand of NZ_LZIC01000050.1, from coordinate 204 downwards.
CCGTTGCAGACCCTCGAGCAAGACGTCCTGGGCATGATCAATGCACCCACCAACACTTTGTTGGGGCGCCCGCTGATCGGTGATGGCACCAATGGCGCGACGGGCACTGGGCAGGCCGGCGGGGCTGGCGGCATCTTGGTCGGCAACGGCGGCAACGGCGGGTCGGGGGCGCCCGGGCAGAGCGGCGGCGCCGGCGGCAACGGC
>NZ_LZIC01000049.1 GCF_001667185.1 Mycobacterium sp. 852002-50816_SCH5313054-b | reverse complement strand
GGCGGTGACGCTGGGGTGGGCGGCGGCGGCGCGGGTGGCCAGGCCGCCTCCGGGACGGCGGGCAGCGGCGGCCACGGTGGGCAGGGTGCCGGCGGCGGCAACGGCGCCGCCGGCATCGCCGGCACCAACAGCGGCCAGGGTGCGGCCGGCGGTGACGGCGGCCAGGGCGGGGCCGGCGGCCAAGCCGGCGCGGGGGTTGGTGGTCAGCAAGGAGTCGGCGGCCAGGGCGGCACCGGTGGCACCGGCGGCCAGGGGGCGCACGGAGTGGCCGGCACAAACAACAGCGGCCTGGCGGGGGTGGCCGGCGGCGGCGTCGGCACGGGCGGCACCGGGGGAACCGGCGGCAACGCCGGCGCGGGCGGCAACGGTCTGGGTGGCCAGGCCGCCTCGGGCAGCGCCGGCAGTGGCGGCCAAGGCGGGCAAGGCGGCGGCGGTGGGCAGGGCGGCGCCGGTATCACCGGCACCAACAGCGGTCAGGGCACGACCGGCGGCGACGGCGGCCAAGGCGGGGCCGGCGGCCAAGCCGGCACCGGCGGCGGCGGCCAACAGGGCGCGGGCGGCCAGGGCGGCGACGGGGCCAGCGGCGGCACCGGCTCCCACGGCGCCGCAGGCACCGACAACAGCGGCCTGGCGGGGGTGGCCGGCGGTGACGGCGGCGGCGGTGGCACCGGCGGCACCGGCGGCAACGCCGGCGCCGGCGGCACCGGCCTGGGCGGCCAGGCCTTGGCGGGCAACGCCGGCAATGGCGGCCAAGGCGGGCAAGGCGGCAGCGGCGGCCAGGCCGGCGCCGGCATCGCCGGCACCAACAGCGGGCAGGGCGCGACCGGCGGAAACGGCGGCCAAGGCGGGGCCGGCGGCCAGGCCGGCACCGGCAACGGCGGCCAACAGGGCGCGGGCGGCCAGGGCGGCGACGGGGCCACCGGCGGCACCGGCGCCCACGGCGCCGCCGGCACCGACCACAGCGGCGACGCCGGGGTGGCCGGCGGTGACGGCGGCGACGCCGGCACCGGCGGCACCGGCGGCAACGCCGGCGTGGGCGGCACCGGCCTGGGCGGCCAAGCCGCCTCCGGCTCTGCCGGCAGCGGCGGCCAAGGCGGGCAGGGCGGCACCGGCGGGCAGGGTGGCGCCGGCATCACCGGCACCAACAGCGGGCAGGGCGCGTCCGGCGGCAACGGCGGGCAGGGCGGCCAGGGCGGCAGCGCCGGCACCGGCGGCGGCGGCCAGCAGGGCACTGGTGGCCTCGGGGGAGACGGCGGCACCGGCGGCACCGGCGCCCAAGGCAGCACGGGTGCCGACAACAGCGGCACGCCCGGAGCGGTCGGCGGCACCGGCGGCCAGGGTGACACGGGCGGCACCGGTGGCAACGCGGGTGCGGGCGGCAGCGGCTTCGGCGGCCAAGCCGCCTCCGGCAGCGGCGGCCAAGGTGGCCAAGGCGGGCAGGGCGGCGCGGGCGGCGATGGCGGCGCGGGCACCAACAACGGTCAGGGCGCGACCGGCGGCACCGGCGGCCAAGGCGGGGCCGGTGGCCAGGGCGGCAACTCCGGCGCCGGCGGCACCAACGGCTCCGGCGGAACCGGCGGAACCGGCGGCCACGGCGGCCGGGGCGGTGACGGCTTGGCCGATGACGGCAGCAACGACGCCACCGCCGGGGGCACCGGCGGCAACGGCGGCCAGGGTGGTGGCGGCGGGGCGGCGCCCGGCACCGGCGGCACCGGCGGCAACGTCGGCGCAGCGGGTACCGGCGGCACCGGCGGGACCGGCGGCACGGGCGGTGCCACGACCACCGGCACCGCCGCGGACGGCGGGCAAGGTGGGCAAGGCGGCAACGGCGGGGCCGGCGCCCACGGCTATAACGCGGCCACCGACCCCAACGCCGCCCCGGGCGCCGCCGGCGGCAACGGCTCCAACGGTGGGAACGGCGGCCAAGGCGGCCAGGGCGGCGCCGGCGGCAACGCCGGCCCCGGCGGCGCCAACGGCAATGGCGGCCGGGGCGGCAACGGCGGCAACGCCGGCCTGCCCGGTGACGGCGGCGACGGGGCCGCCGGCGATGTCACCACCAAGACCGGCGGTCACGGCGGCAACGGCGGTGACCCCGGCGCAATCGGCGGCGGCGGCGCCGGCGGAGCGGCCGGCCAAGGCGGCAACGGCGGCACCCAGGGCGCAATCGGCAACGCCGGCACCAACGTCACCGGCCCGGTGGGCAACGGCGGCCGCGGTGGCCACGGCTTTGACTCGCCGGTTAAGAGCGGCGGAGCTAGTGGCGATGGCGGCGCCGGCGGGAACGGCGGCAGTTACGGCAACGGCGGCGACGGCGGCACCGGTGGCAACAGCTACGCCGACATCTTCGGCGGCGCCGGCGGTAACGGCGGTATCGGCGGTAACGGCGGCGTGCACGGCAACGGCGGCAACGGCGGCGACGGCGGGACGGGCGGTGAAGGAGGCGGCTTCGTCTCGCCGGGTGTCGTCGGCACCGGCGGTAACGGCGGACACGGCGGTAACGGTGGCAACGGCGGCACATACGGCAACGGTGGCAATGGCGGAAAGGGCGGTACCGCAGGTGAACTCTCCGATAACGTCGACAGCGTAAGCGGCAACGGCGGGGTCGGCGGCAACGGCGGCAGCGGCGGCGCGCACGGCAACGGCGGCAACGGCGGTAACGGCGGTAGCGCCGATACCGCCGGCGGCGGCGGCGCCGGCGGCGGCGGCGGTGGCGGCGGCTCCGGCGGGATCAACGGCGGCAACGGCGGCAAGGGTGGTACCGGCGGCCCCGGCACCTTCCTCGGCCCGGACTCCATCGGGGGGGGGGGGGGGGGCGGCGG
>NZ_LZIC01000048.1 GCF_001667185.1 Mycobacterium sp. 852002-50816_SCH5313054-b | reverse complement strand
GGTGGCATCGGTGATTCCGGACTTGATGCTGCCCGGCGCCACGCACGCCGCGCGCAGTCCCTGCTTGGCGTATTCGACGGTGGTGGCGGTCGGTTCACCCGAATTGCGGTCGCGCACTTGGCCCGCGGTGTAGCCGTGCTTCTTCAGGGCGCGGGACACCTCGGTGGCGAGCCCGCTCATGCTGCCGGCATTGATCACGTCGACGACGGTAGACGGGCTGGGTTTGGCGGCGGTGGTGGCGGGCGTTGTCGACGGCTGCGGTGCGCCGATCGCCTCGGCCACCTCGGCCTTGATGGCCGCCGGGTCGATGATGTTCACGTCCTGGCCGTCGATGTTGTCGTAGCGCACGACGGGCAGCGTCCGGAATTCGACGTTGCCGTTGGAGAACAGCGTGCCCAGGCGCTGAATCAGGTCCTCGTCCCAGCCGGACGACAGCACGACATCCTTGCGCGCCACCGCCATCAGGCTCTTGAGCTTGTCGATGTTGGTGAAGGTGCCCGAGGCCTGCAGCTCCTGCATCACCGACGAGATGAACGCCTGCTGCCGGTGGGTGCGGTCCAGGTCCCCGTTTTCTAGGCCATGCCGCTGCCGGACGAACGAAAGCGCTTGGGAGGCATCCAGTCTCTGCCGCCCGGCCGGGAAGTCGGCGCCCGAATACGAGTCGTAGACGGCGTGATTCAGGCAGACGTCCACGCCGCCCAGCGATTGGGCCAAGTCGTAGAAACCGGCCAGGTTGACCTCGGCGAAATAGTCGATCGGGACGCCGGTGAGGCTGCGCACCGCGCGCAGGGTCGCCGCCCGGCCCGCCTCCCGGCCCTTGGTCTCGAGTTCCTTTTGGGTGATGGTGCCCTGATTGGCGAGCTTGTTGGCGACGTATTGCTTGGTAAGCCCGTACGCCTCTTTGATTTTGATGTGGTTGTATCCGGGGACGCCGTTGAACGCCACCCAGTCGTCGCGGGGGATGGAGAAGGCGACGACCTTGTTGTCGGCACCGATGTGCACCAGGATCAGCGTGTTGGTGTTGTAGCCGCCGTCGTCGGAATCGCCGGCATGCAAGTGCTTGAGGATCGACCACGGCAGGTCGTTGCCGTCCTGGTCTTTGCGCGAGTCCAGCCCGATGAGCAAGATGTTCATGTTGTCGCCGCTGGAACGCGGGTCCTCCGGGGACAGCGCGTCGGAGACGGTGATGCCGCCCAGCGCCCCGTGGGCCACGTAGTACCCGGCCGCGGTCATCAGGACGGCCCCCACCGACACCAGCGTCATCAACCCACGCGTCAGTCCCTTGCGAACGCGCGACGGTCGGGTGGCGGCCCGATGGCGATGACGGGCACCGCCGGAGCGTGCCATCAAAAACCTCGTCCTGTTACCAGCGCACCACCCGTCACCGCATCGGCGGTTTGCGGTGATGTCGCTTGCAGCATGCCGTCAATTATGCGGTAGCTTGCTGTGATCCCCCCAATTAAGCGGGTTGATGTAATCAGGCTCACCTGCCGAAAACAACGGGGTATCGTCGCGTCGATTCGCCCGCTACCAGCGGCTTTGCGCGCTGTTGGCAGGTCCGCCCGGCGCCGTCGTGCCGGGATTGAACCCAACCCGTTACCGAGCTGACATTCAACGCCGAGTTGTTGCGCGAAATTTGCGGTAATTCGGCCCACTGTCGGCGTTCGCGACGCGTGTAGCCGAATGTTATTCAGCAATATGGATATTCGATGTGCCATCGGCCGTTCACGTAGTCGGCCCGATACTGACCGCCCAGTTGAGGATTCGCATCGCGGATGACACCGGAACCCCCGGCGTACGGCGCGAAACCCGGCGGATCCCAGGTGACGGACTGGGGGTTGGGCGGCAGATCCGGCGTGCAGGTGAGCTGCTTGTTGACGTAGCCGTCGACGATCCTCTGCTCGGCGGTGGCTTGGTCGCCGGCCTCGGGCGCCGGGTCGGCGGGGCAGGAAGACGCTGCGCCGCAAAGGGTTTGGCGTGCGTCGACGAACGTCATACCGTTGGCGGGAGCGCAGGACATCGACGCGACCGTCACGAGCAGTACCGCTGCCGCCTGAACCCGCATGGTGACCTCCAGCTGTCTATCGGGCGCTGACCAGGTCATCGCCGGACGCGTAATACCAGCGAATGTTCGAGCCGGTGACGATCTCCGCGAGGTAGACGCCGACCGGTTCGACCTCGTAGTAATAGTGAACGTTGCCCTGCGGGTCCACCGCCGAGGTGCACGACAGGCCGGGCGCGCCGCACCGTTGCTTCACCGGTATCGCAAGCACGGCGATGAACACCACGACCGCGATCGCCACCGTCAGCGCCACGCTGTTCAATCCACGGCGGGTCCGGGCGGGCGGCGTCACGTCTGGGAGTGTATGCGCCGAATCGGGCCTTTTTGGGCTCCACACCGTTTCGAGGGCGGGGGTCGGCGGGTAGGCCGATGGGAGCCCGATTGGAGGACTCACCATGGCTGACACAGAGGCTCCGGAGCCGGGCACTCCGGGAGAGACGCCCGAGCGCCTGACGCCGGCTGAGCCGCCCGAACGGCTCACGCCCGCGGAACCGCCGGAGCGACTGACTCCCGCGGAGCCGCCCGAGCGCCAGATGCCCACCTGACGGACCTGCACCGATCACGAATGGAGATAGCGCATGCGCGCAGAAGAAGGCGACGAAACGGTCAAGGATTACGCCGTCGAGGGCAAGCAAGCACTCGGGCGGATCAAGGACTCCCAACGCGAGGGAAGCCCAGTTCGCCGGTTCCTCCGGCGGATCGCCAAATTCTTCGGAGCGGACTAATCCCCACGGAACCGCCGGGAGATTGCGAGATCGTCTTACTATCTTCTGGTGACGAGCGCACCTGAAACGTTTTCGACCCGCGGGAGCGGCGGGGTTCGCATCGTCGCCGATCGCCTGGGCGATCCCAGAGCGCGCGCCGTGGTGTTTCTGCATGGCGGCGGGCAGACCCGCCGCTCGTGGGCCAAGGCGGCGGCGGCGGTCGCCAAGCGCGGCTGGCAGGCCGTCACGATCGACCTGCGCGGCCATGGGGAATCCGACTGGTCGAGCGACGGCGACTATCGCGTGGTCAGCTTCGCCGCCGACGTGCAAGAGGTGTTGCGTACCCTGCCGCCGCAGCCGGTGTTGGTCGGCGCGTCCCTGGGCGGCTTCACCTCGATGCTGCTGGAAGGCGAGCTCTCACCGGGCACCGCCAGCGCCGTCGTCCTGGTCGACATCGTGCCCAACATGGAGCAGTCCGGGGCGACCCGCATCCATGACTTCATGTCCGACAAGGTCGAGTCCGGGTTCGGCTCACTCGAAGAGGTGGCGGACGCGATCGCCGAATACAACCCGCACCGGCCCCGGCCCACCGACCTGGACGGCCTGACCACCAACCTGCGCCGCCGCGGCGATCGCTGGTACTGGCATTGGGATCCGCAGTTCATCAGCGGCGCGGCGCCATACCCCCCGTTCGAGGTCACCGACCCCGATCGCATGCACACCGCCGTCGAGGCGATATTGCGCAACGGCGTGCCGATGCTGCTGATTCGCGGCCAGGTCAGCGACCTGGTCAGCCAGGAGCGCGCCGACGAGTTCCTCGCGCGCTTCCCGCAGGTCGAGTTCACGGATGTGCGCGGCGCGGGCCACATGGTCGCCGGCGACCGCAACGACATCTTCGCCGAGGCCGTCCTAAATTTCCTGGCCCGGCGCGTCGACGCCGGCTGACGCGCGTTTCGCCTACTGCCCGAGCAGTTTTCGCTTCCGAGCTTCGTACTCGTCGGCGGTGAGGTCGCCGCGATCCCGCAGGTTCATCAGTTCGGTGAGCCGGTCCACCGGATCCCTGGCCTGTTCTTCCAGCCAACGCTCGCGCATGGCGAAAGTCGCTTGCTTGGCCGCGTTTTGGGCCTCGGGGGAGCGATCCAGCATGACCTTGCTCTGATCGGAAGGGTCGTAGAGCACCGCGACCATGGTGTTCAGCCAGGGCCGTTCCGCCTCCCAGAGCCAAGCTTCGATTCTGGCGTCGAACGCGGGTGCACCCTCCGGCTGAACCCGAACCGTCATCGTCCACAGGTCCGGTGTCGCTTGGGTGGGCGGGGTCTGATAGAACGGGTCGTCATTTTTGTAGAGGCCAGACATGGTGCGGCGGGTGGACAGCACGGTGGCCAGGGCCGCCTTGCCGTGCCGGCGTAGCTTGCGCTCCAGCCGGCGGCCGCCGATACCGAACACGCGCGTCCTCCATTTCGAACCGGATAACCCTACGGCCAACGACGTCGAGCCGAACCCAGGTGCTGCTGTTAACATGCTGCCCTACACAAGAAGAGAGGCGGCGTGAGGTTGGGTTGGTTGCGAGGGTTGGGGGCGATCGCTGCCGTGGTCGTTGCCGTGACGGCGCTCGCGCACCCCGCGCTGGCCAACCCGGGGGTGGCGCCGGGCATCAAGGTCGAGGATGAAAACAGCTCGTGCACAGCGGGCTTCGCGGCCCAAGGAAATGACGGCAGCTATTACCTCATGACCAGTGGGCACTGCGACCACCACGACGATTCGGTATGGACCTACGGGAGTGACGTCCCGCTCGGGAGGATCACGGCTAGCGAGCAAGAGGGAGACACGAGGGACGCCGCGATCATCCATCTCAACCCGAGCGTCGGGGCGCCCGACGGCCACGTAGGTGGCAAGTATCCGGTCCGGGATGTGTTGAGCGCAACGCAGATTCAGGTCGGCATGCCGTTCTGCAAGATCGGCGCGGTCACCGGGGAGACGTGCGGGACCGTCAAGGACGTGGAGAACGATGTCGTCGAGACCAGCGTGTACAGCCTCAACGGCGACAGCGGCAGTCCCGGGTTCGTGAAAAACCCGGACGGCACCGTCAGCGCCGTGGGCCTGCTGATGTCTTCGCCCGACGGGGATGATTACACGACGTACTTCGCGCTGGTGAACCCCCTGCTCGGCAGATGGGGCCTCCGCGTACTGCCCTGACCACCGGGTGGGTGAGAACAGACGTTTGCGAATGGTAAGAACGGGGAAAAGGTAGCGAACCAGCGACACGAAGGGGAGCAGTAGTGAAGCGTGGGATCGTGGTCGGCATAGCGGGCGTGGCCTTGGCGGTCGCGGCGTGTGCCGGTTGTTCGAGCAACAAGTCCAGCACTGGAGCGTCATCGAGTTCGGGGGCGCCGGCGGCGTCCGGCCCCCAGCTCACCGTCGATGGTCAGAATCAGAACGTCAGCGGCCAGGTCACGTGCAACACGGCCAATGGCGTGGTCACCATCGGAATCGGTGACGCGACAGCCGGAATCGGCGCCGTGGTCAGCACCGACAATCCGCCGATTGTTCACTCGGTCGGGCTGGGCAGCGTCAACGGGGTCGCGCTAGGTTTTTCCGACGCCGCGCCGAACCAGGCCAGCAACGCGGGGGCCGCGGTCAACGGCAAATACTACGCGATCAAGGGCACGGCGACGGGTACCGATATGAGCGACCCGCAGCAGCCGAAGACGGTGACCAAGCCATTTGAGCTGGACGTGACCTGCCCGTAGTGCGGGCGAAGACATCCAAGAGGGGACGCATTCCATGTCGATGAAACGCATTGCCGGGGCGGCGGCGCTCGTGGCCGGCCTCGGGATCTCCGCACTGAATCCGGGATTCGCCAGCTCCGCGCCGCTGGATCCTCCGCCGCCATGCCCGAACTGCCACGGCGGGGGCGGCGGTGGTGGCGGCGGGGCGACGCCCGCCCCGCAGAACCCGCCGCAGACGCAGGCGCCGAGCACGCAAAGCCAGCCGCCGGCCACCCACAGCACCGAGCCGCCGGCCACCCAGAGCCAGCCGCCGGCCACGCAGAGCACCCAGCCGCCGGCCACGCAGAGCACCCAGCCGCCGGCCACCACCCAGCCGCCGGCCACCACCCAGCCGCCGGAGACCGAAAGCACCCACCCGTCGTGGACGCGCAGCAGCGAGCCGTCGAGTCCGGCAAGCACGCAGCCGGGCGGGCAAACAACCCCGCCGAGCGCGCAAACCACGGCCCCGGCGAGCGGGCAAACCACCCCGCCGTCGGGGCGTGAGGCGCGCCCGGCGCTCAATCCGCCGAGCACGCAGCCTCCTCACCCGGCCTACGTTCCGCGCCGAGACCTGGTCACGGCCAGCGCGGAAGTAGGCGGCCCCGCGGGTAACGTCCAATTCAGCATCGTGGGCCGCGGCGCGCCACCGCCGCCGCCGGCGCGCGGGTGGGGCTGGAGCGACGGCCCGGCTCCGCACCGCGCCCCGCCCGGCTGGTATGGCCCGCCGCCGCCCGGCGGCTGGGACGGTCCGCCGCCTCCCGGTGGCTGGAACCGCCCGTGGGCCGGCCCGCCGCGCGACGTCGTCTACGCCCGGTCCGATTTCGGCCCGTTCGAGTACAACACCTTCACCGTCTTACCGGTCTTCAACTGGTATTACGGAGGGTGGGGTTACTGGTTCTTCGGCGTCTGGGTCCCGCTGTACTGACGCCCTCGAGCCCTTTGTGAAAGCCGCCCCGGCACGCGTCGGGGCGGCTTCCACCTGTTGGACCGTGTCGAGAAGCGAGGTCGGGAAGGGCGCATGGACACCGCGGACACGCGATTCGTCAGGCTCGGCCGCGACGGCGGCGTGGTCACGCTCGAGCTGATCAACTCCAAACCGCTGAACATCCTCGGCACCGGCGCCATCGAGGAACTGACACGCGCGTTCGCCACCGTGAGCCAAGACGGCGGCGTGCGGGTGGTCGTGTTCCGCGGAGCCGGTGAGCACGCGTTCATCGGCGGCGCCGACATCAACGAGATGGTCGCCCTCGATCCGTCCAGCGCAGAGGTGTTCATCCGCCGACTGGCGGGCCTGTGTGAGGCGATTCGCGACTGCCCGGTCCCCGTGATCGCCCGGCTCGCGGGTTGGTGTTTGGGCGGCGGCCTGGAGGTCGCGGCGTCCTGCGATCTGCGGATCGCCGAGTCGGGCGCCCAATTCGGGATGCCGGAAGTGGCGGTCGGCATCCCGTCGGTGATCCATTCGGCGTTGCTGCCGGCGCTCATCGGGGCCTCGCACGCGGCGTGGCTTCTGCTCACGGGGGAAACGATCGACGCCGACACCGCCGCCGCCTGGGGCTTGGTGCACGAGGTCGTCCCGGCCGACGCCCTCGACGCCCGGATTGCCGAGCTTGCAACGAAATTCATCGGATTCGGCCCGCAAGCGGTCCGGCAACAAAAGCGGCTACTCAACAGCTGGTTCGACATGACGGTGCACGGGGCGATCGAGGACAGTGTCGAGCAGTTCGGTCTCGCATTCCTGACGGGGGAGCCGCAGCATCACATGCAGGCGTTCCTATCGCGTAAGAAGGGTAAAAGCCGGGCATAGCGGCGACAAACTACGGCCGCGAAAGTGCAACTACCGGCGCGTGGACTCGGGAAACGTGTCGGTAGTTGCACTTTCGCGTTCAATAGTGCGCTGAATTGACCGGCAAACCTGCGGCAGTAGTCTGATCTCGAGTTCGGAAGGGGGGTGGTATGCAGCTCGAATACATAAGCATTCCAGGGCTTATCGCCGCCGCCGGCGGTGATCCCTGGGCGATCAATCAAAGCCTGCAAGCCGGTCGCCCGGGGCAGATCTCCGCTCTAGCCGGCGCTTTTCACGGCGCGGGCAGATCCACCGCCGAGGCCGACGCGACGTTCGAGCAGGCGCGTCGCCGCTTCGAGGCGGCCTGGACTCACGAGAATGGCGACAATCCGATCAACGACTCCGCTGAAGTGCAGCGCACCGCTCAGGCGCTGGGGGCGCAGTTCGAGCAGTTGCCCAAGATCGGGGCTCATCTCGAAGAGGTCGCCGCGGCCTTGGCCGAGGCGCAAAAAGGCGGCAAGGCAACGATCTCGGCCCTGGAAACTTCGCTGCACGAACTCGACGACTTGATCGCCCAAGCCGTAACTATGAAACAACACGTGAAAACGGACGAGGATCGGCACGCGCTCGACGAATTCATCGATTCTTGCGAGAACGGCGCGGTAGACGTCACCAAAAGGGCTGTGGGGCGCCTGCATTCCATCCGCGGCACCTATTCGCAAATCCTGCAGAGCGGGCAGTCAAACCTGGCCACCGACGGATATGACCCCGCCCGGGTTTGGGGCGCCGACGGCCATGAGGCGGAGACACCGGACACCGCCGAACGAGACGTACACAATGCGCTCGGGGGCGATAAGGGTGCGGCCGCGCGAGTCAACGGGGTGCTGGGCACCATCACCCCCGACCAGCTCGCCGGCAAGGCGCCGTTAAACGCCCAGCAGGCAGCGGTTTTGAGTCAGCTGCAGGCTCAGGAACATGGGATGACCGTCCCCCAGCTCCAAACCGCCGAACAACGCCTCGGGGTCCAGAAGAACATGGTTGGCGACTCGTTGCAGCTGATGAGCAACCCGAGCCTCACCTTCCCCGCGACTCCGCTGGTTAAGGGGGCCAAGCAGGGGTCGGACACGCTGAAGGGCGGGTTTTCTCAGCTGCCGCAGAGCGTGCAGAACACGCTCACCGGCAACGAGTCGTCTCGCTGGTCCGCCGACGATATGGAGTCGATCGCGAAGATCGTCGGCGACGGAAAGCCGGCGCTGCAGCACGGCACCGAACTGGACAAAGCGATGCTGGACTGGGGCGCGCGCGAACTCCATGAGGAACTCCCGCACGGGCAGCTCCTCGACCACAGCCTGCTGCACGGCGACCAGCGCAGCGTCCTCGACGACGTGTTGCGGTCGGCGGGGCGAGATCACCTGCGGGTGACCGACTTGATCACCGGCGGCGGTCACGATCAGTTCCTGTCCGACGTCACCCACAATCGGTGGGACGACGGCGGCAAGGCGGTCGGCTCGTTGTTCAGCTGGACGGAGGACCCAACCGGGGCGGAAGCGGAGATCGCGGGCAGGACCGCGCATTCCTATGCGACCTATCTGGGCCAGCACGTCGGTGACCTCCTGAAACTGCCGGACGGTTTGGGCACCACGACGCTGGGTGGCGCGAACCCCGGCCTCGTGCAGTCGTTCGCGCACGGGCTGGCGCCGTACATCCCCAACATCGCGGGCGAACACAACGACTTGTCGCAATTCTTCGGCACCCCGGACTCCGCGGAGAACCAGGAGAACGATTCCTGGCCGGTGGCGAAGGGCATCTTCTCGGTGTTGAGCACCGACAAGACGGCGTCGGACTACTTCAACGGCGCCGCCGACCGCGACATCATCCAAGCCGACAGCCGGTTCGCCCAGGCCGTAGGCAACCACGTTCCCGACCTGATCAACCACGACGAGGGCCTCAAGTACGCGGCCCGGTTGAAAGGCCTCGTCGACGTCGGCACCTTCAACGCGTCGAACTCCGACGCGATGGCCGCATACAACCTGAAGAAATCGGCCTACGAAGTTCTCACGAAGGGCGGCAGCTTCGGCGTGGGCGCGCTTCCGGTCCCGGGAGCCGGAATCGTCGGCGGCGGAGCGGGTCTCATCGGCGCGGCCATGGAGCACGACATCGTCGGATCCCCGCCGACCACGCCGTCGATCCCGGACCTGCCGCACACCGCGCCACCGCGGCTCGTGCTCGACGGATTCCTGGCGTCCGGGCAACCCCTCAACGGGCTGGGACCGGAGTTCTACCGGCCGGTCGATCCGCAGCAGCCCCACGGCCCGATGCGGATCGCCACCTACGCCGAAATGCCCCAGGCGTGGCGGGACGCCCACCCCGTCGAAAGTTACGACAGCGACTTGTCGAGCGCGCTCGGCCGGACGCTCGGCAACGACACCGTGACGCGGGTGGACGATGACATCGCGACGTACTACAACAACGTCGTGCACAACCCGCAGCCATGGAAAAAGTGACGACGGGCTGAACCCCTCGTCGACGGGCGCGGAAGTGCAAACCGCGATGCTCGTTTTCAATTCTGTCGATACGCGTATTTTTTTGGCGCTGAGCTTCATGATGACGGGTACGCAGGAGCACCGGGGGGTGGGCGATGTCGTTGATGGTCGTGGTGCCGGACGTCTTGGAGGCGGCCGCGGCGGACGCCGCGCAGATCGGTTCGGCGGTGAGCGCCGGCAATCTGGCCGCGGCCATCCCGACGACCGAACTGGCTGCGGCGGGCGCCGACGAAGTGTCGGCGGCCATCGCGGCGTTGTTCGGCGCCCAGGCCCAGGAGTATCAGGCGGCGGCGGCGCGGGCGGCGACGTATTCCGAGCAGTTCGTGCGCACTCTGAGCGCGGCGGCGGCGTCGTACGGGGCCACGGAGGCCGGCATCGCCGCGTCGATGCAGGGACCGCTGGCCGCGGCCACCGCCGCGCCCCTGGCCGGTCCGATTCGCGCGATCGAACAGGCCTGGGACAACAGCCCCCTCGGACAGGCGCTCGCGCCGATCATCAACGCGGCCATCGGCGGCACCGGCGGCAACCAGCAGTCGATCGTCGTCGACTTCGTGCGGCACGGGCAGTCAATTGGCAACGCGGCCAACCTGATCGACACGGCCGTGCCCGGACTTCCGCTCACCGCGCTGGGCCAGCAACAGGCGACCGCCATCGGCACCGTGCTCGGGGCGCAAAGCAACTTCGCGGGGGTTTTCGAGTCGCAGCTGACCAGGGTGCAGCAGACCGCCTTCTTCGCCGGCATGACCAACGCGTCGATATTGCCCGGGCTCAACGAGATCAGCGCCGGCATTTTCGATGGCGCACCGGACATCAGCCCCCAGGGCCTCATGTACCTGGTCGCCCCGCTCGCGTGGACGCTCGGATTCCCGATGGTGCCGATGCTTGCGCCGGGCTCGGCCCACATCAACGGGATCGTTTTCGACCAGGGCTTCACCAACGCGATGCAGACGATGTACGGCACCGCCATTTCGAACCCCGTAGTGAACCCTGCCAACGGCCACGTCACCGACGTCGGGTTCTCCAGCGAATTCGCGATCGAGGTCGGGACGCTGATGAACGTCAACAATCCGAATCCCTTGCTGATGCTCACACACCCGCTGCCCAACACCGGCGTGGTCGTGGTGCAGGGCAGCCCGCAGGGCGGTTGGACGATGACCAGTTGGGACGGCGTCCCCGTGGGTCCCCCGACCCTGCCCACCAAGCTGTTCGTCGACGCGAGGAGCCTGATCACGGCGCCGCAATTTGCGGCCTGGAACAGCTGGGCGGCCCTTGGCACCGGCGATCCGACGACCATCGTCAACGCGATGCAAAACGGCGTCGACGAGGTAGCCGGTGCGACGCTGCACTTCCCGATCGCGGTGGCCCGAGACCTGGTGCATGCGGTGACCCACACCAGCATCAGCGGGTTGGCGACCGAACTGACGGGCCTGATCTGACAGCGTGTGACGACTGAGCCCACCACGGCTGGTGCATGTCGCCGCCGGGGGGTCGCCGCCGTCCAGGGACTATCTTGTCGTTGGCGACATTCGAAGCAAGGTGGGCCAGATGACGTATGCGTTCGACCCGGAGCTCGCTGCCGTGGTGCCGCTGCTCCCCGACCTCGACGGCGCCGATCCCGCGGCGATGCGGGAGTCTCTGTCGGCGATGATCGCCCAATTGCCGGCCCCGGACCTGACCGGCGTGGACTGCGAGGATCGCCTGATCCCCGGCGGCCCCGGCGACCCCGAGGTGCCGATCCGGATCTACCGGCCGGCCGAACGCGGCGCGGCCGCGGCCGTCTACAGCGTGCATGGCGGTGGGTTCATCGCCGGCGACCTGGAGACCGAACACGCCGGGAACGTCGGGCTCGCGCGCGCGCTCGGAGTCGTGGTCGTTGCCGTCGATTACCGGCTCGCCCCGGAGACACCGTTTCCCGGGCCGCTCGAGGACGTCTACGCCGGGCTGGTGTGGACCGCGCAGCACGCCGCCGAGCTCGGGGTGGACCCGCACCGCATCGCCATCCACGGCGTCAGCGCCGGCGGCGGGCTGTGTGCCGCGCTGGCACTGCTGGCCCGGGATCGCAAGGGTCCGCACATCGCGTTCCAATACCTCGGGGTGCCCGAGCTCGATGACCGGCTCGCCACCCCGAGCATGACCGCCTTCACCGACACCCCGCTGTGGAGTCGCCCGAAGGCCGTGGCCAGTTGGGAGTTTTACCTCGGCGCGGGCCGGCCCGGCTCCGACGACGTTTCCATCTATGCCGCACCGGCTCGCGCGACCGATCTGGCCGGCCTGCCGTCCGCTTACATCTCGGTGATGCACTTCGACCCGCTGCGCGACGAAGGCATCGCCTACGCCCAGGCCCTGCTGGCCGCCGGGGTGACCGTCGAATTGCATTTGTTTCCCGGTACTTTCCACGGTTCGGCCCTCATCCCGGACGCGGCGATCTCACAGCGCGAGGGGGCTGAGGCGATCGCGGTGTTGCGCCGGGCGCTCGCCTTGTAGGTCGCGCGGGTTGTGAGAACGTCGTCGCACCATCAGACTGGCTGATATGCGCGATCGCGAGACGATCGACTCAGAATTGCGGCGCATCGCTGCCGGGCGCCGGTCGATCCGTGAGCAGGGCGGGCAGCCGTCGATCCGAGAGGTCGACGACCTGCTCGACGAGCGGTTGGGCGACCGCCCGCCCGCAGCCGCGACCCAGGTTCTCGCCGACCAGCGACGCGCCACCCGTGCCTACGCGCCTTTCAGCCGCAAGCGCGTGTTCCGCCGTTTCGGCCTCCTCGCGGGCTTGCCGCTATCCCTGATCGCCGGTGCCGCCGTGGTGGTGGTGATGTCCGGGGCCCACCACCCCGAGCCGGCCGCCGAGCCGGCGGCAGTTCCGCCGCCGTCCACCGTGCGACCCAGCCCGGCCGCGCCGGCAGCACACGCCCCGCAGCTGGACATCGTCGACAGGGCGTTCATCGGCGCGTTGAAACACGACGGCGTACCGTTTCCCGACGCCGAATATGTGACGACCCATGGGCACGCGGTCTGCGACTTCCTCAGTCACCAGCCCGATTTCGCGGAGGCCATCCGCTTTGTGCAGGGATCGACGATTTGGGACGCCAACCAGAGCGCGAACTTCGTGGCCGGCGCCGTCGTGTCGTACTGCCCTCAGTACGAACAGGCAAGCCCGGGGGAGCTACAGCCGGGCCTCGAGAAGACTCTCTCTGATCTGCACGACGTGCAGGGTGACCTGCAGGGCATCCAGGGCGATTTGCAAAACATCCGCGACGGCCTGCCCGCCCTCCCGGGCCAACCGTGATCCGTCACGGGTCGGGTGGGGACGGAGGAGGAGTCCATCGCTTGCCGTCCGTCGTCCATCCGCACGGCAGGTAGTTGAGCTGCGGGGGCTGGCCGTCGAATGTCAGGCACCTCGGTGTACCCGGCGGCGGTCTGGGCGTCGGCGATGGCGTGCCGGCGTGCGCGACGGTCCCGCTGAGCATCAAAGCACCAACGGCAACTGATACCGCGACTAACTTCCGCATCCGAGGCCCCGGTAGCGCTACGACCGACCAACATCAACGGTAGTCGGCTGTGTCTCCGCGGAACCGTAAAAGTTCCTGCCAGTATCAGCGGCGGCGTATCCAGATGACGATGCCGGCGACGGCCACCAGGAGCGCCACGGCGACGAGGGCCCCGCGTGACGCCACCGGAGTTCGTGCCCGAGCGGCGGGGCGCTTGACGCCTGGCGACGTCTCAACCTCGGGCGCCAACGGCTTTTCTGGTTCATGGCTCTCTCCGGGCCGGCCTGGATGAGCGGCCGGCTCCCGCGCGGGTGTTGATGCACCCGTGCTCACTGGCACAGTCGGTGGCGCGGTGGATGCTTCGATGGTCGGAGGTTGTCGCCGATCGCGGCCGCGGCGCCTGCGCGGCGCCCAAACCTCGTCGCCCAACTCGTCGGGAATCAGCCACATCAGCATCGCGAGGTTGACCACCGCCAGCACACCGTGCAGCAGGACCTCGGCGGCGTGAAACCCCAGCGGCGTGGGTTTGTCGCGCGCCGTGGCGACGCTGCTGACGAACAGCAAGATGGTGTAGGCGACGGCGCTCAGCGCCGTCACGGTTATCGCCGCGCGGCGATTCCAGGAGCAAGCGATGGCCGCCACGCCAAGCGCCAGCAGCATCCCGCTGTACAGCGGGGTCGCGGTCAGGCCGAGAACGGGGGCGCCGGTGGGGCCGGCATGCGGATGCAGGGCCCCCGAGACCAGCCCGGCGATGCCGAAGAGGCTCACCAGGGCGCCCTCGACCAAGAGGAACCAACGCCCGCTGTGGAAACGCCCGGGGTCCATCGGGACCCTGCGCAGTCCCGACGTCAACCCCGGAACATGCCCCGCCGTCACAGGCATCGCGCAACCTCCAGGCCGAAATTCCCGTGGCATTGGCTACCCGCTACCGGCGGGACTACTCCCGCATTCCTCGCATCGGGCTTGGTTGTTTGCCGGTTTGGGTATCTACGGAGTCAGACCGGCGGACTCCCAGACCGTGTCGTTCACCGAGGAGGCATCATGTTGCACAGCATCGTCCTGGCAGCGGCACAACAACCCGAGGCCGCGGGCATGATCCTGAAGGGGATCAAAGGCATCTTCGTCGCAATCGGCAGCGTCATCGCGGCCATCGTGTGCGCCGTCATCGCCGGCATGAAGGGCCGCAGCGCCCTCGGCTGGGGCATCCTCGGCCTGTTCTTCTCGATCCTGACGCTGATCGTCGTCATCGTCATTCCATCGAAGAAATCGTGAGAGCACCCCTGTCAGGATTGAGCTGACGACCGCTCGCGTACCAAGGCGCTCCCTCCGCGAGCGTCCGCCCGACATGACGCCACGACCGCGCTGGCTGGCACCTCCGCAGGCTCGAGTCGGCGCGCAGCTCCGACGGCATCACCCCCGTCGTAGAATCGTCATGGCTCATCGAGCCGGCCCCGGCCGCGTTAGCTCAGTTGGTAGAGCGTCGCTCTTGTAAAGCGGATGTCGAGAGTTCGAGTCTCTCACGCGGCTCCATTCCTGTCGGCACTGAGGAATAGCGTCCGTCTTGTGCCAATGACCTGTCTCGGGTGCGGAGTCGTTGTCGAAGGCCGTCGACCAAAGGTGTTCTGCACCAATGCATGCCAACAGTCACACCGCCGACGCTTGCTCTTGGAGGCCTGGCTCGACACCGGAGTCTGTGGTCGTACGTCCTACCAGGGCCACTACGTCCGGGACTACCTCTATGAGCAGCAGGGGGTTGTTGTGCGATCTGCGGCATCACGGACAAGTGGAACGGCATGACCCTGGCGCTGATCGTCGACCACATCAATGGAGACGCAAGCAACAATCGTCGTGAGAATTTGCGGCTCATTTGTCCCAACCGTGACAGCCAGCTGCAGACGTACAAAGCAAGGAATCGAGGCAGCGGTCGCTACTACCGGCGACTGCGGTACGCCGACGGCCAGTCCTATTGATGCTTCAGCCGCCTGAGCATCCGACTGAGCTGAGGAGGCCGGTAAATCAGGGTGCCAGCCGAGCGGCTCACTCCTCGCTTTCGATGATGCGAGTCGAGCGCACCGACCGCGGCGGCGTCCGCCTTCCGGGGCGGCGGCCGGGGAAAGGAATCCGGTCGGCGATGTTGCTCAACGGGTTGACCACCATGGTGAGACCGATGACGGCGTCCTGCAGAGTGGCAATCGCCGGCTCCAGCGCCTCCATCCCGGGTGTCAGCCGCGCCAGCGTGTCGGCGACGTCGGCGAGCTGGTCCAGCGGACCGCGCTTGGCGGTCAGCTTGTCGATCAGCCCGCCCTCGGCGAGCAGCCGGTCGGCCAGGCCATCCTCCGACAACACCCGCTCGACCAACCCGTCTTCGTCGAGCAGCTGATCGGCCAGCCCGCCGGGCTGCAGCGCGCGCTGCAGTGCGCCGCCCTCGGCGGTCAACCGGTCGAGCACGCCGCCCTCCGACGTCAGCATGTCCACCACGCCGCCCGGGCGCAGCAACCGGTCCAGCGGCCCATCGGGCGCCACGGCGCGGCCGAGCGGCGCGTCGTCGTCCAACAGCCGGGCCAACCGGTTGGCGCGGGTGATCGCGTCGTCCAGCCCGAACATGGACGCCATCGCATGGCTTCGGGCGTCGCTGCCCGCCTCGCCCAGCGCCCGCTTCGCCACGCCGACCGCGGCGGTGGCGACGCTCAAGCCCGCGTCGGCGGCGGCAAGCCCGGCCCGCGCGGGAGCGGTCGCAAGCGACACGATGTCTTTGGCGACGTTCATGCCATCAGAGTCTATTCGCGACACCACCGGTAAATCCCGACCGTTCCAAGGTCATGCGATGATTCCTGGCAGACTGTTAGCAGCCGACTGGCACCCAGCTTTCAGGAATCACACAATAATCGGAAAGGCAACGTTCAAACAAAGGACGGAAGTACCTCATGACAGCGCCAACCTCAAACGACGCCAAACCGGAGGCTCGCGTCCTCGTAGTCGACGACGAGGCCAACATCGTCGAACTGCTCTCCGTCAGTCTCAAGTTCCAGGGGTTTGAGGTCTACACCGCGACGAACGGGGCCCAGGCTCTGGATCGCGCCCGTGACGCGCGGCCCGACGCGGTGATCCTTGACGTGATGATGCCCGGCATGGACGGCTTCGGGGTGCTGCGCCGGCTGCGCGCCGACGGCATCGACGCCCCGGCGCTGTTCTTGACCGCCCGCGACTCCCTGCAGGACAAGATCGCGGGCCTGACGCTGGGCGGCGACGACTACGTGACCAAGCCGTTCAGCCTCGAGGAGGTGGTGGCCCGGCTGCGGGTCATCCTGCGGCGCGCCGGCAAGGGCGGGGCCGAACCGCGCAACGCCCGGCTGACGTTCGCCGACATCGAACTCGACGAGGAGACGCACGAGGTATGGAAGGCCGGCGAACCGGTGTCGCTGTCGCCGACCGAATTCACCCTGTTGCGTTACTTCGTGATCAACGCGGGCACCGTGCTGAGCAAGCCGAAGATCCTCGACCACGTCTGGCGCTACGACTTCGGCGGCGACGTGAACGTCGTGGAGTCCTACGTGTCGTATCTGCGGCGCAAGATCGACACGGGCGAGAAGCGGTTGCTGCACACCCTGCGCGGCGTGGGCTATGTCCTGCGGGAGCCGCGCTGAGCGCGAAAGCGAAGAATGTAGGGATGGCCAACAAGGTTCGACGCGGAGTGCCACTGCGGGTGGGTCTGGTGGCCGCCACCCTGCTGTTGGTGGGCTGCGGGCTGGCCGTCTCGGGTTTCGCCGTCACCTCGATCCTGCGCCACGTGTTGGTCGGCCGGATCGACCAGACGCTGCTCGAAGCCTCCCGCGGCTGGGCGCAGGCCCCGCGGCGCCAATCGCCGCCCCCGTACGAAGGCCCCGACCCCGGTCGCCCGCCGTCGAAGTTCTACGTGCGGGGCGTCGGCACCGACGGCACCCCGTTCACCGCCATCAACGACCGCAACGCCGAACCGGCGCTGCCACCCGACAACGACGTGGGCCAGAGTCCGACGACGCTGCCCTCGATCAACGGCTCCGATATTCAATGGCGCGCGGTGTCGGTGCGCGGACCGCACGGGCTGACGACGGTCGCGATCGACCTGTCCGACGTCCAGCACACCCTGAGCTCCCTGGTCTGGCTGCAATTCGGCATCGGGGTCGCGGTGCTGGTGGTCGTCGGGATCGCCAGCTTCGTGGTGGTGCACCGCAGCCTGCGCCCGCTGGTCGAGGTCGAGCACACCGCCGCGGCGATCGCCGCCGGCCAGCGGGATCGCCTCGTTCCGGAGCGTGATCCCCGCACCGAGGTGGGCCGACTTTCGTTGGCGCTCAACGGAATGCTCACCCAGATACAGCAGGCGCTGGCCTCCTCGGAGTCGTCGGCGGAGAAGGCCCGGCGTTCCGAGGACCGGATGCGACGGTTCATCACCGACGCCAGCCACGAACTGCGCACGCCGCTGACGACCATCCGCGGCTTCGCGGAACTGTATCGGCAGGGCGCGGCCCGCGACGTGTCCATGCTGTTGTCGCGGATCGAAAGCGAAGCCAGCCGGATGGGCCTGCTGGTGGACGACTTGCTGCTGTTGGCCCGGCTGGACGTGCAACGACCCCTCGAACACCACCGGGTCGACCTGCTGGCGCTGGCCAGCGACGCCGTCCACGACGCGCAGGCCATCGACCCCAAGCGCACCATCACCATGGAGGTTCTCGACGGCCCCGGCACACCGGAGGTGCTCGGAGACGAACCCCGGATTCGCCAGGTGCTGAGCAACCTGGTCGCCAACGCCCTGCAGCACACCCCGGAAAGCGCCGACGTCACGGTTCGGGTCGGCACCGAGGGTGACGACGCGGTGCTGGAGGTGGCCGACAAGGGTCCCGGCATGAGCCAGCAGGACGCGTCGCGGGTGTTCGAGCGGTTCTACCGCACCGACTCGTCCCGGGCGCGGGCGAGCGGTGGCACCGGACTGGGGCTATCCATCGTCGACTCGTTGGTGCGCGCGCACGGCGGTGACGTCAGCGTGCTGACCTCACCCGGCGAGGGGTGCTGCTTCCGCGTCACGCTGCCCCGCGTCAGCGATGTCTCCGCGCCGGAGCCGGTTCACGCCAGTTGAGCCAGCGCCGCCTTGATCTTGGTCTGGGCGTCGTCGAGGGATTGCGGTGACGGGTTGCGGTCGACGTTGGCGAAACCGAAGTCGCTCAGGCTGCGGGTGGGGAAGACGTGGACGTGCAGATGGGGGACCTCGAGGCCGGCGATGATCAGGCCGGACCGTTCGGTCTTGAACGCCTTGCACACGGCCTTGCCGATCAGCTGGCTGACCGCCATGACGCGGGCGAACACCGCACCCTCGACGTCCTGCCACTGGTCGATCTCGGCGCGGGGCACCACCAGCGTGTGGCCCGTGGTCATCGGCTCGATCGTCAGGAACGCGACGATGTCGTCGTCCTCGTAGACGAAACGGCCGGGAAGTTCACGGTTGATGATCTTGGTGAAGATCGAAGCCATGGCCCCAGCATATGTTCGGCCACCGATCGATGAGTTTCGCGGGTGCTGACGGTCAGTCCGGATAGGACCCACAACGAAGGAATGAGATTTCGTCATGTCACAGGTGCGCGTGCACAACTTTTCGGTTTCCCTCGACGGTTTCGCTACGGGCATCGGACAAAGCCTGGAGGCACCGTTCGGGCACGCCGGAGGCCGGTTACACGAATGGTTCTTCGCCACCCGGACCTTCCGCGCTATGCACGGCGAAGTGGGTGGGACCACGGGCATCGACGACGCCCTGGCCGGCAGGTGGGTGCCGGGCATCGGCGCCGAAATTATGGGCCGCGGCAAGTTCGGGCCGCAACGCGGCCCGTGGACCGGCGAGGCCGGCGGTGCGGAATGGAAAGGATGGTGGGGCGCCGAGCCGCCGTTTCATACCCCCGTTTTCGTGCTGACCCACCACCCCCGAGCCTCGATCGAGATGGACGGTGGCACCACTTTCCACTTCATTGACGCCAGCCCCGCCGAATCGCTCGCGGCAGCGCGAAAGGCCGCCGGCAACAGCGACATTCGCATCGGCGGCGGACCGTCGACCGTGCGTCAATTCCTCGCCGCTGACCTCGTCGACCATCTGCACATCACGGTGGTACCGATCATCCTGGGGCGCGGCGAGCGATTGTGGGACGGGTTGGAGGGCCTCGAGCAGCGATTCGCGGTGGAATCGGTGAGCAGCCCCAGCGGCGTCACGCACCAGATCTTCACGCGCCGCTAGCCGGCCGCCGCCGGTGTGCCACGCCGTCCCGAGGCCGAATCGTTAGCGTGCCGTTACGGATTCGTTCCGCGACCTCGGGAAAATCACTGTACGCATTCACGGGAGGAGACCTCTGTGCGGTTTCCCGTGGCATTGCTGACCGCGTGCGCCGTGTCCCTTGCCCCCGCCCTTGCGGCCGGAGCCGACGCGCGGGCCGCCGACGCCTGGGGGCCGTTCGCACCGCCCAACCCGTTCATGGCGCCGCTGGGCCTCGCGTCGCTGCACAACGACGCCGAATCATCCGATGCCGGACCGCTTCCCGGCCCCGGCGCCCACCTCAATGCGATCTTCGGCTATCCGCTGCTGGCGGCCTGTCCGACGATCATGCAGGGCACCGACGGCCTGGTGTTGGCTCTGTGCACCAGCGACATCACGCAGACCCCGACGATCTTCCTGATCGATCCCGGCGGCCGCGTCCCAATCTTCGTCCCGTTGGCCAAACTTCAGGTCGCCAAGGGCAGCCTGCTCGGCGGCGTCTACGCCTACCTGGACAACAGCAACCAGGTGGTGATGACCGACGGGACCAACCACCTGCTGCGCATCGCGCACGTGAAGGAGGAGGGGCCGCTGGGCTGTTGGAAGCTGATCGTCACCGAGTCCACCGACCTGTCCGGGGCGATACCGCCCGGCGACAACTCGGTGGGGCTGGTCCCCGACTATGCGGGCAACGTCTGGTTCGCCACCGGTAACGGCGTCGTGGGTGTGGCCAAGACGGGCGGCGGCGTCGCCACCGTGCAGCTGCCCGCCGGCGAGCAGGTGGCGAACAGCATCTCGTCGGCACCGAGCGGTCGCGTCGCCGTGGCCACCACATTCGCTCTGTACGAGCTGAACCTCGGTATCGCCGGCGACCCCCAAATCCTTTGGCGGGCCGCCTATGATCGCGGCCCCGCCCGCAAGCCCGGGCAGCTGAGCTGGGGGACCGGCTCGACGCCGGTGTACTTCGGTCCCGTCACCGGCGCCGACTACGTGACCATCGTCGACAACGCCAGGCCCCAGGTGCACGCGCTGATCTACCAGTCCGGCACGGGCCAATTGATCTGTCAGCAAACGGTTTTGACACAGGGCGGCCCGGGCAGCGAAAACGCGCCGATCGGGCTCGGCAACTCGGTGTTCGTGTCGAGCACCTACGGCTACCCCTACCCCGCAGTCCCGGCGGGCGCGCCTCCCGCGGTTCCCCCGACGGCGCCGTTCGTCGGCGGCATGACCAGGGTCGACATCGATAATCCGGGCTGTCATACCGTGTGGGAGAACAAGGTTCGCAGCGCGGCGCTGCCGCACCTATCCGCCGCGGACGGCCTGCTCTACACCATCACCCGGATCGGGGTCGACCGCACCACGCCGCTCGACCTGTTCGCCTACGGCGTCGTCGACGCGGGCAACGGGGCGCTGTTGTGGCAGCAGCCGAAGTCGATCACCATCCTCAGCGATCCGCTGCAGACCCCGACCATGGTTCTGACGGACCGTCGGGCCATGCAGGGCAACCTCACCGGGCTCGGCCTGATCGGCTGAGCGGATGTGGCTGACTATTTGGACCGCCGAGCGTGGGCCCTACGTACGAAAACTGCCCTGAACTCGGCCGTAGGCCCCACGCTCGGCGGCTTCGACGGCCTCACTCCTGGCCGAACTCCATCATGTCGAGGTTCCAGAAGCCGCGCATGTTGGTGATCAGCCCGGCGTCGTTGACCTTGTAGGTGAACACGCCGCGCACCTTGCTGGTGACCCCGCCCTCAAACCTGCTGTGCAGCACCAGGATATGCGCGATCTCGTCGGGCGAGCTCGACGGGAACGTCTCCTCGCAGGTGATGGTCAGCTGGTTGGCCGCGATG
This sequence comes from Mycobacterium sp. 852002-50816_SCH5313054-b, assembly GCF_001667185.1. Taxonomy (GTDB): domain Bacteria; phylum Actinomycetota; class Actinomycetes; order Mycobacteriales; family Mycobacteriaceae; genus Mycobacterium. The sequence continues at coordinate 4,126 of NZ_LZIC01000048.1, read as the reverse complement.
TTGGTGTCGTAGAAGGCCGCGACGCCGTCCTTGCCCCGCACCCCGGTGCCGTCGGGATTGGTGACGGACTTGCCGATCGGGTCCTCGACGACGACATCGTCGGCCATCAGCGCCAGCCAGCCCTCGCGGTCGTGCGCCTGCACGCAGCGCCACGACGATTGCGACGCGGTCAGTGCAGGGGAGGCCTGCGATTGCGCGGTTTCGGTCATTTCTCTCTCCTCTATCTCTAGATCGCGCACGCGGCCCGTGCGCCCTCCTCGGTGGCTTTGCGGATGAGGCCCAGCCCGCTGCAGTCGCCGGCGGCGTGTACCTCGGCACCGGGCATGGCCGCGACCACGCTGTCGAACAAGCTGGTGTCGGGTTGGACCGTCCCGGCGACGACCACGCTGTCGGCGGGCAGCTCGCGGGGCGCGCCGCCGGCGGGCGTAAACACCACGTCGCGCGCCGTGATCCGGTCGATGGCCGCGCGGACATGCACCGTGACGCCGAGCCGGTCGAGGCGATCCATGTGCTCGGTCTTGCGTTTGTTGCCCACCTCGGGGGCAATGTCCTTGCCCTGCTCGAGGATTGACACCTGCCGGCCTCTGCTCGCCAGAAACTCGGCGAGTTCGAGGGCGACCAGGTCACCGCCGACGATGGTGACCCGCCGGCCGATCGGCATCCACGCCCGGGTGGCGAGCCGAAACGCGGCGGGGCGCACCAGTCGCTCCCGCCAGCCGGCGAACAACTCGCGCAGCCCGGGCCCGGTGCGCACGTGCGGTAGGTCGGCGCCGGGGATGGCGGGCACCGCGACGCGGCCGCCGGTGGCCACCACCACCGCGTCGGGTGCCGACCGGACGATGTCGTCGGCCGAAACACGGCGTCCCACATGAACTGTCGCGGTGCTGAGCCTGATCTCGTCGCGCAGGTAGTGCAGGAACGGCTGGTTTTCCGGGTGCAGCACCGCCGCCCAGCGCAAAGCCCCGCCGAGCTGGCCGCTGCGCTCGAAAAGCGTGACGCGGTGGCCGCGTTCGGCGGCCACGCGGGCGGCCTCCAGCCCGGCCGGTCCGCCCCCGACCACCACCACCCGCTTGGCCCGGCTAGCGCGGGTGGCGGCCAGTTCACGCTCCTTTCCGGTGCGGGGGTTGACGGCGCAGTCGACGGAAAAGCGTTGTTCCATCGCGTCGATGCAGTTTTCACAAGAGATGCACTTGCGCACCCGGCGCGCCTGGCCCGACCGCAACTTGCGGGGCAGCTCGGGGTCGGCCAGCAGCGGGCGCCCCATCGCGATGAAATCGGCGCGGCCCTCGGCCAGGATCCGCTCGGCCGCAACCGGGTCGTGGATGCGGCCGACCGCGATCACCGGCACGTCGACCACCTGTTTGACCGCGGCCGCCGCACCGACGTTGACCTCGTCGCCGTCGTCGGCGCCGTTGACCATCCCCGTGACGAGCCGGTCGATCACCCCGCCGCTGACGTGAAACGCGCTCACCCCGGCCGCCACGAGTTCGGGTGCCAGCCGCGCGGTTTCATAGATCGGACGGCCTCCCGCGACCCGCTCGTAGCCGGAGATGCGCAGCGTGATCGGCAGCGCGTCGCCGATCTCGGAGCGAATCGCGGCCAGCGCCTCGACCACCACCCGCGCCCGGCCGCGCGCCGAGTCGCCCCGGTAGTCGTCGGTGCGCCGGTTGCGTTGGGGGGCAAGGAAAGACCCCAGCAGCATGTAGCCATGCGCGGCGTGCAGCTCGATGCCGTCGTAACCCGCCTCGGCGGCGCGGCGCACCGCGGCCTTGAACAGGTCGAACACCTCGCACAGCTGCCGCTTGCTGATCTCGGCCGACGGCCGCCCCGTCAGGTAGGACGGAATCACCGACGGCCCAACGGAGGTGACCCCGAACATCTCTGGCCCCAGACCGTCGGGCCCGGCGTGCACGATCTGGGGCTGGATCTTGGCGCCGTGTTCGTGCACGGCCTCGACCAATGCCCGGTGTGCCGCCACCGCGTCGTCCGTGGCCAGGTGCAGGCCACCGGGCGTCTCGGGGTGATGGTGGTCGACCCCGGTGGCGCCCACCGTGATCAGGCCGACGCCACCCTCGGCGCGGGCGGCGAAATAGTCGCGGGTGCGCGCCGATGGCAGCCCGTCCGGGGTGCCGTACATCGTCTCCATCGGAGACATGACCACCCGGTTGCGCACCGTCATGGCGCCGATTCGTCCCGGCGCCAGCAGGTGTGGGAAGCCGGTGCTCACCGGCGAATCTGCGGTGGACTTACCGATCGGCGTCGGTGTAGCGGATGACGCCGCGAATGTTCTTGCCCTCCAGCATGTCCTGGTAGCCGTCGTTGATCTGCTCGAGCTTGTACTGGCGGGTGATCATGTCGTCCAGGTTGAGCTTGCCGGCCTTGTACATCGACAGCAGCTGCGGGATGTCGTACTGCGGGTTGCCGCCACCGAAGATGGTGCCCTGCAGGTTCTTCTGCATCAGGGTCAGCATCGCCAGGTTCAGGTTGACGTTGGTGTCCAGCAGGCTGCCGATGGCGGTCAGCACGCAGGTGCCGCCCTTTTGGGTGATGTTCAGGTAGTTGTCGATGTCGGCACCGTGCAACTCGCCGACCGTCACGACCACCTTGTGGGCCATCAGGCCGTAGGTGACCTCGGCCATCCCCATCAGCGCGGCGTTGAGGTCGGGGTAGACGTGCGTGGCGCCGAACTTGAGCGCCTGGTCCCGCTTCCACTCCACCGGGTCGATCGCGAAGACGTAACGCGCGCCCGCGTTGACGGCACCCTGCAGCGCGGCCATGCCGACGCCGCCGACGCCGACGATGGCGACGTCTTGGCCCGGCCGGATGTCGGCGGTGCGCACCGCCGAACCGTAGCCGGTGGTGACGCCGCAGCCGACCAGGGCGGCCACCTCGAACGGCACCGACGGGTCGATCTTCACCACGGAGCTGCGGTGCACGACCATGTACGGCGAGAAGGTGCCCAGCAGCGTCATGGGGAAGACGTTCTGGCCGCGGGCCTGGATGCGGAAGGTGCCGTCGGACACCGCGGCGCCGCCCAGCAGCCCGGCGCCCAGGTCGCACAGGTTGCGCATGCCGGCCTGGCAGGTCGGGCAGGACCCGCAGGACGGGATGAACGACAGCACCACGTGGTCGCCGGGGGCGATGTCTTCCACGCCCGGCCCGACCTCGGTGACGATGCCGGCGCCCTCGTGGCCGCCGAGCACCGGGAAGCCCGCCATCGGGATGCCTCCGGTGACCAGGTGGTGGTCGGAGTGACACATGCCGGCCGCTTCCATCTGGATCTTGACCTCATGCGCTTGCGGGTCGCCGATCTCGATTTCCTCGATGGCCCACGGCTGGTTGAACTCCCAGATCAGAGCACCTTTTGTCTTCACGTTGGACCTGACCCCATTTCGCCTTTGAAGTGAGACTGCCCGACCCGTCTTGCCTGGCAGCAGTGGTGACGAGTGCCACAGGGCACCCTTGTCGCGCCAGCATAGCGCGTGCGACAAATCAAATGCTTGGTTGGTCCCGTCACCAGATCGGCGCCGGAGCCTCACCGAGCGGGTAGTAGCCCGGCAGCTTCTCGCCGGCGATGCCGCGCTCGATCCGGCGCTGCATGCCGGCGGACAGATCGCCGGACTCGATCAGCTTGGCGAACATCTTCGCGACGTGGCCGAAATCGAAGAAGTCCCGCTGCCACTCGATGAGCTGGTCGCCGTTGAGGCGGAACCAGCTGCCGCCGATCCCGTAGATCTCGTCCTGGGTGCCGTCGGTCTTGTTGACGATCTGCTTCCAGAAGCCGACGATCTCGCCCTGCTTCTCGTCGATGAGCACCTTCTGGTACTCGTACACCCAGTTCTCCAGGCCCTCCATCTCCATGCCGAGGGCGATATCGCGGATCTCGTCGACGCCGACGCACATCACGTCTTCCTTGGGGCCGATGTTCCAGCCGTAGGTGGCGTCGCATTCACGCGCGGATCTCGAAGCATGGGTCGACCGCTGGCTGCAGGCCAACAAGGACTGCGAAAAGGCCGGTGACTGGAAGCCGCTGGCGGACTTCTACACCAGCGACGCCACCTACGGCTGGAACATCGGCCCCAAGGAAGACGTGATGTGCGTCGGCGTCGACGAGATCCGCGATATC
>NZ_LZIC01000047.1 GCF_001667185.1 Mycobacterium sp. 852002-50816_SCH5313054-b | reverse complement strand
GATCCTGATGGCGGTGCTGATGGCGACGATGACGCTGGTGGTGCTGCCGGGCCGCGCCGTCAGCGAAATGTCTTGCAGCACTGGGCGGTCCGCACCCGGATAGCTGAAGCTGGCCCCGTCGAGTCGCACGACGCCGGTGATCCCGCCCCGCGGGAACCTGGGGTTTGGTGGGTCCTGCACCGCGGCGCGGGTCGCGAGCACCTCGGTGATCCGCTCGGCGCAGACGGACGCGCGCGGCAGCACCACCAGCGTCATCGTCGCCATCAGCACCGCCATCAGGATCTGGGTGAAGTAGGCCAGGAATGCGGTCAGCGAGCCGACCTGCATCTGACCCCGATCGATGCGCAGCCCACCGAACCAGATCAGCGCCACGCTGGACACGTTGATTGTCAGCGTGGTCACCGGCAGCATCAGCGCCTGCAAATTGCCCGTCGTCAGCGCCGTGTTCGACAGCGCGGCGTTGGCGCGCGCGAACCGGTCGCGCTCGTAACCCTCGCGCGCGAACGCCCGGACCACCCGGACACCCGACAGCTGGTCGCGCAGCACCCGGTTGATGCCGTCGATCAGGCCCTGCATCCGGCGCAGCAGCGGCAGCATGCGCGACATGATCAGGTAGTTGGCCACCGCCATGATCGGCACGCTGACCAGCAGCAGCCAGGTCAGCGCCGCGTCGACGTGGATGGCCATCACGATCCCGCCGGCGCACATGATCGGCGCGGTGATCAGGACGGTGCCGGCGATCTGGACCAGGTATTGGATCTGCCGGACGTCGTTGGTGCTGCGCGTCAAGAGCGTGGGCGCGCCGAAACGGGCGGTCTCGCGCTCGGAGAACGTGGTGACATGTTCGAAGATCGCCCGGCGCAGGTCGCGCCCGAAGCCCATCCCGGTCCGCGAGCCGAAGTACACGGCGCCGACGGCGCACAGCACCTGCAATCCGGTGACCGAGAGCATCACCATGCCGAGCTTGACGATGGTGGCCGCGTCGCCCTTGGCGACGCCCTCGTCGATGATCGCGGCGTTGACCGTCGGCAGGTACAGCGACGCCAGGATGCTGATCACCTGGAGCGCCATCAGCACCGCAACCGGCCGGCGGTACGGCCGGATGTACTGGCGCAGCAGTGCCAGGAGCATGTCGTAACTGTCGCACACGCCCGGCGCCGCGGTCGTGACCACCGCGTCGAAATGCCTGCTCACGCGCCGCGTCCGCGGTTGGCCCCCCGGCTGCCGCTACAGTGCATCGTGTGACCAGCAGTAGGCGAGGCGCGAGGGCGCTGGCTCTAGCGGCGTCGGCTCTGACGATCTTGATTCCGACAGTTGCGGGCTGCTCGGGTTCCGACAACAAGCCGGGAGCCACGGCATCGTCGACGCCTGGCGGCGGGGAGGGTCACCACGGGCCGATGTTCCCGCAATGCGGCGGCATCAGCGATCAGACGGTGTCGGACCTGACCAAGGTGACGGGGCTGGTGAACACCGCCCGCAACTCCGTGGGGTGTCAGTGGTTAGCGGGCGGCGGCATTCTGGGCCCGCACTTTTCCTTTTCCTGGTACCGCGGCAGCCCGATCGGACGCGAGCGCAAAACCGAGGAGCTGTCGCGCGCCAGCGTCGACGACATCAACATCAACGGGCACGGCGGCTTCATCGCCGTCGGCAACGAGCCCAACCTGGGCGACTCGCTCTGCGAAGTGGGCGTCCAGTTCCAGGACGACTTCATCGAATGGTCGGTCAGCTTCAGCCAGAAGCCGTTCCCGCCGCCCTGCGACATAGCCAAGGAACTGGCCCGTCAATCGATTGCGAACTCGAAATGATCAGAACCGCCCGTGCCGGCGCGGCCGTGCTGCTCGCTGCGCTGTTGGTCCTGACGGGTTGTTCGAGGTCCGTCGGGGGCAACGCCGTGAAGGCGGGCGGCAACGTCCCGCGCAACAACAACTCCCAGCAGCAGTATCCGAACCTGCTCAAGGAATGTGAGGTGTTGACCAGCGACATCCTGGCCAAGACCGTGGGCGCCGATCCGCTCGACATCCAGAGCACGTTCGTCGGCGCGATCTGCCGGTGGCAGGCGGCCAATCCGGCCGGCCTGATCGACATCACGCGCTTCTGGTTCGAGCAGGGCAGCCTGGGCAACGAGCGCAAGGTGGCCGACTTCCTGAAGTACAAGGTGGAGAACCGTTCGATCGCGGGCATCGAGTCGATCGTGATGCGCCCGGACGACCCGAACGGCGCGTGCGGCGTGGCCAGCAACGCGGCGGGCGTGGTCGGCTGGTGGGTCAACCCGCAGGCGCCCGGCATCGACGCCTGCGGGCAGGCCATCAAGCTGATGGAGCTGACGCTCGCCACGAACTCGTAGCTAACGCGGGACCTCGAAACCCGTCAGCGCGGCGCGGCCCGGTTCCAGTTCCGCCCACGGGCAGGGCACGGTCAGCACCGCGATCGCCGACGTCGGGAACTTCGTTGAAATGCGTTCCACGACAGCGTCGTCCGTGCCGCCGTCGGCCAACAGGAGCGCCAGCGCCGACGTCGTCGGCTCGTGACCGACGACCAGCAAGGTGCCGACGTCCTCGGCCGTCGCGTTGACCTCCTCGATCACCGTCCCCGGGGCGGCGCCGTAGAGCCACTCGCTGTAGCGCGCCGGGGCGGTGACGCGGGTGTTTTGCAGGGTCTGCCGCGCCCGCGTCGCGGTGGAGCACAGCACGGCGTCGACGGGTGGCATGTTGGCGCGCAGCCAATCCCCGGCCAGGCCGGCCTCCCGGATGCCGCGCGGCGCCAACGGCCGGTCGTGGTCGGCGACCCCGGACGGGTAGTCCGATTTCGCGTGCCGCATCAGCAGCAGGGTGTGCCGATCGTTCATCGGGTTCACACCGGCAGCACGATCCCGGTGGCCGGGCCCAGGCTGATCGGCTGGCCACCGGGGGGCAGGTAGCCGCCGGTGGTCCCGTAAAGACCGTAGAGCGGGCTGAGCGGGCCGTGCCCGGTGTAGATGTCGTTGATCCAGCCGGTGGACAGGGTGTACACGGCCTGGGTGTCGCCGCCCGGGGAGAAGGAGGTGACCAGCTGCGAGACGAAGTCGATGACGGGCTTGTTGCCCAGCAGCGAGTCGACATGCGATCCGTTGACCAGCTCCACCCCGGTGAACTGCCCCGGGTACAGACTGACCAGCTGGTTCGTGGTGGCGCCGAAGGCGTTCCACGGCTGCGGCGGCGAGGCCACCACATAGTCGGGGATGTTCAACGTCTTCAGGTTGGCGATCGCCGCCGCGAAGGCCGAAGAGTCATTTGCGACCCCGTCGAACATGATCACGCCGAGAAGGTGGTTGTTGCCGGTGGCCGCCCCGAGGTCCGCGATGTAGTCGCCGGCGGCGAGCGTGGCAAGGCCGCCGCCGGCGGAATGGCCGGTGATCATGAAATTTTGCGGCAGCGTGCCGTGGTAACCGGCCTGGTTCGCGCTGAGGTTCAGCGCCGTCTCGTTGCCCAGGAACAGCGAGCCCACCGCCTGGTGCATCTGCGTGCCGCCCAGCCAGGCGCCCATCGGCAACGGAATCGACGACACGGTGGGGACGACCACGATGCTGTCGGTGCCGTACGCCAGGGCGGTGGCCAGAGTGCCGTACCAGCCGCCCGTTCCCAGGAAGCCGTGCTGCAAATAGATGACGCCGCGGGCGTTCACCGTACCGTCCGCCTGCGTCGGGAAGTACCAGCGCGCGGGCGCGTCGTAGCCCTGGGGACCGACGGCGAGGTTGAGGTAGGAGAAGCCCTCCCGGACCCCGGTCACCGGGCCGGGGGTTCCCGTCCCCTGATACACCCCGCCGCTCTGGCTCGCGAGAGTCCCGTTGAAGAAGCCGGTGAGCAGCCTGCCGAGCAGGCCGGGCCCGCTGGTCCCGGTGACGGCGGGCCCGACGGCCCCTTCACCGAAGAGCGGATGCCCGGTCAGGTAGGTGAACGGTGAAAAGAAACCCACGTCGAAGAACTGCTGCTCCAGCCCCTTGACCAGCAGCGACACATTCGTGAGCTCGCCGGCGGCGTAGGTGGCTCCAGCCGCGCTCAACGTGCCCGCAAAGTGCGAATGAAGCAGCGTCGTCTGCGCGGTCAGCGCTTGAAACTCCTCGGCGAAGTCGCCGAAGAGATCCGCGATGGCCGTCGACACCTCGTCGGCAGCCGCCGTGGCGATGGCCGTCGTCGACGGAGCCGCCGTGGCGGAGGCCGCCCTGATTGACTGCTCGATACCGGTCAGATCCGCCGACGCCGCCGCAAGAGCCTCGGGTGCTGCGATCACTGACGACGGCATCGGCGGCTCCCATTCTCGGTGGGGAAATGCTAGACGAGGGCCGACCTCGCGCGGTTCGTAATGCGCGATTCGACAAGGAGAGCTGTGCTCGCCGCCCGTGCCCGGGCCGTTGCGCAGCCCACCGCGGACGTGCCGGGTGACGTCCCGCGTCTTGTCGGTACCCGAACCTAGACTTCGCGGTGCCCAGATAGCCACGCACTCGAAAGGGGGCCGCCGGGATGCGTTTCCTGCACACCGCCGACTGGCAGCTGGGGATGACTCGGCACTTCCTCGCCGGCGACGCGCAGCCGAGGTATTCGGCCGCGCGCCGCGACGCGGTGGCCGGCCTGGGCGCGCTGGCCGCGGAGGTGGGCGCCGAGTTCGTCGTGGTCGCCGGCGACGTCTTCGAACACAATCAGTTGGCCCCGCAGGTGGTCGGACAGTCCCTGGAAGCCATGCGCGCCATCGGGATTCCCGTCTACCTGCTGCCGGGCAACCACGATCCGCTCGACGCGTCGTCGGTGTACACCAGCGCGCTGTTCACCGCGGAACGTCCCGACAACGTCACCGTGCTCGACCGGGCCGGCGTCCACGAAGTCAGGCCGGGGCTCGAGATCGTCGCCGCGCCGTGGCGGTCCAAGTCGCCGACCACCGACCTGACCGCCGAAGTCCTCGACCGCATTTCGCAGGAACCGGTCATCCGCATCCTGGTCGCCCACGGCGGCGTCGACGTGCTGGACCCCGACCGCGACAAGCCGTCGCTGATCCGTCTCGCCAAGCTCGAGGACGCCCTCAACCGCGGCCTGGTGCACTATGTGGCCTTGGGGGACAAGCATTCTCGCACGCAGGTCGGCGAGAGCGGCCGGGTGTGGTACTCGGGCTCACCGGAGGTCACCAACTTCGACGACGTCGAGTCCGACCCGGGTCACGTGCTCGTCGTCGACGTCGACGTCGACGTCGACGCCGTCACGGTGCAATCCCGGCACGTCGGCCGCTGGCGGTTCGTCACCCTGCACCGCCAGGTCGACACCAGCCGCGACATCGCCGACCTCGACATGAACCTGGACCTGATGACCGAGAAGGACCGGACCGTGGTGCGGTTGGCGCTCACGGGTTCGCTGACGGTCACCGACCGCGCCGCGCTGGACGCGTGCCTGGACCGATACGCGCGGCTGTTCGCCCACCTGCGCACCTGGGACAGCCACACCGACCTGGCGGTCGTGCCCGCCGACGGCGAGTTCACCGACCTGGGCATCGGCGGGTTCGCCGCCGCGGCCGTCGACGAGCTGGTGGCAACCGCGCGGGCGGGCGACACCGAGTCCGCCGCCGACGCGCAGGCCGCGCTGGCGCTGCTGCTGCGCCTGGCCGATCGGGGGGCCGCGTGAAGCTGCACCGCCTCGCCCTGACGAACTACCGCGGCATCGCCCACCGCGAAATCGAGTTCCCCGACCACGGCGTGGTGGTGGTCAGCGGCGCCAACGAGATCGGCAAGACGTCGATGATCGAGGCGCTCGATCTGCTGCTGGAATCGCGCGACCGCTCCACCAAGAAGGAAGTCAAGCAGGTCAAGCCGACCCACAGCGACGTCGGATCGGAGGTCAGCGCCGAAATCAGCTGCGGCCCCTACCGTTTCGTCTACCGCAAACGGTTCCACAAGAAATGCGAGACGGAACTGACGGTCCTCACGCCGCGCCGGGAACAGCTCACCGGCGACGAGGCCCACGAACGGGTCCGCGCGATGCTCGCCGAGACGGTCGACAACGACCTGTGGCACGCCCAGCGGGTGCTGCAGGCCACGTCGACCGCCGCGGTCGATCTGTCCGGATGCGACGCGCTGTCGCGCGCGCTCGACGTCGCGGCGGGTGATACCGGCGCGCTACCGGGTACCGAGCCGCTGCTGATCGAGCGGATCGACGCCGAGTACGCCCGCTACTTCACCCCCACCGGGCGCCCCACCGGCGAGTGGGCCGCCTCGATCACGAGGCTGGCCGCCGCCGAGGCCGCGGTGGCGGAATGCGTTGCCGCCGTGGCCGAGGTCGACGACCGGGTCCGCCGCCACGCCGAGCTGACCGAGCAGCTGGCCGAGCTCTCGCAACAGCGGGCCGTCGCCGGCCCCCGGCTGGTCGCCGCGCAGGCCGCCGCCGACAGGGTCGCCGAACTCACCAACCAGGCGCGCGAGGCCGGGCTGGTCGCCGAGGCCGCCGCCGCGACCGGCGCCGCGTCCGCCGCCGCCCACGACGGGCGCGTGCGGCTGCTCACCGAAATCCAAAGCCGCACAGCGACCGTCGCCGCCGCAGCGGCCGAAGCGCAACAGGCCGAAGAAGCGCAAGCCACCGCCAAAGCCGACGCCGAGGCCGCGGCCGCCGCCGCCGAGCAAGCCGCCCTGCTGCTGACCGACCTGCAGCGGCGCGCCGAATCCGCCCGGCGCGCCGTCGATCACCTCGCGGCCCGCGAGGAGGCCGACCGGTTGGCCGCCCGGTTGGCCAAGATCGCGGCCATCGACCGCGACCGCGACCGGGTCTGCGCGGAGCTGGCCCCAGTGGTCATCACCGACGAGCTGCTGCGGCGCATCGAGGACGCCGCGGCCGCCGCCCACCGCATCGGCGGGCAGCTGGCGTTGACGTCCGCCGCGGTGGAATTCACCGCCGTCGCCGACGTCGAGCTCGCCGCCGGCGACCAACGGGTGTCGCTGCCCGCGGGTCAAAGCTGGTCGATCACGGCGACCGGACCCACCACGGTCGGGGTGCCCGGCCTGTTGACCGCGCGGATCACGCCCGGCGCGACGACCCTCGAAATCCAAGCCAAACATGCTGCGGCACAAGAGGAGTTGGCCGCGGCGCTGGCGGCCGGCGGTGCGACCGACCTGGCCGCGGCGCGCTCCGCCGACGCGCGCCGCCGCGAGCTGCGGGGGTGCCGCGACCAGCTGGACGCCACCGTGGCCGGGCTCTGCGGCGACGAACACGTCGATCAACTGCGGTCCCGGCTGGCCCAACTGCGCGCCGATCAGCCCGCCGAATCCAATGCCGCGACACCGGAAGCCGCCCGCGCGGAACTGGAGGCCGTCGAGGCCGCCCGCGCGAATGCGACCGGCCAGTGCGAGGCGCACCGCCGTGCCGCGGCCGCCGCCGTCGCCACGCTCGCCGAGTCGACAACGTGGGCAACGGTTTCGCAACACACGTTGGCGGCCCAGCGAACCGAGCTGGGCGCGGCCGCCGACCGGCTCGCCCGTGAGCGGGCGACGGTCAGCGACGAGGACCTCGCGTCCGCGGCCGAAGCCGCGCTCAAAGCGGCCGAGGCCGCGGAGCGTCGAGTGGCCGACCTGGCCGACGAGCTGGCGGCCGCGGCGCCCGACGCGGTGGCCGCCGAATGGGCCTCCGCCACAGCGGAATCGAAATCACTGGACGACCGCTACGAGGACGTCGCGCGCGCGTTGCGCGAAATCGGCATCGAGCTCTCGGTATTCGGCACCGAGGGCCGCCAGGGCAAGCTGGACGCCGCGCAGACCGAACGCGAGCACGCGGCCGGCGAGCACGCCCGCGTCGGCAGCCGCGCGCGGGCCGCGCAGCTGCTGCGCTCGGTCATGACTCGCCACCGCGACACCACCAGGCAGCGCTACGTCGAGCCGTACCGCACCGAACTGCAGCGGCTCGGCCGCCCGGTGTTCGGCCCCACCTTCGAGGTCGACATCGACAGTGGCCTGTGCATCCGCAGCCGCACGCTGGACGGGGTCACGGTGCCCTACGACTCGTTGTCGGGCGGGGCCAAGGAGCAACTCGGCATCCTGGCGCGGCTGGCCGGCGCGGCGCTGGTCGCCAAGGAGGACAGCGTTCCGGTGGTGGTCGACGACGCCCTGGGCTTCACCGACCCCGACCGGCTGGCCAGGATGGGGCGGGTCTTCGACACCGTGGGCGCGCACGGACAGGTGATCGTGCTGACGTGCAGCCCCGACCGGTACGACGGCGTCACCGACGCCCACCGCATTGACCTCAACGTTTAGCATGTAGCGCTCGACGGTATTTCTCCGAAGGTGTCACCGGGAAGCGTGGCGGACTGATCGCTATGACCATGAACGCGAAACGGCGTCGGCTGCAGGAAAAGCTGGCCGCGCTGCCCGGCGTGCGCCCGGTGCGTCGGCCGGTCTCGCCCGACAGCTCCGAAGAGTTCGACCTCTACTATGTGCGCAGCGGCCGCAAGTCCGCCCAGCCGCTGGTGATCATCCCGGGTGGCCCCGGGGTGGCGTCGGTCCAGATGTACAAGGGACTGCGGCGCCGGGCGGCCGCCGCCGGCCTCGACGTCATCATGATCGAGCATCGCGGTGTCGGATTGTCGCGCCACGACGACTCGGGCGCCGACCTGCCGCCGCGCGCCTTCACCGTGAACCAGGTCGTCGACGACGTGGCGGCGGTGCTCGACGACGCCCGCGTCGACTCCGCCGTCATCTATGGGACGTCGTACGGCACCTACATCGCGGCCGGGGTCGGCGTGCGCCATCCTGGCCGGGTCCACGCGATGGTCCTGGATTCCCCGCTGCTGTCCCGCCACGACATCGTGCTCGTGCGACGGGCGATCCGCCGGCTGCTGCTGCGGGGCGACAGCCCCGAAACCGCTCCGCTGGCCCCCAAAGTCCGCAAGCTCGTGGACGCCGGCGTGATGACGGCGGCGGCCACCCAGGTCGTCGCGACGATCTATGGCTATGGCGGTGCCACGCTGCTCGATCGCCAACTCGACCTGCTGCTGGAGAACCGGAAGTTGTTGTGGTGGGCGGTATCCCAGTTCGCCACCCTGGGCAACCTGCCGTACCGCTACGAGGAAGATCTGGTCAGCCGCATCGCGTTCCGCGAACTCGACTACGCCGCCGAGCCCGACGGCCTGCCGCTCGACCCCGCCGTCGCGGAGCGCGAAACCCGCACCCAGAAAGTCTCTTTCGAGGACGAGCCGTACGACCTGCCGGCCGAGCTGCCGCGATTCAACTGGCCCACGGCGGTGATTTCCGGCGGCCGCGATCTCATCACCCCGCCCCCGGTCGCCCAGCGGGTGGCGTCCCTGATTCCAAAGGCGGAGCTGTTGAAACTACCCACCATGGCGCACAGCGCGCTCGACTTTCGGGAACCCGCGGCGCTGGCCATCGCCGGCGCGGTGTGCCGCGGCGAACTCGAGGGCCTGGCCGCCCAGGCGCCGGCGCTGGATGCGCTCCCGCCCCGGCCCTCGATTCGCTTGCTGTGGAAGGCGATCGGGGTGGCCGCCATCGCCGAGGGCGCCCTGCCCGCCGTGCGGGTCCCCATGCTCTCGCGGTGGCGGCTCAGTTCCGCATGAACCCGATCGCGGTGTAATTCAGGTCGGCGAGGCCGACCGCGCCGAAGTTGGCCAGCGTGCTGCGCACCGCGACGTCACCGGGGGATTGGGTCAGCGGCAGGCTGAATCCCTCGGCCCAGATGAGCTTGTCGAGGTCGTTGGCCAGCGCCCGCGCCTTGGCGGGATCGAGCTCTTCGAGCGTCCGCTCGATCGCGGCGTCGATCTCCGGGCTGCCGATCTTGCCGAAGTTGCTCGCCCCGTCGGACTGGTAGATCTGCGTCAGCGACGACAGCGGGAACGCGTCGCCCAGCCAACCGAACTGCGCGATGTCGAAGGCCCCGACGTTGATGTAGTTGGTGAAGAAGCCGCTGCCGGACCGCGCGACCAGTTCGAGCTTGACGCCGATCTGGGCGAGGCTGTGCTGGGCGATCTGCGCGAACGCCCGGCTGCCCTGCGCGTCGTAGAACAGGTCACGGATCACCAGCTGGCGGCCGTCCTTCTCCCTGAACTGGCCGTTGAGCCTCCAGCCCAACCCGTCCAATTCCCGGCTCGCCTCGGCCGGGTCGTAGGGGACGATGAAGCTGTTGTCCTGGTAGCCCTCCTGCCCGGCGACGTAGATGTGGTTACCCAACGCCACCGGGTTGTTGGTCAGCCCGTACTGGACGACCTTGGCGATGGTCTGCCGGTCGATGCCCTTGGACACCGCGACGCGCAGCGCCCGGTCCTCCAGGATCGCCCCGTGGGCGCCGTTGAAGGTGAAGTGCGACCAGCTCGGTGCCGGCGCGCGGCGGATCGAAATGCCCTTGGTGCGTTGGGCGATCGTCAACTGGTCCACCGTGCCGACCCCGGTCGCGTCGATCGTGTTGTTCTGCAGCGCCGGAAGCCGGGCCGCGTCGTCGAGCACCAGGTAGGTGATGCTGTCCAGGCGCGGCCGCGCGCCCCACCAGCTCGGGTTGCGGGTCAAGGTGATTCGCTGCGTGGTCCGGTCCAACGAGGACACGACGAACGGACCGGCCGACGGGCCGGGCCCGTCGAGCTGGCCCTTGTTGAACGCCTCGGGCGTGGCGGTCATGCTGGCCGGCAGCAGCATGCCGTTGCCCGCGAACATGCCGCGCCACTCGGCGTACGGCTTGGCGAACGTCATGACGGCCTGCCGGTCGTCCACCCCGCGGGTGACCGACGCAACCCGGTCCGCGCCGCCCGGTCCGGCGATCTCGAAGTTCTTGTCGGCGCCGGACAGGGCGTGGATCTGGCTCGCGATGTCGCGCCAGGTGACCGGCGTGCCGTCGGACCACACGGCCTTCGGGTTGATGGTGTAGGTGACCACCTGCGGGTTGGTCCCGGTGAGCTCGACGCTGGTGAAGTAGTCGGTGTCGACGGTGGTCGACCCGTCCGGCCCGATCACGAACGCGCGCGGCAGGGTCGCCTTCATCATCCCGGCGACCTCGGCAGAGTTGCCGTCGATGCTCAGGATGTTGAAGTTCGGCGGAAAGTCGCTGAGGGCCAGCCGCAGGTTTCCGCCGTCCTGCAGCGTTGCCGGGTTCTGCGGATTGACGTCGCTGGTCGTGCCGATCGAGGCGTTGTTGCCGGTCGGGGCCGCCAGGTTGATGGCCGGCGAGCACCCGGTGAGCGCCAAACCGGCGATTACCGACAGGCTCAACACCCGTCGAGCCTGAGTCCAGAGCGTGCATTTGGCCCCAAACCACGCCCTGAGCGCAGTCTCGGCGCCCCGGCTAGACATGTTTCCCCGGATCCGGTTGCGGCACCGCGCCGAGCAGCTGCCGCGTGTAGTCGTGCTGCGGATTGCGGAAAAGCTCCTCGCTGTCGCCCTGCTCCACGATGGCGCCCGCATGCATCACCGCCACCCGGTGGGCCAGGTGCTTGACCACGGAAAGGTCATGGGAGACAAAGAGGTACGACAGGCCGAACTGCTCCTGCAGGTCGAGCAGCAGGTTGATGATCCCGGCCTGGATCGAGACGTCGAGCGCGGACACCGGTTCGTCGAGGGCCAGGATCTTGGGCTGCAGCGCGAGCGCCCGCGCGATGCCGATACGCTGCTTCTGGCCGCCGGAAAACTCGGCGGGGTAGCGGGCCGCGTCGGCGCGGCGCAGGCCCACGATGTCCAGCAGCTCGGCGACCCGCGCGTTGGTGGCGCTCTTGCCGAAGCCGTTGGCCCGCAACGGTTCAGCGATCAGCTCGAAGACGGGCAACCGCGGGTCCAGGGACGCCACCGGGTCCTGGAACACGACCTGGATGTCGCGGCGCAGCGCGCGCCGGCTCGCCGGGGTCAGGGAAGCCGCGTCGTTGCCCAGCACCTCGATCGACCCCGCCTGCGGCGCAACCAGTTCCAGGATTTCGTGCAACGTCGTCGATTTGCCCGAGCCGGATTCACCGACGATGCCCAGGGTGCGGCCCTGTCGCAGTTCGAAGCTGATGCCGTCGACGGCGCGGACCTCGCCGACCGTGCGGCGCAACACCACGCCCTTGGTCAGCTGGTAGGTCTTGACCAGATCGCGCACCCGCACCACGACGGACGAGTCGCCGGTCGCGGCCGCCCGGGCGGAGGTGTTGACCCCGTAGATGTCCGCGGCGCTGCGCTCGCCCACCTGGTCGGTGCGGATGCAGGCCGCCCGGTGGTCCGCGCCGACCTCGACCAATTCCGGCTCCGCAGCGCGGCAGTCGGCGATCACCAGCGGGCAGCGCGGCGCGAACGGGCAGCCCGGCTCGAGCCCCACCAACGACGGCGGCGCGCCGGGGATGGGCACCAGCCGGGTGCCCTGCGCGGCGTCCAACCGGGGCACCGATCCCAACAGCCCCACCGTGTAGGGCATCTGGCGGCCGCGGTAAAGCTCGGTCACGCCGGCGAATTCGACGACCCGGCCGGCGTACATCACCAGGGCCCGGTCGGCGAACTCGGCGACCACGCCGAGGTCGTGGGTGATGATGAGCACCCCGGCTCCGGTGACGTCGCGGGCGGTCTTGAGCACCTCCAGGATCTGCGCCTGCACCGTCACGTCCAGGGCGGTGGTCGGCTCGTCGCAGATCAACAGGTCGGGGTCGTTGGCGATCGCGATCGCGATGACGACCCGCTGCCGTTCGCCGCCGGACAGCTCGTGCGGAAACGCGCGGGCGCGCCCCTCTGGCTGCGAGATGCCCACCAGCTCAAGCAGTTCCACCGCGCGCCCGCGGGCGGCCTTGCGGCCGAGGTGCGGCTGGTGCACCTCGATCGCCTCGGCGATCTGGTCGCCGACGGTGTAGACCGGTGTCAGCGCCGACATCGGGTCCTGAAACACCATGCCGACCGCCTTGCCGCGAAACCGCGACATCGCGTCGTCACCGAGCCCCAGCAGCTCGGTGCCGTGCAACCGAACCGAGCCGCGCACGCGCGCGTATTCCGGCAGCAGCCCCACCACCGCCATCGCCGACACGGACTTGCCCGAGCCCGACTCGCCGACCATGGCCACCACCTCGCCGGGCTCGATGTGGTAGCTGATGCCGCGCACCGCGGTCACCGGTTGGCCGTCGGTCGGGAAATCGACGGCCAGGTCGGTCACTTCCAGCAGGCTCATCGGGCGCCGCTGCCCGGGTCGAGCGCGTCGCGCAGCCCGTCGCCGGTCAGGTTGGCGCACACCAGGATCAGCACCAAAACCCCGGCCGGAAACAGAAACACCCACGGGAACGTCGTCGCGGACTGGGTGCCGTTGGCGATCAGCGTGCCCAGCGACACGTCGGGCGGCTGGATGCCGAAACCGAGGAAGCTCAGTCCGGTTTCGGCGAGGATGGCCGAGGCGACGTTGAGCGCGGCGTCGATGATCAGGATCGACGCCACGTTGGGTACCACGTGGCCGACGATGATCCGGCGGCTGGAGACACCCATATACCGTGCGGCGCGGATGAATTCGCGCTCGCGCAGGCTCATGGTCATGCCGCGGACCATGCGCGAGCTGATCATCCAGCCGAAGGCGGCCAGCAGCAGCACCAGCAGCAGGACGCTGGACGACTTCTTGACCCGCGGCGTGAGGATCGCGATCAGGATGAAGCTGGGCACCACCAGCAGCAGGTCGACCACCCACATCAACACCCGGTCGCGCCAGCCGCCGAAATAGCCGGCGATTGACCCGACGGTGGCGGCGATGCCGGTGGAGATGAACGCCACGCAGACACCGATCAGCATCGACTTCTGCATGCCCCGCAGGATTTGCGCCAGCAGGTCCTGGCCCATCGCGTTGGTGCCCAGCCAGTGCCGGCCGTTCGGCGGCTGCAGCAGCGCGTTGAAGTCGAGGTCGTCGTAGGAGTAGGGCAGCAGCGACGGCAGGGCGTAGCAACCGACGAACAGCAGCACCAGTAGCGCCAGCGACGCCACCGCCAGCCGGTTGCGGGCGAACCTGCGCAGCACCAGGGTGCGCCGCGAGGCGAACTCCACCTCTTCCGGCGCCGAAAGCCCCTGGGCCGCAGACACATCTGAGCTCATGACACCCGCACCCTTGGATCGAGCGCCGCGTAGAAGACGTCGGACAGCAGGCCGGCCAGCAGCACCACCGTGCCGGAGAACAGGGTGATCGCCGCGATGATGTTGGTGTCCTGCGTCGAAATGCCCTGCACCAGCCATTCGCCCATGCCGTGCCAGCCGAAGATCTTCTCGACGAACACCGCCCCGGTGACCAGCCCGGCCACCCCGTAGGCGAACAGCGTCGCCAGCGGTATCAGCGCGGTGCGCAGCCCGTGTTTGAGCAGCGCGCGCCGGCGGGTGAGGCCTTTGGCGCGGGCGGTGCGAATGAAATCCTGGCCGAGGACGTCGAGCATCGCGTTGCGCTGGTAACGGCTGTAGCCGGCGGCGGCCATCAGCGACAGCGTCAGCGTGGGCAGGATCAGATGCCGCAACCGGTCGAGCAACTCGTGCCAGCCGCCCACCACGCCCGGTGAGGTCTCCCCGGTGTAGTCGAAGAGCTGCACGCCCGCGGCCCAGTTCACCCGGAGCGCCCCGAGGATCAACAGGTTGGCGATCACGAACGACGGGGTGCTGAGCACCAGCAGCGCCAGCATGGTGACGAGGCGGTCACTGATCCGGTACTGGCGGATCGCGCCCCAGGCCCCCGCCGCGATGCCCAGCACGGTGCCCACCACCGAGCCGACGACCAGCAGCCGCAGGGTCACTCCGACGCGGCGCCACAGCGTGGTGCCGACGGGCTGGCCGGTGACGGTGGTGCCGAAGTCGCCGCGGACCACGTGCGAGGCCCAGTGCGCGTAGCGGATCGGGATCGCCCGGTCCAGGCCGAGCGCGTGGGCCTTGGCGTCGATGACCGCCTGCGGCGGGCGTGGGTTGCGCTGCAGCAGGCTGTCCAGCGGCGAGAAGGCCAACGAAGTCAGGCAATAGGTCAGAAACGACGCCAGCGCCAGCAGCACGATGTAGTTGAGCACTCGGCGCGCCAGAAACCGGATCATGCCCGCCCGTTCCGCATTGGGACAGGTTAACCAGCCGGGCTCGTCCTTGTGATCCGGCTGATTTTCATGAGTGAATTACGGGCGGCACGTTGTTATTTTCAGGCCGCGATATTCCGAGGAGGCGTGCGTGACGGTTACCGATGACTACCTAGCCAATAACGCCCACTACGCGAGCGGTTTCACCGGTCCGCTGCCGATGCCGCCGAGCAAGCACGTCGCGGTGGTCGCGTGCATGGACGCCCGCCTCGACGTCTACCGCCTCCTCGGCCTCAACGAGGGGGAGGCCCACGTCATCCGCAACGCCGGCGGCGTCGCCACCGACGACGTCATCCGCTCGCTCGCCATCAGCCAGCGGCTGCTGGGCACCCGCGAGATCATCCTGATCCACCATTCCGACTGCGGGATGCTGACCTTCACTGATGACGACTTCAAGCGCGCCATCCAGGAGGAGACCGGAGTCAAACCGCCGTGGGCGGCCGAGGCGTTCCCCGATCCGGCCGAGGACGTCCGGCAGTCGCTGCGCCGCATCGAGAACAGTCCGTTCGTCACCAAGCACGTCTCGCTGCGCGGCTTCGTCTTCGACGTCGCCACCGGCAAGCTCGAGGAAGTCACCTTATAGCGGAAGCGGTCCCGATCAGCCCACCTTGTAGGTCGCCAGCGCCTTGGCGATCAGCGTGCCTTCGGCGTCGACGATCTCGGCCTCGCAGTTGATCAGTGACCGACCCCGCCGCAGCACCCGGCCGATCCCGATGACGTCGGTGGCGCGCGCGGGCGCAAGGAAATCCAGCGCCATCGACACCGTCACTCCGCGCAGTTGCGGGGGCGCGTCCGCGCCGCACCACGCCGCCGCCATCACGGCCAGGTCGGCCAGCGTCGCGATGGCGCCGCCGTGGACCATGTCGCCGACGGTGACATTGCTGGGATCCCACGGCAGCCGCAGCCGCACCTCGTCGTCGCCCAGCTCGTCGGCGACGATTCCCAGCTTCGCGACGAACGGCGATTGGGGGAGGAATTGCGCAATAACTTCGCGGCCGCTCTGCGTTCCAGTTGTCATGCGCCCATGCTTTCGCACCGGCCGGCCGCCGCAAATACCCGGGAGGTCATTGACACCGGCGGGGCCGCCTGGTTCCATAGATGGCAATGAGCATAAAGATGGTCAATCCGATCAGCTTTATCAGGAATAAGACGACGAGGTAGCCGATGACCAGCGCTGTGAACGCGGCCCCCGCCGCCGGCCAGTACGAGTTGAGCCACCTGCGCTCGCTCGAGGCCGAGGCGATACACATCATCCGGGAGGTGGCCGCCGAGTTCGAGCGGCCGGTGCTGCTGTTCTCCGGCGGCAAGGACTCCATCGTCATGCTGCACCTGGCGCTCAAGGCCTTCCGCCCCGGGCGGCTGCCGTTCCCGGTGATGCACGTCGACACCGGCCACAACTTCGACGAGGTGATCGCCGCCCGCGACGAACTGGTCGCCGAGTCCGGGGTGCGGCTGGTGGTGGCGTCGGTACAGGAGGACATCGACGCGGGACGCGTCGTCGAGACGATCCCGTCGCGCAACCCGATCCAGACCGTGACGCTGCTGCGCGCCATCCGGGAGAACAAGTTCGACGCCGCGTTCGGCGGCGCGCGCCGCGACGAGGAAAAGGCGCGGGCCAAGGAGCGGGTGTTCAGCTTCCGCGACGAGTTCGGCCAGTGGGACCCCAAGGCCCAGCGGCCCGAGCTGTGGAACCTGTACAACGGCCGGCATCACAAGGGCGAGCACATCCGCGTCTTCCCGCTGTCCAACTGGACCGAGTTCGACATCTGGTCCTACATCGGTGCCGAGAAGATCAAGCTGCCGTCGATCTATTTCGCGCACCGGCGCAAGGTGTTCAGCCGCGACGGCATGCTGCTCGCGGTGCACCGGCACATGCAGCCGCGCGCCGACGAGCCGGTGTTCGAGGCGACGGTGCGGTTCCGCACCGTCGGCGACGTCACCTGCACCGGATGCGTGGAGTCGGAGGCCTCCACCGTGTCGGAGGTCATCGCCGAGACGGCGGTGTCCCGGCTGACCGAGCGCGGCGCGACCAGGGCCGACGACCGCATCTCGGAGGCGGGGATGGAAGACCGGAAACGGCAGGGCTACTTCTGATGACAACGTTATTGAGGCTGGCCACCGCAGGCTCCGTCGACGACGGCAAGTCCACCCTGATCGGGCGACTGCTCTACGACTCCAAGGCCGTGATGGAAGACCAATGGGCGTCGGTGGAGAGGGCGTCGGAGGAGCGCGGCCACGACTACACCGATCTGGCGCTGGTCACCGACGGCCTGCGGGCTGAGCGGGAGCAGGGCATCACCATCGACGTCGCCTACCGCTACTTCGCCACTCCCAAGCGGAAATTCATCATCGCCGACACCCCCGGTCACATCCAGTACACGCGCAACATGGTGACCGGCGCGTCGACCGCCCAGCTGGTGATCGTGCTCGTCGACGCCCGCCACGGCCTGCTCGAGCAGTCCCGCCGGCACGCGTTCCTCGCGTCGCTGCTGGGCATCCAGCACATCGTGCTCGCCGTCAACAAGATGGACCTGATCGACTGGGACAAAGAAAGATTCGAGTGGATCCGCGACGAGTTCTATGCGTTCGCGGCGCGTCTCGACGTCCAGGACGTGGCCACCATCCCGATCTCCGCGCTGAACGGCGACAACGTGGTGACCAAGTCGGACAACGCGCCCTGGTACGAGGGGCCGGCGCTGCTGTCGCACCTCGAAGAGGTCTACATCGCCGGTGACCGCAACCTGGTCGACGTGCGGTTCCCGGTGCAATACGTCATCCGGCCGCACACCCACGAGCATCAGGACCACCGCAGTTACGCCGGCACCGTGGCCAGCGGGGTGATGCGCCCCGGCGACGAGGTGGTCGTGCTGCCGATCGGCAAGACCACCCGGATCACCGCGATCGAGGGCGCAGGCGGCCCTGTGGAAGAGGCGTTTCCGCCGATGGCCGTCTCGGTCAGCCTCGCCGACGAAATCGACATCTCGCGCGGCGACATGATCGCCCGCACCCACAACCAGCCCAGGGTCGCGCAGGATTTCGACGCGACGGTGTGCTGGATGGCCGACCAGGCGGCGCTGGAGCCCGGCCGCGACTACCTGATCAAGCACACCACCCGAACGACGCGCGCCCGGGTGACCGCGCTGGAGTACCGGCTCGACGTCAATACCCTGCACCGGGACAAGGCCGCAGAGGCGTTGCAGCTCAACGAACTTGGCCGCGTTTCGTTGCGCACCCAGGTTCCCCTGCTGCTCGACGAGTACACCCGTAACTCCAGCACCGGCTCGTTCATCCTGATCGACCCGAACACCAATGGCACGGTGGCGGCGGGCATGGTGTTGCGGGACGTCTCGACGCAGGCGTCGAGCCCGAACACCGTGCGGCACAAGTCGCTCGTCGGTGCGGGATCCCGGCCGCGCGGCAGGACGATCTGGTTCACCGGCCTGTCCGGCTCGGGCAAGTCCAGCGTGGCCATGGAGGTCGAACGGAAGCTGCTCGAAAGTGGTTTTCCCGCTTACGTTCTCGACGGCGACAACCTGCGTCACGGCCTGAACGCCGACCTGGGCTTTTCCATGGCCGACCGCGCGGAGAACCTGCGCCGGCTGGCGCACGTGGCGGCGCTGCTGGCCGACTCCGGCCAAACCGTGCTGGTGCCGGTGATCAGCCCGCTGGCCGAGCATCGCGAGCTGGCGCGCAAGGTCCACGCCACGAGCGGGCAGGAATTTTTCGAGGTGTTCTGCGACACCCCACTCGACGACTGCGAGAAGCGTGATCCCAAGGGGCTATACGCCAAAGCGCGCGCCGGCGAGATCGCGAACTTCACCGGCGTCGACAGCCCCTATCAGCAGCCGGAGAACCCGGATCTGCGGCTCACGCCGGATCGCGGCGTCGGCGAGCAGGCGCAGCTGGTGATCGACCTGCTGGAGTTGCGCCCCTAAGCACCGCTCGCGTCAATGGCACAATCCACACATGCGGATGTCGGCCAAGGCGGAGTACGCGGTGCGGGCGATGGTCCAGCTCGCGACGGCCGACCCCGGCACCCTGGTGACGACCGACGAATTGGCCCAGGCACAGGGCATACCGCCGCAGTTCCTCGTCGACATCCTCACCAACCTGCGCACCGACCGCCTGGTGCGCAGCCATCGCGGTCGCGAGGGCGGTTACGAACTGGCCCGCCCCGGACGCGAGATCAGCATCGCCGACGTGCTGCGCTGCATCGACGGTCCGTTGGCCAGCGTCCGCGACATCGGGCTCGGTGACCTGCCGTATTCAGGGCCCACCGCGCCGTTGGCCGACGTGTGGCGCGCGCTGCGGGCCAGCATGCGCTCGGTGCTGGAAGAAACGACCCTGGCCGACGTCGCGGCCGGCGCCCTGCCCAAGCACGTCGCACAGATGGCCGATGACTATCGCGACCAGGAACACACGCGGCACGGTTCACCGCGCAGCGGCGACTAGCCGCCCGAGCCGTAGGGGCGGGTCAGGATCTCCATGGCGTGGCCGGAGGGATCCAGGAAGTAGACGCCGCGGCCGCCGTCCCTGCGGTTGATCTCGCCGGGCCGCTGGCGGCCGGGATCCGCCCAGTGCTGCAGACCGCGCGAGGTGATCTTGCCGTAGATGGCGTCGAAGTCCTCTTCGGAGACGAGAAACGCGTAGTGCTGGCGCCGGATCTCGTCGCCCGCGGGGGCGTCGGCGTAGTCGAGGGTGGCGCCGTGCTCGAGCGCGACGGCCATGAAGTGGCCGAACGGTTTCGGGCTGGGCAGGCCGAACAGCTCGGCGAGGAATTCCGCGGATTCCCGCTTGTCGCGCGAGGCGACGATGGTGTGGTTGAAACTGATCGCCATAGTTCCCTTTTACCCCTCCGGGACCCCTACGCTCCCGCGAGCGCGCGTGTTTGTACGGCGACACGCCGCGCGGGCCGTCATTCTGCGCGCCCTCGCGGCGAAGAAGAGCCCTACTTCGGCGCCGTCAGCTCCAGCGCGATGTTGTCGGGGTCGCGGAACTCCAGGATGTACGACGGCCCAATGTCTTTGACGGGCTCGTGCCCCACGCCGACTTCGTCGAGATGGGCGGCCGCGGCGTCCAATTCGGCCTTGCTGCCGACCCGGAACGCGATGTGGTCGAGGCCGACGCGATCCTCGTCGAACCGGTCCGTCGCGACCGGCCGCAGCCCGAGCAGCGTGCCGCCGAGGTCGTAGATGACGCCCCCGAACAGGAAGCCGTATTGGCTGCGGGTGGCCTCGTCGGCGTTCTCGGGGACCTCGAGCAACACCGGCCAGCCGAAGACGCTCTCGTAGAACTGCCGGGACCGCTCGATATCGGTCACGGTCAGTCGGACGTGTGCGATGGAGGTGCTGGTGAAACCCATCCACCTCATGCTGCCAGAATCGCGTCTGTGCAGATAGCGATGACCATGCCGGTGATGGAGCCGGATCTGGATGCGGCCGTGCTCGAAAACTGGGCCCGCACGATCGACGAGGGCCCGTTCTCGTCGCTGTGCTGGGGTGAGCGGATTGCGTTCGACAACCCGGACAACCTGACGCTGCTCGGTGCGCTGGCGGCCTGGACTCGGCGGGTGCGGCTGCTGACGACCGTGATCGTGCCGCAGCTGCACGACCCGGTGATGCTGGCGAAGGCGCTGGCCACCGGCGACATGCTGTGCGGCGGGCGCCTCACGGTAGGCATCGGCGTCGGCGGCAGGCACGAGGACTATCACGCCGTGGGCGCCGACCCGGCGACGCAGACGATGCGCGGCATGGCCGACCGGGTGGCGGCGATGAGACGGGTGTGGGCCGGGGAAAAGCTCACCGAGTCGGTGCTGCCGGTGGGCCCGGCCCCGGTCCAGCCCGGCGGTCCGCCGCTCTTCGTCGGCAGCATCGGGCCGAAGACGATCCGCAGCGCCGCGGCCTGGGCCGACGGCCTGGCCGGCACCACGCTGGACCTCGACGTCGCCAAGCAGAACGAGCTGTTCGACGTGGCGCGCGACGCGTGGGCGCAGGCCGGCAGGCCCACACCGCATCTGGTGACGTCGTTCTGGTTCGCGTTCGGCCCGCCCGAGCAGGCCCGCGCCCAGGTGCATCGCCACCTCCGGCGCTACATGAACTGGATACCGGCCGAGTACGTCGACGCGATGGCGCCCATGACCGGCTGGGCCGGCAGCGAGGACGAGCTGTTGGCGATCCTGCGCAAGTTCGAGGGCATCGGCACCGACGAGGTCCAGCTCATCCCGACGAGTTCGGACGTCGACCAGCTGCGCCGCGCGGCCGACGTGGCGGCCCAGCTCTAGGCCGCTAGGCCGGGCGGCGCTCGCCGCCGATCTCGGGCTGCTGGGGAGGCTGCCCCTTGCGCAGCGTCGCGAGCAGCTCGCGGTACGGGCCGACGAGGTAGACGGTGTCCCCGGCGCACAGCCGCGCGTCGCGCCGCGGGTGCAGCTGCACCGGCGCGTCCTCCCGGGTGATCGCGATGACCCGGGTGTGGGTCGACAGCTCGAACATCCGCAGCCCGTCCAGTTCGCTGCGGGCCGCCACATGCATGCCGCCGACCATGAACGAGCGCTGCCCGACCCAGAACGTCCCGAGCACCTGCAGGCCCATGGCGGCGCCGATGAACCACGGTGCGGCCAATTCGACGGTCGAGCGAACGTGGTCGAAGCCGAACCGTTGTGACACGGCGACGCCCAGCGAACGGTCGAATATCCGCAGCACGATCGGCACATCGGGCCGGACAACTTCGGGCATCACCCGGGGGCCCAGCATCTCGCGCAGCACGATTCCTGTCTCGATGTTGACCATGTCGTCCTGGGTCAGCACGGCGACGGCGCGGGCGTGTTCGACGCGGGCCGACTCCAGGGTCTGAGCGAGCGTCGCGTCGCCGAACACCACGGGCACCTCGAGTTCGGCCGCCGTCGACAGGAAGCGGTTGTTCTCGTCGCGCTCGATGACCGCGACGTCGTATCCCGCCGCGACCAGATCCGCGGCGACGCGGCTGCCGAACGAGCCCAGCCCGACCACGATGATGTGATTGCGCAGGTGGCGCGCCTGCCGGCGGCCGGCGGAGTAGGCGAAGCGCCGGGACAACAGCAGGTCGGCGATGAATGCGACCAGCAGCGCGGTGGTCATCACCCCGGCGAACATCAAGGTGATGCTGAACAGCCGCAACCAGGTGGGTTGGTGCAGGAAGCTGAAGTCGCCGTAGCCGACGGTCGCGATCGTCTCGGTGCTGAAGTACAGGGCATCGAGCCACGTCATCCCGGGATGGGGCCGGTAGGCAAACCGCAACACGATCGTCGACCCGATCAGCAAGCCCAGCGCGGCGGCCAGCGCGCGGTAAAACGTCGGGTTGACGTCGTTGCGCAGGGTGCGTAACGCGTCGAAAGCCCGCCGGAGCTGGGGCGGGCGGGTGCGCACGCGGCTCGCCCGAGCGATCTTGATGCCCAGGCCGGCCAGCTCGTCGGGCGTGCCGATCATCGCGGTCCAGTCACCGGCGTGCACCGGCTGGTCGCGGCCCGGGCATGCCACCACCTCGCCGGGGTTGGGGGAGTTCGGGCCGTGAATCACCGCCACGGGCGCCAGATCGCCGTAGATCTCGCGCAGGGTTCCGTCGCGCGGCGCCTCGCCGTCGGAGACGACGAACTTGATGCCGGCCGCCTCGAACGGGTGCGTGCTGTGGGCCAGGCACGCCTCGACCACCGAGGGCGCGGCGAGATCGGCGACGTCCAGAATGGCCCCGGGGCCGTTGTCGTCGGCCACCGCTTCGCGGAGCACGTCATTGCCCAGCCGCGCGACCACCCGCACCCTTGGGTTGGCTTTCCTTGCCAGCAAGGCG
This sequence comes from Mycobacterium sp. 852002-50816_SCH5313054-b, assembly GCF_001667185.1. Classification (GTDB taxonomy): domain Bacteria; phylum Actinomycetota; class Actinomycetes; order Mycobacteriales; family Mycobacteriaceae; genus Mycobacterium. The sequence goes on along the minus strand of NZ_LZIC01000047.1, from coordinate 80,936 downwards.
ATTTCGAGGTTTATCGCGTCGTCGTCCCCGGCGCAGACGACGGCGACAGCGCGGTCGGCCTCGACGTGGGCAAGCTCGGCGGGGCTGTTGAGCTTGACGACGCTGACGCCGGCGTTGTTCAGCTCGTCGATGATCGTCGTGGCCAGCGCGTCCTCACCGCTGACGATGATGTGCCGTCGCATGCTAGAGCGGTGGATCGCCGTCTCGTGGGGTCATCGATGCATTATCGCCGCCGACGCCGCAAGACACGAGTTTTACCCGGCCGAAACTCAGAATCGCCGCGCCGGGAGCGCCCCGCGCGGGAGCGGAACCATTGTGCCGCAAGCGAAGTCGCGGATGTGACATACTCGGGTCATGCCCACGGCGCGGCGCGGCCACAGCAGTATCGAGGTCGCCGCGTCCCCGGAGGCCCTGTACGACCTGATCGCCGACGTCACCCGGATGGGTGAGTGGAGCCCGGAGTGTTACCGCTGCGAGTGGCTGGACGGGGCGATCGCGGCGGCGCCGGGCGTGCGGTTTCGCGGATACAACCGGCTCGGCCGCATGCGCTGGCAGCGCACCGCGGTGATCGACATGGCCGACCGGGGCCGCGAATTCGGCTTCGCCACCGTCAACGACCGTGCCCTCCGCGAGGAAACCCGTTGGCGCTACACCATGGAGCCGTCTGCGTCGGGGACGTTGCTCACCGAGTCGTTCGAGTTCCTGTGGTGCTCGGTCGCCAACCGGCTCGCCGAGGCCCTGGTGCCCCGGGGACGCCAGGTCAACCGGGGCATCGAGGAGACGCTGCGGCGCATCAAACGCGCCGCCGAGGCCTGATCAGAGGACCTTGACGTCCGACGGCGACCAGAACGCCCGCATCGACGTGATCCTGGCGTCCTCGTCGAACGTCATGTGCGAGATGGGTGAGATGCGGCTGCGGCTGTCACCGGTGTGGAGCGTGAGGTGCCACAAGTACGCCGCCTCGCTGCCGCCGACGCGCAGCTCGGAGAGTTCGGTGTCTTTCTTGAGGTCTTGAAATCCCGCATAGAACTCGCGGATGGCGTCGTGTCCGCGCCGGACGTCCGATCCGATCGGGTCCTCGACGGTCGCGTCCGGGGCATACAGGTTGAGGATTTCGTCGGTTTTGCCGCCGGCGACGAGCTCGAGGTAGCGGTTGACGGTCTGCGCGATGGCTTCCTGGGAGGGCATGGCTTGGGAGGCTACTCCTGGCCGGGTGCGGCCGGCTTCGTCAGCGTCAGCTGGCGCCGATGATGGTCATAGTGCTGACCTGGGTAGCGGTAAACATCCGCCAATGTCATGTAGTCGCGGAAGTAGGGGTCCCAGTCGGCCGGATAGTGCATGCCCCGTCCGAAGGCGTGCTCGGGCGCTCGGTGTAGCGACCGTTGCAGCGCATCGATCACGCGGTCCAGCTTGGCGGCCATCCGCTTTCGGTTGTAGACGCGTGCGGCGAAACGCGATCCGTAGAAGTTGATCCCGTCGAATGCGGGTGTGACCGCGTTGAGCAGCCGCGCATAACCGCGGCTGACGGAGTCGGGGAGCCGGTCAAACAAGCGCACCAGCAACAGGAGGCGCTGCACGACCATGTATCCGAACACCATGTGGAACAGCAGCTCCTCGTTGTTCCACCGGGTCCCCATGGTCGGTTTGGCCCAATCGTCGTCATCGGCGATCTCGACGAGGTGGTGGAAGTCGGTGCGCGCCCGGTCGAGGTCGGCGGCGAGAGCTGCGCGGTCGGTTGGTTGTGGCATACCTTGCCTCGCTGTGAGGTGAAGCGATCACGGTAAACCCGTCCCGGCGCAGAGGCAACGCACTGTTCGCCGCGATACTGGCGGGGTGCCTTTCATCGAATGCGTAGCGTCCCGCGAGATCTATCGGAACCACTGGCTCGCGATCCGGGAGGACGACATCCGCCGTCCCGATGGGAGTCTGGGCATCTACGCCGTGGTGGACAAGCCGACGTACGCGCTGGTGATGCCCTACGACGGGAACCGGTTTCGGCTGGTGGAGCAGTTCCGCTATCCGCTCGGCGCGCGGCGCTGGGAGTTCCCGCAGGGCAGCGCTCCGGACCTTGTCGAGGCCGAGCCGGCCCGGTTGGCCGAGCGCGAGTTGCGCGAGGAGACGGGACTGCGCGCGACGTCGTTCGAGGCGCTCGGCCAGCTCGACGTCGCCGCGGGGATGAGCAGCCAGCGCGGCTGGGTGTTCCTGGCCACCGGGATCGCCGAGGGCGAATCGGATCGCGAGCACGAGGAACAGGACATGCGCAGCGAATGGTTCTCGCGCGAAGACGTTGAGCAGATGATGCGCACCGGGGTGATCACCGACGCGCAGTCGATCGCCGCCTACGGCCTGTTCCTGCTGCGCGAGCGATGATTTCCGGGCCCGGAACCGGTCAATACCGGCATGACGATCACAGAGCGCAATCTCGACGGATACGGAGCACCGACGATTGAGTGGGGCCGCGTCAAGGCCGTGCTGGACGGCGAGCTGACGCAGGCGCCGGAAACGGGCGGTCCGCGGCGGCACACGGTGTGGCTGACCACGATCAATCCCGACGGCAGCCCGCATGTGATGCCGGTCGGGGTGGCTCGGTGGGACGGGGCCTGGTATTTCACCTCCGGCCCCGCGACCCGCAAGTCCCGGAACTTGGCCCGCGACGCCAGGTGCGTGCTCAGCGTCGCCACCGATCCGTTCGACCTCGTCATCGAAGGTGCCGCCGAACGGGTCGCCGATCCAGCCGAATTGGCTTCGGTGGCGGCCACTTTCGCCCGCGGCGGGTGGCCGTGCGAGGCTGCGGGCGATGCGCTGACGGCGGAGTTCAGCGCCCCGTCCGCCGGCCCGGCGCCGTGGTATGCCTATCGCGTTCGCCCGTCGACGGTGTTCGCGCTGGGCACCTCGGAACCGTTCGGCGCGACGAAGTTTCAGCTCGACTGAGCGGAGAGGCCGGCCGCGGCCCGGATCTGCCGGCGCGCGGCGGTGCGGTCGGCGTCGGGAAAGATGTAGTGGCTCAGCGCGGTTCGCGCGACGGCACCGGCGAGGTCGGCACTGTCCACCGCGGTGACGAAGGCGCCCTCGCGGGCGCAGCGCCGCAATACGCTCGTCAGCCCGTCGGCGAGCATCGGCAACGCCTGCGCCATCTGGTCGTGCGCGAACGCCGGTTCCAGGTCGAGCAGCCGGCCGGGCGGCTGGGCCTCGACGAAGGTCGCGACGACGTCCACCGCGGCCTCCAGCCGCGCGACCCCGACGACGCCGGACATCGCGTCGTCCATCGCGGCGTTGAAGCGCCGGCGCTCGCGTTTTCCCAGCGCGTCGACGAGCTCCTCTTTGGACGCGAAGTACCGGTAGAGCGTGGGCCGCGACACCCCGGCCCGGGCCGCCACGTCCGACAGCGACAACTTGCGGGCCCCCGCCCGGAACACCAGCCGCTGGGCCGCGTCGAGGATCCGATCGGCCAGATCCACCACGGCGGCCCCTACAGTTTGCCGAGCCCGCGCAGCCACGAGATCAGCAGTCGCAGGCCGTCATCGAAGGACATCGGCGCATAGCCGAGGCGCCGGGTGGTCAGGTTGTCGGCCGCCCTGGGCCTGCGCTCGCTCTTGGCCGCGGCCGCCGCGATGGCCATCAGGGTGGGCCCGAATTCGGCGGTCAGCGCCTCGGGATCCGTGCGGTAGTCGAGATCCTCGACGCGATGGTCGATTCCGGCGATCTCACACGCGCGATTGATGCCCCCGGCGGTGCTGAAGGTGTCCTCGGGCCGGCCGACCAGCAGGTAACGCTCGCCGGCCACCCCGTTGTCCAGCGCGGCAATCGAGCCCCTCGCGACATCGGCCCCGGCCACCCACGTCACCGGAAAAGCCAAGTAGCGCTTGATCTTTCCGCGCATGCCGGCCAGCAGCACCCGGTTGAAGCTGGTGCGGTGCAGGGCGCGTTCGACGACCAGGCCGGGGCCGAAGATCGCGCCCGGGTGGCAGGTCAGCACGTCGTCGCCCGCGGCGGCTCGTTCGTGCGCGTCCAGGAATGCGGCGAGTTTGGTGACGGTGTAGGGGTCGCCCGGCGGGTTGCGCAGCACGGGTGCCTCTTCGAAGTCGACGCCGGTGCTCAGATCGAGGAACGTGGCGGTGCTCAGGGCGACGACGCGACGCATGCCGTGGGCCTTGGCCGCGTCCAGGACGTTCGCGGTGCCGACCATGTTGACGGCCTTGAAGTCCGCCAGGTCCTGGCTCGCGCCGCCCAGCAGCGCCGCGCAGTGAATGGCCGCGTCGGCGCCCTTGGCCGCGCGCAGCACGTCGTCGGCGTCGGTGATGTCGCCCTTGATCAGTTCCACGCCGATCCCGGCCAGCGCCGTCGCCTCGTCAGGATTGCGCACCAGCGCGCGCACCCGGTCGCCCCGCTCGATCAACTGCTGGCACACGTTGCCGCCGGTCTGTCCGGTCGCGCCGGTGACGAAGATAGTGCTGGTCATGGCGGCCCTCCGCTAATTACATATCGAACATAATCAGTAAAGACTGTAAACCTTGACGTCGCATTGTTCTATATTCAGTTCCATGACACTCGATCCCTCCACCGTGCTTCTGACCGACCGCGTCGCGGTGGTCACCGGCGGGGGCGCGGGCATCGGGCGCGGCATCGCGGCGGGGCTGAAGGCCTTCGGCGCGCGGGTCGCGATCTGGGAACGCAACCCCGACTCGTGCGCGTCGGCCGCCGAGGAGATCGGCGCGCTGGGGCTCCCCGTCGACGTCCGCGACAGTGCCGCGGTGGACGCCGCGCTTGCGCAGACGACCGCCGAACTCGGCACGGTGACGATCCTGGTCAACAATGCCGGCGGCGTGTTTTGGTCGGGGATCCTCGACACCAGCGAAAACGGTTGGGACGCGCTGTACAAGGCCAACCTGCGCCACGTTTACCTGTGCACGCAGCGGGTGGCGCGCATCCTCGTCGAGCGGAAGCTGCCGGGCAGCATCATCAGCGTCACCTCGATCGAGGGCGTGCGCGCGGCGCCCGGTTACGCCACCTACGCGGCGGCCAAGGCGGGTGTCATCAACTACACCAAGACCGCCGCACTGGAGCTCGCACCGCACGGCATCCGGGTCAACGCGCTGGCGCCCGATATCACCCTGACCGAAGGCATCAGGGCGATCGCGCCGCCCGGCTCCGAGCAGCGATTCGGCCTCACCGTGCCGATGGGGCGCGCCGGCCACGTCGACGAAATGGCAGGAGCGGCAGTCTTTCTCGCCTCTGAGATGTCGAGCTACATCACCGGCCAGACGATTCACGTCGACGGCGGCACCCACGCCGCCAGCGGCTGGTATCACCACCCGGAGACCGGCGGGTACGCGCTGGGACCGACGAGCGGCTAGGTGCGGATTAACCGGCCGCGCGAAACCAGCGAGCCCACCTGCTTGAGCCGCTTGCTGCGGACGCTGACGTCGTAGGCCTGGATGTGGTCGACGTTTGCCAGGCGCTCGGCAACGTAGCGATAGAGGTCGCCGGCGTCTCGGCAGATCACGACGACCATCAGGTTGGCCGGACCGCCGACGGCGACGACCGAGGCGACCTCAGCATGCCGCGCGATCTGTTCGGCCGCCGACACCAGGTGGCGCGGCGCCGTGGAGATCCAGATTATTGCGTTCAGCATGAATCCGAGCCGCTCCGGCAGCATGTCCAGGTCGTAGGCGAGCGTGTCGGAGGCCTGTAGCGCGGCCAGTCGGCGCTTGACTCGCGCCGGTGACCACCCGGTGAGCGTCGCCAGCGCGCTGTCGGCGATGCGGCCGTCGTTGGCCAACGCGTCCAACAGCGGCCGGTCCTCGGCCGTGGGCGCGGCGGGCCGATCCGGGTGCGCACCCTCGACCTGTTGCTGCAGCGCCTTGATCTGTTCCTCGTCCAGGGCGTGGCCGTGGCCGGTCCAGTGTGCACCTGTGGGTGAGCCGAACACATTGAGTACCAGGTTGATCCGCATCTCGAGGACGGCCGGCGTGCGGGGTAGACGATGCAGCAGTCCGTCGGCGGTGTCGCCGATCGGCGCGCGGATAACGCAGACGAGTTCGGTACCACCGGATAACACGTTGGCGTGGGTGACCTCGGGCCTGCGAACCAGCGCCTCGCCGAGCCGAGGCAGGTTGTCGGGTTTGGCGTGTACCCGCACAATCCACTGGCATTCACCGTACAGCCGGGGATTCACCACGCCGATCACGCGGAGTGCACCATCGCGGCGCAGGGCCCGGTAGCGGCGCGCGACGGTTTGCTCACCGGCGCCGATCACTTCCGCGATACGCCGGAACGGCGCCCGCGGTGCGAGTTGCAGCGCGTGCAGAATATGACCGTCTAACTGCTCCATCGTGATGAAAACACTACAGAAGCCGGGGCCATCTGTCCTAGTTTGGCCGTCTGCCTGGGTATTTCTGGCGAGGATCGATGGCGGGGCCAATGCTGAGGACACATTGTTGTCAAAAGCGGAGGCACCCAATGAAATTGCAGGAGAGTGGTATTCACGTCATCGAGATCGCTCCACCGCGGGCGAGTATGGAGATGGACGGCCCCGGAGATTCCGACTCGGTAGACGGGGACGAGTTCGTCGCCGAGGTGATGGCGTCGCTCTCCGCGCAGCCGCCGGTCACGGAAGTCGTGGTCGACGCCGCCCGTGCGCTGCGCTACGCCGAACGGGACGGCCACTATGGTCGGGTCCTGGCGGCCGTGAATTCCCATGTCAGGGTTGAGGATGTGCTGTGAGACTGGGGATCGGGCTGCCGAACCATATCGCCGGCATCTTGGGCCCGGCGGTGGCTCAGTGGGCCCGCCGCGCCGAGCAGCGCGGGTTCGAATCCGTCACGACGGTCGACCGCCTGATCTACCCGGGTATCGACTCGCTGATCGCCCTGGCCGCCGCGGCCGGCGCCACGAAGGACGTGACCCTGGTGACCAATGTCCTACTGGCCCCGGTGTATCCAGTCGTTCCGCTGGTCAAGCAGCTCGCCAGCGTGGCTCACATCTCCGGTGGCCGACTGGTCGTTGGCCTGGGTGTGGGTAACCGGTGCGACGATTACGCCAGCGCCGGCGCCAATTTCCGCAGACGCGGCCGGATACTCGACGAACAGGTCGAGCGCATGCGCGGGCTGTGGGCCGGCGGACCAGTCGCCGATGACACCGCGTTATGCCCTGCGCCCGTGCATATTCCGCTGCTCTTCGGTGGCCGGTCCGCTGCCACGGTACGGCGGGTGATCAGCACCGGCGACGGGTGGGCGGCCGGCGCCGTGCGCCACTATGACGAACAGGAGGCGTTGGCCGAGCGCATCCGCGCCGGCTGGCGGGCCGCGGGCCGGCCGGGGCGCCCCTACCTGCAGGCATCGGTGAATTTCGGTCTTGGGTCGCCCGAGGCCGTCGCGGAAGGACGGGACCACCTGGCGCGCTACTACGGGTTCGCTCCGGAGTACGCGGCGGTGAATGTCGCCGATATGGTCTGCTCCGCGGACGATGCGCGCGACACTGTTCGCCGGTATCGGGAGCTGGGCTTCGACCGGCTGCTGTTTCATCCGACGGGCGGGGCGGTCGAGCAGCTCGACCGCCTCGCCGACGCGATCCTCTAGGGTGAGTTTCTAATCGCCGGTGTCCAGCCCGACGTGCGCAGACATCCCCCCGTCGATGGCGATCATTTGCCCGGTGATGTAGCGCGACTGCTCCGAGGCCAGGAAAGCCACCAGTTCGGCAACGTCTTTCGGTTGCCCGAGGTACGGCGTCAACGTGGCGCGGCCGAGGCTGCCGATGACGTCCTCGGAGAGGTGCGCGCGCACCGCGTCGGTGAGGATCAGTCCGGGCACGACGGTGTTCGCCCGCACGCCGCGCTTTCCCTCGCTGGTCGCGACGTACATCGTCAGCGCGTGCACCCCGGACTTCGACACCCCGTAGGCCAGCCGGGTCTTATCACCCGACAGCGCCGCCCCCGAGGACATGTTGACGATGGAACCGCCACCGCCCCTTCGCATTTCGGGAACCGCGTACTTGCACATCAGCAGCTGACTTCCGAGGTTGACATCAATGGACCGGCGCCACACATCCAGCGGCATCTCGGTCACCGTGGTGTCGCGCGACAAGAAGTCGCTCGCGGTCAGCGCCGCGTTGTTGTGCAGCACGTCGACCCGGCCGAACTCCGCGACGGTGGACTGCACCACTTGGCGCGCCGTGTCCTCGTCGGCCAGGTCGCCGCCGAGAGCGAGTGCCCGCGCCCCGGTCTGCCGGATCTCGTCGGCGACCCCGGCGGCCTTGGCCTGGTCGATGTCGACGACCGCGACGGCGGCGCCTGCGCGGGCCAGTTCGCGCGCGGTCGCCGCGCCGATTCCGCCCGCGCCGCCGGTGACGATCGCGACCTTTCCGGCAAGTCTGGACATCGAGTTCTCCTTTTGGCCGACGCACAAAGAAGTTAGCCTGATTCGATGCCGCGTATTGCGCCAATCCCGATGGAAGAGCTCAGCTCCCACTCCCGCGAAATCGTGGAGGCCGGCGTGGCCGCCGGTCTGTACGCGACGCCGGTGCCCCTGCAGATCTTCGCGTACCGCAGCGCACAGCTCGACCAGGTCAACGCGGCCAGGACCGTGCTGGGGGCCGGCACCCTGCTGGGCGGCCGGATCCTGGAGTTGCTGCGGATCCGCAGCGCCCAGCTCGGCGAATGCGAACCGTGCAGCCAGTCCCGCAAGCACGACTCGATCACCGACGAGGACGTCGCGTGCCTGCTCGCCCCGGGCCACGGCGCGCTCACCCCGCAGGAGCAGATGGCCGTCGAGTTCCTCGACCTGCTCTCCTCCGATCACCACGCCATGGACGACGAGTTCTACCAGCGGTTGGGGGAGCACTTCACCGCCGCGCAGATCATCGAACTCGGATTCACCTGCGCCGGGGTGATGGGAGTGCACCGCTTCATCCACACCCTGGACGTCTACGGCGACTCGGCGCCCGTCATCGGGTACGACAGGGATCAGGTCGACAGCACCAAGCTGGTGTGACTACGTAAGCGGGTACGGCCCGAAACGGCCCCAGGCGACGAAGACGGCGAGCGCCAGCAGCACCGCGTTCATCGCAACAAACGGTGTCTCCCTGCGCCGAGCGTGCACGACGCCCGCACCGATCATGACCAGCGCGAGACCGACTGCGGCCAGCGGCACCAGGATCGGCGCGATGTGCACCAGGGCCGGCACGATCAGCCCGATCGCGCCGAGTATCTCGGCGACCCCAATGAGCCGGATCGTCGACGGGCTGTAGTCCTCCGCCCACCCGAAGCCCGAGGATACAAGTTGATCCTTGGTGCGAACCAGCTTCAACAGCCCGCTGCCGACGAATGCGACCGCCAGAACGATCGCGATGATCCACAGCGCCAGGTTCATCCAGACCTCCTCAGAGAAGGGCGATCTCGCGATTGTCCCGCCATTGAGTGTGAAGCAGCGGCGGCGACACGCCGTCGAACCTCGCCCTGCGCGCACACTCAATCCGCCAGGGTGACGCGGCGCCGAGTTCCGGCAACAATGACACCATGTCGGACCTCTCCTTCGACCACGCCAACGCTTTCCATCGGTTCATGCGCAGCTTCGCGGCCACGACGGCGGGCGGGGCGCTCCTCCGCCCGATGGCACACCACCTCGACCGACTGCTCACCAAATTCACCGGCGGCAGGAGCAGCTTCGCCGGGCTCGTGACGGGAGTTCCGGCGGTCATCCTCACCACCACCGGTGCCAAATCCGGGGCACCGCGCACCGTTGCGCTGTACGGCATCCCGCACCCCGACGGCGTTGCGCTCATCGCGTCCAACTTCGGCGGCGCCAAGCACCCCGCCTGGTACCACAACCTCAAGGCGCACCCGGAGGCCACGGTGTCGATCGGCCGCGACACCTGGCAGGGCACCGCCCGGCTCGCCACGCCCGAGGAACGCGACCAGATCTGGGCGAACGGCCTCAAGATGTATCCCGGCTGGAGCAAGTACGAAGTGCGCGCCGGCGAGCGTCACATCGAGGCGTTCATCCTCAGCCGGACGTGAGGTGCATAAGACCGCCGGAAGGCGGGTATTTCTCGTGGGCTAGCGGGCATCCGATGGTGCCCTGGGTGGTGGGAGCAACACGTGAACCGCGGCGACGACGACCAACACCTCACCGAAGCGGTGGGGGAGACCACCGCGGATTACGGCACCCAGTTCCTCGACGAGCCGGATGAAGGTTCGCCCGCTGCCGTGGCGGAAACCGTCGAAGAGCTGCCGAGCGGATCCGCGCTGCTCATCGTCAAGCGTGGCCCGAACGCCGGTTCCCGATTCTTGCTCGATCGGCCGGTCACCTCGGCGGGGCGCCATCCCGACAGCGACATTCTTCTCGACGACGTCACCGTGAGCCGCCGGCACGTGGAGTTTCGCCTCGACGAGGGCGGCAATTGGGCCGTCGCCGACGTCGGTAGCCTCAACGGCACCTACGTCAACCGGCAGCCGGTGGACTCAGCGGTGCTGGCCAATAACGACGAAGTGCAGATCGGTAAGTTCCGGCTGGTCTTCCTGAGCGGATGAGGTTTCCGTTCGACGAAGTCAGCCCTTCATTCCTCGCTCGCTTCTGATCAGCAGAGCGGGCCCGCCGAGCATGAGTGCCAGTGCGAAGCCTGTGACGTCGGTGCTGGTGGGTTGGTGGGTGCTCATGTCGAACGCGGTGATCCCGAAGGTGACGAGCAGGGTGAGCACGAAGATCATGCCGGTGTGGCGGACCGGCGCAAGGGTGAGGAAGACAAGCCCGATGACGGCGATGAAGAGCGACAACATCAGGTCGGCGCCTGAGCTTCGCGTCCTACCAACCTAGCCTCCTCATCCGAGCCGCCCAGCCGACAGGCAAACAGCGTAGCCGCGGGGTGTTCACCCGTTTACGCGAACGGTAGATCTGCTGAATTTTGATGTCCCGCGACGCAAGTGGCCCCTGTATCCCTGCAGGACACGAAGCGAAAGCCAGAGCTGATCCCGAGCTGGTGCTGCGGCGCGCATTTTTTTCTCGGCCCCGCCCGGCCCGGCCCCACGCGCGCCGACTGAGCCCGGCTACCATCCAGGGTCATGACGCGCACTGCCGCGCTGCTGGCAGCGGCCCTTTTCCTCATGGTTGTTCCGTCCGCTCGCGCGGACGACAACGACACCGCGTTCCTGAACGCCCTCCACACTCAGGGGATCTCAAGCGCTAAGGGCGACCAGGGCCTGATCAACATGGGTCACAAGATCTGTGCACTGTTGGCGCAGGGCCGCAGCATGGATTCGATCGTGGGCATGGTCCAGTCGCACGAGCGGAACGGTATGACGGACGACGACGTCAGGTTTTTGGTGCGAACTTCGGCCACGTCATACTGCCCTGAATCCGCGCCTTAACGCGTTCGGGCGATGCCTGCTGGCGCTGCCACCTGCCGATCGACTTGGAGCTCGTGTGGCCGCATCCGATGTCGTGGACAGCAGACCACGTCTTGCCGATCAAAGACGGCGGCCACAACCCGTGGGCCGATCCTGCCCGCGCATTGGGCATGCAATCAGGCGCGGAACCGGAAGCGGGAGCCGCCGGTACGGCACGGTCGGGCGTGGTGACCCGCCGGGCCGTCGACGGTCCCGGCGCGGCCTCTCTCGACGCAGTAGTTGGGGACCTTGGCCCCTAGCTGCCGTTAGAAGGGTGGATCAACAGTGGGATTCGCAGAGATTTGCGCACCCGACGATGACCCGCCCTACGTCGTCATCCATCTCGGCTTTCGAATGCCTCCGCGGCCTCAGACTTCCCGGACATTTCTGCGAGAACACGTGTGGTCGACACCAGAGGCGTCGCCAGCGCTCGTAGGAGCACCGAAGGCGCTGGTTCTTACGCCTGGTGGTGTTCGTGGCATGTTCGTTGTGACGCCGGACGACCGAATTGTTTTCATACCGAGGGAGGCCCGATGAGTCTGTCGAATCTGGTTCCAGGCAAGCGTAATTCGATTGAGCAGTCCGCCGGTGAACCGCCGGTGCCTGGCGATGGACGGCCAAGCTACGCACCAACATTCACCAGCGAGCATGGCCCGCAGCCGAACAGCGTCATTGGCGAGCGTCTTCAGGCGCCGCAGCGTCCGCCGCGCCGCGACGCTTCCCGCACGCTGGCCGAGGCCCGCGCCATCGGCTAGGCCGGTAGTGGAGGAGGAATCGGGTCGGCCCACCCTTTGCACCGGCCTACCCGGTACATGGGAATGGCGGCGCGCGGTCACCGAACCCTGCGACACCCGTCTAAAGAGCCGCACCAAGTTGCGCCAAAAGCGCGATCAAAATGATCGGCCCGAAGATGTACGCGTCAGCGGCGATCCCGAGCGGCAGCACAACGGCGAAGGCGAGTGGCAACCCAACGCCAAGAAGTGGAATGGCAATAGCGAGTAAAAGTGCAATTATAATAGCGAATAAGATTAGTAATAGAAAAAGGAATAGCAGTGGAAGTAAAGGCGACGTAGCTGGGTTGGTGAAAATATTGGCCCAAATCGAGAAGTCCTGCAAAAACGCGGCGATGGCGTCCTCAGCGCCGGCATACGCGCCCGCACTGGCAGTCACGTGCTGGGCAAACTGCTCATAAGACGCAGCCGCTTCCCCGGCCAGCTTCTGATACTCCTGGCCATAACCGGAGAACAAGTGCGCGATACCCGTCGAGACCTCATCGGCGGCGGCAGGCAGCACCGCGACGGTCGGGACTGCCGCCGTCAGGTGAGCCGCGTTGAGCGTCTCACCAATAGTCGCCAAGTCAGTTGCCGCCTGGGCCATCAGTTCGGGCACCGCGATCACAGCCGACATCTCTGAACCTCCTGCGTGCGGAAGGCGGCGGGTAGTGCTGCAATGCAGCCTCGCACGAAACGACGGGGCCAGCTTAAGTAATCGACTACTTGACACTCGGTGTGCGAAGCCGCCGCCGCCACCACACCAGACCTCCGCCGGTAGGCCGCCAGGCGGCCATACAGCGGCACCACGAACCTGTCGGTACCGGCCTCCACAGTTTGCTGGAAGGGCTCGCGCAGACCTCAATGCCGGAAGCACTCGACCTCACGGAAGCCGAGATAGCGTTGGGACTCTGAGCCACCGGATTGCCGCCTGAGCGCCGCCAGCACGGCCGAGCAGGGGCCTGGTCGATAGATGGGACACCGGCCGAGGGGTCCGGTGCCTACGGAAGATCGCATGCAGATCGCACGAGCCGAACAGGCTTAACGGTCCAAAACTGCCTCTGACTAGGTATTTAGACCTCGTGCCCCCGGCAGGATTCGAACCTGCGGCCTTCTGCTCCGGAGGCAGACGCTCTATCCCCTGAGCTACGGGGGCGCACCGATATCGACGTTGCGCCATTGGGCCCAGCCAGAGTAACGCATCGACGTGACGGTGGTGACCCCGCCACAGCTCAGAAGCCGATCACGACGCCCTTGCCTGAGCGCTCGGGCGCAGCGCGCCGGGCGATTGCCCGGTGTGCTTCTTCACCAGTCGGTGCAGGCTCGCCGCATCCGCCAATCCCACTGCGGCAGCGATCTCTTCGAGCGGCATGCGGGTGGTGCGCAACAGATGCAGCGAGCGCTCGAGGCGAACTCTCTGCACCAGTTGCAACGGACTGAGGCCCACGGCGTTTCGCGTCCGGCGCGCCAATGTTCGAGTGCTGAGGCCGCACAAGCGGGCCAGCGAGTCGAGGGTGTGCGGCTCGTCCAACCGCGACCGGACGAAACGCTCGAGGCGCGCGACCGTTTCGTCGCGCGCCGCCAAGTGCGAGGGAATGAGAAAGCTCGCCTGCGACGTGCGCTGATCGGCGACGAGCCGGTTCGCGAGTTCGTCGGTAAGGGCCGCGCCGCCGAGATCGCGCATCAGCGCGAGCATCAGGTCGATGTGCGCGAACGCGCTCCCGGCCGTCCAGATCGACCCATCGCGAACGACCATTTCGTCGATGACGACGTTGGCGGCCGGCGCGACCCGGGCGAGATCGGCCCCGAGCCACCACGTCGTGACGCAGCGCCGTTGATCGAGAAGTCCGGCGGCGGCAAGGACGAATACGGCCGTGCACGACGCCGCGATCTCGGCGCCGCGGGCGCTCCCACCGGCCAACCACTCGGCGGCGACGGCGACGTCGGCGCAGCTGATCCGCTCGGCAACCTCCTCCGGCTGTGCGGCGCCCAACCCGGGTACGACCACGACTTCTCGCGCAGTGGCGCGCGCGAGAGGTTCCGCGGCGGCGGCCAGGCCACCGCGCAGGACAACGTGGCTGTCCGGCGAAACCAAGCGAAGGTCGAACGCGGGTTTGGCGAGGATCCGGTTCGCCGCCGAGATCACGTCGATCGTCACGCCCACCGCGCTCGCGCTGGCGCCGTCGAGCACGAGGACGTCGAAACCGATCATATGGCGAATTATGCAAGAAAGTTGTCTGCCTTGCCACTGGATTGTGCGGCGCCGCTGGAGGAGATTACGAGAGCAAGATCCCCGCGAAAGGTAGATGTCATGCCGTTGATGCACGTAACCCTGACGCCCGGCGCCTTCGACGAGACCGGCAAGCAGCGCCTGGTCACGGGTCTCACCGAGGCGGCGTGCCGTGCCGAATCGGTGCCCGACCAGCCTCAGCACCGGATGCGGGCCCTGGTCCTGCTGCACGAGCTCTCGCCCGGGTGTTTTTACTCCGCCGGCGTCTCGGCGGACGCCGCGGTCGCCGGCGTCTTCATCGATTGGCAGGTCAGCGCCGGGGTCCTCGACGGTGCCCGCAAGGCGCAATTCGCCGGCGAGCTCCAGCGGGTCGCCGCGGCGGCGGCCGGCGCCAACGGCGACAGGATGGTCGTCACGTCGTGTGTCATCCACGAAGTGCCCGAGGGCCAGTGGGCGCAGAACGGAGCGATCCGCCGGCTGCCGGACATCGCGCCGATTGCGGGATTCGAGCACCTGACCTCCGTCGCGCCCGGATGACGACGCGTCCCGCGGAAGCGTTGGCGCAAGCCATGATTGGCGAGCCGAACTCACGTTTCCGCCTGCCGACGCCGGCACTGATCCTGGACGAGGCGGCGCTGGACGCCAACATCCGCCGAATGGCCGAGCGGACGCGTGACCAGGTCGCGCTGCGTCCGCACGCCAAGACGCACAAATGCGCCTGGATCGCCAGAAAGCAGATCGCGGCCGGCGCCGTAGGGATCTGCTGCGCCAAAATCGGTGAGGCCGAGGCGCTTTCGGCGGCCGGCGCGGGCGGCATTCTCCTGACGTCGCCGGTCGCCGATCCGGCGATGCCGACGCGGCTGTGCGACGTCGCGGCGATCGACACCGGATTTACATGTGTGGTGGATCATCCCGATCCGGTGACCGCGCTGAGCGGGGAAGCGTGCCGCCGCGGCATCCACGTCAATGTCCTCATCGACGTCGACGTCGGGCTCGGCCGCACGGGCGTTTCCGGCCCGGAACAAGCGGTGGCGTTGGCCGAGCACGTCCACCGGTGCAAGGGGCTGACGCTGGCCGGCGTTCAGGGCTACGGCGGTCACTGGCAGCACATCGCCGGCTTCCGCAAGCGTTGTGAAGCCGTCCGTGTCGGCATGGAGCGGCTTTCGCGCGTGCTCGACGCGATTCGAACCGCCGGTCACCGGGTCGGCATCATCACTGGCGGCGGCACCGGAACCGTCGCGGCCGATCTGGACTCGGGCGTCCTCAACGAACTGCAGCCGGGCTCGTATGTGTTCATGGACGCCCAGTACTGCGACGCACTGGGTGACGACGCCGATGGGGCCTTCGAAACCAGCTTGCGGGTTTCGAGCCAGGTGGTGAGCGCCAACGCCGACGGGATCGTCACCGTCGACGCCGGTCTCAAGGCTTTCGCGACGGACGGCCCCATGCCGCGCCCGGCCGGCGGACGGTTCGGCGCCTCGACGTACATGTTTTTCGGCGACGAGCACGGTGCGCTCACCCGGCCCGCCGGCCCACCCGTCACCCTCGGGGAACGGGTGGAATTCGCCACCCCGCACTGCGACCCCACCGTCGATCGGTATGACGCCTACCACGTTGTCCGCGGCGACCGGCTGGTGGGCATCGTTCCCATCGAGGCTGCTCGCGCCAGCCGATAGCGGCCCCGCAGGCTGGGTAGCCCGGCCCTGAACGAGCTGAGCTCGCCCTACGGTCGCGCTGCCAGCTGCAATAGATTCGGGCCGGGGGGACCTGAGCCAATAGGATGGACGCTCGTGACCCCCGCTGACCTGGCTGAGCTGCTCAAAGCCACCGCTGCCGCGGTGCTTGCCGAGCGCGGGCTGGACGCTGCCGCGTTGCCGGCGACGGTCACGGTGGAGCGGCCACGCAACCCCGAGCACGGCGACTACGCCAGCAACCTGGCGCTGCAGCTGGGCAAGAAGGTGGGCGCCAACCCGCGCGAGCTGGCCGGTTGGCTGGCCGAAAAGCTGTCACAAGCCGACGGCATCGCCGAGGCCGAGGTGGCCGGGCCGGGCTTCATCAACATGCGCCTCCAGGCGTCGGCGCAGGCCAAGATCGTCAACGACGTCCTCGACGCCGGTGACACGTTCGGCTTCTCGGACGAGCTGGCCGGGCAGAAGATCAACCTGGAATTCGTCTCGGCCAACCCGACGGGTCCGATCCACATCGGCGGCACCCGCTGGGCCGCGGTCGGCGACGCGCTGGGCCGGTTGCTGGCCACCCAGGGCGCCGACGTGGTGCGCGAGTACTACTTCAACGACCACGGCGCCCAGATCGACCGGTTCGCCAGCTCGCTGATCGCCGCGGCCAAGGGCGAACCGACACCCGCCGACGGCTACGCCGGCGCCTACATCAACGACATCGCCGCGCAGATCCTGCAGAAGGCGCCCGACGCGCTGAGCCTGCCGGACGCCGAGATGCACGAGACCTTCCGGCAAATCGGCGTCGACCTGATGTTCACCCACATCAAGGAGTCGCTGCACGAGTTCGGCACCGACTTCGACGTCTACACCCACGAAGACTCGATGCACACCAGCGGCCGCGTCGACCAGGCCATCGCCAGGCTGCGCGAGACCGGCAACGTCTACGAAAAGGACGGCGCAACCTGGTTGCGCACCAGCGCTTTTGGCGACGACAAGGACCGCGTCGTGATCAAGAGCGACGGCAAGCCGGCCTACATCGCCGCCGACATCGCCTACTACCTGGACAAGCGGCAGCGCGGCTTCGACCTGTGCATCTACATGCTCGGCGCCGACCACCACGGCTACATCGCCCGGCTCAAGGCCGTGGCCGCCGCGTTCGGCGAGGACCCGGCCACCGTCGAGGTGCTCATCGGTCAGCTGGTCAACCTCGTCCGCGACGGCCAGCCGGTCCGGATGAGCAAGCGGGCCGGGACCGTGCTGACCCTCGACGACCTGGTCGAGGCGATCGGCGTCGACGCGGCGCGCTACAGCCTGATCCGCTCGTCGGTGGACACCGCCATCGACATCGACCTGGCGCTATGGTCCTCGGCGTCCAACGAAAACCCGGTCTATTACGTGCAGTACGCGCACGCCCGGCTGTCGGCGCTGGCCCGCAACGCCGCCGAGCTCGGCCTGGTTCCCGACACCGCCCACCTCGAGCTGCTCACCCACGACAAGGAGGGCACACTGCTGCGCTCGATCGGCGAATTCCCGCGGGTGCTGAAAACCGCTGCCGCGCTGAGGGAACCGCACCGGATATCCCGCTACCTCGAAGACCTCGCCGGCGACTACCACCGGTTCTACGACTCGTGCCGGGTGCTGCCGCAGGGCGACGAGCAGCCCACCGACCTGCACACCGCGCGCCTGGCGCTATGCCAGGCCGCCCGCCAGGTCATCGCCAACGGGCTGACGATCCTCGGCGTCAGCGCCCCGGAGCGAATGTGAACGTCCATCCCGCCGGTCCCCGGCACGCCGACGAGGCGCGTCACGCCGAGAGCCCGCCCCGCCCGCAATCCCCCGAGGAGCTGCTGCGGCTGGCGCCGAACGTGTGGCCGCGCAGCACAACTCGCGACGAAGACGGAGCCGCGGTCATCGGCGGCGTACCCGTGACGCAGCTCGCCCAGGAGTACGGGACCCCGCTGTTCGTCATCGACGAGGACGACTTCCGCTCCCGCTGCGCCGACCTGGCAGCGGCCTTCGGCGGCGGCCACAACGTGCACTACGCCGCCAAGGTGTTCCTGTGCACCGAGGTAGCGCGCTGGATCAACGAGGAGGGCCTCTCGCTCGACGTATCGACCGGCGGGGAACTGGCCGTCGCGCTGCACGCCGACTTCCCGCCGGAGCGGATGATCTTCCACGGCAACAACAAATCCGTCGCGGAGCTGACCGCCGCCGTCAAGGCCGGGGTCGGCCACATCGTGCTGGACTCAATGATCGAGATCGAACGCCTCGACGCGATCGCGGGGGAGGCGGGCATCGTTCAGGACGTGCTCGTGCGGCTCACCGTCGGGGTCGAGGCGCACACCCACGAGTTCATCTCCACCGCGCACGAGGACCAGAAGTTCGGGCTGTCGGTGGCCAGCGGCGCGGCAATGGCGGCGGTGCGCCGGGTGTTCGACACCGATCACCTGCGGCTGGTCGGGTTGCACAGCCACATCGGCTCGCAGATCTTCGACGTCGACGGCTTCGAGCTGGCCGCGCACCGCGTCATCGGCCTGCTGCACGACATCGTCGCGGAATTCGGCGTCGACAAGACGGCCCAGCTCTCGACGGTCGATCTCGGTGGCGGCTTTGGCATCTCGTACCTGGCGCCCGACGACCCGCCGCCGATGGCCGAACTGGCGGCCAAGCTGAGCGCCATCGTGCGCAACGAGTCGGCGGCCGTCGGACTGCCCACCCCGACACTCGTCGTCGAGCCGGGGCGCGCGATCGCCGGGCCCGGCACCATCACGCTGTACGAGGTCGGCACCGTCAAGGACGTGGACGTGAGCGCCACGGCGCACCGGCGTTACGTCAGCGTCGATGGCGGCATGAGCGACAACATCCGCACTGCGCTCTACGACGCGCAGTACGACGCGCGGCTGGTCTCGCGCACCAGCGACGCACCGGCGGAGCTAGCCCGTATCGTCGGGAAGCACTGCGAGACGGGCGATATCGTCGTTCGCGACACCTGGGTTCCGGGCGACCTGCAGCCGGGCGACCTGCTCGGGGTCGCCGCCACCGGCGCCTACTGCTATTCGCTGTCGAGCCGTTACAACATGATCGGCCGCCCCGCCGTGGTGGCCGTGCGCGGGGGGCGCGCACGGCTGATCCTGCGCCGGGAAACGGTCGACGACCTGCTGAGTCTGGAAGTGAGGTGACCCGTGCCCGGTGACGAAAAGGCCGTCGGCGTAGCGGTACTCGGGTTGGGCAACGTCGGCAGCGAGGTCGTCCGCATCATCGAGGACAGCGCCGAGGACCTGGCCGCCCGCGTCGGCGCGCCGCTGGTGCTGCGCGGGATCGGGGTGCGGCGCGTCGCGGCCGACCGCGGCGTTCCGATCGGCCTGCTGACCAACAACATCGAAGAGCTGGTCTGCCGCGAGGACGTCGACATCGTCGTCGAGGTGATGGGACCGGTGGAGCCGGCGCGCAAGGCGATCCTGTCCGCGCTGGAGCACGGCAAGTCCGTCGTCACCGCCAACAAGGCGCTGCTGTCCACCTCCACCGGGGAGCTGGCGCAGGCGGCCGAAAACGCCCACGTCGACCTGTATTTCGAGGCTGCGGTCGCGGGTGCGATTCCGGTCATCCGCCCGCTCACCCAGTCGCTGGCCGGCGACACGGTGCTGCGGGTGGCCGGCATCGTCAACGGCACCACCAACTACATCCTGTCCGCGATGGACAGCACCGGCACGGACTACGACAGCGCCCTGGCCGACGCCGGCGCGCTGGGCTACGCCGAGGCCGATCCCACCGCCGACGTCGAAGGCTACGACGCCGCCGCCAAGGCCGCGATTTTGGCGTCCATCGCCTTTCACACCCGGGTGCACGCCGACGACGTCTATCGCGAGGGCATCACCAAGATCACCCCGGCCGACTTCGCGTCCGCGCGCGCCCTCGGGTGCACCATCAAGCTGCTGTCCATCTGCGAGCGGATCACCGGCGACGATGGCCAGCAACGGGTTTCGGCGCGCGTCTATCCCGCGCTGGTGCCGCTGTCGCATCCGCTCGCCACGGTCAACGGCGCGTTCAACGCGGTGGTGGTGGAGGCCGCGGCCTCGGGACGGCTGATGTTCTACGGCCAGGGGGCGGGCGGCGCGCCCACCGCCTCGGCGGTCACCGGCGACCTGGTGATGGCCGCGCGCAACCGGGTGCTGGGCAGCCGCGGCCCCAAGGAGTCGAGGTACGCCCAACTCCCCATCGCCCCAATGGGTCTCATCTCCACCCGCTACTACGTCAGCATGAACGTCGCCGACGAGCCGGGCGTGTTGTCCGCCGTGGCGGCGGAATTCGCCAAGCGCGCGGTGAGCATCGCCGAGGTTCGCCAGGAAGGCATGGTGGACGAGGACGGCCGACGGGTGGGGGCCCGGGTCGTGGTGGTCACCCACACCGCCACCGACGCCGCGCTTTCCGAAACCGTCCATGCGCTGGCCGATTTGGATGTCGTGCAGAGCGTGACAAGCGTGCTGCGATTGGAAGGAAACGGCCTGTGAGCGCTGCCCGGACGGCCACCCATCAACCCTGGCCGGGAGTGATCGCGGCGTACCGCGACCGGTTGCCGGTCGGCGACGACTGGACCCCGGTCACCCTGCTCGAGGGCGGTACCCCGCTGATCGCCGCGACCCGGCTCTCCGAAAGGACCGGCTGCACCGTCCATCTCAAGGTCGAGGGCCTCAACCCGACCGGCTCGTTCAAGGACCGGGGCATGACGATGGCCGTCACCGACGCCCTGGCCCGCGGCCAGCAGGCCGTGCTGTGCGCCTCCACCGGCAACACCTCGGCCTCGGCCGCCGCATACGCGGCGCGCGCCGGGATCACCTGCGCGGTGCTGATCCCGCAGGGCAAGATCGCGATGGGCAAGCTGGCACAGGCGGTGATGCACGGCGCCAAGATCATCCAGATCGACGGCAACTTCGACGACTGCCTGGAATTGGCCCGCAAGATGGCCGCCGACTTCCCGACCATCTCGCTGGTGAACTCGGTCAACCCGGTGCGCATCGAGGGGCAGAAGACCGCCGCGTTCGAGATCGTCGACGCGCTGGGCGCCGCGCCGGACGTGCACGCCCTTCCGGTCGGCAACGCCGGCAACATCACCGCGTACTGGAAGGGCTACACCGAGTACCACCAGGAAGGCATCATCGACAAGCTGCCCCGGATGCTCGGGGCCCAGGCCGCCGGCGCGGCCCCCCTGGTGCTCGGCAAACCGGTCAGCCACCCGGAGACCATCGCGACCGCGATCCGCATCGGCGCCCCGGCGTCATGGACGGCCGCCGTCGCCGCCCAGCAGCAGTCCGACGGGCGCTTCCTGGCCGTCACCGACGAGGAGATCCTGGCGGCGTACCACCTGGTGGCCGCCTCCGAGGGCGTCTTCGTCGAGCCCGCATCCGCGGCCAGCATCGCGGGGCTGCTCAAGGCCGTCGACGACGGCTGGGTGGTGCGCGGGTCGTCGGTGGTGTGCACGGTGACCGGCAACGGCCTCAAGGATCCCGACACCGCGCTGAAGGACATGCCGACCGTGTCCGCGTTGCCGGTGGACCCGGTGCTCGTCGTCGAGCGATTGGGTCTCGCGTAAGAAATGAACGCCCAGATGCTGCCCGCCGGGCTGGTGGCGAGCGCCGCGGTGTCGGCGTCCAGCGCCAACCTCGGTCCGGGGTTCGACAGCATCGGTCTGGCATTGAGCCTCTGCGACGAAGTCGTCGTGGAGACAACGGATTCCGGCCTGGTCGTGGTGGTCGAGGGCGAGGGCGCCGGGCAGGTACCGCTGGACGCCGAACACCTGGTGGTGCGCGCCATCCAGCACGGGCTGCGCGCCGTCGGGGCGGGCGCCCCCGGCCTGGTGGTGCGCTGCCGCAACGCCATCCCGCATTCCCGCGGCCTCGGTTCGTCGGCGGCGGCCGTCGTCGGGGGCCTGGCGGCGGTGAACGGGCTTGTGGCGCAAACGGATTCGACACCGCTGAGCGTCGATCGGCTGATCCAGTTGTGCTCGGAATTCGAGGGGCATCCCGACAACGCCGCGGCCGCGGTGCTGGGCGGTGCGGTGGTGTCGTGGACGGACCGCACCGGCGCCGAGCCCCGGTATTCGGCTGTGCCGCTGCGGCTGCACCCGGACATCCGGCTGTTCTGCGCGATTCCCGAGGAACGCTCGCTGACCGCCGAGACCCGCGTGCTGCTGCCCAGCCGGGTCAGCCACGAAGACGCGAGTTTCAACGTCAGCCGCGCCGCACTGCTGGTCGTCGCCCTCACCGAACGGCCGGATCTGCTGATGCCGGCCACCGAGGACGTGCTGCACCAACCGCAACGCGCCCCCGCGATGCGGGGATCGGCGGAATATTTGCGAGTGCTGCGGCGTCATAGCATAGCGGCGACGCTTTCTGGGGCCGGTCCCAGCCTCATCGCACTGAGCACGGAGCCGGAGTTACCCCCGGAAGCGCTGGAGTACGGGGCCGCACACGGATTTACCCTGATGAAGATGACCGCCGGCGAAGGAGTTCGCTGGAGCCCGGGCGTCACCGTCGCCGGTTAATCCACAGCGTGGCCGGAGGGTTTGCTTGCTTCCGGCAGGGATGCAGGTTATCCTCGGAGCCGTCCAGCAATCGCAGCATCTGCATCTGCACACATACTGCCTTGCCGCTAGGACAACACCAATTCTTCTCGTAAACGAGGTTCGCCGTCTTCTCCGATGATCCCGGGCGATCACCGTCGCAGAGTCGATGATTGGGCGCACTCGGCAATTTGGCTGAATGCAACGACCCCCCGTATGACCAGATCAGCGGGGGAAGAAAGGAAATCCGTGACTGATACGGACCTCTTCACGGCGGGCGAAAGCACCGGTAGCAATCCGGTGCCGGACGCCGTGACCACAGACAGTCCCGATGTCAAAACCACCGCCTCGACCGGCTCCCTGTCCGCCATGGTGCTGCCCGAGCTGCGGGCGCTGGCTAACCAGGTCGGCGTCAAGGGGACGTCGGGGATGCGCAAGAACGAACTCATCGCCGCGATCAAGGAAATCAGGGGGCAGGCCAATGGGACTTCGGCCCCGGCCGCCCCGGCGGACGGCGGCAAATCCGACAAGACCGACACCGCCGAAGCGCCGGCCGACGCGCCCGCGGCCCCAGCGGAAAACAACGGCTCCACCGAGGCGCCGCGCCGGGAACGGCGCAACGCCAACCGCGACACGGGATCGCCCGGTCGCACGCACGAGGAGCAGGACCGCGAGGACTCCGGCACCCGGAAGGGCGGAGGCAATCCCGACGCGGAGAAACGCCAAGGGGGCCAACGGGACACCAAAACCGACGACCGGGGCCAAGACTCCGGCGGCGACCAGGGTTCGGGCGGCCAGCAGTCACGCGGTGCCTCGAACCAACAGGACGACGACGGCGAGGGCCGCCAGGGCCGGCGGGGACGCCGATTCCGCGACCGCGACCGCAGGCGGCGCGGCGAGCGCTCGGGCGATGGCCCCGACGCCGAACTGCGCGAAGACGACGTCGTCCAGCCGGTCGCCGGAATCCTTGACGTTCTCGACAATTACGCCTTCGTGCGCACCTCCGGCTACCTGGCCGGCCCGCACGACGTGTACGTCTCGATGAACATGGTGCGCAAGAACGGCCTGCGCCGCGGCGACGCGGTGACCGGCGCGGTGCGGGTGCCCCGGGACGGCGAGCAACCCAACCAGCGGCAGAAGTTCAACCCGCTGGTGCGCCTGGACAGCGTCAACGGGGGCTCCGTCGAGGACGCCAAGAAGCGGCCAGATTTCAACAAGCTGACGCCGTTGTACCCCAATCAGCGGCTTCGCCTGGAAACCACCCCCGACCGGCTGACCACCCGGGTCATCGACCTGATCATGCCGATCGGCAAGGGTCAGCGCGCGCTGATCGTCTCGCCCCCCAAGGCCGGTAAGACGACGATCCTGCAGGACATCGCCAACGCGATCGCCAAGAACAACCCGGAATGCCACCTCATGGTCGTCCTCGTCGACGAGCGGCCCGAGGAGGTCACCGACATGACGCGCTCGGTCAAGGGCGAGGTCATCGCCTCGACCTTCGACCGGCCGCCGTCCGATCACACCCAGGCAGCAGAGCTTGCGATCGAGCGGGCCAAGCGCCTCGTCGAGCAGGGCAAGGACGTCGTGGTCCTGCTGGACTCGATCACCCGCCTGGGCCGCGCGTACAACAACGCGTCGCCCGCATCGGGCCGGATCCTGTCCGGCGGTGTCGACTCCACCGCGCTGTATCCGCCCAAGCGCTTCCTGGGCGCCGCCCGCAACATCGAGGAAGGCGGGTCGCTGACCATCATCGCCACCGCGATGGTCGAGACCGGGTCCACCGGTGACACGGTCATCTTCGAGGAGTTCAAGGGCACCGGTAACGCCGAGCTCAAGCTGGACCGCAAGATCTCCGAACGGCGGGTCTTCCCGGCGGTCGACGTGAACCCCTCCGGCACCCGCAAGGACGAGCTGCTGCTGTCGCCCGACGAGTTCGGCATCGTGCACAAGCTGCGTCGCGTGCTGTCGGGTCTGGACCCGCACCAGGCCATCGACCTGCTGATGTCGCAGCTGCGCAAGACGAAGACGAACTACGAGTTCCTGGTGCAGGTGTCCAAGACGACCCCGGGGTCGATGGACAACGACTAGCCTCGCAAGCTGTGGCGGACACGCTGCAGCAACTGCTTCGTGAGCGCGTAGACCAGGACACGCCGGCGCTGAAGTACGGCGACCGGGTCTGGACCTGGCGTGAGTACCTGGCCGACGCCGCCACCACCGCGGCCGCCGTCATCCGGGCCGCCGACCCGGACCGTCCGCTGCACGTCGGCGCCCTGCTGGGCAACACCCCCGAGATGCTGACCGCCATGGCGTCGGCCGCGCTCGGCGGCTACGTGCTGTGCGGCGTCAACGACACCCGCCGCGGCGCCGCGCTGGCCAGGGACATCCTGCACGCCCATTGCCAGATCCTGTTGATCGATCCGGGGCACAAAGCGCTGCTCGACGGCCAGGACCTGCCTGGTGTGCAGGTGTTCGACGTGTCCGGCGGGTCCTGGGCGGCCCTGCTGGAGCGCGCCGGGCCGCTGGCCCCGCATCGCGAGGTCGCCCCCACCGACACGTTCATGATGATGTTCACCTCGGGCACCAGCGGCGAGCCCAAGGCGGTGCAGGTCACCCACCTCACCGTGCTGTTCGCCGGCGCCACGTTGATCGCGCGGTTCGGTCTCGACGCCTCCGACGTCTGCTACCTGTCGATGCCCCTGTTCCACGCCAACGCCCTCTTCGCCGGTTGGAGCGTGGGGGTGGGCGCCGGCGCGGCGATGGTCCCCGCGACGTTCTCGGCGTCCGGGCTGCTGCCCGACCTGCGCCACTACGGCGCGACCTTCATGAACTACGTCGGCAAACCGCTGGCCTTCGTGCTGGCCACGCCGGAGCGGGCCGACGACCGCGACAATCCGCTGCGGGTCGCCGTCGGCAACGAGGCGAGCGATCGCGACATCGCCGAGTTCAGCCGGCGGTTCGACTGCACGGTGTGGGACGGCTTCGGGTCCACCGAGGCCGCGATCGTCATCACCCGCGAGGACGGCTGCCCGCCCGGGTCGCTGGGCCGCGGCTTCCCCGGGGTGGCCATCTACAACCCGGACACATTGGCCGAGTGCCCGCCCGCCGCCTTCGACGGGGACGGGGCCCTGACCAACGCCGACGAGGCGATAGGGGAGCTGGTCAACACCACCGGCGCGGGTCTGTTCTCCGGCTACTACAACGACCCCCAAGCCACCGACGAGCGCCTTCGACATGGCATGTTCTGGTCCGGCGACCTGGCCTACCGCGACGCCGACGGGTGGATCTACTTCGCCGGGCGCAGCGGCGACTGGCTGCGCGTCGACGGCGAGAACATGACCACGGCGCCCATCGAGCGGATTCTGCAGCGGTTGGCCCCGGTCAGCCACGTCGCGGTGTACGCGGTGCCCGACGAACACGTCGGCGACCAGGTGATGGCGGCGATGGTGCTCGCCGACAACGCGCGGCTGACGCCCGAGGAGTTTGGCCAGTTCCTCGCCGCCCAGCCCGACCTGTCGCCCAAGGCGTGGCCCCGCTACGTCTGGCTCACCGATCGGCTGCCGACGACGGCGACCAACAAGATCCTCAAGCGCGAGCTGACCGCGCGGGGCGCCGCCCCCGGCGGCGGCGTGCTGTGGACCCGCGGCGCAAAAAGCCGCGTCTACCGCGACACATAAACCGCGCACTTGACAATGCCCCGGGCGGAGTCGCAATGGCTTATGTTTCGGCGCGACGCCCGGCCCCAACCAGCCGGGAATGCGCAGGGGCGGCTCCGCGTTTGGGCTGATGTAGGTTGACCTGGCATAATCGACGGTCGACTACCCCCGAGGACCAGTTCAGGTCCCAGGAGTTCGCGCCGGGGCGCAAACGATCGAAGAGGACATGATGAAAGCTGATATTCACCCCGCCTACGGTGAGACCACCGTGCACTGTGGGTGTGGCAACACCTTCACCACGCGCAGCACCAAGCCGGGAGGTCAGATCCACGTCGAGGTCTGTTCGCAGTGCCACCCCTTCTACACCGGCAAGCAGAAGATCCTCGACAGCGGCGGCCGGGTGGCTCGCTTCGAGAAGCGCTACGGCAAGCGCAAGGCCGCGGCCGACAACGGCGAGTCGATCGACAAATAGCTGGCTTACCGACGCCCGTACTGTGCCCAATGGTGCACAGGCCGGGCGTCGGTTCGTGTTCGGGGCAGGAGGTGTGAGATGACGCAGCCGGTACAGACCATCGACGTGCTGCTGGCCGAACACGCCGCGCTCGAGCAGCGGCTGTCCGACCCCGAACTGCATAGCAATCCCGACGAGGCCCGCAAGGCCGGCCGCCGGTTCGCCCGGTTGGCCCCGATCGTCGCCACCTACCGCAAGCTGGCGGCCGCGCGCGGCGACCTCGACACCGCCCGCGAGTTCGCCGCCGACGACGAGTCCTTCGCCGACGAGGTGCCCGAACTGGAGGCACGGGTCGCCGAGTTGGACACCCAACTCACGGACATGCTGGCCCCCCGCGATCCCCATGACGCCGACGACATCGTGCTCGAGGTCAAATCCGGTGAGGGCGGCGAGGAATCGGCGTTGTTCGCCGCCGATCTGGCCCGGATGTACATCCGCTATGCGGAACGGCACGGCTGGACGGTCACGGTGCTGGACGAAACCACCTCGGATCTGGGCGGTTATAAGGACGCGACGCTGGCCATCGGCAGCAAGGGCGACATCGCCGACGGCGTGTGGTCGCGGATGAAGTTCGAGGGCGGCGTCCACCGGGTGCAACGGGTTCCGGTGACGGAATCGCAAGGGCGCGTGCATACTTCGGCAGCAGGTGTGCTGGTCTATCCTGAGCCGGAGGAAGTCGGCGAGGTGCAGATCGACGAGTCGGATCTGCGCATCGACGTCTACCGCTCGTCGGGCAAGGGCGGCCAGGGCGTCAACACCACCGACTCGGCGGTGCGGATCACGCACCTGCCCACCGGAATCGTCGTCACCTGCCAAAACGAACGGTCCCAGCTGCAGAACAAGGCCCGCGCCATGCAGGTGCTGGCGGCTCGGCTGCAGGCCCTGGCCGAGGAAAAGGCGCTGGCCGACGCGTCGGCCGATCGCGCCAGCCAGGTCCGCACCGTGGACCGCAGCGAACGGATCCGCACCTACAACTTCCCGGAGAACCGGCTCACCGATCACCGAATCGGTTTCAAGGCACACAATCTGGACCAGGTGCTCGACGGCGACCTCGACGCGTTGTTCGACGCGTTGGGCGCCGCCGACAAGCAAGCGCGGTTGCAACAGGCATGACTCACCTGCGGCGCGCGATCGACTCGGCTGCGGCGCAACTCGCCGAAGCCGGGATCGATTCCGCCCGCTACGACGCCGAGGAGTTGGCCGCCCACCTGGTCGGCGCCGAACGCGGCCGGCTGACCCTGATCGAGGCGCCCGACGACGAATTCCTCGGGCGCTACCGCGACATCGTCGCCGCGCGCTCGCAGCGAGTTCCGTTGCAGCACCTCACCGGGACGGCGGCGTTCGGGCCGGTGACACTGCGGGTGGGTCCCGGCGTGTTCATCCCGCGCCCGGAGACCGAGGCCATGCTGGAGTGGGCCACCGCGCAGCCGCTGGGCGCGCGGCCGGTGATCGTCGACTTGTGCACCGGCTCGGGCGCTTTGGCGGTGGCCCTGGCCCGCCACCGGCCCGGCGCGCGGGTCATCGGCATCGACGACTCCGACGCGGCCCTGGCCTACGCGCGGCACAACACCGAGGGCACCGCCGTGGAGCTGGTGCGCGCCGACATCACCGCAATCGAAGCGCTTACCGAGCTCGACGGACTGGTCGACCTGGTGGTGTCCAACCCGCCCTACGTTCCCGACGGCAGCGCCGTGGCAGCCGAAGTGGCGCAACACGATCCGCCGCACGCGGTGTTCGGCGGGGCCGACGGGATGGCGGTGATCGGCGCCGTCATCCGCCTCGCGGGGCGCTGGCTGCGCCCGGGCGGACTCTTCGGCGTCGAGCATGACGACAAAACGGCCGCGCGGACAGTCGAATTGCTCAGCAGCACAGGTGTTTTCGAAGAGATCGAGGCCCGCCGCGATCTGACCGGGCGGCCGAGGTTCGTGACGGCCCGGCGAGGGGAGCCGTCTTGACCTCCGTCTTCGACTGCGCCAACCCCGACGAGCGCTCGCTCGGAATCACGTCGGCCGCGGGGGCTCTGAAAAGCGGCCGGCTCGTCGTGCTGCCCACCGACACCGTGTACGGCATCGGCGCCGACGCGTTCGACAGCGCCGCGGTAGCGGCGCTGCTCGCGGCGAAGGGGCGGGGCCGCGACATGCCGGTCGGCGTGCTGGTCGGCTCCTGGCACACCATCGAGGGCCTGGTCTACACGATGCCCGACGGCGCACGCGACCTGATCCGGGCCTTCTGGCCCGGTGCGCTGAGCCTGGTGGTGCGGCAGGCGCCGTCGTTGCAGTGGGACCTCGGCGACGCCCGGGGCACCGTGATGCTGCGGATGCCGTTGCAACCGGTCGCCATCGAGCTGCTGCGCGAGGTCGGGCCCATGGCAGTGTCCAGCGCGAACGTCTCCGGGCGCCCGCCCGCGGTCGACGCCGCCGAGGCGCGCGGTCAACTCGGCGACCTGGTCGACGTCTATCTCGACGCGGGCCCGGCGCAGCAGCAGGCCGCCTCCACGATCGTCGACCTGACCGATGACACCCCGCGCATCCTGCGCGCCGGTCCCGTGAGCGCCGAGCGGATCGCGGAAGTGCTTGGCATGGACGCGGGAAGCCTGATCGCCTAGCGCAACCGGCCAATCTCGTCTCAGCTTGGTGCAGTACGGTCTCGTTGGTGTCCAGCCTTGCCGGTGGTCTGCTCGCCCTGTCCGATCGCGGCACCGGTGTCCCGCTGCGCGAGCTCGCACTGGTCGGCCTCACCGCGGCCATCATCACCTACTTCGCGACGGGCCCGGTGCGGGTGCTGGCCACCCGGCTGGGAGCGGTCGCCTACCCGCGGGAGCGCGACGTGCACGTGACGCCCACCCCGCGCATGGGCGGGCTCGCGATGTTCGTCGGCGTTGTCTCGGCCGTCTTCCTGGCCTGGCAACTCCCGGCGCTCACCCGCGGATTCGTCTACTCCACCGGCATGCCCGCCGTCCTGGTGGCGGCCGCCGTGATCGTGGGCATCGGCCTGATCGACGACCGCTGGGGTCTGGACGCCCTGACCAAGTTCGCCGGCCAGATCACCGCGGCCAGCGTGCTCGTCACCATGGGCGTCGCGTGGAGCGTCCTGTACATCCCCATCGGCGGCGTCGGCACCATCGTGCTGGACCAGGCGTCGTCGATCCTGCTCACCCTGGCGCTGACCGTGTCGTTCGTCAACGCGATGAACTTCGTCGACGGGCTCGACGGCCTGGCCGCCGGGCTGGGACTCATCATGGCGATGGCGATCTGCATGTTCTCGGTCGGCCTGCTGCGTGACCACGGCGGCGACGTGTTGTTCTATCCGCCCGCCGTCATCTCCGTCGTGATCGCGGGGGCCTGTCTGGGGTTCTTGCCGCACAACTTCCATCGGGCCAAAATCTTCATGGGCGATTCCGGCTCGATGCTGATCGGCCTGATGATCGCCGCGGCCGCCACCACCGCCGCCGGCCCCGTCTCGCAGAACGCCTACGGCGCCCGTGACGTGTTTGCTCTGCTGTCACCGTTCCTGCTGGTGGTGGCCGTCATTTTCGTGCCGATGCTCGACCTTTTACTGGCGATCGTGCGCCGCACCCGCGCGGGCCGCAGCGCATTCAGCCCGGACAAAATGCACCTGCATCATCGGTTGCTGCAAATCGGGCATTCGCATCGCCGGGTGGTGCTGCTGATCTATCTCTGGGTGGGCATTGTCGCGTTCGGCGCGGCAAGCACCATCTTTTTCAATCCGCGCGACACCGGCGCGGTCATGCTGGGCGCAATCGTGGTCGCCGGAGTGGCCACGGCGATCCCGCTCCTGCGCCGCCGCGACGACTACCAAGACCTGGACTTGGACTGACGAAACGCGCCTACGACACCCGGTAGTAGCGGTGCCGATCGTATGGTAAGGTGCAGGTAGAACCCCAAAAAGAGACCTTGAGGGTTGCCGGCCAGCCAGCGCGTCGGATGCCTGTCCGAGCGCGCCGATTCGTGACCGACGTAGGGAGCTACCCCTTGGGTGATGGCCCTGTGACGTGCGATACGCTCGGCGGGCCACCGATCGGTCGGTTGGGGGTCTCCCGCTTCACTATCTGGGATTGAGGTGCTGCAGTGACGACACCAGCGCAGGACGCGCCGTTGGTGTTTCCCTCTGTTGCTTTCCGTCCGCTTCGGCTGTTTGTGATCAGCGTGGGCATCACCGCGCTGGCGATCCTCGGCGCCGGATTGTCCGGCCGCCTCATGCTCGGCGTGTTCTTCGGTGTGGGGTTGCTCTTGGGTTTGCTCAACGCGCTGCTCGTGCGGCGTTCGGTCGCGTTGATCACCGCGAAAGACCACCCTCTGAAAAGCTCGATGGCAGTCAATTCGGCGACGAGGTTGGCGATCATCACCATCGTCGCGCTGATCATTGCCTTCGTTTTCCGGCCGAATGGCTTGGGCGCGATGTTCGGTCTGGCGCTCTTCCAGGTGCTCTTGGTTGCGTCCACAGCGCTGCCGGTCTGGAAGAAGCTGCGGGCGGGCGAGCCGGCCCCATCCCTGAGCCCGGACGGGTCGGACGGAAGGAGCACCAGCGATGATTGAGACGATCCTGGCGGGTTCCCAGATCGAGGTCGGCGAGCACACCACCGCGAAGTGGCTCGGGCTGACGGTCAACACCGACACAGTGCTGGCGACCGCGCTCGCCGCGGTGATCGTGCTCGCCCTGGCCTTCTTCCTGCGCGCCAAGATCACGTCGAGCGGTGTTCCCAGCGGAGTCCAACTGTTCTGGGAGGCGCTCACCATACAGATGCGCAACCAGATCGAAAGCGCCATCGGGATGCGAATCGCGCCGTTCGTGTTGCCGTTGGCGGTGACGATCTTCGTGTTCATCCTGATCTCGAACTGGTTGTCGGTGCTGCCGCTGCAGTACACCGACAAATCCGGTCACACCACCGAGTTGCTCAAGTCGGCGGCGGCGGACATCAATTACGTTCTGGCGCTGGCCCTTTTCGTATTCGTCTGCTACCACGTGGCCGGGATCTGGCGCCGCGGCATCATCGGGCACCCGATCAAGGTCCTCAAGGGGCACGTGGCGTTCCTGGCGCCGATCAACCTGGTCGAAGAATTGGCGAAGCCGATTTCGTTGTCGCTCCGACTCTTTGGCA
The DNA here is from genome assembly GCF_001667185.1 of Mycobacterium sp. 852002-50816_SCH5313054-b. Taxonomy (GTDB): domain Bacteria; phylum Actinomycetota; class Actinomycetes; order Mycobacteriales; family Mycobacteriaceae; genus Mycobacterium. The sequence goes on along the minus strand of NZ_LZIC01000047.1, from coordinate 49,041 downwards.
ATATCTTCGCCGGCGGCATCCTGGTGGCGCTGATCGCGATGTTCCCGCCGTACATCATGTGGTTACCCAACGCGGTGTGGAAATCGTTCGACCTGTTCGTCGGGGCGATCCAGGCGTTCATCTTCTCGATCCTGACCATCTTGTACTTCAGCCAAGCCATGGAGCTGGAGGACCACCACGACTAGCCCACTCACCACCAGATAAGCCAACAAGATAAAGCTGGACAAAGGAGGAAAGAATGGACCCCACTATCGCTGCCGGTGCACTCATCGGCGGTGGGATCATCATGGGCGGCGGCGCAATCGGAGCCGGCATCGGTGACGGTATTGCCGGTAATGCGCTGGTTTCGGGCATCGCCCGGCAACCCGAGGCGCAGGGCCGGTTGTTCACGCCGTTCTTCATCACCGTCGGTCTGGTCGAGGCGGCCTACTTCATCAACCTGGCGTTCATGGCGTTGTTCGTCTTCGCCACCCCCGTCACGTAGTTCGTTGTGATGGGTGACCCGAACTCCATGGTGCTCGCCGCCGGCGAGGCGGTAGCAGAGGGAGACAAGGGGGGGAGCAACTTCCTCGTCCCCAACGGCACATTCTTCTTCGTGCTGGCGATCTTCCTCATCGTGCTCGCCATCATCGGCACCTTCGTGGTGCCGCCGATCCTGAAGGTGCTGCGCGAACGCGACGCCATGGTCGCCAAGACCCAGGCCGACAACAAGAAGTCGGCCGAGCAGTTCGAAGCCGCCCAGGCCGATTACGAAGAGGTCATGAAGGAAGCACGCGTGCAGGCGTCATCCCTCCGCGACGACGCCCGCGCCGAAGGCCGCAAGGTTATTGATGACGCGCGCGCCAGTGCCGAGCAAGACGTGGTGGCGACGTTGCAGCTGGCCGCCGAGCAATTGAAACGGGAGAGGGACGCCGTGGAACTGGATCTGCGCGCCAACGTGGGGACCATGTCTGCGACCCTGGCCAGCCGAATCCTCGGTGTCGACGTCACCACCTCCGCCGCGACAAGGTAAAGCGATGTCGACTTTTTTCGGACAGTTGGGCGGTTTCGCCCTCATCGTGTTCATTGTCTGGCGCTATGCCGTGCCGCCGGTGCGCAAAATGATGACCGCCCGCCAGGAGCTGGTGCGCCAGCAGTTGGCCGATTCGGCGGCCGCCGCAGAGCGGCTGACCGAATCAACCACGGCCCACAGCAAGGCCGTGCAAGCCGCCAAGGAAGAGGCGGAACAAGTCGTCGAAGAGGCCCAGTCGGACTCCGAACGCATCACCGAGCAACTGCAGGGCCAGGCCGGTGTCGAGGCCGAGCGCATCAGGGCTCAGGGCACGCGCCAATCCGAGCTGCTCCGTGCGCAGCTGAGCCGTCAACTTCGCCTGGAGCTCGGACACGAATCCGTCCGCCAGGCAGGGGAATTGGTGCGTAACTACGTTGCCGACGCGGACCAGCGGTCGGCCACCGTCGACCGGTTCCTGGACGATCTGGATGCCATGGCGCCGGCACCCGCCGAGGTCGCCTACCCGTTGATGGCGAAGATGCGCTCGGCCAGCCGGCAGGCGCTGGGCAACGTCTCGGAGCGGTTCGGCACCATCGCCAAGGACCTCGACAACAAGGCTCTTACCACCCTCTCCAGCGAGTTGGTGGAGGTGGCCAAAATGCTGGACCGCGAAATTGTGGTCACCCGCTACCTCACCGTGCCCGCCGAAGACGCGGCCCCGCGGGTCCGGCTGATCGAGCGGCTGGTGTCCGGCAAGGTCGGCGACGCCACGCTCGACGTGTTGCGGGCCGCGGTCTCCGAACGCTGGTCGGCCAATTCGGATTTGGTCGACGCCGTCGAACACATTTCGCGGCAAGCGTTGCTGGAGGTCGCCGAACGCGAAGACCGGGTCGACGAGGTCGAAGACCAACTGTTCCGGTTTTCCCGGGTTCTCGACGCGCAGCCACGACTTGCGATCCTGTTGGGCGACTACGGTTCCCCCGCCGAAGGCCGGATCGGCTTGCTGCGCAAGGTGCTACAGAGCGCAAGTACACGGGTAAACCCCGTCGCGCGGGCACTGCTGACCCAGACCGTCGAGCTGCTGAGGGGCGAGCCGGCCGAGGCGGCCGTGAAGTTCTTGGCGGAAGTCGCGGTGGCGCGCCGCGGCGAAATCATCGCGCAGGTCACTGCGGCGGCCGGGCTCAGCGACGACCAGCGCACCCGTCTCACCGAAGTTCTCAGCCGCATCTACGCCCACCCGGTGACGGTGCAGCTGCAGATCGAACCCGACTTGCTGGGCGGGCTGCTGATCGCCGTGGCCGACGAGGTGATCGACGGGACGCTCTCCTCTCGCCTGGCCGCGGCCCAGGCCCAATTGCCCGACTAGACGCGAACTAACCAAATCATCAAGTAGGAAGACGAAAAGCCATGGCAGAGTTGACAATCTCGGCTGACGACATCCAGGGTGCCATCGAGGAGTACGTAAGCTCCTTCACCGCCGACACCTCGCGCGAGGAGGTCGGCACCGTCATCGACGCCGGGGACGGCATCGCGCACGTCGAGGGTCTGCCGTCGGTCATGACCCAGGAGCTGCTCGAGTTCCCGGGCGGGGTCCTCGGCGTCGCCCTCAACCTGGACGAGCACAGCGTCGGCGCGGTCATCCTGGGTGATTTCGAGAAAATCGAAGAAGGCCAACAGGTCAAGCGCACCGGGGAGGTCTTGTCGGTCCCCGTCGGCGATGCGTTCATGGGCCGGGTCGTCAACCCGCTGGGCCACCCGATCGACGGGCGCGGGGACATCGAGACCGACGTGCGGCGCGCGCTGGAGCTGCAGGCGCCGTCGGTGGTCCAGCGTCAGGGCGTGAAGGAGCCGCTGCAGACCGGGATCAAGGCCATCGACGCCATGACCCCGATCGGCCGCGGTCAGCGGCAGCTGATCATCGGCGACCGCAAGACCGGCAAGACCGCGGTCTGCATCGACACCATCCTCAACCAGCGGCAGAACTGGGAGTCGGGTGACGAACGCAAACAGGTGCGTTGCGTCTACGTGGCGATCGGTCAGAAGGGCACCACGATCGCCGCGGTCCGTCGCGCGCTGGACGAGGGCGGCGCGATGGACTACACCACCATCGTCGCGGCGCCCGCATCCGACGCGGCCGGCTTCAAATGGCTTGCGCCGTACACCGGTTCGGCGATCGCCCAGCACTGGATGTACGACGGCAAGCACGTGCTGATCGTGTTCGACGACCTGAGCAAGCAGGCCGAGGCCTACCGCGCGATCTCGCTGCTGCTGCGCCGCCCACCGGGCCGCGAGGCCTACCCGGGCGACGTGTTCTACTTGCACTCGCGATTGTTGGAGCGCTGCGCGAAGCTCTCCGACGAGCTCGGTGGCGGCTCGCTGACCGGCCTGCCGATCATCGAGACCAAGGCCAACGACATCTCGGCCTACATCCCGACCAACGTCATCTCGATCACCGACGGGCAGTGCTTCCTGGAGTCGGACCTGTTCAACCAGGGCGTCCGGCCCGCCATCAACGTCGGTGTCTCGGTGTCCCGCGTCGGCGGCGCCGCGCAGATCAAGGCGATGAAGGAAGTGGCGGGTTCGTTGCGGCTGGACCTGTCGCAGTACCGCGAGCTGGAATCGTTCGCCGCCTTCGCTTCTGACCTGGATGCCACGTCCAAGGCGCAGCTGGCGCGCGGCGAGCGGCTGGTCGAACTGCTCAAGCAACGGCAGTACCAGCCCATGCCGGTCGAGGAGCAGGTGGTTTCGATTTTCTTGGGAACCGGCGGCCACCTGGACTCCGTGCCCGTCGAGGACGTCAGGCGGTTCGAAACGGAACTGCTGGACCACATGCGCGCCTCCGAAGAGAAGTTCCTGGCCGGCATCCGCGACAGCCAGAAGCTTTCCGAAGAGGGTGAGAACCAGCTCACCGAGATCATCAAGAAGTTCAAGAAGGGCTTCGCGGCCTCCGACGGCCGGTCGGTGGTGCCCGACGAGCACGTCGAGCCGATGGACGAGGAAGACCTCGAAAAGGAGTCGGTGCAAGTCAAGAAGGAAAAGCCAAAGAAAGAATCCAAGGACTCCAAGAAGGACAAGAAGTAGCTAACGATGGCGGCGACACTTCGCGAATTGCGGGGCCGGATTCGTTCGGCAGGGTCGATCAAAAAGATCACCAAGGCCCAGGAGATGATCGCGACGTCGCGCATCGGGAAGGCGCAGGCCCGGCTGCAATCCGCGCGGCCCTACGCCTTCCAGATCACCGCGATGCTCACGACCCTGTCGGCCGAGGCCGCTCTGGACCACCCCTTGCTGGTCGAGCGGGAAAACCCGAAGCGCGCAGGCGTGCTGGTGGTGTCCTCCGACCGCGGTCTGTGCGGTGCCTACAACTCCAGCATCTTCCGGCGCTCCGAGGAGCTGTTCGCCCTGCTACGGGAGGAAGGCAAGACCCCGGTCCTGTACACGGTGGGCCGAAAGGCGCAGAACTACTTCAAGTTCCGCAACTGGGACATCACCGAGTCGTGGACCGGGTTCTCCGAGCAGCCCGCGTACGAGAATGCCGCGGAGATCGCGGAGACCTTGGTCGACACCTTCATGAAAGGTGTGGGCGACGACGACGGTCAGCAGTCGGAGGACGTCCAGGGCGTCGACGAACTGCACATCGTCTATTCGGAGTTCAAGTCGATGATGTCGCAGGCGGCGGCGGCCCACCGCATCGCCCCGCTGGTGGTGGAGTACGTCGAGGAAGAGCCCGAACTGCACACCCTCTATTCGTTCGAGCCGGACGCGACAACGCTTTTCGAGTCGTTACTGCCGCGGTACGTGACGACGCGCGTCTACGCGGCGTTACTTGAATCGGCGGCATCGGAGCTGGCGTCGCGCCAGCGTGCGATGAAGTCGGCCACCGACAACGCGGACGACCTCATCAAAGAGCTGACGCTGATGGCGAACCGCGAGCGGCAGGCCCAGATCACCCAGGAGATCAGCGAAATCGTCGGCGGCGCAAACGCGCTCGCCGACGCTAAGTAGCGCACGAGGAAGAAGAAACATGACTGCTACTGACCAGAAGACCAAAAACTCGAAGGACACCGACACCAGCGGCCGCGTGGTACGGGTCACCGGGCCCGTCGTCGACGTCGAGTTCCCGCGCGGCTCGGTGCCCGAGTTGTTCAACGCGCTGCACGCCGACATCACCTACGAGGCGATGGCCAAGAAGCTCACGCTCGAGGTCGCGCAGCACCTGGGCGACAGCCTGGTTCGCACCATTTCGTTGCAGCCCACCGACGGCCTGGTGCGCGGTGTCGAGGTCACCGACACCGGGAAGTCGATCTCGGTGCCGGTCGGCGAGGCCGTCAAGGGTCACGTCTTCAACGCCCTCGGCGACTGCCTGGACAAGCCGGGGTACGGCGAGGACTTCGACCACTGGTCGATTCACCGCAAGCCGCCGGCCTTCGAGGAACTCGAGCCGCGCACCGAGATGCTCGAGACCGGCCTGAAGGTCGTCGACCTGCTGACCCCCTACGTGCGCGGCGGCAAGATCGCCCTCTTCGGCGGTGCCGGTGTGGGCAAGACGGTGCTGATCCAGGAGATGATCAACCGTATTGCCCGAAACTTCGGTGGTACTTCGGTTTTCGCCGGCGTGGGCGAGCGCACCCGCGAGGGCAATGACCTGTGGGTGGAGCTCAAGGAAGCCGACGTGCTCAAGGACACCGCGCTGGTGTTCGGTCAGATGGACGAGCCGCCCGGCACCCGTATGCGGGTGGCGCTGTCGGCGCTGACGATGGCCGAGTGGTTCCGCGACGAGGCGGGCCAGGACGTGCTGTTGTTCATCGACAACATCTTCCGGTTCACCCAGGCCGGCTCCGAGGTGTCGACCCTGCTCGGTCGCATGCCGTCGGCGGTGGGCTACCAGCCCACGCTGGCCGACGAGATGGGCGAGCTGCAGGAGCGCATCACCTCGACCCGGGGGCGGTCGATCACGTCGATGCAGGCGGTTTATGTGCCGGCGGACGACTACACCGACCCGGCGCCCGCGACGACGTTCGCGCACCTGGACGCCACCACCGAGCTGTCGCGTTCGGTGTTCTCCAAGGGCATCTTCCCCGCGGTGGACCCGCTGGCGTCGAGCTCGACGATCCTGGACCCCGGTGTCGTCGGTGACGAGCACTACCGCGTGGCGCAGGAGGTCATCCGAATCCTGCAGCGCTACAAGGACCTTCAGGACATCATCGCCATCCTCGGCATCGACGAGCTGTCCGAGGAGGACAAGCAGCTGGTCCAGCGCGCCCGGCGCATCGAGCGGTTCCTGTCGCAGAACATGATGGCCGCGGAACAGTTCACCGGCCAGCCGGGCTCGACGGTGCCGGTGAAGGAGACCATCGAGGCGTTCGACAAGCTGACGAAGGGCGACTTCGACCACATCCCCGAGCAGGCCTTCTTCCTGATCGGCGGCCTCGACGACTTGGCAAAGAAAGCCGAAAGCTTCGGCGCCAAGCTCGATTCCTGAAAGGCGCTCTCGCATGGCCGAATTGAACGTTGAGATCGTCGCCGTCGACCGGAAGATCTGGTCGGGTGAGGCAACGTTCCTGTTCACCCGCACCACCGTCGGCGAGATCGGCATCCTGCCCCGCCACATCCCGCTGGTGGCACAGCTGGTGGACGACGCCATGGTGCGTGTCGAGCGCGAAGGCGAAGACGACCTGCGGATCGCGGTGGACGGTGGGTTCTTGTCGGTGACCGAGGAACAGGTCAGCATCCTGGCCGAATCGGCTGAGTTCGAGTCGGAGATCGACGAGAGCGCCGCCAGAGAGGCCGCCGAGTCCGACGATCCCCGCACCGCCGCAAGGGGGCGCGCCAGACTGCGCGCCGTCGGCGCGATCGACTAACCGTCGATGAGCGCGCCCATGGTCGGCATGGTCGTGCTCGTCGTTGTCTTGGGGGTTGCCGTTCTCGCCCTGAGCTACCGGCTGTTGAAGCTGCGCCAGGGCGGAACGGCCGGGATCATGCGGGACATTCCCGCCGTCGGCGGGCACGGCTGGCGGCACGGCGTGATCCGTTACCGCGGCGGCGAGGCCGCCTTCTACCGGCTGTCCAGCCTGCGTTTGTGGCCGGACCGTCGGCTCAGCCGGCGCGGTGTGGAGATCGTGGCCCGGCGCGCGCCGCGCGGCGACGAGTTCGACATCATGACCGACGAGATCGTCGTCCTGGAGCTGCGCGACACGACGCAGGATCGCAGGTCCGGTTACGAGCTCGCGCTCGACAAGGGCGCCCTGACCGCGTTCCTGTCGTGGCTGGAGTCCCGGCCCTCGCCGCGCGCACGCCGCCGCAGCGTGTGACTACCACGGGCTGACGGTCCGGCATCCATATTCTTCCGGCGCGACGTCGCGCACAGTTTCGCTGAACTGCCAGCGATGTCCCGCTAGATCCTCGACGGTGCATTCCCGTTCGCCGTATTCGCGGTCGACGGGCGGCTCCAGCACTTTCGCGCCGGCCGCCCGCGCGCGTTCGAACTGGCCGTCCACGTCGGCGACCCGCACCTTGATCTCGTGCGTGACGACGCCGGCCGTCGGCGGTCGCCGCTCACCGGCGACGTCCGCGACGATGATGGCCCCGTCGGCGCCGATGCCCAGCTGCGCGCGGTGGCTGTCGCCGATCCGGGTTCGCTCGACGAAGCCGAAGGCCGCGGCGAGCCAGTCCACCGCCGCGCGCACGTCCGGATAGACAAGCACGGGGATCACGGCGACGGGCGGGATAGATCGGTTGTGCTTCATTGCGACACTTCAGCTTTCGGCTGCCCCGCCGCCCGGCTTCCAGAGCACGTCGCCCTCCGGGTTGGCCGCCCGCGCCAGGATGAACAGCAGGTCCGACAGTCGGTTCAGGTACTTTGCCGGCAGGACGCTGACCCCCTCGGGCTGCGAAACCACCGCGGCCCACGCCGAGCGCTCGGCCCGCCGCACCACCGTCCGGGCGACGTGCAACAACGCCGACAGCGGCGAACCTCCGGGCAGCACAAACGAATTCAGCGCCGGCAGCGGCTCGTTGTACTTGTCGCACCATGCCTCGAGCCGATCGATGTAGGCCTGGGGAACTCGCAGCGGGGAATACTTGGGGCTTTCCGCCACCGGCGTCGACAGGTCCGCGCCGGCGTCGAACAAGTCGTTCTGGATCTGCCGCAGCACGCCCGCGATTTCCCCGTCGGGCCGACCGAGCGCGATCGCGACGCCGATCGCGGAGTTGGCCTCGTCGCAATCCGCGTACGCCACCAGCCGGGGATCGTTCTTGGAGACCCGTGAGAAATCGCTCAATCCCGTCGTCCCGTCATCGCCGGTTCGCGTATATATGCGGGTCAGGTGGATCGCCATGAGAAAACGGTACTCGGCTGGCCGCCTCGGCTGACTGACAAGCCCAAACCGCTTCACTAAACTGACCCGGGTGACTGAGCGATTCGTGGTGACCGGCGGCAACCGCTTGTCAGGCGAAGTCGCCGTCGGGGGCGCCAAGAACAGCGTGCTCAAGCTGATGGCCGCGACCCTGCTGGCCGAGGGCACCAGCACCATCACCAACTGCCCGGACATCCTCGACGTGCCATTGATGGCAGAGGTCTTGCGCGGCCTGGGGGCCACCGTCGAGCTGGACGGCGACGTCGCCCGCATCACCTCGCCCGACGAGCCCAAGTACGACGCCGACTTCGCGGCGGTGCGGCAGTTCCGCGCCTCGGTCTGCGTGCTGGGCCCGCTGGTTGGCCGCTGCAAGCGCGCCAGGGTCGCGCTCCCGGGCGGGGACGCGATCGGATCGCGCCCGCTGGACATGCATCAGGCGGGCCTGCGCCAGCTGGGTGCGCAATGCAACATCGAGCACGGATGCGTGGTCGCCCAGGCGGACACTCTGCGCGGCGCGGAGATTCAGCTGGAGTTCCCGTCGGTGGGGGCCACCGAGAACATCCTGATGGCCGCCGTCGTGGCCGAGGGCGTCACCACTATTCATAACGCGGCGCGCGAACCGGACGTGGTCGATCTCTGCACGATGCTGAACCAGATGGGCGCGCGGATCGAAGGCGCGGGTTCGCCGACCATGACGATCACCGGCGTCGCGCGGCTGCACCCGACCGAACACCGCGTGATCGGTGACCGCATCGTGGCCGCCACCTGGGGCATCGCCGCCGCGATGACCCGCGGCGACATCGAGGTGACCGGCGTCGACCCGGCCCACCTGCAGGTGGTGCTGCACAAGTTGCACGACGCGGGTGCCACGGTCACCCAGACTGACAGCAGCTTCCGGGTGACGCAGTACGAGCGACCGAAGGCTGTCAACGTCGCGACCTTGCCTTTTCCCGGATTTCCGACCGACCTGCAGCCGATGGCGATCGCGCTGGCCTCGATCGCCGACGGCACGTCGATGATCACGGAGAACGTGTTCGAGGCCCGCTTCCGGTTCGTCGAGGAGATGATCCGGCTGGGCGCCGACGCCCGCACCGACGGGCACCACGCCGTCGTGCGGGGCCTGCCGCAACTATCCAGCGCCCCGGTGTGGTGTTCGGACATCCGGGCCGGCGCCGGCCTGGTGCTGGCCGGGCTGGTCGCCGACGGCGACACCGAGGTCCACGACGTCTTCCACATCGACCGCGGCTACCCCTTGTTCGTGGAGAACCTGGCGATTTTGGGAGCGGAGATCGAGCGGGTAGAGTAGTCAAAGTCAGTGCCCCACAAGGGCGGTCACCCCGCGAGGGGGGCCGAAACCGGGGAATTGACTCCCTCGCCGGATCGGTACTAGCCTGGCACGGCTGCCCCGCAGCGGTCACCACACAAGATGACCAAAACTGGGGCTTGACGCCTCCGCCGGACTGGTATTAAGCTGGCAGGGTTGCCCGGAAGCGGGCGAAAATCAGCATGAGTGTTGTTTGAGAACTCAATAGTGTGTTTGGTCTTTTTAAATTGTTGTTGTTTTTTGGCCATATTCTGCACCCCCCGTGTGTGGGTATGGCTGTTTTTTTGATGCCAGTATATTGGTGTCTTTTTGTTAGGTCAGATTTTCTCTGATTGTAAATTCACCTCGTTATCGAGGGGTTTTTGTTTGGAGAGTTTGATCCTGGCTCAGGACGAACGCTGGCGGCGTGCTTAACACATGCAAGTCGAACGGAAAGGCCCCTTCGGGGGTACTCGAGTGGCGAACGGGTGAGTAACACGTGGGTAATCTGCCCTGCACTTCGGGATAAGCCTGGGAAACTGGGTCTAATACCGGATAGGACCATTTAGCGCATGCTTTATGGTGGAAAGCTTTTGCGGTGTGGGATGGGCCCGCGGCCTATCAGCTAGTTGGTGGGGTGACGGCCTACCAAGGCGACGACGGGTAGCCGGCCTGAGAGGGTGTCCGGCCACACTGGGACTGAGATACGGCCCAGACTCCTACGGGAGGCAGCAGTGGGGAATATTGCACAATGGGCGCAAGCCTGATGCAGCGACGCCGCGTGGGGGATGACGGCCTTCGGGTTGTAAACCTCTTTCAGCAGGGACGAAGCGCAAGTGACGGTACCTGCAGAAGAAGCACCGGCCAACTACGTGCCAGCAGCCGCGGTAATACGTAGGGTGCGAGCGTTGTCCGGAATTACTGGGCGTAAAGAGCTCGTAGGTGGTTTGTCGCGTTGTTCGTGAAATCTCACGGCTTAACTGTGAGCGTGCGGGCGATACGGGCAGACTGGAGTACTGCAGGGGAGACTGGAATTCCTGGTGTAGCGGTGGAATGCGCAGATATCAGGAGGAACACCGGTGGCGAAGGCGGGTCTCTGGGCAGTAACTGACGCTGAGGAGCGAAAGCGTGGGGAGCGAACAGGATTAGATACCCTGGTAGTCCACGCCGTAAACGGTGGGTACTAGGTGTGGGTTTCCTTCCTTGGGATCCGTGCCGTAGCTAACGCATTAAGTACCCCGCCTGGGGAGTACGGCCGCAAGGCTAAAACTCAAAGGAATTGACGGGGGCCCGCACAAGCGGCGGAGCATGTGGATTAATTCGATGCAACGCGAAGAACCTTACCTGGGTTTGACATGCACAGGACGCCGGCAGAGATGTCGGTTCCCTTGTGGCCTGTGTGCAGGTGGTGCATGGCTGTCGTCAGCTCGTGTCGTGAGATGTTGGGTTAAGTCCCGCAACGAGCGCAACCCTTATTTCATGTTGCCAGCGGGTAATGCCGGGGACTCGTGAGAGACTGCCGGGGTCAACTCGGAGGAAGGTGGGGATGACGTCAAGTCATCATGCCCCTTATGTCCAGGGCTTCACACATGCTACAATGGCCGGTACAAAGGGCTGCGATGCCGCAAGGTTAAGCGAATCCTTTTAAAGCCGGTCTCAGTTCGGATCGGGGTCTGCAACTCGACCCCGTGAAGTCGGAGTCGCTAGTAATCGCAGATCAGCAACGCTGCGGTGAATACGTTCCCGGGCCTTGTACACACCGCCCGTCACGTCATGAAAGTCGGTAACACCCGAAGCCAGTGGCCTAACCCTTTGGGAGGGAGCTGTCGAAGGTGGGATCGGCGATTGGGACGAAGTCGTAACAAGGTAGCCGTACCGGAAGGTGCGGCTGGATCACCTCCTTTCTAAGGAGCACCACGAAAAGCACTCCAATTGGTGGGGTGCAAGCCGTGAGGGGTTCTCGCCTGTAGTGGGCGGGGCCGGGTGCACAACAACAAGGCGAAAGCCAGACACACTATTGGGTCCTGAGGCAGCACTCGGGTTGTTTCGAGTGGTGTCCCCCCATCTTGGTGGTGGGGTGTGGTGTTTGAGAACTGGATAGTGGTTGCGAGCATCTAAATGGATGCGCTGCCCTCGTGGTGGTGTGTCCATTAAAATGTGTAATTTTTCTTTGGTTTTTTGTGTTTGTAAGTGCTTAAGGGCGCATGGTGGATGCCTTGGCATCGAGAGCCGATGAAGGACGTGGGAGGCTGCGATATGCCTCGGGGAGCTGTCAACCGAGCGTTGATCCGAGGATTTCCGAATGGGGAAACCCAGCACGAGTGATGTCGTGTTACCCGCACCTGAATATATAGGGTGCGGGGGGGAACGCGGGGAAGTGAAACATCTCAGTACCCGTAGGAAGAGAAAACAATTGTGATTCCGTCAGTAGTGGCGAGCGAAAGCGGAACATGGCTAAACCGCACGCATGTGTAACCGGGTAGGGGTTGTGTGTGCGGGGTTGTGGGATTGATATGTCTCAGCTCTACCTGGCTGAGGGGTAGTCAAAAAGTGTCGTAGTTAGCGGAAATGGCCTGGGATGGTCTGCCGTAGACGGTGAGAGCCCGGTACGCGAAAACCCGACACCTGCCTTGTATCAACTCCCGAGTAGCAGCGGGCTCGTGGAATCTGCTGTGAATCTGCCGGGACCACCCGGTAAGCCTAAATACTTCTCGATGACCGATAGCGGATTAGTACCGTGAGGGAATGGTGAAAAGTACCCCGGGAGGGGAGTGAAAGAGTACCTGAAACCGTGTGCCTACAATCCGTCAGAGCCTCCTTGTGGGGTGATGGCGTGCCTTTTGAAGAATGAGCCTGCGAGTCAGGGACATGTCGCGAGGTTAACCCGTGAGGGGTAGCCGCAGCGAAAGCGAGTCTGAATAGGGCGCATCCCCTTTGGGGTGTAGTGGCGTGTTCTGGACCCGAAGCGGAGTGATCTACCCATGGCCAGGGTGAAGCGCGGGTAAGACCGCGTGGAGGCCCGAACCCACTTAGGTTGAAGACTGAGGGGATGAGTTGTGGGTAGGGGTGAAAGGCCAATCAAACTCCGTGATAGCTGGTTCTCCCCGAAATGCATTTAGGTGCAGCGTTGCGTGTTTCACCACGGAGGTAGAGCTACTGGATGGCCGATGGGCCCTACTAGGTTACTGACGTCAGCCAAACTCCGAATGCCGTGGTGTATAGCGTGGCAGTGAGACGGCGGGGGATAAGCTCCGTACGTCGAAAGGGAAACAGCCCAGATCGCCGGCTAAGGCCCCTAAGCGTGTGCTAAGTGGGAAAGGATGTGCAGTCGCAGAGACAACCAGGAGGTTGGCTTAGAAGCAGCCACCCTTGAAAGAGTGCGTAATAGCTCACTGGTCAAGTGATTGTGCGCCGATAATGTAGCGGGGCTCAAGCACACCGCCGAAGCCGCGGCAACCGAAAGGTTGGGTAGGGGAGCGTCCCTCATGCAGCGAAGCCGCCGGGTGACCGGCGGTGGAGTGTGGGGGAGTGAGAATGCAGGCATGAGTAGCGATAAGGCAAGTGAGAACCTTGCCCGCCGTAAGACCAAGGGTTCCTGGGCCAGGCCAGTCCGCCCAGGGTGAGTCGGGACCTAAGGCGAGGCCGACAGGCGTAGTCGATGGACAACGGGTTGATATTCCCGTACCCGTGTGTGCGCGTCCCTGACGAATCAACGGTACTAACCACCCAAAACCGGATCGACCATTCCCCTTCGGGGGCATGGAGTTTCGGGGCTGCGTGGGACCTCCGTTGGTAGTAGTCAAGCGATGGGGTGACGCAGGAAGGTAGCCGTACCAGTCAGTGGTAATACTGGGGCAAACCTGTAGGGAGAGCGATAGGCAAATCCGTCGCTCACATTCCTGAGAGGTGATGCATAGCCGGTTGAGGTGAATTCGGTGATCCTCTGCTGCCAAGAAAAGCCTCTAGCGAGCACACACACGGCCCGTACCCCAAACCGACACAGGTGGTCAGGTAGAGCATACCGAGGCGTACGAGATAACTATGGTTAAGGAACTCGGCAAAATACCCCCGTAACTTCGGGAGAAGGGGGGCCGGAATACCGTGAACAGCCTTGCGCTGGGAGCGGGATCCGGTCGCAGAAACCAGCGAGAAGCGACTGTTTACTAAAAACACAGGTCCGTGCGAAGTCGCAAGACGATGTATACGGACTGACGCCTGCCCGGTGCTGGAAGGTTAAGAGGACCCGTTAACCGCAAGGTGAAGCGGAGAATTTAAGCCCCAGTAAACGGCGGTGGTAACTATAACCATCCTAAGGTAGCGAAATTCCTTGTCGGGTAAGTTCCGACCTGCACGAATGGCGTAACGACTTCTCGACTGTCTCAACCATAGACTCGGCGAAATTGCACTACGAGTAAAGATGCTCGTTACGCGCGGCAGGACGAAAAGACCCCGGGACCTTCACTACAACTTGGTATTGGTGTTCGGTACGGTTTGTGTAGGATAGGTGGGAGACTGTGAAACCTCAACGCCAGTTGGGGTGGAGTCGTTGTTGAAATACCACTCTGATCGTATTGGATACCTAACGTCGAACCGTATATCCGGTTCACGGACAGTGCCTGGCGGGTAGTTTAACTGGGGCGGTTGCCTCCTAAAATGTAACGGAGGCGCCCAAAGGTTCCCTCAACCTGGACGGCAATCAGGTGTTGAGTGTAAATGCACAAGGGAGCTTGACTGCGAGACCTACAAGTCAAGCAGGGACGAAAGTCGGGATTAGTGATCCGGCACCCCCGAGTGGAAGGGGTGTCGCTCAACGGATAAAAGGTACCCCGGGGATAACAGGCTGATCTTCCCCAAGAGTCCATATCGACGGGATGGTTTGGCACCTCGATGTCGGCTCGTCGCATCCTGGGGCTGGAGCAGGTCCCAAGGGTTGGGCTGTTCGCCCATTAAAGCGGCACGCGAGCTGGGTTTAGAACGTCGTGAGACAGTTCGGTCTCTATCCGCCGCGCGCGTCAGAAACTTGAGGAAACCTGTCCCTAGTACGAGAGGACCGGGACGGACGAACCTCTAGTGCACCAGTTGTCCCACCAGGGGCACCGCTGGATAGCTACGTTCGGACAGGATAACCGCTGAAAGCATCTAAGCGGGAAACCTTCTCCAAGATCAGGTTTCTCACCCTTTTAGAGGGATAAGGCCCCCCACAGAACATGGGTTTGATAGGCCAGACCTAGAAGCTCAGTAATGGGTGTAGGGAACTGGCACTAACCGGCCGAAAACTTACCAACACAAATCGCAACCACTATTCGCCTCCACGACTTTGTCGTGCGGCACCACACCCCCCACCAGAACACTTGAATGAAAAATAAATAGAGTTACGGCGGCCACAGCGACAGGGAAACGCCCGGTCCCATCCCGAACCCGGAAGCTAAGCCTGTCAGCGCCGATGATACTGCCCTATTCGGGTGGAAAAGTAGGACACCGCCGAACATATACAAAAACACCCCCGGCAACGGGGGTGTTTTTGCATTCTTTTGAAGCATTCGGTCAGTCGAATAATGTCAGATCCGCCGGCGCACGCTTTTTCTCCAATGCGAGCAGTGTGCGCTTTCGGTCGAGCCCGCCGCCGTAGCCGGTCAGGCTTCCGCTCGCGCCGATCACCCGGTGGCAGGGGACGACGATCGCGATGGGATTGTGGCCGTTGGACCAGCCCACCGCGCGCGCCGAACCGGGGGCGCCGATCTGCTCGGCGATCTCCCCGTACGACCGCGTCTCGCCATAGGGAATCGTCAGCAGCGCCTGCCAGACCCGCCGCTGGAATTCCGTGCCGCGCAGCTCGAGCTCGATGTCGAAGTCGGTGAGCTCGCCGGCGAAATAGGCGCCGAGTTGCTCGACGGCCGCATCGAACGCCCGCGGGTCGGGCGACCAGCCGGCGCGGTTCGGCTCGTAGGGCTGGTCGACCATCCGCAGATTCGTCAACACCGGGCCGCGCCCGGCCAGGGTCAGTAGCCCGATCGGGCTCTCGATGGTGCGGTAGGTGATCATGCGACCTCCTGCGGTGGCCAATGGTTTACCGGATGCTCGAGCGTGGTCCAGAGGTGCTGGGTGGCATACGAGCGCCAGGGGCGCCAGCGGGCGCTGCGCTCGATGAGTTTCCGTTGATCCGCTGGGAGCCCGAGTTGCGTTGCGGCCAGCCGAAGTCCGAGATCACTGGCGGGAAAGGCATCCGGGTCGCCCAGAGCGCGCATCGCGATCACCTCCGCGGTCCACGGGCCGACGCCGGGCAGCGCCAGCAACTGTGAGCGGGCGGCGTCCCAATCGCTTCCGGCGTCCAGGACGACGCTTCCGTCGGCAAGGCCGGCGACCAGCGCGTGGAGCGTTCGCCGTCGAGCCTCGGGGACCGCGAGGTGGACGGGATCGATCTCCGCGAGCTGTTCGACCGACGGGAAGGCATGCGTCAACGCGCCCTCGGGGTCGTGCACCGGGCTTCCGTACGCCACAACCAGCCTGCCCGCGTGGGTTCTGGCGGCCTTCGTCGAGACCTGCTGGCCCAGCACCGCGCGCACGGCCAGCTCGGCCTCGTCGACCGTGCGCGGAATGCGTTGTCCCGGCGCCTTTCCCACCACCGCGGCCAGCTCGGGGTCACCGGCCAACGCGTCGACCACGGCTTCGGGGTCCGCGTCGAGGTCCAGCAGCCGCCGGCAGCGGGCGATCGCGGTGGTGAGGTCGCGGAAGTCGTCGAGCGCCAACCGGCAGCGGACGTGGTCAACGGCCGGCGTCAGCGTCACGACGGCGCCGCCATGGGGAAGCCGCAGGCTGCGCCGATACGCGCCGTCGCGCACCTCCTCGCAGCCGGGCACGATGCCCGCCGCGAGGTGGCCGAAGACGCCCTCGTATGCGAACGGTGTGCGCGCGGGCAACCGAAGGCATAGCGCGCCAGGGGAGTTCGTCTCGGTCCCATTCCGGGCAGCCGGCCGCCGGCGCAGCGCCGACGGCGTGGTCTCGAACACCGAGCGCACGGTGTCGTTGAACTGGCGGATGCTGGAGAATCCGGCGGCGAACGCGACGTCGCCGAACGGCAGCTTGGTGGTCTCGATGAGCAGCCGCGCGGTCTGGGCGCGCTGCGCCCGGGCCAGCGCGAGCGGGCCGGCGCCGACCTCGGCCTGCAGCAGCCGCTCCAGCTGGCGGGTGGTGTACCCGAGGTGGGCCGCGAGGCCGCCGACGCCCTCCCGGTCCACCGTGCCGTCGGCGATGAGCCGCATCGCCCGCGCGACGACGTCGCCGCGCACGTTCCATTCGGGGGACCCCGGGGACGCGTCGGGACGGCACCGCTTGCAGGCCCGGAACCCGGCTCGCTGCGCCGCGGCCGCCGTGGGATAGAAGCGCACGTTGCGCGCGAACGGGGGCCGCACGGGGCAGCTGGGCCGGCAATAGATCCGCGTCGTCAGCACCGCGGTGACGAACCAGCCGTCGAACCGGGCGTCCTTGGATTGGACCGCCCGGTAGCAGCGTTCGAAATCGTCGTGCACGGTTCCTACAGTTACACCCGCGCACCGACAAAACTGGCGGAAAAGCGACATGGTGGTGGGCGGCGCGTGCTTATCGCGCGCCGATCAGTCGTTCCGCGGATTCCAGGAGGCCGCTCCTGACGCTGTCGAGGTCTGCCTCGATCAGCGAATGATCCCGTTTCCGCCAACGGCCCGCAATCATCACTGCTTCGATATTGACGACGCCGGCGTTCAATGCCGCGGCGATCGGATCACGAGCCGGCCAGAGGTTGAGCGGTCGCGTGTCGATGACGACGAGGTCGGCTTGCTTGCCCGGCTCGATTGTTCCTACCCGGTCGGCCAGCCCCAGGGCGCGTGCGCCTCCAACGGTCGCCCACGACAACGCCTGCTTACATGTCACTGACGGTGAGGGGGCTATCGCACCGGTCGCCTGCCGGTGGCGCTCGTGGTCGAGACCGCGTTGATGGGCCAGCGCAATGCGCGCGCCGGCCAGAATCTCCCCCGACACAGCCGTGTCGGTGTCCGTGCCCAACGACGGCGCCGCGCCATGTCTCAGCAGGTGTCCGGTGATGGGGGCGCCATGGCCGTGCCCGAGCTCACTTTCCGGTGTGACAGTGAAGTTGACGCCGGCAGCGATCAGTCGGCCGAACCAGTCGTCGGTGAGACCGGCGCCGTGGACAACGTTGGTGCGCGGCCCGAACAGCCCTGCGGCGCAGACCGCTTCCCATCCGGCCCCCGGTTGGCCGCCGCTTTGATGCATCGAGGCGATGAGGTCACGCTCGGCGGCGGCACGCAAATCGGCCACGGCCATATCCGGTGTCGAGTATTGCGGCCCGGCGATCGCCATCCCGATGGTGAGCGAGCCGACCGCTGGGCCTGGCCGGTCGAGAAGCCGGTCGACCTCGGCCAGCGGATGGGCCACGTCGGGTGCCCGCCTCGGCGCTCCGTGCAGAAACACGGCGCGGATGCCGGACCTTTGCAGCCCTTCGATGGCCGCGTCGGTGTGCTCAGGCGTCGGGTTGTTGTGACACCAGTCACCTAGGGTCGTTGTGCCGCAATTGATTTGATTGAGAGCAGCGGCGAGATTGCCGATGTAGACGTCATCGGGCGTGTAGCGGTCCGCGACGCCACCGTGCATATGGCGCAGGTATTCGAGCAGTGTCCAGTCGGCGCCCGCGAACCGCAGCGCGCTCTGCCACGTGTGTAGATGCGCGTTGACAAGGCCGGGCATGATGATGCGACCAGGAAGGTCGACCGTTTCGGCGTCGGTGTCGTCGAGGCACTCGCCGAGTTGGGTGACCTGATCGCCCTGGACGACGATGTCGATGCGTTCGGCGTCGGGGCGCGCCGGTGACATCGTGATCACTCGCGCTCCGCGCAGCACAATGCGGCTCATGGGTGGAATTAGTCAGGCCGGGTCGGGCGCGTCCCACGGGACTGTGCCGGACAGCCAATGGGTGATGCGCTCTACCTGGTCGTTGCGGTAGAGGTGTCGCGGCGGCTGACCGAATGTCGCATAGGGCCGGCAGCGCACGACAACGCGGTTTTCTTCCCGACGCATGGCGTCGACAACCGGGCGGGCTTCTAACGGGAGCGGCTGGCCCGACATCCTGGCACCGACTTCCATCATGACATCGCACACCAGGTCGGGGTCGTCGTCGATGACCGCGTCGGCATACACCTGCAAATAGGCGAAGGGCCAACGTTCGTCGAGGACACAAAGGCTGACCTTGCCGTCCCGCGCGATGACTCGGGCCTTGCCGCGGCCGGCCATCGTCGATACCAGCAGTTCGTCCCCGTCGGTGGGGATGTAGTAGACGACCGACATGCCGGGGCCGTCGTTCTTCCGGCGGTAGCCGAAGACGCAGGTGCGATGAGTCCGCACGAACGCGCGGCGCTCGGACGGGAGCAGGTCCCGGTCGGTCGGAATGGTGAAGGGCTTCGTGGCGAGTGGTAGCAGCATGGCAACGTGTCTTCCGGTCTGGCTTGAAGGTGAATCGGGCGGCGCCCGATATTTTTATGGATACACCGTATCCGTTATTGCCCCTAGCGGTCAAGATCCGCGATACTTGGCGCGTGACCCGAGGCAGCCCACCGGCTCGTGACGACAGCCCGCTGCGCCGGTCCCGCGGGCGCCCACGGCTCCCGTTGGACCGCATCGTCAGCACGGCGCTCGAAATCGTGGACGACGAGGGCGCCGAGGCACTCTCGATGCGGACGCTCGCGCAGCGGCTGGATTCGGGGACAGCCACGCTGTATCGGCATTTCGCCAACCGGGGCGAGGTGGTTTCACACGTGGTCGATCGCGTGTTCGGCGAGATCGAGTTCAGCACGGGGGAACTCGCCTCGATGGGTTGGCAGCGGGCATGCGAGTCGTTCGCACGAGCCACGTTTGAGGTGTTGTGCAGGCACCGCAACGTGGCTCCGCTGCTGGTCGATCAGCTTCCGGTCGGGCCCAATGCGCTGGCGCACCGGGAAACGTTGCTGGCGGTCTTGCTTGACAACGGCTTCACCCCGCGTCTCGCAGCTCGCTCGTATGCGACAGTGGCCCGCTATGTTCTGGGCTTCGTCATTCAGCTCAGCGGTCGCGAATTCGATGACCGACACGCAGCTGAGGTTTTCCACGCGTTGGATCCCCAGTTGTTCCCCGCCACCCACGCGGTGGCCGAGCACCTGCCCGTGCCGATCGACGAAGAGTTTGCACTCGGACTTGAGCTCATCATCGGTGGTCTGGCGAATTACGCAGCAGCGCAGAGCGATAGAGAACCTACGTCGCGGCCCCCTGGTGGACGGCCGCCGCGGACGCGATGAAGTCGCGGGCCGGGCGGGACAACGGACGCCCGGAATTCCAGATCATCCCAACGTCCCGGTAGGCGTCGGCGTCGGCCAGTGGCAGCACGCTGACCCCGGGTGCGGGATCGCTGCCGTCGATGGGCATCAGGCTGATGCCCAGTCCCGCGGCCACCAGGCCGGCAGTCGACGTGAGGTTCGCCGACTCGAGGACGATTCGCGGCTGGAATTGGGCTGCGGCGCACAGCTCGTCGAGCAGCCGCCGCATGCCGAAGCCGGACCGCATGGCCACGAACGGTTGGTCGACCAGATCGGTCATGGACACCGCCGCAACGCCGGTGAGTGGGTGGCCGCGGGGGACCCCAACACCGAGGCGCTGACGAAACAGGCCGCGCCAGGCCAGATTTGGCGCCTGCGGCCGCGGCGAGACCACGCCGACGTCGATCGACCCGGACTGCACGAGATCGCCGATCGATTCGGCGGCACCTTCGTGCAGCGTGAACGTCACCCGCGGTGACGCTTCGGCGAACCCGGCGATCAATCGCGGCACCACCGATGTCCCGAACGAACCGAGAAAGCCTAGTCGGATCTCGCCGACGGCCGGATTGGCCAGGTCGTCGATCGTCCGCCGCGCTGAATCGAGCTCGCATTGGGCGCGGCGCGCGTGCTCGTAGAAGATGCGGCCGTAGGTGTTCAGCGCGAGTCGCTTGCCGCGACGATCGAACAGCGCGACCCCCAGTCGCCCTTCCAGGCGCGCCAGCATCCGGGTGAGTGTCGGCTGCGCGATGTGCAACTGTTCGGCCGCGCCCGTGACATGTTGCAGCTCCGCGAGTGTGACGAACCACTCGTAGTCACCATCGGGCATGCCCATCACCTCAACTTATGCCGCAGATGAATCATATTCCAATCAATAATTCATTTCCTTTCCTACGCCACGGCGCCGAGCATCGTTGCTATGCCTACCGCCCACCAAGCCGGAAGCCGCGGGTATCGCCGAGTGACCGCGGCGCTGTACGGCGCCGGCCTGGCCAGTTTCGCCGCGATGTACTGCACGCAGGCACTGCTGCCGGCCTTGTCGGCGTACTACCGGATCACCCCGGCGAGCGCGGCGCTCGCCGTCTCGCTGACCACCGGAATGCTCGCGCTGTCCATCGTTCCCGCGAGCGTGCTGTCCGAGCGCTACGGGCGCGTGACAGTGATGCTGACGTCCGGGGTGGCCTCCAGCGGCATCGGGTTGTTGCTGCCCTTCAGTCCGTCGCTCGGCGTTCTCCTCGCCGGACGGGCGTTGCAAGGCGTCGCGCTCGCCGGGATTCCCGCCGTCGCGATGGCGTTTCTCGCCGAGGAAATCCACGCCTCGTCGCTCGGTTCGGCGATGGGACGGTACATCGCCGGCACCACGGTGGGCGGCCTGACCGGTCGGATCCTCCCGGCCCTGGTCGTCGACGTCAGCAATTGGCGGGTGGCGCTGTTGGTGTGCTCATTGGCGACGCTGGCCGGCACGGTGGTCTTCGCCGTCGTGGTGCCCCGGTCGCGGTTTTTCACGCCGAAGGCGGCGAGCGTGCGGGCCACGTGGCGCAGCCTGGCGGCTCACCTGCGAAACCCCGTGCTGCTGAAGCTCTTTGCGTTGGGCTTCGCGCTGATGGGGGGATTCGTCACGGTCTACAACTACCTGGGTTATCGATTGACCGCCCAGCCGTTCGGACTGGCCTCGTGGGTCGTCGGGCTGTTGTTCGTGCTGTACCTGGTGGGCACGTGGACGTCCGTGGTGGCGGGGCGGCTGGCCGACCGCAGGGGCCGCGCGCTCGTGCTCGGCGGCGCCTTGCCCGTCACGGTGTCCGGCCTGCTGTTGACCGTTCCGCATTCGCTGGCCACGATCGTGCTCGGCGTCGGGGTGTTCACCGGCGGGTTCTTCGCCGCGCACACGGTGGCCAGCGGTTGGGTGGGCGCCGTGGCGCATCGGGATCGCGCCGAGGCGTCCGCGCTGTATCTGTTCAGCTACTACTTGGGTGGTTCGGTGGCCGGCGCGTTCGGCGGCGTCGTCTACGCGGGCGGCGGCTGGCCGGCGACGGCGTGGTTCGTGGGCGCGCTGCTGCTGGCGGCGTCGTTGCTGGTGGCGCTGTTGCTGCAGGAACGGCCCCCGATAAGTCAGGCGCCGAACAACTGGGTGATCTTCGAAAAGAGTTGCCAGACGCCATAAGCGAAGGGCAGGGCCACCCAGAGCCACGCCAGTGTGATGCTCGGCTTCGTCATGGTTGCCTCTCCGGTTGCAGCTGGGGGACCGCTTCGGGCGCCAATGCGGCGCCGTCGTGCTCATGGAATCTGGCGGCCACGGGCCGGATCAGCTCGTTGCAGATCAGGCCGACGGCCAGCAGCGCGATCATCACCTCGAACGACACGAGGTAAAGGTCGGGTCCGTGCTTCCCGGCCGTCTTCTGGGAGTCGGCGATGGCGTTGACGATCAGCGGGCCCAGCACACCCGCGACCGACCAGGCCGTCAGCAGCCTGCCGTGGATGGCGCCAACCTCGTAGGTGCCGAACAGGTCCCGCAGATAAGCGGGAACCGTCGAGAAGCCCGCACCGTAGAACGAAAGGATCAGCACGGTGCACAGCAGGAACGCGACCTTGTTGGTGTTGGTCGTGAACACCAGCGTGAGATAGAGGAGTGCCCCGCCGCCGAGGTAGAGCCGGTACATGTTCTTGCGGCCCAGCGCATCCGACAGCGACGACCAGCCGATCCGGCCGAGCATGTTGGCCAGCGACAGCAGGGCGACGAACCCGGCGGCCGCCGAAGCCAGCACGGCCGCGCGGGGCGCCCGCGGGAAGAAGTCCTGGTAGATCGGTGAGGCCTTCTCCAGGATGCCGATCCCGGCGGTCACGTTGAAGCAGAGCACGACCCACAGCAGCCAGAACTGGGGCGTCTTGATCGCGTTGGCCGCCGACACACAGGCCGTACTGACCAGCGATCCGGCCTTGTGCGGCTTGGGTTCCCAGCCCGCCGGCGCCCAGCCCGGCGCCGGCACCCGGATGAGCAGGCACCCCATCGACATGAACACGGCATAGCTGCAGCCCATTACCAGGAAGGTCCGCGCGACCCCGGCGGTGCCGGTGCGGCCGAACGCGTCGAGCAGGCTGTTGGTCCACGGCGACGCGATCAGGGCGCCGCCGCCAAAGCCCATGATCGCCAGGCCGGTCGCCATCCCGGGGCGGTCGGGAAACCACTTGATCAAAGTGGACACCGGCGAGATGTAGCCGATGCCGAGGCCGACCCCTCCGACGACCCCGTAGCCCACCACGACGAGCCAGTACTGGCGGACGGAAACGCCGAATCCCGCGATCAGCAGCCCGCTGCAAAAGCACACGGTGGCAACGACCATGGCCCCGCGCGGCCCGTAGTGGTCGACCCGCGTGCCGAACGCCGCGGCCGAAAGGCCCAGTGCCACAATGGCGACGGTGAACGGCATCGCGCTCGCGGTTCCGGAGACGTGCAGCGACTTCTCCAGCGGGATCTTGAAGACGCTCCAGGCGTAGGCCGATCCAATGGCGAGGTGGATGGACAGCGCGGCCGGCGCAACCAGCCAGCGGCTCCATCCGGGCCTAGCAACGATTCTCGAACGGTCCAGCAAGCCAACGCTTGTCACGATGCACCCTTCTGCCGCGGGCGGAGCTCCGTCCCGTCGCCACTATTTGCGGGGTGCAACCGTGCGGTCAAGGCACGTCTTCTATTGTCCGATAAGGGATTTCTATCGACAACGCTCATCGGCGTTGACCACGAGCGTTGTCAGCGCGGATTAGTGATCGGACCGGGCGGTCTCAACCGGGTAGGCCAGCCGGGTGGGGCGCTCGTACCCGCGAAGGGTCACCGTGTCGCCCAAAGACCAATGGGCACACTCTTCTTCGCTGGCGCGCTCCAGCGCGCCGGCGGTCGCAAGCAATTTGCCCGGACGTGACTTGGCCAGTTCGCACAGTCGCGCGGCCTCGTTGACCGGCTCGCCTATGACGGTGTATTCGAACCGTTCCTTGGCGCCCACGTTGCCGGCGACGACCTGGCCGGCCGCCACGCCGATGCCGGCGTCGAGCTCACACATCTCGTCGGCCAGCCGTTCGGCAATGCGGCGCGCCGCGGCCAGCGCCTCGTCTTCGGGCGAGTCCAGGTGGTTGGGAGCCCCGAAGATGGCCAGCGACGCGTCGCCCTCGAACTTGTTGACCAGGCCGCAATGGCGGTCCACTTCCTCGACGACGATCGCGAAAAACCGGTTGAGCACTTCGACGACATGAGTCGGGGGTTGAGTGGTCACCAACTGAGTGGAGCCGACGATATCGATGAAGACGACCGCGACGTGGCGTTCTTCGCCGCCCAGCTTCGGTCGCTCGCGCTCGGCGGCCAGCGCGACCTCGCGACCGACGTGCCGGCCGAAAAGATCACGCACGCGTTCGCGCTCGCGCAGACCGGAGACCATCGCGTTGAAACCACGCTGCAGCTCGCCGAGCTCGGTGCCGTCGAACACCACCAGGTCGCCGCGCAGATTGCCCTGCTCGACGCGGCGCAGCGCCGCCCGCACCACCCGCACCGGTGTCGCCGTCAGCCAGGCCAAAATCCACATCAAGACGCAACCGAAGATCAGCGTGGCGAACGACACGATGAGCACGCCGACGGCGAACTGGGTTTGGGTCAGATTTCGCAACAAGATCTCGAACATGGCCAGCAGGCCGATGCCGATGACGGGCACGCCCGAGCCCAGGAACCAGACGACCATGGTCCGGCCCATGATGCCCGCCGACAACCGCCGCGGCGGGGGCCCCGCCTCGAGTGCCTGAGCGGCCACCGGTCGCAGCGCGAACTCGGCGAGGAGATAGCTGCCGGTGGCGACCAGAATCCCACAGAAGCCCACCGCGACGAAGAACCGCGGGATGAACATCGTGTTGATGAGGCCGTAGAGCGTCGTCAGCACGACCGTCCCGATGCCCCAGAGGATGAGGTCGTACGCGGCGATACGCCACGGGGCCAGAAAGGTGTTGCGCTCGTCGTCGCTGGTGGGGGTGCGCTCGTCGATCGCCCAGCGCAACGCAAGGACGGTCCGGCGCGTGATCGAATAGGTGCCCACCGCCAAAGCCAGGGCGATGTAGGCCGGCACGATCCCGAACGTGAGCCACGCCGGTGCGTCGTCGAACACGCTCGGTTCGGGAACCGCGACCGCCACGATCAGCAGTACCACGGCGATGCCGATGAGGTTCGCGCCGAGAACCAGCACGGTCATGATGATCTGGATGCGGACGCGGCGACGTCGCTGGCTTTCCGACACCCGCCCGAGGAGCAAGGATCCGTACGCAGGGGTTTCGGGCAGACGGCCGCTCTGCCGGGTCACCCTCTCGAGCACCCGGCCGATACGTCGCGCCATCCTCTGGTTGGCGAACATCGTGGCGCCAGCCTAATTTGTGGGGCTCGCTCTAAGGTGAGTCGGGTGCGCCTCGTCATCGCCCAATGCACGGTCGACTACGTCGGCCGTCTCACCGCCCACCTACCGTCGGCGCGCAGGTTGCTGCTCTTCAAGGCCGACGGGTCAGTCAGCGTGCACGCCGACGACCGCGCCTACAAGCCGTTGAACTGGATGAGCCCGCCGTGCTGGTTGACCGAAGAGCCCGGTGGTGACGTGCCGCTGTGGGTGGTGGAGAACAAGGCGGGCGAGCAGCTGCGCATCACCGTCGAGGAGATCGAGCACGACTCCAGCCACGATCTGGGCGTCGACCCCGGTTTGGTGAAGGACGGCGTCGAGGCCCACCTTCAGGCTTTGCTTGCCGAGCACGTCCAGCTGCTGGGCGAGGGATATACCTTGGTCCGCCGCGAGTACATGACCGCGATCGGTCCCGTGGATCTGCTCTGCCGCGACGAGCGCGGTGGCTCGGTCGCGGTCGAAATCAAGCGCCGCGGCGAGATCGACGGGGTGGAGCAGCTCACCCGCTATCTCGAGTTGCTCAACCGCGACACCGTTCTGGCGCCGGTCAAGGGGATCTTCGCCGCTCAGCAAATCAAACCGCAGGCGCGCACCTTGGCCGTCGACCGTGGGATCCGTTGCATCACACTGGATTACGACACGATGCGCGGCATGGACAGTGACGAGTACCGGTTGTTCTGAGGCGCCCAACTAGACTGTCGGGCATGCCTCGGCGCCGCACACCGCCCCGCCGGCAGCGCCCGGTGTCGATCCCGCCGGCTCCGCACCGGGTGGAGACGGGGCCCGACGGCTACGAGTACACGGTGCGCCCCGTCGCCGCGGCCCGCGCGGTCAAGACCTATCGTTGCCCCGGTTGCGATCACGAAATCGCCTCCGGCACTGCGCATCTGGTGGTGTGGCCCGCCGAAGGGCCGCAGGGAACCGACGACCGGCGGCATTGGCACACGCCGTGCTGGGCCAACCGCGCGACTCGCGGTCCTACCCGAAAGTGGTCGTGACTGCCCGGCTTTAGGAGGCCGGCTCGACCAACTCGATCAGGACCCCGCCGGCGTCCTTGGGGTGGATGAAGTTGATCCGCGAGTTTGCTGTGCCGCGACGGGGTGCCTCGTAGACGAGTCGCACGCCCTGCTCGCGCAGCTGCTCGCAGATGGTGTCCAGATCGCTGACCCGAACGGCCATCTGTTGGATGCCCGGGCCGCGCTTTTCCATGAACTTCGCGATCGTCGAGGAGTCGTCGAGCGGGGCCATCAGCTGGAGCTGGGCGGTGGTCCCGGGGACGGCCAGCATCGCCTCGCGTATGCCCTGGTCGTCGTTGACTTCCTCGTGCACCAGGATCATGCCGAGGTGGTCGTGGTACCAGGTGATTGCGGCGTCCAGGTCGGCGACCGCAATGCCGACGTGATCCAGGCCGGTCACCAAGGAGGTGGCCAGGAGGTGACGGGCGTCAACTTGATCGGTCGTCATCACGTAACGGTAACCTGACAGCAAAGATTGCGCTTCTCCAGGATGCCGAAACGGCCGTCCGGGCACGCTCAGGAGGTACTCATGACGACGTCGGTGATAGTTGCTGGGGCGCGGACGCCCATCGGGAAGCTGATGGGTTCGCTGAAGGATTTATCGGCCAGCGATTTGGGCGCGATCGCGATCGCCGGGGCGCTCGAGAAGGCGAAGGTGCCGGCGTCGGCGGTCGAGTACGTGATCATGGGCCAGGTGCTGACGGCCGGGGCCGGCCAGATGCCGGCACGCCAGGCGGCGGTCGCGGCGGGCATCGGATGGGACGTTGCGGCGCTGACCATCAACAAGATGTGCCTCTCTGGCATCGATTCCATCGCCCTGGCTGACCAGCTCATTCGCGCCGGGGAGTTCGACGTGGTGGTGGCCGGCGGCCAGGAGTCGATGACGAAGGCGCCGCACCTCCTGATGGACAGCCGGGCGGGCTACAAGTACGGCGACGTCACGGTGTTGGACCACATGGCCTACGACGGCCTGCACGACGTGTTCACCGACCAGCCGATGGGCGCGCTCACCGAGCAGCGCAACGACGTCGACAAGTTCACCCGGCAGGAGCAGGACGAGTTCGCTGCGCGGTCCCACCAGAAGGCGGCCGCGGCGTGGAAGGACGGCGTCTTCACCGACGAAGTGGTGCCGGTCAACATCCCGCAGCGCAAGGGTGATCCGTTGCAGTTCGCCGAGGACGAGGGGATCCGCGCCAACACCACCGCGGAGTCCCTGGCGGGCCTCAAGCCGGCGTTTCGCCGCGACGGCACCATCACGGCCGGTTCGGCGTCGCAGATTTCCGACGGCGCGGCCGCGGTCGTGGTGATGAACAAGGCGAAAGCGCAGGAGCTCGGGCTTTCCTGGCTCGTCGAGATCGGCGCGCATGGCGTTGTGGCCGGACCGGATTCGACGCTGCAGTCCCAGCCGGCCAACGCGATCAAGAAGGCGCTCGGCCGCGAGGGCATCTCCGTTGACCAGCTCGACGTGGTCGAGATCAACGAGGCGTTTGCCGCGGTGGCCCTGGCCTCGACCCGCGAACTGGGCATCGATCCCGGGATCGTCAACGTCAACGGCGGCGCGATCGCGGTCGGTCACCCGATCGGCATGTCGGGCGCCAGGATCACTTTGCACGTGGCCCTGGAGCTGGCGCGGCGGGGCTCCGGCTACGGCGTCGCGGCCCTGTGCGGAGCCGGAGGCCAGGGTGACGCGCTGATCCTGCGAGCGGGTTAGGCGCCCGCCGGCGTTGCTGGAGTTAGCTGTGGCAAAAATTTGTGATCTTGGTCATAACGGCCGATCAGGCCCGTTAGGGCGTCGCCGCGACCGGGTGACTCGGTGTCCGAAGCGCATGACAAACTTGACGGCGTGACGCGTCCGCGACCCTCGATCGGGCCCGCACTGGCCGGTGCGGTCGACCTCTCAGGGCTCAAGCAGCGAGCCCAGCAGAACGCTTCCCCCGCCGGACCCGCGGGCCCGGCGGCGCCCGCCACGCCGGGCGGCACGGAGGTCAACGAGGCCAACTTCGAAGAACAAGTGATCGTCCGGTCCGACGAGGTCCCGGTCGTGGTGTTGTTGTGGTCGCCGCGCAGCGACGCGTGCGTCCAGCTCCTCGAGGCGCTGTCCGACATGGCCGTCCAGGACGACGGCACGTGGGCGCTGGCGACGGTCAACGTCGACGTGACGCCAAGGGTGGCCCAGATATTCGGCGTCGACGCGGTGCCGACCGTCGTGGCATTGGCCGCCGGTCAGCCGCTGTCCAGCTTCCAGGGGGTCCAGCCTCCCGACCAGTTGCGCCGGTGGGTGGACTCGCTGTTGTCCGCGACGGCCGGAAAGCTCAGGGGCCCAAGCGGTTCCGGAGAAACGGAAATTGATCCGCAGCTGGCTCAGGCGCGCCAACAGCTCGAGGACGGCGATTTCGACGCGGCCAAAGCGGCGTATCAGGCGATCCTGGACGCCGACCCGGCCAGCCTCGAAGCCAAGGGTGCGATCCGGCAGATCGACTTCCTCACGCGCGCAACGGCGCAACGCCCGGACGCGGTCGCGGCCGCCGACGCCGCGCCGGGCGACATCGACGCCGCGTTGGCCGCCGCCGACGTGCAAATCCTCAACCAGGACGTCACCGCGGCGTTCGAGCGCCTGATCGACTTGGTGCGCAGCACATCCGGCGACGAGCGCACCCGGGTGCGCACCCGACTGATCGAGCTGTTCGAGCTCTTCGATCCCGCCGACCCCGAGGTCATCGCCGGTCGGCGCAACCTCGCCAACGCGCTGTACTGAGTTCGCCCTTACGGGCCCGATATCCCGTTCGTGCCGGGGAGGCCGAGCAGCCCGCCCGTACCGCCCGCACCGCCGGTGCCGCCGAGGCCCGTCGCCCCGCCGACTCCGCCGTTTCCGCCGTTGCCGCCGTCGCCGACGAGCACGGCGTTGCCGCCCGCCCCGCCGGCCCCACCGGCGCCGGTCGGAACCAGGCTGTAGCCGCCCGTGCCGCCGCCGCCGCCGTTGCCGACGAGCCCGGCGTTACCCCCGGCGCCGCCGGCGCCGCCGTCGCCGCTGAGCCCGATCGCGCCGTTCCCGCCGGTCCCGCCGGAGCCGGCGAGCAGCCCGGCGTTACCGCCGGCCCCGCCGGATCCGACCCCGGTCAAGCCGCTGCCGCCGGTCCCGCCGGAGCCGCCGTCGCCGACCAGTGAGCCGCCGTTGCCACCGGCTCCGCCGGCCCCGCCGATGCCGCCGACATCGATGCCGACCCCGCCGCTGCCGCCCGAGCCGCCGGCCCCCAACAGCCCGCCGCCGCCGCCGTGACCGCCGGCACCGGCGACGTGTTTGAGGGCGTTCCCACCGGTGCCGCCGGAGCCGCCGGAGCCAGCGAACAGGCCGGAGCTGCCGCCGGCCCCGCCCGCCCCACCGGCTCCATTGCCGCCGTAGCCGCCCGTCCCGCCGGAGCCGCCGGCGCCGAGGAGTAGGCCGCCGTTGCCGCCGACCCCGCCGTCCCCGCCGGCGGCGGAAACGCCGACGCCGCCGACGCCGCCGGCGCCGCCGGCGGCGAACAACCCACCGCCGCCGCCCGTGCCGCCGGTCCCGCCGTTCGCATTGTTGATGCCGTCCCCACCGCTGCCGCCGGCGCCGCCGCCGAAGCCCAGCAGCCCGCTCGCCCCGCCGGTCCCGCCGGTCCCGCCGACGCCACCGGTGCCACTGGCGAATCCACCGGTGCCCCCGGCGCCGCCGGCGGCGAACAATCCGCCGGCTCCGCCGGTTCCGCCGGTTCCGCCGAGGAGGCCGATCCCGCCGTTCCCGCCGGCTCCGCCGACGCCGAACACGCCGCCGCCACCTCCGGCACCGCCGATGCCGCCGGATCCGCTCGTTGCGCCGCCGAGACCGCCGATCCCGCCGATGCCGCCGGCCCCCCATAGCAGGCCGCCCCTGCCGCCGGCACCGCCGGCCGCACCGTTGCTCGTGGCGGTCGCTGCGCCGCCGCCCGCACCGCCCGCCCCGCCGATGCCGAAGAGTCCCGCGCCGCCTCCCTTACCGCCGGGCTGTCCCAGCCCGCCGGACCCGCCGGCGCCGCCGTTGCCGATCAGGATTCCGCCGGCGCCGCCCGGCGCCCCGCTACCCGGTGCCCCGTTGACGCCGTTGCCGATCAGCGGACGGCCCAGGAGTAGCTCGGTGGGCGTGTTCACCAGGCCGAGCAGCTGCTGCTCCAGGCCCTGCAACGGTGAGGCGTTCGCGGCCTCGGTGGCGGCGTACGACATCGCGCCCGACGCCACTGCCTGCACGAACTGCGCGTGAAAGGCCTCCGCCTGCGCGCTGATCGCCTGGTACTCCGCGGCGTGCGCGGAAAAGAAGGCCGCGACGCTCGCCGACACCTCGTCCGCGGCCGACGCCACCATTCCCGCAGTCGGCGCCGCCGCGGCCGCGCTGGCCGTGCTAATTGTGGAACCGATATTCGCCAAATCCGACGCCGCCCCCGAAACCATTTCTGGCGCCGCAAACACGAACGACATGCATGCCTCCCAGCGAGTACGGCGAGTTGGCGATGACGCCTGGGGACTGGATCATATCCAGACTTTCCCGAATTCGGAAAGTAGCTAGCCTTTACAGGAGCGGGGATTAAATGGTGCTTTACTTATCGCAATGCAAGCGGTATAAGCTGCGCGGATCGCCTTTTATTCGGGCTCCAGCCACAACGCCGACGTGGGCGGCAGGACCAGCACGGTCGAGGCCGGACGGCCGTGCCACGGGTCCTCGGTGGCGTCGACCCCACCCATGTTGCCGACCCCCGAGCCGTTGTAGACGGTCGCGTCGGTGTTGAGCACTTCGCGCCAGCGGCCTGCGTAGGGCAGGCCGAGGCGGTAGCCGCTGTGCTCCGACCCCGCGAAATTGAATACGCACGCCATTACCGAGCCGTCGTTTCCATATCGGAGGAAACTCAACACGTTGTTGGCGGAATCGTTGGCGTCGATCCAGGAATAGCCGTCGGGAATGGTGTCTTGGCTCCACAGCGCCGGGTGGCTGCGGTAAATCTCGTTGATGTCGCGCACCAGGCGCAGGACGCCGTTGGAGAAACCCTGTTCGTCGAGCTGCCACCAATCCAAACCGCGCTGCTCGGACCACTCGGCGCGCTGGCCGAATTCCTGTCCCATGAATAACAATTGCTTGCCCGGGTGCGCCCATTGGTAGGCGAGCAGGCTGCGCAGCCCCGCCGCCTTGACGTGGTTGTTGCCCGGCATGCGACCCCACAGGGTTCCCTTGCCGTGCACCACCTCGTCGTGGCTGAGCGGCAGCACGTAGTTCTCGCTGAACGCGTACAGCATCGAGAACGTCATCTCGTGGTGGTGGAAGCTGCGGTAGATCGGGTCGCGGCTGATGTAGTCGAGCGTGTCGTGCATCCAGCCCATGTTCCACTTCATCGAAAAGCCAAGGCCGCCAAGGTTTGTCGGCCGGGTCACGCCCGGCCACGACGTCGACTCCTCGGCGACGGTGACGATGCCGGGCGCGGCCTTGTGGGCCGTGGCGTTCATTTCCTGCAGGAACTGCACCGCCTCCAGGTTCTCCCGGCCGCCGTAGATGTTCGGTGTCCAACCGCCCTCCGGACGCGAGTAGTCGAGGTAGAGCATCGACGCGACCGCGTCCACCCGCAGGCCGTCGATGTGGTACTCCTCGAGCCAATACAACGCGTTGGCCACCAGGAAGTTGCGCACCTCCGCACGGCCGAAGTCGAAGACGTAGGTCCCCCAGTCGAGTTGTTCCCCGCGGTTGGGGTCGGCGTGCTCGTAGAGCGGGGTGCCGTCGAAACGGCCGAGCGCCCAGGCGTCCTTGGGGAAGTGCGCCGGCACCCAGTCCACGATCACGCCGATACCGGCCTGGTGCAGGGCGTCGACCAGCCCCCGGAAGTCGTCCGGCGTGCCGAAGCGGGACGTGGGCGCGTAATACGACGTCACCTGGTAGCCCCACGAGCCGGCGAACGGGTGCTCGGCGACCGGCAGCAGCTCGACGTGGGTGAACCCCTGCTCCACGACGTAATCCGTCAGCTCACGCGCGAGCTGGCGGTAGCTCAGCCCGGGGCGCCAGGACCCGAGGTGCACCTCCAACGTGCTCATCGGCTCGAACACCGGGTTGCGCTGCGCGCGCCGCGTCATCCAGTCGGCGTCCTCCCAGGTGTACCTGCTGCGCGTCACCCGCGACGCGGTGTGCGGCGGCACCTCGGTGGCGAACGCCATCGGATCGGCCCGCTCGGTCACCACGCCGTCGGCGCCGTGCACGCGGAACTTGTACAGGCCCTCCACGGGGAAATCGGGCCAGAACAACTCCCACACCCCGGAGGAGCCCAGCACCCGCATGGGCGCCTCGTTGCCGGTCCAGCCGTTGAACTCGCCGATCAGGCTGACGCCCTTGGCATTGGGCGCCCACACCGCGAACGACACCCCGTTCACCGGGCCGTCGGCCGTGGAGAACGAGCGGGGATGGGCGCCGAGGACCTCCCAGAGCCGTTCGTGGCGGCCCTCGCCGAAGAGGTGGAGATCGACTTCGCCGAGGGTGGGCAGGAAGCGGTAAGCGTCGGCGACGACGTGCGGGTCGGAACCTTCGTAGGTCACCTCCAGCCGGTAGTCGATGAGGTTGACAAACGGCAGCGCCACGGCGAACAAGCCGGAGTCGATGTGCCGCAACGGGAAACGGTCGCCACCGACGAGCGCGACCACCTCTCGCGCGTGCGGTCGCAGCGCGCGAATGACGGTGTGGTCGCCGTACTCGTGGGCGCCGAGGATGCCGTGCGGGTTGTAATGCGCGCCGGCCACCAGGCGCGCCAGATCGGCTGGGTCGGGCGCCAGATCCAGCTCAGCGAGTTCGTCGGTTCGGCTCAAAGCCGGTCACCTCCTGCGTAACAGCGTGATTCGCGATTCGTACGGTACGAGCGGCATGTTGATGATGTGCGCGACCGCCCGCGATGGATCGAGGCGGATGTAGTTCGACTGCCCCCATTGGAATTCCTGCCCCGTGATCTCATCGCGCACCCAAAACCGCTCATAGGGCTCCATACCCAATGCGGCCATGTCCAACCACAGCGTCGCTTCCTCGGGCCCGAACGCGTTGAGCGTCACCACGACCAGCACGCAGTCGCCGGTGGCCGGGTCGAACTTGCTGTAGGCCAGCAGCGCGTCGTTGTCCACGCCGTGGAAGTGAATTGTGCGCAGTTGTTGCAGCGCGGGATGCAGGCGGCGAATCATGTTGAGCCGCTTGATGAACGGCTCGAGTGACCTGCCCTCGGCGAGCGCGCGCTCATAGTCGCGGGGCCGCAGCTCGTACTTCTCGGAATCCAGGTACTCCTCGCTGCCCTCGCGCACCGCACGGTGCTCGAACAGCTCGTAGCCCGAGTAGACCCCCCACGCCGGGCTCATGGTCGCCGCCAGCACGGCCCGGATGGCGAACATACCGGGGCCGTGGTGTTGCAGCACCTCGTGCAGGATGTCGGGGGTGTTGACGAACAGGTTCGGCCGGCGGAAGTCGGCGAGGGCGGCGATGTCGTCGCCGAACTCGGTGAGGTCCCACTTGGCCGTGCGCCACGTGAAGTAGCTGTAGGACTGCGTGAAGCCGAGCTTCGCCAGGCCGTACTGGCGGGCCGGCGGGGTGAACGCCTCGGACAGGAAGAGCACGTCGGGATCGGCGTCTTTGACCTGACCGATCAGCCAGGCCCAGAAGTCAGGGGGCTTTGTGTGCGGGTTGTCGACCCGAAAGAACTTGACGCCGTGGTCGATCCAGTGCCGGACCACCCGCAGCACTTCGTCGTAGAGACCGGCGGGATCGTTGTCGAAGTTGATCGGATAGATGTCCTGATACTTTTTGGGCGGGTTCTCCGCGTAGGCGATGGTTCCGTCCGGCAGCTCGGTGAACCACTGCCGATGGTCGCGGGCCCACGGATGGTCGGGTGCGCATTGCAGCGCCAGGTCCAGGGAGACCTCCAGGCCCAGATCGCGTGCCGCGGCGACGAAGTCGTCGAAGTCGTCGATCGTGCCCAGGTCGGGGTGGACCGCGTCGTGGCCACCCTCGTCGCTGCCGATCGCCCACGGAGATCCCACGTCCCCGGGAGCGGCGGTGGGGGCGTTGTTGCGGCCCTTGCGATGTACCTTGCCGATCGGGTGGATGGGCGGCAGGTAGACGATGTCGAAGCCCATGTCGGCGATCCGCGGGAGCTGCGCGGCCGCGGTGGCGAAGGTGCCGTGCACGGGCCTGCCGTTCTTGTCCCACCCGCCGGTCGAGCGCGGGAACATCTCGTACCACGCGCCAAAGCGCGCCAGCGGCCGGTCGACCCACACCCCGAACTGTTCGCCCCGGGTGACCAGGTCGCGCAAGGGGTAAGCGGCCAAAAGTTCTTCGATTTCCGGGCTCAAGGCCAGCGCGGTGCGGGTGACCGGGTCCCCGGGGGCCCGCAACGCCTCGGCGGCCGCCAGCAGCGGGTCGCGTCGCGCCCGCGGGACGCCGGTCGCCGCGCGCTCGAACAGCGCGGCGCCCACCAGCAGATCGTTGGACAACTCCTTTTCGCCCTGGCCGGCGTCGAGTTTGGCGACCAGTCCGTGACGCCACGAGTGAATCGGGTCACCCCATCCGTCCACTCGGAAGGTCCACAACCCGACCCGGTCGGGGGTGAACACACCGTGGAAGACGTACGGTTCCTGACCCTCGGTCATGGGCAGCAGCAGCGGCTTGATCCGCTGTTCCGCCGCCTTGCCGTCGAGGGCGGGTGCGGGACGTTCGGGGGCCTGCACCGCCTTGATCCGCCGGCCTTCGCCGACTTGCGGGTAGCGCTGCCCGAGGTAGCGCACGACCAGGGTTGCTGCGACGGCCTCGTGACCCTCTCGCCAGACCGCGGCGCTGACGGGAACCATCTCACCGACCACGGCCTTGGCCGGGTACGCGCCGCAGGAGACGACGGGCTGGACGTTATCGATCTCGACACGACCGGGCACAAACACTCCGTTTCGATTGTGTGGCGAGACCGCGCTGTGCATCGTCGCGGAATGTCTCGCCTCTCAGAAACATCCTGTCGTGGGGACTTTCTCTGACGGACCGCATCGTTGCGGCCCCAACACCTAACCGATACCCACCCTAGTGCGCCGTCACACCACCCCTGACGCCGAACGGTCAGTCGGTCGCCCTGCGGGCGCCGGAATCCTCAGTAAGGTAATGACGTGTGAAAGCCCTTCGCCGCTTTACCGTCCGTGCTCATTTGCCCGAGCGTCTCGCCGCGCTGGATCAGCTTTCGACCAACCTGCGGTGGTCGTGGGACAAGCCCACTCAGGACCTGTTCGCGGCCATCGACTCGACGCTGTGGGCGCGCTGCGGCTCCGACCCGGTGGCTCTGCTCGGTGCGGTGAGCCCGGCGCGGCTCGACGAACTCGCGCTCGACGAGGAATTCGTGGGCCGGCTCGATGCGCTCTCCGCAGACCTGAACGATTACCTGAGCCGTCCGCTCTGGTATCAGCAGCGCCAGCACGCCGGTGCCGCGATGCCCGCCGCCGTCGCGTACTTCTCGATGGAGTTCGGCGTCGCCGAGGTGCTACCCAATTATTCGGGCGGCCTGGGCATCCTCGCCGGTGACCACCTGAAGTCCGCGTCCGATCTGGGCGTACCGCTGATCGCGGTGGGGCTGTACTACCGCTCCGGCTACTTTCGGCAGTCGCTCACCGCCGACGGCTGGCAGCACGAGACCTACCCCGCGCTGGACCCGCAGGGGTTGCCGTTGCGGCTGCTCACCGACGCCGCACGCGAACCCGTGCTGGTGGAACTGACGCTGCCCGACTCCGCGCAGCTGCGGGCGCGGGTCTGGGTCGCGCAGGTGGGACGCGTTCCGCTGCTGCTGCTGGATTCCGACGTCCCCGAGAACGAGCACGAACTGCGCGGCGTCACCGACCGGCTGTACGGGGGAGACCAGGAACACCGGATGCGGCAGGAGATCCTGGCCGGCATCGGCGGGGTGCGGGCCATCCGCGCGTTCACCGCCATCGAGGGGCTGCCCGCGCCCGAGGTGTGGCACATGAACGAGGGACACGCGGGGTTCCTCGGGGCCGAACGCATCCGCGAGCT
This sequence comes from Mycobacterium sp. 852002-50816_SCH5313054-b, assembly GCF_001667185.1. Classification (GTDB taxonomy): domain Bacteria; phylum Actinomycetota; class Actinomycetes; order Mycobacteriales; family Mycobacteriaceae; genus Mycobacterium. Next base: position 12,580 of record NZ_LZIC01000047.1, on the reverse strand, counting down.
GATCACCGATTCCGGGCTGGACTTCGACACCGCGCTGACGGTCGTGCGGTCGGCCACCGTGTTCACCACCCACACCCCGGTACCCGCCGGGATCGACCGGTTCCCCGTCGACATGGTGCGGCTCTACTTCGACGACGGAATGGACGACGGCGCCGACGGGGCGGGAAAGGCCAAGGGTGCGCCCGCCTTGCTGCCGGGCGTGCCGACCGCGCGGATCATGGCGCTCGGCGCGGAGGACGACCCGACGAAGTTCAACATGGCGCACATGGGCCTGCGCCTGGCCCAACGGGCCAACGGTGTTTCGCTGCTGCACGGGCGGGTCAGCCGGGCCATGTTCAACGAGCTGTGGCCGGGGTTCGATTCCGGCGAGGTGCCGATCGGCTCGATCACCAACGGCGTTCACGCGCGCACCTGGGCGGCGCCGCAATGGTTGCAACTGGGCCGCGAGCTGGCCGGGTCCGACTCGTTCGGCGATCCGGGCGTGTGGCTGCGGCTGCAGGAGGTCGACGCCGGCCACCTGTGGTGGATCCGCTCGCAACTGCGCTCGCTGCTGGTCGACGATGTCCGGCGGCGGTTGCGCAGCTCGTGGCAGGAGCGCGGCGCGCCGGATGCCGAATTATCCTGGATAGCAACGGCTTTCGATCCGGACGTGCTTACCATCGGGTTTGCCCGGCGGGTGCCGACCTATAAGCGGCTGACGCTGATGCTGCGCGACCCGGATCGGCTCGAACAGCTGCTGCTCAGCGAGGAAAGGCCGATCCAGCTGATCGTCGCCGGCAAATCGCACCCCGCCGATGATGGTGGTAAAGCGCTGATCCAGCAGGTGGTGCGGTTCGCCGACCGGCCCGAGGTGCGGCACCGCATCGCCTTTCTGCCCGACTACGACATGTCGATGGCCCGGCTGCTGTATTGGGGCTGCGACGTCTGGCTGAACAACCCGCTGCGGCCTCTGGAGGCCTGCGGCACGTCGGGGATGAAGAGCGCGCTCAACGGCGGGCTGAACCTGTCCATCCGCGACGGCTGGTGGGACGAGTGGTACGACGGCGAAAACGGTTGGGAGATACCGACTGCCGACGGCGTGGCCGACGAATCCCGCCGCGACGACCTGGAATCCACCGCGCTGTACAACCTGTTGGAGCAGGCGGTGGCACCGAAGTTCTACGAGCGCGACGAACACGGGGTTCCGCCGCGGTGGATCGAGATGGTGCGCCACACGCTGCAGACCCTCGGCCCGAAGGTGCTGGCGTCCCGCATGGTTCGCGATTACGTCGAGCAGTACTACACGCCGGCGGCGGCATCGCTGCGCAAGACCACCGCGGCCGAAGACGGCGGCGCAGAGTTCGACGCGGCCCGCGAGCTGGCCGCCTACCGTCGGCGCGCCCACGACGCGTGGCCCAAGATCGCCGTCACCGACGTGGACAGCACCGGCCTGCCGGACACCCCGGTGCTCGGCTCCAAGCTGACGCTGACCGCGACCGTGCAGCTGGACGGGCTGGCGCCCGACGAGGTCACGGTCCAGGCGCTGGTGGGCCGGGTCGACGCAGGCGACGCGCTGCTGGACCCGGTCACCGTCGAGATGTCGTACGCCGGCACCGCCGAGGGCGGCAACCAGGTGTTCTCGACGACCACGCCGCTGCCGCTGGCCGGCGCGGTCGGATACACGGTGCGCGTGCTGCCCAACAACCCCATGCTGGCCGCCAGCAACGAGCTCGGCCTCGTCACCCTGGCGCGCTAGCCGTCAGGTGCGCAGCCGTTCCAGCGCGCCCCGCACCTGGGCGGCGTCGGTGGTCGCCCAGAACGGCGGCAGCGAGGCGCGCAGGTAGCCGCCGTAGCCGGCGGTCACCATCCGCGAGTCCAGTACCGCGACCACGCCGCGGTCGGTGACGCGGCGCAGCAGCCGTCCCGACCCCTGGGCGAGCAGCAGCGCCGCGTGGTTGGCGGAGACGGCCATGAAGCCGTTGCCGCCCCGCGCGGCCACCGCGCGCTGCCGCGCGCCAAGCAGCGGGTCGTCGGGTCGGGGGAAGGGGATGCGGTCGATCAGCACCAGCGACAGCGACGGCCCGGGCACGTCGACGCCCTGCCACAGCGACAGGGTGCCGAACAGCGAGGTCTCCTCGTCGGCGGCGAACTGCTCGACCAGCGTGGAAGTGCTGTCGTCGCCCTGGCACAGCACCGGCGTCGACAGCCGGGAGCGCATGGCCTCGGCGGCGGCGCGGGCGGCTCGCATCGACGAGAACAGCCCCAGCGTGCGCCCGCCGGCCGCGGTGATGAGCTCGGCGATCTCGGTCAGCTGCTCGGCGGAGCCGGTGCCGTCGCGGCCCGGCGGCGGCAGATGCGCGGCGACGTACAGGATTCCGGCCTTGGCGTGCTCGAACGGCGACCCCACGTCCAGCCCGCGCCAGGGCGCATTTTCGTCGTCCGCGCCGGTCAGGCCCCACGCCCCGGCCATCGCGTCGAAGGACCCGCCGATGGCCAGGGTCGCCGAGGTCAACACCGTCGTCGAACGCGAGAAGACCGTGCTGCGCAGCAAGCCGGCGACCGACAGCGGCGCCACCCGCAACACCGGCCGCACCGACCCCCGGTTGTCCTCGTGGTCGAGCCAGACCACGTCGCTGCGGTCCGGGATGGCCGGGGCGAATGAGGTCAGGATCCGCGACGCGGTGTCGGAGACCTCGCTCAGCGCCGCGACGGCCTCGGCGCGCGCCGACGCCGCCCTGGGGTCGCTCCGGGTGTCGTTCTTCGTGTCGATCGCGGAGCGTGCCGCGGTGGCCACATCGCGCAGCGCGGTCAGGTAGGTCGCCATCTCCTCGTCGAGGCGATCGATGCGGCCCGGGGTTCCGTCATGGATGGCCGCGGCGAAGTTCGCGGTGGTGGCCTCCAGCCGGTGGGTCAGCTCGGGGTCCACCAAGCGGGCGATCCGCCGCGCGAGGACGCCGAGGGCGGCCGACGTCAGCTCCGCGGTGGCCACCGACGTCACCCGGTCGACCAGTTCGTGCGCCTCGTCGACCACCAGCAGCGCGTGCTCGGGCAGCACCGCCGATTCCGTGACGGCATCGATGGCCAGCAGCGCGTGATTGGTGACGACGACATCGGCCCGGCCGGCCTCCCCTCTGGCCCGTTCGGAGAAGCACTCGGAGCCGAACGGGCAGCGAGCCACGCCCAGGCATTCCCGTGCCGAGACGCTGACCTGTGACCACGATCGGTCCGGCACCCCGGGCTTCAGGTCGTCGCGGTCGCCCGAATCGGTGGTCGACGCCCAGGCGGTGAGCCGTTGCACGTCGCGGCCCAACGCGGTGACTGCCACGGGATCGAAGAGCTCTTCCTGCGGCCGCTCGTCGTCCGTGTCGTCGGCGGCGCCACCGTTGTGAACCTTGTTCAGGCACAGGTAGTTTCGCCGCCCCTTCAGCAGCGCGAACCGCGGCCGGCGCGGCAGCGCGCCGGCCAGCGAATCGGCCAGCCGGGGCAGGTCGCGGTCGACGAGCTGGCGCTGCAGCGCGATCGTGGCGGTCGACACCACGACCGGCTCGTCATCGCTGACCGCGCGGACGATCGCGGGAACCAGGTACGCCAGCGACTTGCCGGTGCCGGTGCCGGCCTGCACGACGAGGTGCTCGCCGCTCTCGAAGGCCCGCTCGACCGCGGTGGCCATCTCCAATTGGCCCGGGCGCTCGCTGCCACCGAGCGCGGCCACGGCGATGGCGAGCAGCTCGGGCACGGACACGGACACGTCGGACGTGGTCACTTGAGCTCAGGCCCGGATGTGTGTCGTCGGGATCGCGGGCTCGCCGTGCGACAGGTTCAGGCCCTCCCACGGCAGGCTGCGCAGCCCGGAGGCCACCCGCTCGCGCGCCGCCGACAGGTCCGGGCGCGACACCACCTCGCCGCCGCGGACGAGCGGAGTCGTCAGCGCTCGGCACGGTCCGGCGGCCTCCGGTGGTCGGCCCGCCGGGTACACCACCTCCTCGGTGATCGTTCCGCTCGGGCGCGCCAGCCGCAGCGCCTCCTTGCGGCCGCCCCGAGATTCCTTGTGGCTGCTGCGCTTTTGCACGGGCATGCCGTCCACCTCGACCAGCTTGTAGACCATGCTGGCGGTCGGTGCCCCGGAGCCGGTCACCAGCGACGTGCCGACACCGAAGCTGTCCACCGGCTCGGCGCGCAGGGCGGCGATGCTGAACTCGTCGAGGTCGCCGGACACCACGATGCGGGTTTGCGTGGCGCCCAGACCGTCGAGCTGTTCGCGCACCTGACGCGCGAGCACCGCGAGTTCGCCGGAGTCGATGCGCACGGCGCCAAGTTCGGTGCCGGCGGCGGCCACGGCGTTGGCCACGCCGGTCGCCACGTCGTAGGTGTCCACCAGCAGCGTGGTGCCCGCACCCAGCGCGTCGACCTGGGCGCGAAACGCCGCCAGCTCGTCCGGACCGTCCCGATGGGTGTGCAGCATCGTGAACGCGTGCGCGGCCGTGCCCTCGGTGGGTATCCCGTAGCGGCGCTGGGCGCCGAGGTTGGAGGTCGCGGCGAAGCCGGCGATATAGGCGGCGCGAGCCGCGGCGATCGCCGCCCGCTCGTGGGTGCGGCGCGAGCCCATCTCGATCAGCGGGCGGTCCCCGGCGGCGCTGACCATGCGCGCCGCCGCCGAGGCGATCGCGGTGTCGTGGTTGAAGATCGATAATGCCAGCGTCTCGAGGACCACGCATTCGGCGAAGCTGCCGGTCACCGAAAGCACCGGCGAACCGGGGAAATACAGCTCGCCCTCGGCATAGCCGTCGATATCGCCGCCGAACCGGAAATCGCGGAGGTAGCCCAGCGTGTCGGGGTCGAGGAACTGCGCCAGCAAATCGCAGGCGTCCTCGTCGAACCTGAACTGCGGCAACGCTTCCAGCAGCCGGCCGGTTCCGGCGACCACGCCGTAGCGGCGGCCGTCGGGCAGGCGGCGGGCGAACAGTTCGAACGTGGTCCGACGGTTCGCGGTGCCGTCGCGCAGCGCCGCGGCCAGCATGGTCAACTCGTACTTGTCGGTCAGCAGCCCGGCCAGGACCGGCTCGTTCATTCCGCAACGGTAACGGCTGGCGGCGGCGGGCGTGTGTCTCGGTATCGTAGGGGCCATGGTTGTTGCGTCAGCGCCCACCAAGCCGGGCACTACCGGACAACGCGAGTCGGCTCCGGTAGGCGTCACGGCCAGCCCGTGGGTCACGATCGTTTGGGATGACCCGGTCAACCTGATGACCTATGTGACGTATGTCTTCCAGAAGTTGTTCGGCTACAGCGAGCCGCACGCCACCAAGCTGATGCTGCAGGTGCACAACGAGGGGAAGGCGGTCGTTACGGCGGGTAGTCGCGAATCCATGGAAATTGACGTGTCCAAGCTGCACGCCGCCGGTTTGTGGGCGACGCTGCAGCAGGACCGGTGAGGCTCGAGGTCGGCCGGGATTCCTTGTGCGCAAATGGAAGCGCGTCGAGACCGCCAACGGTCCCCGTTTTCGGTCCGGCTTGGCCTCACACGAGGCCGCCCTGCTCAAGAACCTCGTCAGCGCCATGATCGGCCTGCTCGACGAGCGCGAATCTTCCGCCCCCACAGACGAACTCGAGGAGATCACCGGCATCAAGACGGGCAACGCCGAACCGCCGGGCGACCCGACGTTGCGTCGGCTGCTGCCGGATTTCCACAAGCCGGACGACACCGAGGGCCGCGACGACGCCGGCGCCGCCTCCTCCGGCGATACCCCTGACAGCCTCAACGCCGCGCTGCGCAGCCTGCACGAGCCGGACATCATCGATGCCAAACGCGCAGCCGCGCAAAAGCTTCTGGATACTGTTCCGGACAACGGCGGCCGTTTCGAGCTGACCGAGGAACAAGCGAATGCCTGGATCGCGGCCGTCAACGACATTCGGTTGACGCTGGGGGTCATGCTCGACATCGGGCCGGAAGGTCCGGAGCGCCTCCCGGCCGACCATCCGTTGGCCGTGCACTTCGACGTTTACCAGTGGTTGACCGTCCTGCAGGAGTACCTGGTCCTCGCGCTGATGGGGAAGCCGGCCGGATGAGCTCCATCACCGACGTCGGGGGCATCCGCGTCGGTCACCACCAGCGGCTCGACCCCGACGCGTCGTTGGGAGCGGGCTGGGCCTGCGGCGTTACGGTCGTGCTCACCCCGCCCGGGACAGTGTGCGGGGTCGATTGCCGCGGCGGTGCGCCCGGTACCCGCGAGACCGATCTGCTGGACCCGGCCAACACCGTGCGCTTCGTCGACGCGGTGTTGCTCGCGGGCGGCAGCGCCTACGGCCTGGCGGCCGCCGACGGCGTGATGCGCTGGCTGGAGGAACACGAACGCGGCGTTAGCCTGGACGGCGGCGTGGTGCCCATCGTGCCGGGGGCGGTGATCTTCGACCTGCCGGTAGGCGGCTGGGACTGCCGGCCGACGGCCGAGTTCGGCTACGCGGCGTGCGAAGCCGCGGACGCGGGGCCGACGGCTGTCGGGACCGTCGGCGCGGGGGTGGGGGCGCGCGCCGGGGTCCTCAAGGGCGGGCTCGGGACGGCCTCTGTGACGTTGCCGTCCGGCGTCACCGTCGGCGCGATCGTCGCCGTGAACTCGGCGGGCGATGTCGCCGACCGCGCGACCGGCCTGCCCTGGATGGCGAGCCTGAGCGAGGAGTTCGCGCTGACGCCACCGCCGGCCGCGCAGATCGCCGCGTATGCGGAGTTGCCCTCTGCGCTGAACCCGTTGAACACCACCATCGCCGTCGTCGCGACCGACGCCGCGCTGAGCGCGCCGGCGTGCCGGCGGATCGCGATCGCCGCCCACGACGGCCTGGCGCGCACCATCCGTCCGGCGCACACGCCGATGGACGGCGACACGGTGTTCGCGCTCGCGACCGGGGCGGTCGAGGTGGCCCCGGCCGTCGATTCCAAGCCGGTGCCCGCCGCGTTCTCGCCCGAGACGGGGCTGATCGCCGAGGTAGGGGCTGCCGCGGCCGATTGCCTGGCCCGCGCGGTGCTGGTCGGCGTGTTTGCCGCCGGCGCCGTGGCCGGAATCCCCACCTACCGCGACGTGTTGCCCGGGGCATTCGGCTGACGGAGGCAGCTTCGCCGGTAGCCTTGACGATGCCGAGAACGCGTGAGAAGAGCAGCTATGACCCAAGGACATCCGCGGGCGCCAGCGACCCCGTCGAAGAAGCGACCCCAGTGGGCGGTCGGCGGCGCGACGATCCTCACGTTCGTGGCGTTGCTGTACCTCGTCGAGCTGATCGATCAGCTGATGAACCATTCGCTGGACGGCAACGGCATCAGGCCGTTGGAAGCCGACGGGCTGTGGGGGATCATCTGGGCGCCCTTCCTGCACGCGAGCTGGACGCACCTGTTGGCCAACACCGTGCCCGCCCTGGTGCTGGGCTTCCTGATGACGCTGGCCGGCATGTCCCGGTTCGTCTGGGCCACCGCGATCGTGTGGATCGTCGGCGGCTTCGGCACCTGGCTCATCGGCAACTGGGGCGGCTGCCGCTTTGAGTCCGACCACATCGGGGCCTCCGGCCTCATCTTCGGCTGGCTGACGTTCCTGCTGGTGTTCGGGATATTCGTGCGCAGGTTCTGGGACATCGTCACGGGCCTGGTGGTGTTGTTCGCCTACGGCGGCATCCTGGTGAGCGCGGTGCCCGTCCTGGACAAGTGCGGCGGCGTGTCCTGGCAGGGACATCTGTGTGGCGCGGTGGCGGGCGTCCTGGCCGCCTATGTCCTGTCCGGCCCGGAGCGCAAGGCGCGCGCATCGAAGAAAGCCGGGGCACGGCGCCCCAAGACATGAGCTCGCCGTCCCCTGCCTGCGGGCGGGGACCCCGGGCGCCCGTCGGGGTTTTCGACTCCGGCGTCGGGGGGCTGACCGTCGCGCGCGCGATCATCGATCAGCTGCCCGACGAGGACATGATCTATGTCGGTGACACCGCCAACGGCCCCTACGGTCCGCTCCCGATCTCCGAGGTCCGCGCCCACGCGCTGGCCATCGGTGACGACCTGGTCGAGCGCGGCGTCAAGGCCCTGGTGATCGCCTGCAACACGGCGTCCGCGGCCTGCCTGCGCGACGCCCGCGAGCGCTACGACGTGCCCGTCGTCGAGGTGATCTTGCCGGCGGTGCGCCGCGCGGTCGCCACCACGCGCAGCGGTCGGATCGGCGTCATCGGCACCCGGGCGACCATCAACTCGCACGCCTATCAGGACGCCTTCGCCGCCGCCCGCGACACGGAGATCACCGCGGTGGCCTGCCCGCGGTTCGTCGACTTCGTCGAGCGCGGGGTGACCAGCGGACGTCAGGTGCTCGGGCTGGCCGAGGGCTATCTGGAACCGCTGCAGCGCGCGCAGGTCGACACGCTGGTGCTGGGGTGCACGCACTATCCGCTGCTGTCCGGACTCATCCAGCTGGCGATGGGCGAGAACGTGACGCTGGTTTCCAGCGCCGAGGAGACGGCCAAGGAAGTACTTCGGGTGCTCACCGAACGCGATCTGCTGCGTCCCCATGAGGCGCCATCGGCCACCCGCGTGTTCGAGGCCACGGGCGACCCCGAGGCGTTCACCAAACTTGCGGCGCGATTCCTGGGTCCCGCGGTGACGGGCGTTCACCCGGTGCAGCAATCCCGCGCGCGCTAGCGTGGCGGGGAGATTCTGGTCACATCAAAGCGGCGATGTTTTCTCCATCGTGCGATCGGGCATGGCACAGTAGTGTCCGTGCGAATAACCGTGCTCGGCTGCTCGGGCAGCGTGACCGGTCCGGATTCGCCTGCATCGGGTTATCTGCTTCGGGCGCCGGATACCCCGCCGTTGGTCCTCGACTTCGGCGGGGGTGTATTGGGCGCGCTGCAACGCTACGCCGACCCCGGTTCGGTTCACGTGCTGCTGTCACATTTGCACGCCGACCACTGCCTGGATGTGCCCGGCTTGTTCGTGTGGCGCCGTTACCATCCGTCGAAGCCGCTCGGGAAGGCGTTGTTGTACGGGCCCGGGGACACCTGGTCGCGGCTGGGTGCCGCGTCGTCTCCCTATGGCGGCGAGATCGACGATTGCTCGGACATATTCGAGGTGCACCACTGGGTCGACGGTGAGCCGGTGACGTTCGGCGCGCTCACGGTGATGCCGCGCGTGGTGGCGCATCCCACGGAGTCGTACGGCATGAGGATCACCGATCCCAGCGGCGCCTCGTTCGTCTACAGCGGTGACACCGGCCTCTGCGACCAGCTCGTCGAGCTGGCGCGCGGCGCCGACGTTTTCCTCTGCGAGGCCTCCTGGACGCACGCGCCGGATCGCCCGCCCGCGCTGCACCTGTCGGGCACGGAGGCCGGCCGGGTTGCGGCCCAGGCCGGCGTTCACGAGCTGTTGTTGACCCACATTCCGCCGTGGACTTCGCGCGAGGACGTGATCAGCGAGGCCAAGGCCGAGTTCGACGGTCCCGTGCACGCGGTGGTATGCGGCGAGACGTTCGATGTCCGCCGCTCCGAAAGGGTCTGAGCACCCGGCGTTGGCTAGGGTTACTGGGTGTCCAAACGAGAAGACGGCCGCCTCGACGACGAGCTTCGGCCCGTAGTCATCACCCGCGGATTCACCGACCACCCGGCGGGTTCGGTACTGATCGAATTCGGCCACACCAAGGTCATGTGCACCGCCAGCGTCACCGAGGGCGTGCCGCGCTGGCGCAAGGGATCGGGCCTGGGGTGGCTGACCGCCGAATACGCAATGCTGCCGTCCGCCACCCACTCCCGCTCCGACCGCGAATCGGTGAAGGGTCGGCTGAGCGGACGCACCCAGGAGATCAGCCGGCTGATCGGCCGGTCGCTGCGGGCGTGCATCGACCTAAGGGCCTTGGGGGAGAACACGATTGCCGTCGACTGCGACGTGTTGCAGGCCGACGGCGGCACCCGCACCGCCGCCATCACCGGCGCGTACGTCGCGTTGGCCGACGCCGTGACCTATCTGTCGGCGGCGGGCAAGCTGTCGGATCCGCGGCCGCTGTCGTGTGCCATCGCGGCGGTCAGCGTCGGTGTCGTCGACGGCAGGATTCGGGTGGACCTGCCCTACGAAGAGGACTCGCGCGCCGAGGTCGACATGAACGTCGTCGCCACCGACACCGGAACCCTGGTGGAGGTCCAGGGGACCGGCGAGGGCGCGACGTTCCCCCGCTCGACGCTGGACAAGTTGCTCGACGTGGCGCTGGCCGCGTGCGACCAATTGTTCGCCGCTCAGCGCCAGGCGTTGGAGCTGCCCTACCCGGGCGTGCTGCCGGAGGGGCCCACACCGCCGAAGGCGTTCGGCACCTGAGTCGGCTGCTGGTAACCAGTCGCACCTTGGCCTAACTGCCCAGCGGTCCACCACCGCTGCCACCGAAGCCAAGACGAGGCCCCTTCCGGTCGGTCATGACGAGTCCTTCCGCAGCTCGAATATCGGGATGACGCGGGTGGTCTTCGACTGGTAGTTCTCGAATGCGAACGCGGGTACGGTCACGTTGATCTTGGGGATGACCGCCTGACGTTCGGACGAGTCGAGCTCGTGCGCGACGACGTCGAACGAGCCGGTGGCGACTTCAACGCGCGCTCGCGGGTTGGCCCGCAGGTTGTGCACCCACCCCGGGTTGACGTCGGCGCCACCGTAACCCGCGACGATCAGCAGCTTGCCCTCGATACGGAAAACCACCAGCGGCGCGACGCGCGGCTCGCCGGATTTCGCGCCCTTCGTAGTGAGTAGCAACAGTTCATTGCCCTCGAATCGCCCGCCGACCTTGCCGGCGTTGGCGCGAAACTCGTCGGTGATGTTGTTGTTGAGCGCCTTCAGCGCCTCGTTATCGGGTTTTTGCGGCACCCTTGACGAAGCTACTTCGTCGCCTTGCCTATTCCTTGCGCAGCGTGTTGCGTTCTACGCCGTCCCGGCACTGCTCAATGTGGTTCGCGCCGCGGACCCATATCTCGCAGTCCGTAAGGTGGCCGGGGTGCATCGGCAACGGCCCAAACGCGTGTTTGGGAATAGATGACGACCCGCCTGCTGGTTGCCAGCCGCAACCCCAAGAAGCTGGCCGAGCTGCGCCGGGTGCTCGACGGCGCCGGTTTGTCGGGTTTGACGCTGGTCTCGCTCAACGACGTCGCGCCGTTCGACGAAGCGCCCGAAACCGCTGCGACGTTCGAGGACAACGCGCTGGCGAAAGCGCGGGATGCGTTCGCCGCGACGGGCCTGGCTTGTGTGGCCGACGACTCCGGTTTGGAGGTGGCCGCGTTGAACGGGATGCCGGGCGTGCTGTCGGCGCGCTGGTCCGGTCACCACGGCGACGACGCCGCCAACACCGCGCTGCTGCTGGCTCAGTTGCGTGATGTTCCCGACGAACGGCGCGGCGCGGCGTTCGTGTCGGCCTGCGCGCTCGTGTCGCCGTCCGGCGAGGTCGTCGTCCGCGGCGAGTGGCCGGGCGCCATCGCGCGGGAGGCCCGCGGCGACGGTGGGTTCGGCTACGACCCGGTGTTCCTCCCTTCTGGCGGCGACCGGACCGCGGCGCAACTCAGCCCCGCGGAGAAGGATGCGGTGTCGCACCGCGGACGGGCGCTGGCGCTGTTGGTGCCGGCCCTGCGGGACTTGGCGGCGCCGCGTGCCTGAAGCCGGCGTCTTACAGCCCGAAGCGCGCCTTGACGTTCTTGGTCTGGAAGTGCTCGACGATGATGCCGAGCAGCGGGATGGTGCCCGACAGCAGCACCCCGATGGTCTTGCCGATCGGCCAGCGGACCTTGATCGCGAGGTTGAACGCCGCCAGCACGTAGACGAAGTACACCCAGCCGTGTACCACCTCGATCCACCGGATCTCGTGGTGGAAAACCAGGTGCGACACGATCTCGTAGCACAGCGCGATCAGCCACAGACCCGTCGTCCACGCCATGATCCGATAGCCGAGCAGCGCGGTGCGGATCTTCTCGACGGGGAAGGCGGGCGCCTGCGCGCCGGGTGTCTCGGGTGTGGTCATGCGGTGGTCCTGTTCTGCTTCTCGGCATCATTTTTGGCGAGCTCAGCCAGATAGGCGTTGTACTCCCGCAGCGCGGGATCGTCGGGCGGCGGCTGCACCGGCCTCGGCCGCTCGGGCAGCAGGCCGGCGGGTATCTCGGTCATCTCGCCGCTGCGGTGCGGTTCCGGTGGCGCCTCCTCGTAACGGACGAACTTGCGGTAGGCGTACACGCAGAACCAGGCGAACAGCGGCCACTGCAGCGCGTAGCCCAGGTTCTGGAAGCTGCCCGAGACGGACTGGAACCTGGTCCACTGCCACCAGCCCAGGGCCAGGCAGCCGCATGCCGCGACGATCACCAAGGCGATCAGCGCGGGCCTGCGACGGCGGGTGGTCGGCACCCCTTGAAGGTACCGCTCATGATTTGGGGCCGACGAATTCGTCCAAGCCGCGCGGTACGATCGGCAACGCTGCGGGCGTGGCGAAATGGCATACGCGATGGCTTTAGGTGCCATTGCTCGAAAGAGCGTGAGGGTTCGAGTCCCTCCGCCCGCACGGTGTGATGTCGCGAGACATCGAGGACAGATGTCTCGCGACATAGTGAACACCCTCAGTTGTTGGCTGGGGGTGTTTTC
>NZ_LZIC01000046.1 GCF_001667185.1 Mycobacterium sp. 852002-50816_SCH5313054-b | reverse complement strand
GTTGGCCTCGAGCGCGGTGGCCCACGTTTCCAGGGTCCTCGCGTAGTGGAGCCGCAGCGACTGGACGCGCGTGATCTTGAAGCCGGCCTCCTCCGCGTGCTCCTCGACCGACGGGATCGTCGGCAGCCAGCCGCCCGGGAAGATCTCGGCCAGGATGAACTGGGTGAAGTGAACGACTTCGTGGGTCAGCGGAGTGCCCTGCGCCCTGGCCTCTTTGAATGTCGGACGCGTGATGGTGTGCAGCATCATGACGCCCTCGGCCGGCAGCACCCGGTGGGCCATCTTGAAGAAGTGGCCCCAGCGCTGGCGGCCGAAGTGCTCGAAGGCGCCGATGGAGACGATGCGGTCGACCGGCTCGTCGAACTTCTCCCAGCCCTCCAGCAGCACCCGCGTCGAGCGGTTCGTGTCCATCTGGTCGAACATCTTCTGCACGTGGTCGGCCTGGTTCTCCGACAACGTCAGGCCGATGACGTTGACGTCGAACTTCTCGATCGCCCGTTGCAGCGCCCCGCCCCAACCGCAACCGATGTCGAGCAACGTCATGCCGGGCTCGAG
>NZ_LZIC01000045.1 GCF_001667185.1 Mycobacterium sp. 852002-50816_SCH5313054-b | reverse complement strand
CCCCCGGCGTCGGGGCGCGGGGGCCCGGACCGGCGCATCCCCCCCCGCGCCCGGCCCCAGTGGGGCCGGTGGGGCATGACCCAGATCCGCGGAACTCGATTGGGGATCGATCGGGAGTCAGACGGGACTCGACGCCCGCGCGCTCAGCGGGCGAACACCCCGAGCGTGCAACCATGGCGCCGAAACTGCGCCCAGATCGCGGAAACGACGCGACTACGCGCGCTCGCCGCAGTCTCGGGCATGAAAAACGGGGCAGCCGCGGCGGCTACCCCGGGCGGTTGCGGTTCCTACTCGTCGAAGCGCCGGCGGAACCGGTCCTCCATGCGGCTGGTGAACGAGCCACCGCCCTTGTTGCGGCGCTGACGGGCCGACCCGGACACCGGCCCGGAACGGTCCGCCCTGCCGGCCAGCCGCGGCCCGGTGATCGCATAGACCACGCCGGCGAACATCACGATGAACCCAAAAACGCTGAGGATCGGGAAAGTTCCGATCATCGTGGCTTTGAACGCCACCCCGGAAACCAGCATTGCCAGGCCGATGACGAACAACGCCGCGCCCTGCAGGCGCCGCCGCGCGGTCGGCGCGCGGAACCCTCCGCCACGGACGCTCGACGCGAATTTGGGGTCTTCCGCGTACAGTGCGCTCTCGATCTGATCGAGCATCCGCTGTTCATGATCGGAGAGTGGCATTCGTCCCTCCTTGCCGACAGTTTGGCACGTAACTATCGATAGCACGCGGATGCCCGTGGTAAAGGCAACTAACACAAATGATACGAGGTCAATCTGCGCTGTACCACAGGTTCGGCAGCGATTCTATCCCGGCCGCACCCCGGCACCGGCGCGCCCCACAACCCCGGTGGGCGGCGACCCGCATGCCACGGCGGCGAGTCCGCGGGCCCCTGCAGGCCCCTGTCGCGACCGCTCGGCGCGGCGAGTGCGACCGCGTCGGATAATGGCGACAGCGGCACGGGGCCGGACCAATACCTGAAGCCACCGGATGAGGAGGGCACCGCGAGTTGGCGATATTCCTCATCGATCTGCCGCCGAACGATATGGAGCGCCGCCTCAGTGACGCCCTCCGGGTCTATGTCGAAGCGATGCGATACCCGCGGGGCACCGAGAACCAGCGCGCCGCCATGTGGCTCGAGCACATCCGGCGCCGCGGGTGGCAGGGCGTCGCCGCCGTAGAAGCCGAGGCAGCCGGGGCGCCCGGCGGGCCACCACCGCCGGCCGCCGACCTGAGCAACGCCCCGCTGCTCGGCGTGGCTTACGGCTATCCCGGGGCGCCCGGGCAGTGGTGGCAGCAGCAGGTGGTGCTGGGGCTGCAACGCGGCGGCTCGCCGCCCGCGGAGATCGCCCGGTTGATGAACAGCTACTTCGAGCTGACGGAGTTGCACATTCACCCGCGCGCGCAGGGCCGCGGGCTCGGCGAGGCGCTGGCCCGCCGCTTGCTCGCCGCGCGCGAGGAGAAGAACGTGCTGCTCTCCACGCCGGAGACCAACGGCGAACCCAACCGCGCCTGGCGGCTGTACCGCCGACTGGGCTTCACCGACGTCATCCGCGGCTACCACTTCGCGGGGGACCCGCGCGCGTTCGCGATCCTGGGCCGCGCGTTGCCGCTTCAGTGACGCGGATCTGGCACGATGACCTCGTGCACGCCAGCCCTCCCCCGCTTCGAGCCCGCGGGTTCACGCCGCGCCGGCGCCGCCTGCTGGCCATCGCGATGCTGCTGCTCATCGTGCCCCTGGCCAGCGGCTGCCTGCGGGTCCGGGCGTCGCTGACGATCTCGCCCGACGATCTGGTCTCCGGTGAGGTCATCGCGGCGGCCAAGCCGAAGACCCCCAAGGACTCGGGTCCCCAGCTCGACACCAACAACCTGCCGTTCAGCCAGAAGGTGGCGGTGTCGAACTACGACAGCGACGGCTACGTGGGGTCGCAGGCGGTGTTCTCCGACCTGACCTTCGCCGAATTGCCGCAGCTGGCGAACATGAACTCCGACGCCCAGGGCGTGAACCTGTCGCTGCGCCGCAACGGCAACCTGGTGATCCTGGAGGGCCGCGCCGACCTGACGTCGGTGACCGACAACGAGGCCGACGTCGAGCTGACCGTCGCCTTTCCCGGCGTCGTGACCTCCACCAACGGCGACCGCGTCGAGCCCGACGTGGTGTCCTGGAAGCTCAAGCCGGGCGTGGTGACCGCCATGACGGCCAACGCCCGCTACACCGACCCCAACACCCGCAACTTCACCGGGGCGGGCGTGTGGCTGGGCATCGCGTCCTTCGCCGCGGCCGGCGTCGTGGCGCTGCTCGCCTGGATGAGCCGCGACCGCTCGCCGCGGTTCACCGCGCCGCGCGACCAGACGCCCAGCTAAGGCGACCAGTAGGAAAGCATCTCCGCGAAGGTGTGGAAGGCGGGCCCGGAAACCCCGTAGGTCGCCTCGAAATGGATGCTCAACGGGAAGCCGAGCTCGGCCACGCCGTCGATCACCCGTTTGTACAGGTCGACCATGAGCTGGCGCTTCTTGTCCGGTTCGCTGGCGGCCAGCCGTTTGACGAACTCCTGCTCGCCGGCCACCGCGGCGTTGCCGGGGTCCTGGATCAGCCAGTTGATCAGGCCGACGCGGCTCTCCACCTTCGGCACGAAGCCGAAGGACAACAGGATTTCGGGGCGGTGATCGGTGTTGCTGGCGAAGTCGGTCAAAAAGCCCACGATCGCGTCGGAATACAGCAGCTGCGTCATGCCGTACGTCGCGCCCTGGTTGCATTTGAAGTTCAGCCGGCCCTGTTCGCCCTCGCGGGTGGGGATCACGATCACGCCGCGGTTGCTCACCAGCTCGCGATAGATCGACAAGGCGTCGGTCGGCGCGACGCCCGAGCCTTCGCCGTCGTTCATCGTGCGCGGAACACCGACGAAGACGACGCCTTCCATCCCGGCGTCGCACAGGTCGCTGAGCCGCTGGCGCAGCGACGCCTCATCCATGAATGCGGTGACCTGCGTGCACAGCCCCTGGAACCCGGGCAGCTCCGGCTTGATGATCGACCAGAAGTCCAGCACATCCAGCTTCTGCTTCATCGGGACGGGCCGATCGTCGTCCTCGGCGATCATGCCCGGGATCATCACGTGCCGGATCCGGCCCTCGAGGCCGAATTCGGCCGAGTACCGCACCACTTTCGTCGCGTCCTCGAGCGCGCGCTCCTTGCCGTCTTCGACGTTGGGGGGCACCAACTCGAGCGCGATGGTGTTGAGGCTCACGCGGCTCCTCTCCTTGCCAGCCGGGCCGCGCTGCGTCACGCAGCGCCCGGGCACCCTCGCCAGCATAGGGGCGGGATAGTGAGGCAGTCGAAGCAACTGGGGGCGCGGAAGCCACCTAAACTGTCGGCCCTAGAGACATACCGAGCAGAAAGGGGCGCCGCGCTGAGCCCAAAAGCCGCACCCGCAGCGGCAACCGTCGAGTTGACCGGCGCCGTCACCGAGGAACTTCGGCGGTACCTGCACGACCGGCGCGCCCAGAGCGCCCACATCAGCTCTGAAGGCGCCGAATTCGACGTCCTGATCGCGGCGCTGGAAGATTTCGTGCTGGGCGGGGGCAAGCGGCTGCGTCCCGCGTTTGCCTACTGGGGCTGGCGGGCCGTGGCGACCGGGGAGCCCGATCCCGAAGCGTTGCTGCTGTTTTCCGCGCTGGAGCTGCTGCACGCCTGCGCGCTGCTGCACGACGACGTGATCGACGACTCGTCCACCCGGCGCGGCAGGCCGACGACCCACGTCCGCTTCGCGGCGCTGCACCGCGACCGGGGCTGGCGCGGCTCGTCCGAGCGGTTCGGGACCTCGGCGGCCATCCTGCTCGGCGACCTCGCGCTGGCCTGGGCCGACGACATCGTCTCGGGCCTCGAGTTGGCGCCCGACGCCCGGCGGCGCGTCCGCCGGGTGTGGGCCGACATCCGCACCGAGGTGCTCGGTGGGCAATACCTCGACATCGTCGCCGAGGCCAGCGCCGCGGAGTCGATCGCCTCGGCGATGAACGTCGACACCTACAAGACCGCCTGCTATACCGTGGCGCGGCCGCTGCAGCTCGGGGCGGCCGCCGCCGCGGACCGACCCGAGGTGCAGGCCGCCTTCGCCGAGTTCGGGACGGACCTCGGCGTGGCGTTCCAGCTGCGCGACGACGTGCTCGGCGTCTTCGGGGACCCGGAGGTCACCGGCAAGCCGTCCGGCGACGACCTGAGGTCCGGCAAGCGAACCGTGCTGCTGGCCGAGGCGCTGGAGCTGGCGGACAAGTCGGATCCCTTGGCGGCCAACCTGTTACGCACCGCCATCGGCGCAGTGTTGACCGACGCCCAGGTGGGCGAACTGCGCGGGGTCATCGAGTCGGTGGGCGCGCTGGCCGCCGCCGAGCGGCGCATCGCCGCGTTGACCGACCGGGCGCTGGCGACGCTCGCGGCCGCGCCCATCAACGCGGCCGCCAAGGCGGGGCTGGCCGAGCTGGCCACGCTGGCCACGAATCGGTCCGCCTGAGCCGATGAGCACCCCGTCGACCCCGACACCCACCCCGACCGACGATTCGTCGACCAAAAGATCTCTGGCTCAACATGTTTCACGGCTGACCGCGTTCTCAGCGACCCCGGAGGGGCGCCCGGCGAAGCTGGGCTTTTTGGGCTCGGTGCTGATCACGCTGGGGGGGCTGGGCGCAGGCAGCACCAAGCCGCACGACCCCCTGCTCGAGGCGCTGCACCTGTCCTGGCTGCGCTTCGGCCACGGGCTGGTGCTGTCGTCGATCGTGTTGTGGGCGGGCGTGGGCCTCATGCTGATCGCGTGGGTGCGCCTGGGCCGGCTCGCGCTGGCGGGCCACGCGACCGAGTTCACCATGCGGGCGACCACCGGCTTCTGGTTGGCGCCGCTGCTGTTGTCGGTGCCCGTCTTCAGCCGCGACACCTACTCGTACCTGGCGCAGGGGGCGCTGCTGCGCGACGGCTTCGACCCCTACGCGGTGGGTCCGGTAGCCAACCCAAACGCGTTGCTGGACAACGTGAGTCCCATCTGGACCATCACCACCGCCCCGTATGGGCCGGCGTTCATCCTGATCGCGAAGCTGGTCACGCTGGTGGTCGGCAACCACGTGATTGTCGGGACGATGCTGCTGCGCCTGTGCATGTTGCCCGGGTTGGCACTGCTGATCTGGGCCACCCCGCGACTGGCGCACCACCTGGGCACCAACGGCGCACTGGCGCTGTGGATCTGCGTGCTGAACCCGCTGGTGCTCATCCACCTGATGGGCGGGGTGCACAACGAGATGCTGATGGTGGGCCTGATGGCCGCCGGGATCGCGCTGACCTTCCAGGGGCGTCACGTCCTCGGCGTCGTGCTGATCACCGTGGCGATCGCGGTCAAGGCCACCGCCGGGATTTCGTTGCCGTTCCTGGTGTGGGTGTGGATGCGGCATCTGCGGGACCGCCGGGGATACCGCACCGCCCCCGCGTTCCTGGCGGCCACGGCGATATCGGTGCTGACCTTCGCCGTGGTGTTCGCCATCTTGTCGGCCGTGGCCGGCGTCGGGCTGGGGTGGCTGACCGCGCTGGCCGGGTCGGTGAAGATCATCAACTGGTTGACGGTGCCGACCGCGGTCGCCAACCTGATCCATGCCCTCGGCAGCGGGTTCTTCGCGGTCGACTTCTACGCCACGCTGCGAATCACCCGCCTCGTCGGCATCGCGGTCATCGCGGTGTCGTTGCCGTTGCTGTGGTGGCGGTTCCGGCGCGACGACCGCGCCGCACTGGCCGGCATCGCGTGGTCGATGCTGATCGTGGTGCTGTTCGTCCCGGCCGCGCTGCCCTGGTACTACTCCTGGCCGCTGGCGGTGGCCGCGCCGCTGGCCCAGTCCCGGCGGGCGGTCGCGGCCATCGCCGGCCTGTCCACCTGGGTCATGGTGATCTTCAAGCCCGACGGATCGCACGGCATGTATTCGTGGCTGCACTTTTCGCTCGCCACCGCGTGCGCGCTGGCCGCCTGGTACGCGCTGTACCGGACGCCCGAGACCGAATCGGTCAGTACGCCATAGCCTGCGCGCGCCGCACGACTTCCCGCGCCTGATGGGCGTGCAGCGCGTCGACGGGACGGGCGTTGCTGATGGCGTCCCGGGTGCCGTCGCGCGTGACCGTCAGCGAAGGGTCGGGGGTGAACAGCCAGCGCATGATCTCGGTCTCGTGGTAACCGCCGTCGTGCAGGATCGTCAGCAGCCCCGGCAGGCTCTTGACCACCTCGCCGGAATTCGTGAAAAACACCTGGGGTACCACCACACCGCCGCCGCGCTTCACCGCGGCCAGGTGCCCCTCCCGCAGCTGCTGCTGGACCTTGCTGACCGACACACCGAGCAACTCCGCGACCCGGGGCAGCTCGTAGATGGGTTCGTCGGGGTCTAGCACGTCGTCCCCGGCCGGAACACTGCTCATCGCGCCAGTGTAGGCCCAGCTTCGCGCGTCGGACGGGCGTTCTGAGCCCGATTCCCCGGCCGCACCTACTATGGCCCCGTGGCCGCAGCTGGGACGGGGGACCCGATGGAGGGCGCGTTGCTGGACGGCCGCTACCGCGTCGAGTCCAGAATCGCCAGCGGCGGCACCTCGACGGTGTATCGCGGCCTCGACGTGCGCCTCGACCGCCCGGTAGCGGTGAAGGTCATGGACGCCCGCTACGCCGGCGACGGCCAATTCCTCACCCGCTTCCAGATGGAGGCCCGCACCGTCGCCCGGCTGAAAAACCCTGGGCTGGTCGCGGTCTACGACCAGGGCCTGGACGGCCGGCACCCGTTTTTGGTGATGGAGCTCATCGAGGGCGGCACCCTGCGCGAGCTGCTGGCCGAGCGCGGCCCGATGCCGCCGCACGCCGTCGCCGCGGTGCTGCGCCCGGTGCTGGGTGGCCTGGCCGCCGCGCACCGAGCCGGTCTGGTGCACCGCGACGTCAAACCCGAGAACGTCCTCATCTCCGACGACGGCGACGTCAAGATCGCGGACTTCGGGTTGGTCCGCGCCGTCGCGGCCGCCGGAATCACCTCCACCAGCGTCATCCTGGGCACCGCCGCCTACCTGTCACCCGAGCAGGTGCGCGACGGCAACGCCGGCCCGCGCAGCGACGTCTACTCCGCCGGAATCCTCAGCTATGAGCTGCTGACCGGGCGCGCGCCGTTCACCGGCGACTCGGCGCTGTCGGTCGCCTACCGGCGGTTGGACGCCGACGTGCCGCCGCCCAGCGCCGCGATCGACGGCGTGCCACCGCAATTCGACGACTTCGTGCTCCGGGCGACGGCCCGCGAGCCCGGCGAGCGCTACGCCGACGCGGTCGAGATGGGCGCCGACCTGGAGGCCATCGCCGAAGAACTCGCCCTGCCCGCCTTCCGGGTGCCGGCGCCGCGCAACTCCGCCCAGCACCGGTCCGCCGCGCTGCACCACCTCCGGATGAGCGAGCGCCTGGCGGCCGCCCAACCCTCTCGCCCGCCCGCCGCCGCACCGGTTCGCCACCCGACCCGGCAGCTGACCCGCGGGCCCGAAGACTGGGCCGAGCCGGGGCACCCGGTCGACCGCCGGCCCGGACCCGACGACCAATACCAGCCGGTCTCAGGCGAATTCGCCGGCATCGCGATGAGCGAATTCGTGTGGGCGCGCCAGCGCGCCCGGCGGATGGTGCTGATCTGGGTGGCGATCGTGCTGGCGCTCACCGGGTTGGTCGCGACGGTGGCCTGGACGCTAGGAAGCAACCTCACCGGCCTGCTCTAGCCAATTCCTTTCCCCGCGAGGGCGCGCAAATGTACGCCCCATGCGGCGTGTCGCCGTACAAACACGCGCGCTCGCGGCAAAGGGGGCGTTAGTCGCGCAGCATCTCGGCGACCAGGAAGGCCAACTCCAGCGACTGCTGGGTGTTCAGCCGCGGGTCGCAGGCCGTCTCGTAGCGGCCGGCCAGGTCGGTGTCCGAAATGTCTTGCGCCCCACCCAAACACTCGGTGACGTTCTCACCGGTGATCTCGACATGGATGCCGCCGGGATGGGTCCCGAGCGCGCGATGCACCTCGAAGAATCCCTGCACCTCGTCGACGATGCGGTCGAAGTGGCGGGTCTTGTAGCCGTTCGACGACTCGTGGGTGTTGCCGTGCATCGGGTCGCACTGCCAGATCACCTGGTGCCCGGCGGCCTGCACCTTCTCGACGATCGGCGGCAGCAGGTCGCGCACCTTGTTGTTGCCCAGCCTGCTCACCAGCGTCAGCCGCCCGGGCTTGTTGTGCGGGTCGAGCCGCTCCACGTATTCAACGGCCAGCTCCGGGGTCATCGTCGGGCCGATCTTGACGCCGATCGGGTTGGCGATCACCTCCGCGAACGCGACGTGGGCACCGTCGAGCTGGCGGGTGCGCTCGCCGATCCACACGGTGTGCGCCGACAGGTCGTAGAGCTGCGGCTCCCCGCCCTCGACGTCGGACAGGCGCAGCATGGCCCGCTCGTAGTCGAGCACCAAAGCCTCGTGGCTGGCGTAGATTTCGGCGGTCTGCAGGTTGCGGTCGGCCACCCCGCAGGCGCTCATGAACCGCAAGCCCCGGTCGATCTCGCCGGCCAGCGCCTCGTACCGGGCGCCGGCCGGCGAGGTCCGGACGAATTCGCGGTTCCAGTCGTGCACCAGGTGCAGCGACGCCAGCCCCGAGGAGGTCAGCGCCCGCACCAGGTTCATCGCCGCGCTGGCGTTGGCGTAGGCGCGCACCAGCCGCGACGGGTCGTGCTCGCGCGCCGCAGCGTCCGGGGCGAAGCCGTTGATCATGTCGCCGCGGTAGGAGCGCAGGCCCAGCGCGTCGACGTCGGCCGAGCGGGGCTTGGCGTACTGGCCCGCGATGCGGGCCACCTTGACCACCGGCAGGCTCGAGCCGTAGGTCAGCACGACGGCCATCTGCAGCAGCGTGCGGATGTTGCCGCGGATGTGGGGTTCGGTGTTGTCGACGAACGTCTCCGCGCAGTCGCCCCCCTGCAGCAGGAACGCCTCGCCCCGGGCCACCTGGGCCAGCTGTTCCTGCAGCCGCACGATCTCCGACGGCACCGTCACCGGCGGCACGCTCTCGAGGACGGTGCGCATCGCGGCGGCCTGTTCGCCGTCCCAGCTGGGCTGCTGGGCGGCCGGCTTGGCCAGCGCGGCGTCCAGTCGCGCGCGCAGCTCGGTCGACAGCGGCGGCAGCGGCGGCAGCTGATCGATCGGGATGTCGACGGTCCAGTTCATCGGTCCATCGTAACCGGGGTTCTCCGAACGCTGATCAGGGCGAACACCCCCCGGCCGACGTGATCAGGCGGAACCGGCGCAGTTGATCGCGGGCGTCCACCAGGGCGTCGTGGGCGTCCCGCGGTCGCGGCGGCATCCGGGGGGACCCGCGCTCCTCCCACAGTTGCCGCAATTCCCTGGTGAAGCGCGGTATCGCCGGCGGCAGCGCCGGCATCGCCCCCCACAGCTGGCACAGGGCGACGTGGTCATAGGCGGCCACCCACGCCCACAGCTCGATCGGCTCGCCGCTGCCCACCGCGAAGAACTCCTCCAGGTCCAGCCGGATCTGCTTGCGCGAGCGCCACAACGGCGACGACGGCGGCGGCAGCTTGGGCAGCACGTTGGCGCGCACCCAGTTGCCGGCGCGCTCCGGATCGAATTCGGTGGACACGGCGTAGTACTCGCGGCCGTCCTCGGCGACGACCCCGATCGAGACCAGTTCGATGGTGCGGCCGTCCTCGATGAACTCGGTGTCGTAGAAATACCGCACTGGCGCAGCCTATCGGCTGATCAGGATGGGCCCCGTCGGCGCAGGTGCGGCGTGCACGTCGTGGTCGAGCTGCGCGTCGACCGTGCGCTCGTCGGGCAGGCGCGGGGTGCCGGCGATGGCGCACTGCACCCACAGCTTGGCGCGAACCACCGGGCGGCGCAGCCGCCGCTCCCGCTGCAGCGCGCGTCGCATCTTGTCGGGCTGGGCGCTATAGCGCCACCGGGCCCACGGGGCGTGCGGGCGCGACAAGCGGATCGCGCCGATGACCAGCAGCACGACGATGAACATGCCGAGCAAACCGGTCCACACCTTGCCCTTGAGCACCACCACCACGGCCAGCGGCAACGTGAACACCAGCTCGCCGGCCACCCCGGCGCGCAGCGCCATCGAGTCGGCGGCGTGCCAGAACGGCAGGAAGAACATCAGCGGATGCAGGCCCATGATCAGCAGCCCGGCCACCGCCGCCGCGGCGAACACCGCGTCCACCGACGTTCGGCCGTCTTCCTCCCAGTAGACGTCGGACAGGTGCAGGATCAACGCGTACTCGTCGAGCACCAGCGCGGCGCCCACCCCGAAAAGGGTTGCCGCCAGGGTAAATTCGGGTTCCTGCCCGCTGACCGAAAGCGTCACCAGCATCAGCCCGGAGAGCATCACCAGGACCACCCCGAACGCCACGTGGTGGATGTGCACCTCCCCGACGTGCACGTTGCGGGGGTGCCACCACCGGGTCGGGCGACCGGCGTCGGCGCGGTGCCGGATCAGCCGCACGAACGTCCGCGTCACGAAGAAGGTCAGGATGAAGGCGACCAGGCAGCACAGCAGCGGCAGCCGGCCGCGGTCGATGATGTCGTGCGCGAACCAGTGAGCCACCCCGAACACGAACCAGTGGAGCACGTTAGAAACCTACGCCTGCATTTCCCGACAGGGCGGGAGCCGCGCTGCGCACCGATTACGCTGTTCTGCGAGATGAGTAGATGGCGGGCCCCCGACGTGGGCAGTCGACCCGTGCGGGTGTTGCTGTGGGGTCTGCTTTGGCTGGTGGCGGCCGCGGCGATGTATTACGTGGCCGGGCGGCTGTTCGGGCACACGCCGTACCGCATCGACATTGACATCTATCAGCTGGGCGGTCAGGCCTGGCTGGACGGGCGTCCGCTGTACCGCGGGGATGTGTTGTTCCACACACCCATCGGGCTCAACCTGCCATTCACCTATCCCCCGCTGGCAGCCATTGTGTTCTGCCCGTTCTCCTGGCTGCACATGCCGGCGGCGAGCGTCGCGATCACGGTGTTGACGCTGGTGCTGCTGGTCGTCTCGACGACGATCCTGCTGACCGGCCTGGACGTGTGGCCCACCTCGGCCGTGGTGGGCGGCCCGGCGTGGCTGCGGCGGCTGTGGTTGGCCGTGCTGATCGCGGCCGGGGCGACGATCTGGCTGGAACCGATCACGTCGAACTTCGCCTTCGGCCAGATCAACGTCGTGCTGATGACCCTGGTGATCGCCGACTGCGTGCCGCGCCGCCTGCCGTGGCCGCGCGGGGTGCTGCTGGGCCTCGGCATGGCGCTCAAGCTCACCCCGGCGGTGTTCCTCCTGTACTTCCTGCTGCGTCGCGACAACCGCGCGGCGCTGACCTCGCTCGCGTCGTTCGCGGCGATGACCCTGCTGGGCTTCGCGCTGGCGTGGAGCGATTCGTGGGAGTACTGGACCCACACCGTCCACCACACCGACCGCATCGGTGAGGCCGCCCTGAACACCGACCAGAACATCGCGGGCACCCTGGCCCGGCTGGGTCTGGGCGAGCACGAACGCTTCCCGCTGTGGGTCATCGCCTGCCTGCTTGTGCTGGCGGCGACGATCTGGGCGATGCGGCGGGTGCTGCGCGCCGGTGAGCCCATCCTCGCGGTGATTTGCGTCGCGCTGTTCGGGCTGGTCGTCTCGCCGGTGTCGTGGTCCCACCACTGGGTCTGGGCGCTGCCGACGGTGCTGGTGACCGGGGTGCTGGCCTGGCAGCGCCGCAACGTCGCGCTGAGCGTGGTGAGCGTCGCCGGGGTGGCGCTGATGCGGTGGACGCCGATCGACCTGCTGCCCAAGCACCACGAGACCACCGCGAACTGGTGGCGCCAACTCGTCGGGGCGTCCTACGTGTGGTGGGCGCTGGCGGTCATCGTCGTGGCGGGATTGACAGTCACGGCCCGCGCGAGGCGCTCGGACCCGGCGACGACCGCGCCGACGCCGGTAGCGGTGAGAAGTTAACCGACGGCCGTTTCCGGAATCCGCGCAGCCTCGTCGGTCGAGTCCGCGCCCTCGGGTTCCCCGCCGCGTTCCTTGACGCTCGCGGCGTAGATGTCGACGTACTCCTGGCCGGAGAGGCGCATCAGCTCGTAGATCACCTCGTCGGTGACGGCCCGCTCGATGAAGCGGTTGCCGGCCATGCCCTCGAAGCGGGAGAAGTCCATCGGCTTGCCGAACCGGACGGAGACCCGCCCGAAGCGCAGCATCGTGGTGCCCGGCGGGTTGACCACGTTGGTGCCGATCATCGCCACCGGGATCACCGGAACCCCGGTTTCCAGCGCCAGGCGCGCCAGCCCGGTCTTGCCCTTGTACAGCCGGCCGTCGGGCGACCGGGTGCCCTCGGGATACATGCCCAGCAACTTGCCGCCGACCAGCACCTGCTCGGCGGTGTTGAGGGCGGCCTGGGCGGCGTCGGCGTCGGTGCGGTCGATCGGCACCTGCCCTACGGCGGTGAAAAACCACCGGCTGAGCCAACCCTTGAACCCGGTGCCGGTGAAATATTCGGACTTCGCGAGGAAGGTGATCCGGCGCCGAACGACCAGCGGCAGAAAAAAGCTGTCCATGACGGCCAGGTGGTTACTGGCCAGGATCGCCGGCCCGGAACTCGGAACGTATTGGAGCCCTTCGACTTTCGGCCGGCCAAGCAAGGAGAGCAACGGGCCGAGCAGGACGTACTTCAATAGCCAGTACCACATGGCCCTCCCTCTCGCCCGCACCCTCGGTGTTCTGCGCCAACTGTACCGACCCGCGGCGGCAGGGACCACCTTCGCCGCGGCCGGGTTACTCCTCGACGGTGACCGCGATGGGCTGGTACCGCGTCTTCACGGTCGCATCGTCCGCGGGCGCGCCGGAGCCGGGCTCGGCGCCGCCGCCCCCTGGCGGTCCATCGGGCGGCGGTTTGGCCGACCCGCTGATGTCACTGACGTCATTGACGATGCCGCGGACGACCTCCAGCAGCGCGACGCTGTGGTCGGCGACGATGGTGAGCAACGGATGCTGGTCGCCGGTCGCCAGGGCGGCCAGCGCGCACACCGGGCACCACACCTGTTGGCACTTGCCGGTCCCGACGCCCGCGCCCGCCGTCAGCGCGGCCGCCGCCCGCACCGCGGGGTCGATGCCGTCGAGGATCGCCTGCGCAAGCCGGCGCAGCTCGGGACCGAGATCGGGGTGAGCCCCACTCACTTTGGCCACACCTCCGGGTCCGGTTGAAAGCGAACTGTCAGCTCGCTGCCCCGCAGGTGCGCGTCGAGCACCGTGCAGCGCCGCAGCACGGACGCCAACCGCACCCGGCGCCGCAACCCTCCGGCGCTGATGATCAGGTCGTCGTCGACTCGGCCCAACGACAGTCCCGGGGGATCGAGCTGGGGCAACGTTAGCCGCATACGGTATATCGACCCAAGCCCCGACCCGGATTCGAGGTCCACCACGGGGCGCAGCGGGCCGGGCGGCGCCCCGCCGCCCCGCCGGCGGGCCCCGTCGAGCAGCGCGCCCAGCGCCTTGGGACCGATCGGCTCGCCGGACAGGTGCGGGGTCAGCACCAGCGCCACGTCGCCGATGGTGGCGTCGAGTTCTTCGAGCACGACGCGTTGCTCGGCGATGCGCTCGGCGTACCAGTAGAACGCCGGATGCTCGGGCAGGTTGTGGTACTCGTAGGACTCGTCCTCGGCCAGCACCTGGTTGACGATCAGCTCCTCGACCCGCACGCCCATCAGCGACAGGGAACCCAGCGTGCGCACCGCCTCGGCCGCCACCACCCGCTCGGGGGTCAGCACCAGGTGCGCGGTGACCAGCTCGCCGTCGGCTAGCAACGTGCTCAGCTTCTCGACGCTGCCGCTGATGCGCTCCAGCAGCTCCACCATCGCGGCCGAGCGCGCGTCGTCGCCGGCGACGGACAGCCGACGATGGCGCGGCCACGCGCGCTCCACGTAGAGCCCAAAGGTGGCCGGCAGGGTCAACATTCGCAACGCGTCCGCGGTCGAGGCGCAATCGACGACGATGCGATCCCAGCGCCCGGAGGCGGCGAGTTCGCCGACGGCGTGCAGCCCCAGCACCTCCTGAACACCAGGCAACGCCGAAAGTTCTTCGGGCGCAATGGTGCTCAGCTCGGAATCGGGAAACCGCCGATCCAGTGTGTCGACCACGCCGTGCCACCGGGCCTCGAGCAGGGCGAGGGTGTCCAGCGCCAGCGCGTCGAGGAAGCCGCCGCCGGCCTCCGCCCCCCCGGTTTCGAGGTCGGCGAGCACCCGCACCGGTTCTGCGTGGCCGCCCGGCGGGACCGGGACACCCAGCACGTCACCCAGCGAGTGCGCCTGGTCGGTGGACACGACCAGAACCCGCCGACCCGAGCCTGCGTCGCAGACCGCGGTGGCGCAGGCGAGGGTGGACTTTCCTACCCCGCCCTTCCCGACGAAAAGACTGATCCGGGCCGGGGTGGGTGCCCGGAATTCGCTGGACTCACTCAGCCTCGACTCGTTTCTTCAGATCCTTCAAAGCGGTGTCGGTCAACCTGCGCTCGGCCTTGCGCTTGAGCATTCCGATCATCGGGATGGCGAGATCGACCGAGAGTTCATAGGTGACATCGGTGCCAGATCCCTTGGGCGCCAAGCGATATGACCCTTCGAGCGAGCGCAGCAGTGAGCTGGAGACCAGGGTCCAGCTCAGCGACTGGCGGTCCTTGGGCCACTGGTAGGACATCACCATGGTGTCTTTGATGACGCCGGCGTCCATCACGAATCGCACGACCTTCGGGTACCCGTCGGCGCCCCTCTCCTGCACCTCGGCTTCCTTATATTCCGAGATCCATTCCGGGTAGGAATCGATATCGGCGATCACCTCCAGCACCGTGCCCGGATCGGCCTCGATGTGGATGGTCTGCGTCGTCTTTTCCGCCACCTGGCTGCTGCCCTCTCTCCCGCGAGCGGATAGGCCCCGCGATGCGCCGGCCTAGCCCGGTCTCCGGGCCGAAACGGTACTCCTACCGCCGCACCTTGATCCGGCTAAACTACCGGAGAAACGCCGACCGGACGTGACCGTTCCGCCGTCCTTTTGACCTCGAACGCCATTTTCTTACCCGCCACCCGACGGCGGTGCGTCATCTTCGCCAAGTTCAACTTTGCCAGCTGCCAGGCCGCCACGCCGGTGGGCTCGGCGTGCAGGAAGTAGTGCAGCACCACGCCGTCCAGCGACGGTTCCAGCCAGATCTCCATGGTGCCGGTCAGCGCGCCGGTGACCGTCCAGCGGATTCCCTTGTCGGCGCGGTCCTCGACGACCTGCAGCCGCAGGTCCGGCCACCACCGCCGCCAGGACGACGGATCGGCGACGGCGGCGCCGACCTGCGCGCCGTCGGCGGCGACGAACGTCTCGTCGGCGATCTGGATGCTGTTCACCACCCCAGCTTCACACACCGCGGCGGGGAGCCCGCAAGCGCGGTGGCGGCCAAGCCGACCTCGGCCGGGCTGCGCGAATACGCGGATTAGGCTGGGCGGCAGCAAGCCGACACCCCGGCAACATGACGAGCCAATCGAGGTCATCACAGTGCGTGAGTACAGTGTCCCCGCCCGCTTCACCGTCGGCGAGCACGAAAACGTTGCGGCCATGGTCTTCGAGCACGAGCGAGACGACCCCAGCTTCGTCATCTTCCAACGCCAGGTCGACGGCGTGTGGACCGACGTCACGTGCGCCGAGGCCGCCGACCACGTCCGCTCCGCGGCGCTGGGCCTGATCGCACTCGGGGTGCAGGCCGGCGACCGGGTGTCCATCTTCTCGGCCACCCGCTACGAGTGGGCGATCCTGGACCTGGCCATCCTGGCGGTGGGCGCGGTCACGGTGCCGATCTACGAGACGTCGTCGGCCGAGCAGGTGCGCTGGGTACTGCAGGACTCGGAGGCGGTGGTGGCCTTCGCCGAGACCGACGCTCACGCCGCGATGGTCACCGAACTCACCGCCGAGCTGCCCGCGCTGCGCCGGGTGCTGCACATCGACGGTTCGGGACCCAAGGCGCTCGACCAGCTCGCCGAGGAGGGCGTCTCGGTCGAGCCGGCCGAACTGACCGCCCGCATCGAGGCGCTGCGCGCCGACGACCCGGCGACGCTGATCTACACCTCGGGCACCACCGGCCGCCCCAAGGGCTGCCAACTCACCCATTCCAACCTGCTCTACGAGTGCCGGGGCGCCAAGGAGTGCCTGCCGACGCTGCTGAACGAGAGCCAGCGGCTGCTGGTCTTCCTGCCGCTGGCCCACGTGCTGGCCCGCTCGCTGACCCTGTCGGCGTGCGCGAACAAGGTGACGGTCGGGTTCACCAGCGACATCGCGAACCTGCTGCCGATGCTGGCGGTGTTCAAGCCGACGGTCGTGGTGTCGGTGCCGCGGGTGTTCGAGAAGGTCTACAACACCGCCGAGCAGAAGGCGGTCAACGAGGGCAACGGGCGCATCTTCGCGATGGCCGTGCAAACCGCCGTCGACTGGAGCCAGGCCCAGGACAACGGCGGGCCCGGGCTGCTGCTGCGCGCCAAGCACGCGCTGTTCGACCGGCTGGTCTACCACAAGCTGCGCACCGCGCTCGGTGGCGCCTGCCACGCGTCCCTCTCGGGCGGCGCGCCGCTGGGCGCGCGACTGGGCCACTTCTACCGCGGTGTGGGCCTGACCATCCACGAGGGCTACGGCCTGACCGAGACCAGCTCGGCCATCACGGTCAACCAGGTCGGGCGGGTCAAGATCGGGACGGTCGGGACGTTGCTGCCCGGCAACAGCATGCGCATCGCCGACGACGGCGAGCTGTTGGTGCGCGGCGGCGTCGTCTTCGGCGGCTACTGGCGCAACGAGCAGGCCACCAGCGACGCGTTCACCGACGGCTGGTTCAAGACCGGCGACCTGGGCGCGCTGGACGAGGACGGCTTCCTGAAGATCACCGGCCGCAAGAAGGAGATCATCGTCACCGCCGGCGGCAAGAACGTCGCCCCCGCGGTGCTCGAGGACCAGCTGCGGGCGCACCCGCTGATCAGCCAGGCCATGGTGGTCGGCGACGCCAAACCGTTCATCGGCGCGCTGATCACCATCGACCCCGAGGCGTTCGTCGGCTGGAAGGAGCGCAACCACAAGCCCGCCGACGCGTCGGTCGCGGACCTGGCCACCGACCCGGACCTGTTCGCCGAGGTGGACGCGGCCGTCAAGCACGCCAACCTGGCGGTGTCGCACGCCGAGTCGATCCGCAAGTTCCGCATCCTGCCGGTCGACTTCACCGAGGACACCGGTGAGCTGACGCCGACGATGAAGGTCAAGCGCAACGTGGTGGCCGAGAAGTTCGCCTCCGACATCGAATCGATCTACGAGAAGGACTAACCCAGCAGTTCGTCCAGCCGGGCGGCCAGCGTGTCCCAGCGCCACTGGGACGTCACCCACTCGCGCCCGGCCGCGCCCATTGCCGCGCCCCGTTCGCGATCTGCCAGCAGCCCGGTGACGGCCTCGGCGACCTCGTCCACCGACCGGCCGTCGACCACCAGCCCGGTCTTGTTGTGCTGCACCGTTTCCGGGGCCCCACCCGACAGGCCGGCGACGACCGGCACACCCGTCGCCGAGGCCTCCAGGAAGACGATGCCCAAGCCCTCGACGTCCATGCCGGCGCCGCGGGTGCGACACGGCATCGCGAACACGTCGGCCAGCGCGTGGTGGGCCGGCAATTCGGCGGCGCGCACGCCACCGGTGAAGGTGACGTGTTCGGCCACGCCGCAGTCGTGGGCGAGCTTGCGCAACGCGTCCAGGTAGGGACCGCCGCCGACGACGACCAGCGCCGCCCCGTCGACTTGGCGCCGGATCGACGGGAGCGCCTTGATCAGCATGTCCTGGCCCTTGCGCGGTACCAGCCGCGACACGCACACGACGACGGGCCGCTCACCCAGCCCGTAGCGCCCGCGCAGCTCGGCCCGGGCCGCCGGGTCGGGCCGGAACCGCTCGGTGTCCACCCCGGGTGGCAGGTGCTCGAGCCTCGCCGCGGGCCCGAAGGCCGAGGCGAAGCGCGAGCGCGTGTAGCGGCTCACGAAGGTCACGACGTCGGTGCCGTCGCCGACGCGGCGCAGCACCGACCGCGCGACCGGCAGCATCGACCAGCCCACCTCGTGGCCGTGCGTGCTGGCCAGCACCCTGGTCGCACCGGCCTGCCGGGCGCGCGGCGCCAGCAGCGCTAGCGGTGCGGCCGCACCGAACCAGACGGTGTCGATGCCCTGCTCACCGATCAGCCGGCGCATCCGCGCGTCCACCGCGGGGCCGGGCAGCATCAGCGTGCCCGGATGGCGTTCCACCCGATAGCCGGCCGCGGCGTCGTACGCGTCGGCCCCCTTCCATTGCGGCGCGTACACCGTCACCGAATGCGACCCGGCATCGACCAGCCGGCCGACGAACTCGCCGAGGTAGGACTGGATGCCGCCCGGGCGGGGCGGAAAGTCGTTGGTTACCAGCAGGACCCGGCTCACCTGCGTCAGGCTAGCGGGGCAGCCATTGGTGCCAATGCACCAGCAGCCCGGCCGTGTCGGTGCCCAGGACGTCGTGGACGGCCGTGGGCACGTCGGTGTGCCCGACACCGCAGGTCGCCACGTACAAGTCGTGCAACTTCGGCGTCCCGTAGGTGTCGGCGACGAAGCGGGCGAACCACCACGCGCGGTCGTAGGCCAGCGAGCGCTGCGGCCCGGGCGCGTCCAGATCGCTGTCGGCCGGCAGCGTCAGCGGCACCGGCAGCGCGTCGGCGGGCACCGGGGCCCGCGGCCGGGCGACGAAATCGGCGACCCCCTCGGTGAGCCAGTGCGGCGCGTCCGCGGCGGTGTTGGCGCGCGCGGCGTAGTGAAAAAGCTCGTGCGTCAACACAATTCGTAACGAACCGTCGTTCATGGTGGCGGCACCCGGCGCGAACACGATCCGTTGGCCGAACGCCGCCCGCTGCGCGGGATCGACGCGGTCGGCCACCGTCACGGCCGCGATGTCGGCCCACTGTGATGCCGGTCCCCCGCCGGCGGCGGCCCGAAACTGCTCGTCGGAGCCGGTGGCCAGGATCGAGATGTCGCGCGGCCAGTCGCCGCCCCAGAACGCCGTCACCGCGTTGATCGCGCCGCCGATGTCGGACGCCACCCGGGACAGCAAGCGGTCGCTGATGGCACCGCCCAGTCCCACCAGCCGGACGGTGCGGTCACCGACGACCAGCGTCCTCGTCACGACGGTGGCCTGGTTGCGGGCGGGCGTGACCACCTGGGCGTGCCGCGCCTTGGCGTCGGCGGCCTCGAAGGGCACCGCCGCCGCCACGATCAGCTCGAGGGCGAACACCCACGCCAGCAGGATCGGCAGGTGCCGAGGCCGCCGGCTGAGGTGGTCAGTAGCGACGGGCGTCGTGGATCGGGCCTGCGGCGCCCATGGGCACCACCCGCACCGGCACGCCGTAGGTGGAGGAATGGATCACCATGCCGTCGCCGACGTAGATGCCGCTGTGCGACGCGTCGTTGTAGAAAGTCACCACGTCACCGGGCTGCAGGTCCGACAGCGCCACCGGCTGACCGCCTTGCGCCTGCGCCTGGCTGGAGTGCGGCAGCGAGATGCCGGCCTGCTGGAACGCCCACATCACCAACCCGGAGCAGTCGAACGCGCCGGGTGAGGCGCCGCCCCACACATAGGACGAACCGACCTGGGTCAGCGCCGCCTGCACGACGGTCGCGCGGTCACCGCCGCCCACGCCGGGGGGTTGCATTCCGGGCATCCCGGGCATTCCCGGGATCATTCCGGCGGGCTGTGGAGCGTCGGCGGGCGCCGGTGCGCCCGGCGGCAAAGCGTCCGGGGCCGGTGCACCGGGTGCCGGGGCGGCCGCCGGGAGCTGCCCGGGGTCGGCGAGCGCGGTGCGCTGCTGCGGCGTGAGGGACACGTACTGGGATTTGACGACCGCGATCTGCACCTGCAGCTGGCTCTGCTTGGACTGCAGGCTGGCCCGGACCGCCGCGGCCTGCTCGGCCGCGCTCTTTGCGTCGGCCGCGGACTTGGCGGATTCCTGCTCGGCCTTGGCGGCCTGCGCACCGGCGATGCGGTAGTTCGACATCTGCGTGCGCATCTGCGTCGCCATCAGCCGCTGCACGGCCAGCTTGTCGATCAGGCCCTGCGGCGATCCGGCGGTGAGCATTGCCTCCATGCCGTCGACGCGGCCACCCATGTACTCGGCCGCGGCGAGCTTGTTGACCGCACCCTGGAACGCGGCCAGGCGCGCCTTCGCCGAATCCACCGCGGCCTGGTCGTCGGCGTGCTTCTTTTCCGCCGCCTGCTGGACCGCCAGCTTCTGGTTGAGGTCCAGCTGCGCGCTGTGCATCGCCTCGGTGGTCTGCTCCGCCTGGCGGGACAGCTGGTTCAGCTTGGCCAGCGCGTCCTCGGCCGGAT
The DNA here is from genome assembly GCF_001667185.1 of Mycobacterium sp. 852002-50816_SCH5313054-b. Classification (GTDB taxonomy): domain Bacteria; phylum Actinomycetota; class Actinomycetes; order Mycobacteriales; family Mycobacteriaceae; genus Mycobacterium. The sequence goes on along the minus strand of NZ_LZIC01000045.1, from coordinate 36,497 downwards.
CGGCCACGGAATTCGCGGCAAAAACCCCCGTGAAGACGACCAAGCCCGCTAACGTACCTAGGGCAGAACGTGCAATGACACGCGCACAGGGGTACATAGAGTCGAGCCTCAAAATTTGCTTCCTTAAACGGCCTGGACTGGCACTGCCGGAGCGCCGTCGGACAAGTTTAGGTCTCAAACAGGTTACGGAACGATATCGACGTTTGTCCAAACCGGATCGTTAAGAAATCGGGAAGATTTCTGTCATTACTTTGTGAATGATGGCAATCCTCTAAGATGATCGAGCGGTTTTGGCGCACAAGGCAATTAGGCTACACCGGCCCCACGGTCCCGGCGAATCGGCACCAGCCGCAGCCTCGGCGCCAGCCCGACGTCGGCGAGGACTTCCAGCGCGGCCCGCTCGTCGTACAGCAGGGTCTCCGGGACCCCGAGCAGCACGCTGACCACGCAGTCGCGGCATCCCGGGCCGCGTACCGCGCATTCGTCGCAGTCGATCACCACCGGTGCCTCCGCACCGGGCGCTGGTTCGCCCTTGCCGCTGCCGTGTGCCATCTGGGGCCGTCCTCTCGGTCATTCGAACGCCGAAGTTCGCGCGCTTATCCGCACGCTAACCGGGGCCACCGACAACAATCCGGCCCCGATCCGCCCGGCGTGGGAACCCCGCAGCTGTCGGTGCGGGTGCCTAACGTCTCGGCCATGAGTGGTGCGACTCAGCTGAGTTTCGCCGACTTGGGACCGAGCTGGGACCCGGCCGCCTCCCCGATCGACGAAACCCCGTTGCGCGAGACCACTTTCGTCGTGGTGGACCTGGAAACCACCGGCGGACGCGCCAGGAGCGCCGACGGCGCGCCGTGCGACGCCGTCACCGAGATCGGGGCGGTCAAGGTCCGCGGCGGCGTCGTGCTCGGCGAGTTTGCCACCCTCGTGGACCCGCAGCGCAGCATCCCGCCCCAGATCGTGCAGCTCACCGGCATCACCACGGCGATGGTGTGCGACGCCCCGACCATCGACGCCGTGCTGCCGATGTTTCTCGAGTTCGCCGGCTTGGACCACGGGACGGTGCTGGTCGCCCACAACGCCGGGTTCGACGTGGGGTTCCTGCGGGCCGCCGCGCAGCGATGCGACATCCCCTGGCCACGGCCCCAGGTCCTGTGCACGGTCCGCCTGGCCCGCCGGGTGCTCAGCCGCGAGGAGGCCCCCAGCGTGCGCCTCGCCGCCCTGGCGCGGCTGTTCGCGGCGGCCGCCCAGCCGACCCACCGCGCCCTCGACGACGCCCGCGCCACCGTCGACGTGTTGCACGCCCTCATCGAGCGAGTCGGCAACCAGGGCGTGCATACCTACGCCGACCTGCGCTCGTACCTGCCCGACGTGACGCCGGCCCAGCGCCGCAAACGAGTTCTCGCAGCAGGCCTTCCGCACCGGCCGGGGGTCTACCTGTTCCGCGGCCCCGCGGGCGAAACGCTCTACATCGGGACCGCCGTCGACCTGCGCCGCCGGGTGGGCCAGTACTTCACCGGCGCGGACCCCCGCGGCCGGATGAAGGAGATGGTCGCGCTGGCCGGCGCCGTCGACCACGTCGAGTGCGCGCATGCGCTGGAGGCCGGGGTGCGGGAGCTGCGCCTGCTGGCCGCGCACGCCCCGCCCTACAACCGGCGCTCGCGGTTCCCGCAGCGGTGGTGGTGGCTGGCGCTCACCGACGAGGCGTTTCCGCGGCTCGCGGCGATCCGCGCGCCGCGGCACGACCGCGCCGTCGGCCCGTTCCGGTCCCGCGCCGACGCCACCGACACCGCGGCGTTGCTGGCGCGGTTCACCGGCCTGCGCACCTGCACCGCGCGGCTCGGCCGGTCGGCCCTGCACGGGCCGGCCTGCCCGGAGGCCGAGGTGTCACCCTGCCCCGCCGCCCGAGGCGTCACCGCGACCCAGTACGCCGCGGCCGTGGCGCGGGTCGCGGCCCTGATCGACGGACTGGACAACGGCGCCCTGGCCGCCGCCGTGCGGCAGGTCGCCGCGCTTGCCGAGCAACGTCACTTTGAGAGCGCCGCGCGACTGCGCGACCGCACCGCCACCGCCATCGAGACGCTGTGGCGTGGCCAGCGGCTGCGAGCGCTGGCCTCGCTGCCCGAGCTGATCGCCGCCGCGCCGGACGGCCCCGGCGGCCGGGGCGGCTACCACCTCGCGGTGATCCGTTACGGCCAGCTCGCCGCGGCCGGCACCGCGACGCGCGGGGTCCCCCCGATGCCGGTGATCGACGCCATTCACGCTGGCGCACAGGCGATCCTGCGAACGGCGGCCCCGCTCGGCGGCGCGCTCGTCGAGGAGACCGCGCTCATCGCGCGGTGGCTGGCCACCCCCGGGGTGCGCGTCGTGCGGGTCAGAGCCGAGACCGACGAGGGATGGGCCTCGCCGCTGCGGTCGGCCGGCGCCTGGTCGGGGTGGGCGGCCTCGGCGCGTTCGGCGCGGCTGGCCTGGCAACAGGATCCGGCACAGGGCTGGGACTCAGAGCTGCTGGCCGAACCGCACCCATCGCGCGAGCAGCTGTTCGGCCGCCCCCGAGTCGATGGCAGCGCCGGCGCGCCGCAACCCGTCCTCCCAGGCGGGCAGCCATTCAGCGCGGCTGGATAGGCCGGCCTGCGCCACGAGGGCCCCGGCGGCGTTGAGCACGACGGCATCGCGGACCGGGCCCTTGGCGCCGGCCAGCACCGCGCGCGCCTCCGCCGCGTTGGCCTGCGCGTCGCCGCCCAACAACTCGTCCAGCTCGGCCCGGGCGAACCCGAATCCGGCCGGGTCGAACGTCAGCCGATCCACGGTGCCGGCCTGCACGCGCCAGATCGTGCTGGTGGTCGTGGTGGTCAGCTCGTCGAGCCCGTCGTCGCCGTGCACGACGAGCACGCTGGACCGGCGCGCCGCGAACACCCCGGCCATCACCTCGGCGAGGTCCGCGAACGCGCAGCCGATCAAACCCGCCCGCGGGCGCGCCGGATTGGTAAGCGGCCCAAGCAGGTTGAACACCGTTGGCACTCCGATCTCGCGGCGCATCGCGGACGCGTGCCGGTACGACGGGTGGAACAGCGGGGCGAAGCAGAACCCGATCCCGACCTCGTCGAGGCTTCGCGCGACCTGATCGGGCTCCAGGTCGATGCGCACCCCGAGCGCCTCCAGCGTGTCGGCTCCCCCGGACAGCGACGAGGCCGCCCGGTTGCCGTGCTTGACCACCGGCACCCCCGCCGCGGCCACCACGATCGAGGCCATGGTGGACAGGTTGACCGTGTTGGCGCCGTCGCCGCCGGTGCCGACGATGTCGACGGCGTCCTCGGGGATCGCGCCGGCGGGCATCGGGCGGGCGTGGCTCAGCATGACGTCGGCCAGCTCGCTCACCTCGGCCGCGGTGGGCACCTTCATCGTCATCGCCACCGCGAAGGCGGCGATTTGGGCCGGGCTCGCGGCGCCGGCCATGACCTCGTCCATGGCCCAGGCGGCCTGGCCCCGCGCCAGTTCGTGACCGCCGGTCAGGCGGCCGAGGACCTGCGGCCACGACGGCACCGACCCGGGGGCGCCCCGGGGCGGGATGGCTTCAGGTGACGCGGGCACGCGCCGATGGTCCCACGAGGATCAGCCGCCCCCCAACCGTTGCCACAAGCGCGCCCCTGCGGGCCCGGTCGCGGCGGGCAAAACGCGGATCACCGAAATTTCGGACCCGGGTAGAGTTCGACAACTACAAAGCGTCATACTTGCGGATGTGACCAGCGCTGTGGGGACCTCGGGTACTGCGATCACGTCGCGGGTGCATTCGCTGAACCGGCCGAACATGGTCGCTGTCGGCACCATCGTGTGGCTGTCCAGCGAACTCATGTTCTTTGCTGGCCTGTTCGCGATGTATTTCACCGCGCGGGCTCAGGCGGGCGGGAAGTGGCCGCCGCCGCCGACCGAGCTGAACCTGTACCAGGCCGTTCCGGTGACGCTGGTGCTGATCGCGTCGTCGTTCACCTGCCAGATGGGCGTGTTCGCTGCCGAGCGCGGCGACGTGTTCGGGCTGCGCCGCTGGTACGTGATCACGTTCCTAATGGGCCTGTTCTTCGTCCTCGGCCAGGCGTACGAGTACTACCACCTGATGTCGCACGGGACCACGATCCCGGGCAGCGCCTACGGCACGGTCTTCTACCTCGCGACGGGTTTCCACGGCCTGCACGTCACCGGCGGCCTGATCGCGTTCATATTCCTGCTGGCCCGCACCGCGATGAGCAAGTTCACGCCGGCGCAGGCGACGGCCAGCATCGTCGTCTCCTACTACTGGCATTTCGTCGACATCGTGTGGATCGCGCTATTCACCGTGATCTATTTCATCCGATGACCCGGCGCTAGACGGACAGGAGTGCTCGGTTGAAGAAACTGGGGTCTACCCGAATCGGTGCGCGGCGGCCCAAGCCGCGAAAAGGGCTGAGCGATCGCTCGCGACGGCGGCTGCGGCGCCGCCTGTCGGGAGGGCTGCTGCTACTGATCGCACTGACCTTGTCAGGGGGAGTGGCGGCGGTCCTTACCCCCACCCCGCAGGTGGCCGTCGCCGACGAGTCGGGGTCGGCGCTGCTGCGCAACGGCAAGCAGCTGTTCGACACGTCCTGCGTGTCCTGCCACGGCGCCAACCTGCAGGGCGTCCCCGACCGCGGACCGAGCCTGATCGGCGTCGGCGAGGCAGCCGTCTACTTCCAGGTGTCCACCGGTCGCATGCCGGTCATGTCCGGCGCCGCCCAGGCTCCCCGCAAGGAGCCGATCTTCGACGAGGCGCAGATCGACGCGATCGGCGCCTACGTGCAGACCAACGGCGGCGGCCCGACGGTGGTCCGCAACCCCGATGGCAGCCTCGCCATGCGGTCGCTGCGCGGCGACGACCCCGGCCGCGGCGGCGACCTGTTCCGACTCAACTGCTCCTCGTGCCACAACTTCACCGGGAAGGGCGGCGCCCTGTCGTCGGGTAAGTACGCGCCCGACCTGGGCGGGGCCAACGAACAGCAGATCCTGACCGCGATGCTGACCGGCCCGGAGAGCATGCCGAAGTTCTCCGACCGCCAGCTGTCCTTCGACGCCAAGAAGGACATCATCGCCTACGTGAAAACCGTCTCCGAAGAGCGGCAGCCCGGCGGCTACGGCCTCGGTGGCTTCGGACCCGCACCCGAGGGCATGGCCGCGTGGATCATCGGGATGGTGGCCGCGATCGGGCTGGCACTGTGGATTGGGGCGCGAGCATCATGAGCGACACCGACAAGGGCGGGCTGCAGACACCGCCCGAGCCGAGCGAAGCGGCGCTGGCCGAGATGTCGCAGCAGGAGCTGGTGGCCCTGGGCGGCAAAATCGACGGCGTCGAGACCGTCTTCAAGGAGCCGCGCTGGCCGATCGAGGGCACCAAAGCCGAGAAGCGCGCCGAGCGCTCGGTGGCCCGGTGGCTTTTGCTGGGCGGCTTCTTCGGGGTCGCGCTGCTGCTGATCTTCTTGTTCTGGCCCTGGGAGTACAAACCGAAGGACGCCCCGGGCAGCCTGCTCTACACGCTCGCCACCCCGCTCTACGGCCTGACGTTCGGAATGTCGATCCTGTGCATCGCGATCGGCGCGATCCTGTACCAGAAAAGGTTTATCCCCGAAGAGCTTTCGATCCAGGAACGCCATGACGGCGCCTCGCGCGAGCTCGACCGCAAGACGGTGGTGGCGAACCTGGCCGACGCGTATCAGGGTTCGACCGTCGGGCGGCGCAAGCTGGTCGGCCTGTCGCTGGGCGTGGGGCTCGGCGCGTTCGGGCTGTCCACCCTGGTGGCGTTTGCCGGCGGGCTGATCAAAAACCCGTGGAAGCCCGTCGTGCCCACCGCCGACGGCAAGAAGGCCGTGCTGTGGACCTCCGGGTGGACCCCGCGGTACAAGGGCGAGACCATCTTCCTGGCGCGCGCCACCGGCTCGGCCAGCGCATCACCGTTCATCAAGATGCGCCCCGAGGACCTCGACGCCGGCGGCATGGAGACCGTCTTTCCGTGGCGGGAGTCCGACGGCGACGGCACCACCCCGGAATCGCAGGAAAAGCTGCGCGCGATCAACCAGGGCGTCCGCAACCCCGTGATGCTCATCCGGGTCCGGCCGTCCGACATGCCGCGCATGGTCAAGCGCCAGGGCCAGGAGAGCTTCAACTGGGGCGAGTTCTTCGCCTACACGAAGGTGTGCTCGCACCTGGGTTGCCCCGCGTCGCTGTACGAACAGCAGACCTACCGGATCCTGTGCCCCTGCCACCAGTCGCAGTTCGACGCCCTGCACTTCGCCAAGCCGATCTTCGGTCCGGCGGCGCGCGCGCTGGCGCAACTGCCCATCACGATCGACTCCAACGGGTACCTGGTCGCCAACGGCGACTTCATCGAGCCCGTCGGACCGGCATTTTGGGAGAGGACGACGACATGAGCCCCAAACTGAGTCCCCCGAAGATCGGTGACGTCCTGGCCCGCCAGGGCGAGGACATCGACACGCGCTACCACCCGTCGGCGGCCGTGCGCAGGCAGCTCAACAAGGTGTTCCCGACGCACTGGTCGTTCCTGCTGGGCGAGATCGCGATGTACAGCTTCATCGTGCTGCTGCTCACCGGCGTGTATCTGACGCTGTTCTTCGACCCGTCCATGGCCGAGGTCACCTACAACGGCGCCTACCAACCGCTGCGCGGCGTCGACATGTCCAAGGCTTTCGCGTCGACCCTAGACATCTCGTTCGAGGTGCGCGGCGGGCTGTTCGTCCGTCAGGTCCACCACTGGGCCGCTTTGCTTTTCGCCGCGTCGATCATGGTGCACATGGCGCGCATCTTTTTCACCGGCGCGTTCCGGCGGCCTCGCGAGGCGAACTGGGTGATCGGCTCGCTGCTGCTGATCCTCGCCATGTTCGAGGGTTACTTCGGCTACTCGCTGCCCGACGACCTGCTGTCCGGCATCGGGCTGCGCGCCGCCCTGTCCTCGATCACGTTGGGGATGCCCGTGATTGGCACGTGGCTGCACTGGGCGCTGTTCGGCGGCGACTTCCCCTGCGGTGGCATCGGCAACGAATGCGCGGCGGTGGGCGCCATCATCCCGCGCATGTACGCCCTGCACATCCTGCTGTTGCCGGGGATCATCCTGGCGCTGATCGGGCTGCACCTGGCCATGGTGTGGTTCCAGAAGCACACCCAGTTCCCCGGTCCCGGCCGCACCGAGCAGAACGTGGTCGGCGTGCGGGTGATGCCGATCTTCGCCGTCAAGTCCGGCGCGTTCTTCGCGGCGATCGTCGGGGTGCTCGGCCTGATGGGCGGGCTGCTGCAGATCAACCCGATCTGGAATCTGGGCCCCTACAAGCCATCTCACGTCTCTGCGGGGTCGCAGCCGGACTTCTACATGATGTGGACCGAGGGTTTGGCCCGTATCTGGCCGCCGTGGGAGTTCTACTTCTGGCACCACACCATCCCGGCCGCGGTCTGGGTCGCGCTGCTGATGGGCCTGATCTTCATCCTGCTGATCATCTACCCGTTCCTGGAGAAGCGGTTCTCCGGCGACTACGCGCACCACAATCTGCTGCAGCGGCCGCGCGACGCGCCGGTGCGCACGTCGATCGGCGCGATGGCGATCTCCTTCTACATGGTGCTGACCCTGGCGGCGATGAACGACATCATCGCCTTCAAGTTCCACATCTCGCTGAACGCGACGACGTGGATCGGGCGCATCGGGATGGTGATCCTGCCGCCGTTCGTCTACTTCATCACCTACCGGTGGTGCATCGGGCTGCAGCGCAGCGACCGCGAGGTGCTCGAGCACGGCGTCGAGACGGGCATCATCAAGCGGCTGCCGCACGGCGCGTACATCGAGCTGCACCAGCCGCTCGGTCCCGTCGACGACCATGGGCACCCGTTACCGCTCGAGTACCAGGGCGCGGCGTTGCCCAAGCGGATGAACAAGCTGGGCTTGGCCGGCTCGCCGGGTAGCGGCAGCTTCTTGCGTGCCGACCCGGCGTCCGAGGATGCCGCGCTGCGCGAGGCGGCGCACTCCGCCGAGCAGCAGGCGCTCACCGCGCTCCGCGAGCACCAGGACAGCGTCGTCGGCTCCCCGAACGGCGAGCACGGTTCCCCGAACGGCGAGCACGGCGAGCACTAAACCGCACTGAGCCGGGACTGCGCCGCGAGACATCAACCCCCGCGGCGCATTTCCGCGTGCATCGCAGGTTTGTGTGGCGCGGGCCCGCAGGGCTAGCTGTTCTGAACGCCGCGCAGCTGGCGGATGTGCAGCCACTCCACCACCGGCATCGCCGCGGTCACGACCCCGGCCACCGCGTAGACCACCCACGACGGGCCGTCGTCACCGACGGCCATCAGGTACGTCGCCGTCGCGGCCGCAACCAGCGCGGCGCCCATCGTGCAGGCGAGAATGACCGTGCCGCGCAACCAAACCCGATCCACGGCGGTGCCGGACCACTGCGCCGCCGCCTCCCCCGCCTGCACCCTCGGCTGGCGCGCCCGCTCGGCCGCGGTGCGCGGCGCGGGGGCCATGAGGCGCACCGGGGGGCGCTGCACGGCGCGCGCCGGAGCCCCCGGCCGGGTTGCGGGCTCGATCAGGCCCATCCGACGGGCCCGCAGCAGCACCGGGATCGCCCCCGCGATGATCAGCGCCGAGACGATGATGACGGCGTACAACACCCACGGGGTGTGCGAGCCGCCGGCCGTCTTGTGGTAGCCCCGGCCCAGGTCGGCCAGGGCGACGGCGGCAGCCACGCTGACGCCCAGCAACACCAGCCAGACCGCGGCGCAGGCGCCGAGCAGGAGCCGGTCGATGACGTCGGGCGGGATGGTGTCGGAACCACGCCGGTAGGCCGAGTATCTGCTGACCATCAGCAGCTCGTCTGCGGTGAGTCGTTGTTGTTCGACGACAGCACCGTTCCGTCGCTGGTGGTGATCGAGCAATTGAGCCGGCTGACCCGGAAGAGGCTGGAGGCCTGGACCGATCCGACGTCGGAGGTGGAGATCGGCGTCACCGTCATCGACCACGGGATGTACACGTTGTGCTGGGTGCGGGACCGGCCGGACGCGTCGACGTAGGTCACCGAGATGATGTCACCCGGCGCCTTGGTGCCGGTCACCGAATAAGTCACCTGCCGCGGCCCGGTCGCCGTCGTCGTCGGCGGAGGCGGCGCGGCCGCCGTCGAGGTGGCAGGCGGCGGAGCCGGTGCCGGCGCGGGCGGCGGTTTGGTGGTCGTTATCTCGTCCTGCGGCGGCGGCGCCGACGGGGTGGTCGTGGTGGCGGGGTTGGCCAGCTTGTTGGTGTCGGTGCGCGTGACCAGCAGCGACACCGAGACCACCAGCGCGATCGCGGCCACGATGGCGGCGATGCCCACCACCCACGGCCAGCGCGGGGCGCGGTGTTCGTCGTCCGCGTCGGCGGACTCGTCGTAGCTGTCGTAGTCGTACAGCCGCAGATCGGCCGGCAGGTAGGGGCCGCTGAGGAAATGCTCGGATTCGGGGGCCGAATAGGCCCGCGAGTATGCGTCCGTCTGGCCGGTCTGGTCCGCCGCCGCGATCTCCGCGCTGTCGTCGACGGGTCCCAACTCGTCATGGGGTTCGACGGTCTCGTGTCCCAATTCTTCGCCGGAGTCCGGTTCGCCTGGTTCGGTTCCCGGGGGATTCGGCCCGCTCATAGTTGCCTGCCCTGTCCAACTGCATCACCAGCGCGCGGGGCTCCGCGAGTGCCTCGTTGCGCGCGCGCTGGGGAGTTTCTCATATGCCTGGGCAAACCCTACCGAACCGAACAGAGCGGGATGTCTTGGCAAACGGGCCACCGATCAACTGGTGGCCTGATTGTGACCTTCGAGTCGCAAATCAGTGCTTCTCGGGGCCCGTGTAGTACTCGAAGACCAATCCGCCCGAGGTAGCGAGGATGAACACCACCCCGGCAACGATCAGCCACGGCAGCCACAGCGCGATGCCGGTCGCGGCCACCGCGCCCGCCAGCGCGATCAGGATCGGCCACCAGCTGTGCGGGGCGTAGAACCCCAATTCCCCAGCGCCGTCGCTGATCTCGGCGCCCTCGTAGTCCTCGGGCCGGGTGTCCAGCCGGCGCGCGACGAACCGGAAGAAGGTCGCCGTGATCGACGCCAGGCCACCGGTCAGGGCCAGCGCGGTGGTACCCGCCCACTCCTCACCGCCGGTGGCGTACAGCGCGGTCAGCACGCCGTAGAGCACCGCCGCCAGCAGGAAGAAAACGGCGATGAATTCGAACAGCCTCGCTTCGATGTGCATTGAGCGTCCTCACCTACTGGCTAGTGGTCGATTCACCGCGGCGGGTATCGAACGGGTGGGTGGTTACCGCCACCGGCGATTGCGCGATCCCCTGCAGCGCCTCGGCGTTGGACTTCCCAGCGATCCGCTGCTGCAGGTAGGCCTTGAAGTCGTTGGGCGCCACCACCCGAACCTCGAAGTTCATCATCGAGTGGTAGGTGCCGCAGAACTCGGCGCAGTGACCGACGAACGCGCCGGTCTTGGTGATCTCTTCGACCTGGAACACGTTGACGGAGTTGTTGGCCTTGGGGTTGGGCATCACGTCGCGTTTGAACAGGAATTCCGGCACCCAGAAGGTGTGCACGACGTCCGCGGACGCCAGCTGGAATTCGATGCGCTTGCCGGCCGGCAGCACCAGCACCGGAATCTCGGTGGACGTTCCCAGGATCTCGACCTTGTCGAAGTTCAGGTAGGTCCGGTCCTGGGGATTGAGCCCCCGCACCGCCCCGAGACGCTCCTCGCCGTGGGCGTCCTTGCCTTCGGGCTTGGACACCATCGCGGCCTTGCGCGCGGGGTCGGCGCCGTCGTAGGTCAGCGTTCCGTCCTTGAAGTTGACGCTCTGATAGCCGAACTTCCAGTTCCACTGGAAGGAGGTGACGTCGATCACGACCTCGGGGTCCTTGGCCAGGTGCAGCATCTTCTCCTGCACCACCACGGTGAAGTAGAACAGCACCGAGATGATGAGGAACGGCGTCACGGTGAGCACCAGCTCAAGGGGCATGTTGTAGCCGAACTGCCGGGGCAGCTCGGTGTCGGTGGCCTTCTTGCGGTGGAACGCGGACGACCAGAAGATGAGCCCCCACACGATGACCCCGACGACCAGGGAGGCGATCACCGCTCCGACCCACAGCTCCCGGTTGACGTGGGCCTGCGGGGTGATGCCCTCCGGCCAACCCAGGCCGATCGCCTCCGACCAGCTGCATCCGCTCAGGGTGACCGCCAGCACGCCCAGCGTCGCGGCGAACGCCAGCGGCCGCAGACGACGGGACAGACCCCGGTGGGCTACCCCGGACCGGCGCTGGAACCTGGCCTGCGACAAGCGTTGCGAACGGACCTGCTCGCGAGGTGTCACGTTGGCGCCTCCATGCTCGGATATCGAATACTACGCAGCGTAGACCACGCCGGTGAGGCCGGCGACGAAACCCCGGCCGGTCCGGGGCGTGCGGCGCCACGGGCGGCGGTCAAGTGCGGCATACTGGGGCGCCGTGTGTGGTCTGCTGGCATTCGTCGCGGCCCCGGCCGATAGCCCGGGCGCCGACGGCGTGGCGGCCGCGGCCCAGGCCGACGGGGCCATCTCCCGCTCGCTGCGCCTCATGCGCCACCGCGGACCCGATGAGCCGGGGGGTCTGTTTGACCCAGACGCCGACGGAGCCGTCGTGTTCGGCTTCAACCGGCTGTCCTTCATCGACATCGCGCATTCGCATCAGCCGCTGCGCTGGGGGCCGCCGGAGGCGCCCGACCGCTACGTGCTGGTGTTCAACGGCGAGATCTACAACTACCTGGAGCTGCGCGACGAACTGGCCACCCGGCACGGCGCCGCGTTCGCCACCGACGGCGACGGCGAGGCCATCGTCGCCGGCTATCACCACTGGGGCACCGACGTGTTGGCCCGGCTGCGGGGCATGTTCGCGTTCGCGCTGTGGGACACCGTCACCCGCGAATTGTTCTGCGCGCGTGACCCGTTCGGCATCAAGCCGCTCTTCATGGCCACCGGCACCGGCGGCACCGCGGTGGCCAGCGAGAAGAAATGCCTGATGGACCTGGCCGACCTGGTCGGGTTCGACACCGGCCTCGACGAGCGGGCGGTGCAGCACTACACGGTGCTGCAGTACGTGCCGGAACCCGAAACGCTGCACCGCGGGGTGCGCCGGCTGGAGTCGGGCTGCTACGCCCGCATCCGGCCCGGGGCGGCGCCGGAGATCAGCCGCTACTTCGTGCCGCGATTCGCCGCCACGCCGATCGCCGGCGACACCGAACAGGCCCGCTACGACGAGATCACCGCGGTGCTCGAGGACTCGGTGGCCAAGCACATGCGCGCCGACGTCACCGTCGGGGCGTTCCTGTCCGGCGGCATCGACTCCACCGCGATCGCGGCGCTGGCCATCCGGCACAACCCCCGGCTGATCACGTTCACCACCGGCTTCGAGCGCGAGGGATTCTCCGAGATCGACGTGGCGGTGGCCTCGGCCGAGGCGATCGGTGCGCGCCACATCGCCAAAGTCGTCAGCCCGGATGAATTCGTCGCCGCCCTGCCCGAGATCGTCTGGTACCTCGACGAGCCGGTCGCCGACCCGGCGCTGGTGCCGCTGTTCTTCGTCGCCCGCGAGGCCCGCAAGCACGTCAAGGTGGTGCTGTCGGGCGAGGGCGCCGACGAGCTGTTCGGCGGCTACACGATCTATCGAGAACCGTTGTCGCTGAAGCCCTTCGACTATCTGCCGCGGCCGCTGCGCCGTTCGGTGGGCAAGATGAGCAAGCCGCTGCCGGAGGGCATGCGCGGCAAGAGCCTGCTGCACCGCGGATCGCTGACCCTCGAGGAGCGCTACTACGGCAACGCCCGCAGCTTCTCCGACGCGCAGTTGCGGGACGTGTTGCCCGGGTTCCGCGACGAGTGGACCCACACCGACGTGACCGCATCGGTGTACGCCGAGTCGGCCGGCTGGGACCCGGTGGCCCGCATGCAGCACGTCGACCTGTTCACCTGGTTACGCGGCGACATCCTGGTCAAGGCGGACAAGATGACGATGGCCAACTCGCTGGAGCTGCGGGTGCCGTTCCTGGATCCCGAGGTGTTCGCCGTCGCCTCGCGGCTGCCGGTCGAGGCCAAGATCACGCGCACCACCACCAAGTACGCCCTGCGGCGCGCGCTGGAGCCGATCGTTCCCGCGCATGTGCTGCACCGGCCCAAGCTCGGCTTCCCGGTGCCGATCCGGCACTGGCTGCGCGCGGGCGAACTGCTGGAGTGGGCCTACGCGCTGGTGGACTCGTCGCAGGCCGACCACCTGGTCGACCGCGGCGCGGTGCGCCGGATGCTCGACGAGCATCGAAGCGGCGCAAGCGATCACAGCCGCCGGCTGTGGACGGTGCTCATCTTCATGCTGTGGCACGCGATCTTCGTGGAGCACAGCGTGGTGCCCCAGATCAGCGAGCCCGTCTACCCGGTCCAGCTCTAGCCCAGGCTCGCTCGCGAAGACGAGCTAGGCCAGGACCGCGGCGATCTCGGCGGCCGCGTCCTCGCCGTAGGCACCCGCCAGCCGGGACTTCGCGACCTCATGGTCCCAGGCCCACTCCTGCGTCCCGGTGGACTCCAGCACCAGCACGGCCACCAGCGAGCCCAGCTGCGCCGAACGCTCGAGGCTCAGGCCCGCGCTGCGCCCGGTCAGGAAACCGGCCCGGAACGCGTCGCCGACGCCGGTCGGGTCGGTCTGACTGGTCTCGGGCACCACGCCGACGTGCGTGGTCGTGCCGTCGCGCTCCACGATGTCCACGCCCTTGGCGCCCAGCGTCGTCACCCGCAGGCCGACCTTGCCCTGCACATCGGCCTCCGACCAGCCGGTCTTGGACAGCAGCAGCTCCCACTCGTAGTCGTTGGTGAACAGGTAGGCCGCACCGTCGACGAGCTTGTCGATGTCTTCCCCGGACAGGCGGGGCAGCTGCTGGGACGGGTCGGCGGCAAACGGCAAGCCGAGCTTGCGGCACTCCTCGGTGTGCACCACCATCGCGTCGGGGTCGTTGGCCCCGATGATGACCAGGTCCGGCTTACCCACGGACGACACCACGTCGGCGAGCTTGATGTTGCGGGCCTCCGACATGGCGCCCGGGTAGAACGACGCGATCTGGGCCATGTCGACGTCGGTGGTGCAGGTGAAGCGCGCGGTGTGCGCCGTCTCGGAGATCAGGACGTTGTCGCAGTTGACGTTGTGCGACACGAGCCATTCGCGGTACTCGGCGAAGTCGTCGCCGGCCGCACCGACCAGCGCGACGTCGCCGCCCAGCACGCCGATGGCAAAGGCGATGTTGCCCGCCACGCCGCCGCGGTGAATGACCAGGTCATCGACCAGAAAGCTGAGCGACACCTTCTGCAGGTGCTCGGGGAGCAGCTGCTCGGAGAAGCGGCCGGGGAACCGCATCAGATTGTCGGTCGCAATCGAACCTGTCACCGCGATCGTCACGAAATCTCCATCCGTCGTTAGTAAGGTTATCTAGCTTACTCAGGCGCATCTGGCGTCGTCGCGTCATGGTCCGGGCAAACTCGTGCGCTAGCCTGCCTAGGAAATGAGACGTCGCCGGGACGCCGGCCTCGGGCCCGTCGGGCCCCGGCGCGTTCATGGTCCCGACCACCACCGTAGGAGAACCACATGGCAGGTCCGCACCCGCCGGACCCCACCGTCGGCGCCACCGGACCAACGCCCCACGCGGAGTCCCAGCCGCTCGAGTTCCCCAGCCAGCCTGTCGCCGGCGCCCCGCCGACCCACCACGCGGCCAATTACGGCGGCCAACCGCCCCCGGTCCCCTACCCGACGGGGCGGCCCAAGCGGCGGCTGCTCATCGGGGTGCTGATGGCCGTCGCGCTGGTCGCCGCGACGACGCTGGCGATCGCGTACGGGGTTCGCACCAACGGGGCCAATACCGGCACCTCGTTCTCCGAGGGCGCCGCCAAGACGGCGATTCAGGACTACCTGGACGCGCTCGAGCACCGGAACATCGACGTCATCGTTCGCAACGCGCTGTGCGGCATGTACGACGCGGTGCGCGACAAGCGGTCCGACGTGGCGCTGGCCAAAATGAGCAGCGACGCCCTGCGCAAGCAGTTCTCCGACGTCCAGCTCGTGTCGGTCGACAAGATCGTCTACCTGTCGCAATACCAGGCGCAGGCGCTGTTCACCATGCGGGTGTCGCCGGCGGACGGGAGCCCGGCGCGCAGCGACGTGCAGGGCATGGCCCAGCTGCTGTTTCAGCGCGGCCAGATCATGGTGTGTGCGTATGTGCTGCGCACCGGCGGCTCGTACTAGGGCCGGCCGATCAGTTGAACGAGTCCCCGCACGCGCACGAACCGGTCGCGTTGGGGTTGTCGATGGTGAAGCCCTGCTTCTCGATGGTGTCGACGAAGTCGATGGACGCGCCTTCGACGTAGGGCGCGCTCATCCGGTCCACCGTCAGCTTTACGCCACCGAACTCCCCGGTCAGGTCGCCGTCCAGCGTCCGGTCGTCGAAGAAGAGGTTGTAACGCAGGCCGGCGCATCCGCCCGGCTGGACCGCGATGCGCAGCGCCAGGTCGTCACGGCCCTCCTGGTCCAGCAGGGACTTCGCCTTGGTAGCGGCGGCTTCGGTCAGGATCACGCCATGCGTCTTGGCGGTCGTCGACTCGTTTTGCACCGTCATTGCTTCTCCTACTTAGCTCATGGTCGGGCGCGACCCGCACCGGGGACGACCCACTGCCTCAACGGTACATTGCGGGACCGCTATTCCCGAGTCGCGCCGCGACCTCGGAGGCCAAACCCATGAGCTGGTTGGCCGCGTCGGCCTGCGCCAGCCGCACCGAACCGGCGTAATCGGCGATGGACAGCGCGGACATGATGCCCGACGAGCGCACCGCGGAGTTTTCCAGCCCGACCTGGCCGGCGAGGACGATCACCGGGATTCCCAGCGGACCGGCCGATTCCGCGAGGCAGCCGACCACCTTGCCGTGCAGGGACTGCTCGTCGAAGCGGCCCTCACCTGTGACGATCATGTCCGCCGTCTCGAGATCGTCGGCCAGGTGGGTGTGCTCGGCGATGATTTCCGCGCCCAACTCGCACCGGCCGCCGAGCGCCAGCAGCCCGGCGCCCAGACCACCGGCGGCGCCCGCGCCCGGCTCCGAGCTCACGTCCCGCCCGGCCGCCGCTTCCAGTTCGATCGCCCACGCCTCCAGGCGCACCTCGAGGGCGGCGACGGTGGCCGTGTCCGCGCCTTTCTGCGGCCCGAACACCCTGGCCGCCCCCCACGGACCCAGCATCGGATATTCGGTGTCGGTGGCCGCGATCAGGTCCACGTTCGTCATCGCGCGCTGAGCCTCTTTCAGCCCGCCCAGCTGGGTGATCATTCCCTTGCCCCCGTCGGTGCAGGCGCTGCCGCCCAGCCCTACCACGATGCGGCGCGCCCCGACCCGCAGCGCCTCGGCGATGAGCTGCCCGACGCCGCTGCTGTCGGCCGCCAGCGCGGTTTCCGGGGTGGGCGGACCATCGAGCAGGGCGAGGCCGCACGCCTGCGCACACTCCAAGTAGGCGGTCGACGAGCGGCGGTCGAACACCCACTCGGCATCCACCGCGGTGTCCAGCGGTCCGTACACCGTCACCCGCCGCTTCTGCCCCAGCCGGCCGGCCAGCACCTCGATGAAGCCCGGGCCGCCGTCCGACTGCGGGGCGACGATGAAGCGGTCGCCGGGACGCGATCGGGTCCAGCCGGTCGCGATGGCGGCGGCGGCCTGCACGGCGGACAAGCTGTCCCCATAGCAATCCGGGGCGACCAGAACCTGCATGGCGGGCAGCCGCAGACGGCCGGGTGCGAGGCCATCATCCGAGGCCATCGTGCCGTCGTCCATCACAGGTAGCCATTCATCACAGTCAAGCGTAGGTGCAAGCGTCACGCTGGCGCATGGCTAACAACGACGCATTCCGGGGCCGTTACCAGGCGATCCCTGCGGGAAGTAACCTGGCCACTGTGAAGCTGATGGGCCGCAAGAAGGGCCAGGACGACGACCTCGAAGGGTCCGCCGGGGTGCCGGCGGACGTCGATGCTGCCGGCTCCGCGGACGCCGCGGCGCGCCGGACCGGCCCCAAGGGCCGGCCCACGCCCAAGCGCAGCGAGGCCCGGCGCAACCCGAGGAAGGGCCCCGTCGCGCCGGCGCCCATGACCGCGTCCGAGGCGCGGGCCCGCCGGAAATCGCTTTCCGGCCCCAAACTCAGCCGCGAGGAGCGCCGGGCCGAGCGGACCGCCGGCCGCGCGCGCATGACGGATCGCCGCGAACGCATGATGGCCGGCGACGAGGCGTACCTGTTGCCACGCGATCAGGGACCCATCAAGCGCTACGTGCGCGACGTGGTGGACTCCCGCCGCAACCTGCTCGGCCTGTTCATGCCGGCGACGATGCTGTTGCTGTTCGCCTCCTTCGGCGTCCAGCAGCTGCAGTTCTACGCCTCCCCGGCGATGCTGGTGCTGATGGTCGTGATGGGCGTCGACGGGGTGCTGCTGGCGCGCAAGGTCAGCAAGCTGGTGGACGCGAAGTTCCCAGACAACACCGAAAGCCGTTGGAGGCTAGGCATTTACGCCGCGGGCCGGGCCTCACAGCTGCGCCGGATGCGGGCGCCCCGGCCCCAGGTCGAGCGCGGCAGCAGTGTTGATTAAGCGGCGCCCGAAAGCCGCCTGATCCGGTGCGCACCCTGGTGCTCGGCGGAATCAGGTCCGGGAAGTCCCGCTGGGCCGAGGAGGCCATCGCCACGTCGCTGCCGCCCGGCGAGCCGGTCCGCTACCTGGCGCCCGGGCCGGCAGGCGGGGCCGACGCGGACTGGGCGGACCGGGTCGCGCGGCACCGCGACCGCCGGCCCGCCCATTGGTCCACGGTCGAAACCGACGATGTCGCAGGCCAATTGCGCCAGTCGCCGGGTGCCCCGACGCTCGTCGACGACCTCGGCGGCTGGCTGACCGGCGCGCTGGACCGCAACGACGCGTGGGCCGACGGGCCGGTGACGGCCCCCATCGAAGCGATGCTGGCCGCCGTGGGCGCGTTCGGTTCCACGCTGGTGCTGGTCAGCCCGGAGGTCGGGCTGACCGTGGTACCGGCCACCGCATCCGGTCGCCGATTCGCCGACGAGCTGGGCAGCCTCAACCAGCGCGTCGCAGAGCTGTGCGATCGGGTGGTGCTGGTGGTGGCCGGCCAGGCGGTGCAGATCAAGCCGTCGGGGACCTGATGGAATTCGCCCCGGTACCGCCGCCCGACGCGGGCGCCGCCGCGGCCGCCCGCGCCCGCCAGGAGACGCTGACCAAGCCGCGCGGCGCCCTGGGCCGCCTCGAGGACCTCTCGGTCTGGGTCGCATCGTGCCAAGGGCAGTGTCCGCCAAAGCAATTCGAGCGCGCCCGGGTGGTCGTCTTCGCCGGCGACCACGGGGTCGCGCGGGCGGGGGTGTCGGCGTACCCGCCGGAGGTCACCGCCCAGATGGTCGCCAACATCGACGGCGGCGGCGCGGCGATCAACGTGCTGGCCGGCGTCGCCGGCGCGACGGTACGGCTGGCGGACCTGGCCGTCGACGCCGAGGCGGCCTCCGAGCGGATCGGCGCCCACAAGGTGCGGCGCGGCAGCGGCGACATCAGGACCACCGACGCCCTGTCCGAGGGTGAGACGATCGCCGCGATCGCCGCGGGCCGGGTCATCGCCGACGAGGAGGTCGACGCCGGCGCCGACCTGCTGATCGCGGGCGACATGGGGATCGGAAACAGCACCGCGGCGGCGGTTTTGGTGGCGGCGCTCACCAACGCCGAGCCGGTCGCGGCGGTCGGCTTCGGGACCGGGATCGACGACGCGGGGTGGGCGCGCAAGACGGCCGCGGTGCGCGACGCCCTGTTCCGGGCGCGGCTGGTGCTACCCGACCCGGTCGGGCTGCTGCGCTGCTGCGGCGGCGCGGATCTGGCCGCGATGGCCGGGTTTTGCGCCCAGGCCGCGGTGCGGCGCACCCCGCTGCTGCTCGACGGCGTGGCGGTGACCGCCGCGGCGTTGGTCGCCGAGCGACTCGCGCCCGGCGCGCGGCAATGGTGGCAGGCCGGTCACCGATCGACGGAGCCGGCCCACGAGCTGGCCCTGGCGGCCCTCGAGTTGGACCCGATCCTGGACCTGCGGATGCGCCTCGGCGAGGGAACCGGCGCCGCGGTCGCGCTGCCAGTGCTACGCGCGGCGGTGGCCGCGCTGTGCTCCATGGCGACATTCTCGGAAGCCGGGGTGGCCGGGGCGGCCGGCCCCGGCGCGCCGCCACCGTCGTGATGCGCTCGGTGGCAACGGCTTTCGCGTTCGCAACGGTGCTACCCGTGCGGGGCAACGCCCCGATGGGCCGCGGCGCGATGACCGCGCTGCCCGTGGTCGGCGCCGCGCTGGGCGCGTTGGCTGCGGGCGTGACATGGTGTGGCGCTTTGGTTTTGGGTGCGTCCAGCCCGCTGCCCGGGGTGCTCGCCGTGGCGGCGCTGCTGCTCGCCACCCGCGGGCTGCACATCGACGGCGTCGCCGACACGGCCGACGGGCTGGGCTGTTACGGCCCGCCGCAGCGCGCGCTGGCGGTGATGCGCGACGGGTCGACCGGGCCGTTCGGTGTGGCGGCGGTCGTGTTGGTGATCCTGTTGCAGGGGCTGGCCTTTTCGGCGCTGCAACCGTCGGCCATCGTCCTGGCGGTGCTCGCCGGCCGGGTCGCGGCCGTGCTGGCCTGCCGACGGTCGGTGCCGGCGGCCGAGGGCAGCGCGCTGGGGGCCCGGGTGGCGGGGAGCCAGCCCGCGCCGGTGCTGGCCGCCTGGTTCGCCGCGCTGCTCGCCGTTTCGCCGCTGGCGGGTGCGCGGCCGTGGCAGGGACCGGTCGCGGTGCTGGTGGCCCTGGGCTGCGGCGCCGCGCTGGTGCGGCATTGCGTGCGCCGGTTCGGCGGCATCACCGGTGACGTGCTGGGCGCCGCGATCGAACTCACCACGACGGTCAGCGCCGTGGCGCTGGCGGCGCTCGTCCGCATTTAGCCGTCGACCGTCGAGTTGTTGCGCGAATTTGCCACATTTCGGCCCAACAAGTCGACGTTCGCGCGAAGACGCGCCTACCCCAGCCGGGCCATCCAGCCGTGCGTATCGGCGAAGGTGCCGCGCTGGATCCCGGTCAGCGTGTCGCGCAGCGCCATCGTCACCTCGCCCGGTTCGCCGTCGGCGATGGTGAACTCGGTGTCGCCGTACTTCACCCGCGAAACCGGGGTGATGACGGCGGCGGTGCCGCACGCGAACACCTCGGTGATCTCACCGGCGGCGGCCTTCTTCTGCCACTCGTCGATGTCGATCCTGCGCTCCTCGACGGAGAACCCGGCGTCAATGGCCAACTGCAGCAACGAGTCCCGGGTGATGCCGGGCAGCAGCGAGCCGGACAGCTCCGGGGTGACCAGGCGCGCCGATCCGCCGCTGCCGAACACGAAGAACAGGTTCATCCCGCCCATCTCTTCGACGAAGCGGCGCTCGACGGCGTCCAGCCAGACCACTTGGTCGCAATCGTTTTCGGCGGCCTCGGCCTGGGCCAGCAGCGAGGCGGCGTAGTTCCCGCCGAACTTGGCCGCCCCGGTGCCGCCGGGGCTGGCCCGCACGTATTCCGTCGACACCCACACGGTGACGGGGCTGATGCCGCCCTTGAAGTAGGCGCCGGCCGGCGAGGCGATCAGCAGGTAGCGGTACTGCTTGGCCGGCCGCACACCCAGTCCCGGCTCGGTCGCGAAGATGAACGGCCGCAGGTACAGCGCCTCCTCGCCGCCGGACCGCGGCACCCACGCCTTGTCGACGGCGACGAGCTGACAAAGGGATTCGACGAACAGGCTCTCGGGCAGCTCGGGGATCGCCAGGCGCCGCGCCGACGAACGCATCCTGGCCGCGTTGGCCTCCGCGCGAAACGACACGATCGAGTCGTCCGCCCAACGGTATGCCTTCAGCCCCTCGAAGACCTCCTGCGCGTAGTGCAGCACGATCGCCGACGGGTCCAATTCGATCGGCCCGTACGGGATGACGCGCGCGTTGTGCCAGCCCCGGCCCTCGTCGTAGTCGATCGACACCATGTGGTCGGTGAAGTATTTGCCGAAACCCGGCTCCGCCAGGATCGATTCACGTTCCGAGTCGCTCGCCGCATTAGACGCGCGTAGAACCGTGAACTCGAGTGAGCCGCTGGTCATGGGGCCGATTCTATATCCGCGCGCCAATCGGTTTTTCTCACGTGAACCCCTGGCGGCTAACGCGTTTTCACGGCGACGAACGGCGGGCGCACGACCTCGCACTCGACCGCGCGGCCGCGGACGTCGACGGTGATGTGCCCGCCGTCATCGATACCGGCGTCGGTGTCGATCAACGCCAACCCGATACCGGCCTGCAGCGTCGGAGAGAACGTGCCGGAGGTGGTGACCCCGACCGGGGCGTCCCCGGCCAGCACGGTCAGGCCCGGGCGCAACACCCCGCGGCCGAGCATTCGCAGCCCGCGCAGCAGCCGCCGCGGTCCGGCTTCTTTCTCGGCCAGCAGCGCGTCGCGGCCGAAGAACGCGTCCTTCTTCCAGCCGACCGCCCAGCCGCAGCGGGCCTGCAGCGGCGAGATGTCGAGCGAAAGTTCGTGCCCGTGCAGCGGATAGCCCATCTCGGTGCGCAGCGTGTCGCGGGCGCCGAGGCCGGCCGGCTCTCCCCCCGCGGCCCGCACCGCCGCGATCAGCGCGTCGAACACGACACCCGAGGAATCCCACGGCGGCAGCAGCTCGTAGCCGTGCTCGCCCGTGTACCCGGTGCGGCAGACGCGGACCGGCACCCCCGAGTAGGTGGCGTCGGCGTAGCCCATGTAGTCCATGCCGGCCGGCAGGCCCAGCTCGCCCAGCACGTCGGCCGATCGCGGGCCCTGCACGGCCAGCACCGCATACGAGCGATGCTCGTTGGTGATGGTGAGGTCGGCCCCCAAACCGGCCTGGGCGGCCGCCCGCAGCGCGTCGACCACCGCGGCGGTGTTGGCGGCGTTGGGCACCAGGAAAATCTCGTCGTCGGCGACGTAGTAGGCGATCAGGTCGTCGATGACGCCGCCGGATTCGGTGCAGCACAGGGTGTATTGCGCCTGGCCCGGGCCGATGCGGCCCAGGTCGTTGGTGAGCGCGGCGTTGACGAACTCGGCGGCGGCCGGCCCGCGCACCAACGCCTTGCCGAGGTGGCTGACGTCGAACAGGCCGACGGCGTTGCGGGTGGCGTTGTGTTCGCTGACCGTGCCGGCGTAGGACACCGGCATCGACCAGCCGCTGAACTCGGCGAAGTTTGCGCCCAGGGCGCGATGGCGGTCGTCCAGCGGTCCGTGCTGCAGCTCCGTCACGACGCCTTACCCTAATCGTCGCCGCGGCTGGCACACTTGGGCAGGTGTCCGATCCGCTGGACTTCGACGCGCTAGAGGCCGCGGGTATCGCGAACCCCCGCGCGCGGGCCGACTTGATCAAGTACCTGGACGGGCTCGGCTTCACCGTCGACGACATGGCGGAGGCCGAACGCCGCGGGCGGCTGTTCGGGCTGGCCGGTGACGTGCTGGCGTGGACGGGCCGCCCGATCCATACACTGCAGTCCGCCGCCGACCAACTCGGCCTGTCCGCCGACGACGTGGCGCAAGCGTGGGCTTCGCTCGGCCTGACCGTCGCCGGTCCCGATGTCCCCGCGCTGAGCCAGGCCGACGTCGACGCCCTGTCGACCTGGGTGGGACTCAAGGCGGTGGTGGGCGAGGACGGGGCGCTCGGCATGCTGCGGGTGCTGGGCGCCGCGATGGCCCGGCTGGCGGAGGCGGAGTCGTCGGTGATCCGGGCCGGGACGCCGGACATCCAGATGAACTACACGCACGACGAGCTCGCGACGGCGCAGGCCTACCGGTCGGTCGCCGAGTTCGTGCCCCGCATCGGGGCCCTGATCGACGTCGTCCATCGCCATCACCTGACCAGCGCGCGCACCTATTTCGAGGGCGTCCTGCGTGATACGTCGGCGAGCGTGGTGTGCGGCATCGGTTTCGCTGACCTGTCCAGCTTCACCGCGTTGACCCAGGCGCTGACGCCCGCGCAATTGTCGGACTTGCTCACCGAATTCGGGGCCACCGTCGCGGACGTGGTGCACGCTGACGGCGGCCGGGTGGTGAAGTTCATCGGCGACGCCGTGATGTGGGTGTGCTCGTCGCCCGAGCGGCTCGCTCAGGCGGCCGTCGATCTCGTCGGCCATCCGCGGGCGCGCGAGACGGGCCTGGGCGTGCGTGCCGGTCTGGCGTACGGCGAGGTGCTGGCTATCAACGGCGACTACTTCGGCATCCCGGTGAACCTGGCCGCCCGCTTGGTCGCTTCCGCGGCGCCCGGACAGATCCTCATCGCGTCCGAGCTTCATGGTGAGTTGCCCGACTGGCCCGCGGTCCCCCACGGCCCGTTGACCCTCAAGGGTTTTGACGAGCCGGTGGCCGCCTTCGAATTGCCCGGCCGGGACGGCCCAAGCGACGCCCGCCGCAGGTGACTAGGGTGGTTGGCCGTGAGCACCGAACCGGTCTACCAAGCACCCACCGTCAACGTCGCCACCTCGCTGCCCAAACGCAACGTGGGTTCGGCCGTATTGGTGGTGCCGGTCGTCTCGACCGGCGACGAGGACAAGCCGGGGGCGGTCGTCTCGGCGGCCGGGCCGTTCCTGTCCGCCGACGCGGTCGCCGAGATCGAGGCCGGCCTGCGCGCGCTCGAGGCCACCGGCGGCAGCGAGCAGGTGCACCGGCTGGTGGTGGCGTCGCTGCCGGTGGCCAGCGTGCTGACGGTCGGGCTGGGCAAGCCGCGCCCCGACTGGCCGGCCGACGTGATCCGTCGCGCCGCGGGTGTGGCGGCGCGTTCGCTGGGCGGGGCCGAGGCGGTGCTCACCACGCTGACCCAGTTGCCGGGCGACGACGTGTGCGCGGCCGCCGTGGAGGGGCTGATCCTGGGCAGCTACCGGTTCACCGAGTTCCGCAGCGACAAGACGGCACCGAAGGACAAGGGGCTGCGTAAGATCACCGTGCTGTCCACCGCCAAGGACGCCCCGAAGGACAGCGCGCACGGGGCGGCCGTCGCGACCGCGGTGGCCACCGCCCGCGACCTGGTCAACACCCCGCCGAGCCACCTTTTCCCCGCCGAATTCGCCAAGCGTGCAAAGGCTTTGGGTGAATCCGTGGGCCTCGAGGTGGAGGTGCTCGACGACAAGGCGCTGCAGAAGGCCGGCTACGGCGGGGTGATCGGTGTCGGTCAGGGCTCCTCGCGCCCGCCGCGGCTGGTGCGGCTTACCCATCGCGGGTCGAAGCTCGCCAAGAAACCCAAGCAGGCCAAGCGAGTGGCGCTGGTGGGCAAGGGCGTCACGTTCGACACCGGCGGCATCTCGATCAAGCCGGCGGCGTCGATGCACTACATGACCTCGGACATGGGTGGTGCGGCCGCGGTCATCGCGACCGTCGCGCTGGCCGCCCAGCGGCAACTGCCGATCGACGTGATCGCCACGGTGCCGATGGCCGAGAACATGCCGTCGGCGACGGCGCAGCGCCCGGGCGACGTGCTGACCCAGTACGGCGGAACCACCGTGGAGGTGCAGAACACCGACGCCGAGGGCCGGCTCATCCTGGCCGACGCCATCGTGCGGGCGTGCGAGGACGACCCGGACTACCTGATCGAGACGTCCACCTTGACCGGTGCGCAGACGGTGGCGCTGGGCGCGCGCATCCCGGGCGTGATGGGCAGCGACGAATTCCGCGACCGGGTGGCGGCCATTTCGCAGCGGGTGGGCGAGAACGGGTGGCCGATGCCGCTGCCCGACGAACTCAAGGACGACCTGAAGTCCACGGTGGCCGACCTGTCGAACATCAGTGGGCAGCGCTTCGCCGGCATGCTGGTGGCGGGGGTGTTCCTGCGCGAGTTCGTCGCCGACGGCGTGGGCTGGGCACATATCGACGTGGCCGGCCCGGCGTACAACACCAGCAGCCCGTGGGGGTACACGCCCAAGGGCGGCACCGGCGTGCCGACCCGCACCATGTTCGCCGTGCTGGAGGACATCGCCGAGAACGGCTGACCGCTTCAAGCTGGGCGCCAAGCGTCACGACGTTGCGCTGCAAAGGAAGCATCACGTTGCCGAGAAGTACTTTGCCCACCCTTTTGCCGTCGTGCGGGGGTGGCGACAGGTCCTTCCGCCGAGACGTATCAGCGTTGTCGTAGCGCTTGAGCAGAGCCGGCCGGATAGCATACGGCCGGATCTCCGGCCCGCACCACTTTGAGATCCTGGGCAAAACATGTATGTCGCCGCGATCACCACGTAGAGCCCCGACATCGGGAGCGCGAGGCGCGTAGACCCGAAACAGCCCGGCGCGTAAGGAATGCTCCGCACAACTTCGTTGCAGGTCAACATGGGGCACACGACGTATTTACTTGGCGCACTCGAATAGTTCCAGTCCACCCTGGCAGGCAGGCAGCGGCGGCAGCGCCGTGCAACCGCCGACTTTCTCACTTTGCACACACCATCCGCCCGTTCTCGCTTGTCTGGTGAACACCGGTACCTCGGCTTACCGTTTCCGACTATGGGGGATGCCATCCTGGAGGTGACGACATGGCTGTGGCGACCACGGACCCCATTCGGCTGCCGCCTGCGCCACGAATCCCGAAGCTCCTGCTAGGCCTCGGCTTCCTCGCCAGGGAGAGCGCGCTGCGTGCTCTCGCCCGACGGTATGGTTCGGCTTTCACCCTGCGCCTGCCGATCTTCGGTGATGTGGTCGTCATCAGCGATCCCGTCCTGATCAAGGAATTGTTAACCGCCAGCCCCGATCTCGCCGTTCGGGCTGGCGTTTTGGGTGAGATGTTCGGTCCCGGTTCAACTTTCAGTCTCCAGGGTGCCGCGCATCGCGAACGCCGTAAGCTTCTCGTCCCAGCCCTCCATGGCAAGAGTATGCAAGCTTACGAGGCGATAGTAGAGGAAGAAGTGTTGCGCGAGACCGCATCCTGGCCACAAGGCAGGGAGTTTGAAGCACTGCCGTCGATGCTACGCATCACCCTCAACTCGATCCTGCGAACGGTGTTCGGGGCAGAGGGGACCGCGCTGCACGAACTGCGGGAGCTGCTGCCACCGATGGTGTTGCTCGGCGCTCGGCTCGCAGCCTTGCCGCCTATCGCCCGTCGCGATATGGGTGCGTGGAGCCCGGGGGCGAAGCTGGCCCGCTACCGCTGTCACTACGATGCGATCATCCGGCGGCTGATCGCCGACATCCGCAACGGCCCAGGTCTAGAGCAGCGCACCGATGTGCTCACGCTGATGCTTCGGGCACGCCACGAAGATGGCTCGCCCCTCTCCGATGATCACATCGCCGATGAGCTGCTGACCCTTCTCGCCGCGGGCCACGAAACCACCGCGACCGCGCTTGCGTGGGTCATCGAGCGACTGCGGCGGCATCCGCGACTGCTTGCCCGGTTGACCGCAGAGGCTGACGCCGGAGGGTCCGAATTGCGGCAGGCCACGATCTGGGAGGTGCAACGCACCCGCCCGGTCATCGCCGACACCGCCCGCACCGTAAAGACGCGAATCAAGCTGGGCGAGTGGGTTATTCCCGAGCGTCATGTCGTTTTGGCGAGCATCACACTGGCGCACGCCTCCGAGCAGAGCTTCCCTCATGCGGCGTCCTTCAATCCCGACCGGTTCATCGGTAATCCTCCGGACATCCACACATGGATCGCCTACGGTGGCGGCGTCCGCCGTTGCATCGGCGCAGCGTACGCCAACATGGAGATAAATGTCGCGCTGCGAACGCTATTGAGGGAATTCGAATTCGGCACCACGTATGACAGGGGCGAGAGGCCGCACTTCCGGGGCGTCGCGACCGCGCCTGCGCGGGGCGGACGTGCTGTCGTGTTCCGACGGGTCACGCGGCCAGCGGTGACGACCCCTGCCTCACAACGAGTCTCGGTGCGGCCCGGGCGCGCTGGTGCCCGCTAGCGGGCCAGGGCCTGCTCGACGGCGTCGTGGACAGTCAAGCGTTGCGCGAACCGAATCCAAAGCATGTCAAAGTATTTGACAACAACGAGCCATTCCACAGTTGGACAGATGTTCCGAACTATCCTAACCGGCTGGCATACTCGCGGCATGCCTGCCACTCAAAAGAGCCCCGTCCGCCGCACCGGCGCAACGCGGCTCTACAGGATAGCGATCAGCAAATATTGGTATCCCTACATGACCCGTCGGCTCAATGGAGAGGACGTCGTGTTCCTCAACTACGGTTACGAGGAGGATCCGCCGATGGGCATAGCGCTGGCGGCTTGCGACGAGCCTAATCGGTTGGGGATCCAGCTGTACCACCGCACGGCGGCCCAGGCAGATCTCCGCGGGAAACGGGTGCTGGAGGTCAGCTGCGGGCACGGTGGCGGGGCCTCGTACCTGGTGCGTACGGTGCACCCTGCCTCCTACACGGGGCTGGACTTCAACGCCGAGGCCATCGCTTACTGCAGGAGCAGGCATGATTTGCCCGGGCTGGACTTTGTGCACGGCGATGCCGAGAATCTGCCCTTTCCCGACGAATCATTCGACGCGGTGATAAATATCGAGGCCTCGCATGCCTACCTTGAGTTTCGCCGCTTCATCGCCGAAGTGGCGCGCGTGCTGCGTCCAGGCGGAAACTTTCTGTACGCCGATATGCGCAGCAGACATGACTTTTCCGCATGGGACGCCGCCACCGCTGCTACCTCGATGCGGGTTCTCTCGGAGAGGGTCATCAATGCGGAGGTTTTGCGCGGGTTGAACGCCACCTCGCAGCGATCGCTCGACCTGATCACTCGCCATCTTCCCACATTCCTGCGCCCATTCGCCCGGCTGTTCGCCGGTGTGCCAGGCTCACGGATATACCGCGACCTGCAACGTGGAAAGATTTCGTATCGGATGTATTCCTTCGCAAAGGATTAAGGGTGTCCGGTGCACGCGGGATGTGAGCTGCGGCTGCCGGAGACGTTGAACACGAATAGGTTTCGCGATGTGAAGGGAGGACTGGTGTCGCGATGTTGAAAGAAATTACCGGGTTGCCTGCCGGCGTTCAGGGCTTGGAGGCGGTCGGAACCTTGACCCAATCCGACTACTACCATGTGTTTGCACCAATTATCGACGAGGTGCGCCGATCCGGCGGTCGGATGAGGCTGCTCTACCAATTCGGTTCGGATTTTCGGCGGCTCACGGCGGGGGCGTTGTGGGCGGATACCAAGTTCGGGTTGAGATATGTCTCGTTGCTCGATGGCTGCGCGGTCGTGAGCGACGAGGGGTGGATTCGTGCGCCCGCTGAAGCGATCGGGCGATGGATGCCCTGCCCCGTTCGCGTCTACGCCAACACGGACCGCGATGACGCCATCGCATGGTTGGCCTCGCTACCACGGGGCTGCGGGGGTTCCCCTTTCGAGGTGGCGAGAAGTTATGTAGGTGGTGTCGGTGCAGCGATAGGAAGTCTGATTGGATTGCTCGTTCATAGCACCGTCGAAACCCGTCGGCTGGGCCGCTGATCGCCGCCCTGGTTTCGACATCGCCTAGCTGCCTGCAGGCGCTGGAGCACAACCGGCCGCGGCGCGAAATATACGACGTTGAAAACGGATTCGCAGATCAGCTTGACAGCAGCATCCGGCGCCACCACCGTGACCATGTGGCCTACGGCTTTGTTGAATCAGTTGACCAACCGCGGATAGCTTTTCGGTGCGAGCGCCTTCGGCGATCGATGCAGCCGCTCTTCGGCATGTTCCTGGATGTCGGGTTACCGATGATCTCGTTCTATCTGCTGCGCCTCGTCGGCACCTCGCAATGGTCGGCCCTCCTGGCCGCCACGGCTATTGCCGGCGCGCGGGTCGGTTGGGTGGCGCTGCGATCGCGGCGGGTCAGCTGGTTCGCGGCTCTCATGATGAGCGTCTACGGGCTGGGTTTGGTGCTTGCAGTATTCACCGGTGACCCACGCCTGCTGCTGGCCAACAACTCCCTGAGCTCGGTAATCGTCGGCGTCGCATTTCTGATCAGCTTGCCCCTGGATCGGCCGCTGACACTGATTGCCTACCAGAGCTGGCGTCCCGGCGACGCCTACGCCTGGTCTGCCGCGTACTCGTCGAACCCTCTGGTAAAGCGGACGTTTCGGGTGGGAGCTTGGGCATGGGGTGCGGGGATGCTGGCGGCGGGCGCCCTCCGCCTGCCCTTGATCTACCTGTTGCCGCTCGATGTCGCGGTAGCCGCGTCAGCCGTCCCAGGCTTGGTCATCATGGGTGGCCTTTCTGCCTGGTCAATCGCCAGCATGCGACCGTTGACCGCTGCTGACGCGGCGTGACCTGAAGCGAACCGCGGAGCACCCGGTGAAACCTGGCGCCACGGGCACGAGCCCCTACCTCCACCGGGAACTCCGGGCTGGCCCTGCGCATGGCAAGCGTGCAACTGCGGTTCTTGGCGCAGTTGGCAGTGCGTTCTACCGTAAACAGGCGGTCGCAACTCGACCGGGCGGCAGCCGCCACCGCGAACTAATTCGAATGCCGTTGTCCAGACAGGATATTCGATCAACTTCGTGTCGGTGGGCACTGCGTCTTTGGGCGACGCCGAACCGATTGATGGTGGTACACGTCAAGATCTCGAACCGGACCTGACCCCCGGGCCCGGCAGGCAGGCAGGCAGGAAAGAGAGCGTGAACGAGATGGACGAAATCTTCAGCGTCCGTATCACGGTGCGCGACTACGAGATCGATGCCCAGGGACACGTTAGCGCCCTCGTGTACCAACAATGGGCGCATTTCGCGAGCATGGCATGCATTCGCGACGCCGGAGCCAGGATCGAAGAGCTGACGGCACAAGGGCTGGGACCCATCGACCTGGAGGTGACGACTCGTTTTCACCGAGAACTGCACCTGGGCGATGAGGTCGATGTCACCTGCTCGTTCGAGTGGAATCCGGGCAGAACCTACCGCACGATGCAGGAGATCCGAAAGCCCGACGGAACGCTGGTCGCCGAGGTCAACAGCCTTGGGGCCGTGCTCGATCTAGCCAGGCGACGCATGATCGCGAACCCTGCAGACCGCTTGCGATCCATCACCGATTTTCCGGAACGGCTCGGTCTTGGTGAACCGGTGAGCGTCGGTCAGGGTGTCTAACCGTTGATCGACGGCTGCACGGCAGTGGGTGCCGTGACTGAAAGGCGTACACACGCCCACTGCCAATGCGGTTCGGCGCCGATGCTGAGAACTACGTGGCGGGTGGCGCCGACTCCGAGCCGGCCACGAAACACGACGGGTATTTGCTGTGACTGTTCCTGATAGCGATTTGAGCCGTCGGCGGCGCGAATTGTACGAGTCCACCGCTGCGCTCTACACCGCCACCTTTCACATCATCTGGCGGGTCGGCTTTCCTCACGTCCACGCATGGCTCACCGATGCCTTGCACGACCGACCCGTAATCCTTGATGCGGGCGCAGGTTCGGGCTACTGGTCGCGCCACATCGCGCGCACCGAGCCGCGCCGCCTGGTCGTGGCGATGGATTTCTCGCATGCCTACGTCACCCGGACACAGGCGTTCATCCCCGAAGACCTTGGTGTCGCCGTTGTGCAGGGTGACGTTACTGCGGCACCGTTTCCGGCCGCCAGTTTCGATGCGATCTTATGCAGCGGCGTGTTGGACACGATGCCCGATCCGGTGCCGGCCTTAAGCGAACTCCGTCGGCTACTTCGCCGCGACGGCAGGCTGTTGTTGATTCTCCGAAGTCGAGGATCTCGGGCGTCGACACTGATCGAAAAGGTCTTCCGCAGCTCGATCTCGATGTTTCGATGGTTAACGCGCCGGGAGGGCGGCGATTTGGACCCGGAGCTGTGGAGCCGCACGGCGATCAGTCCGCGCTTGGCGGAATATGCGGACAGCGCCGGGCTGGTCGTAGACGTCGTGCACTACGGCCGTTTGCTTACCCGGGCGTCATTGAGCCCACGGGATGCCGCTGCCCACTCAAAAGAGCGCGGCAGCGACGAGGATAACAACGTTGACACAGGTGAAGGCCAGGATGGATCCGGTGTGTAGGAATTTGCCGTCTTTCTTCTGATACGCCTTATGAATTCGCCGAACAGCGCGAGCCGACAACGCGATCCACACCAATAGGATCACCGTCCCCGCCGACGCGGCGACGATCGGCATCGCCGTGTGTCGGACATGCCAGAACCACGGGACGACGGATGCGCTGAACGCTAGCCACGCCCACGCCGAGGTGGATCGGGCTCCAAAGCGCACCGGCGTGGTCACACGTCCGCCGATCCGGTCGTTGTCGAGGTCGCGGATGTCCTGACACAGCCCTTCGCCCAAACCCATGAACACGGCGACGAACGCGAGATACGGTATCCCCCTTTGCCATCCGGCGAAGTCGAGCCCGGCCGCGCAGTACACGTACATCAGCAGCCAGGTCACCGGCCAAAACACCTGGGTGGCCAGGGGCCGCCCGGAGAGGCCCACCGGCTTGAAGTTGTAGGCCAGTACAACCGGAAGCGACACGACGAACAAAAGCTGGTTGGGCCAAGGAAGGAACAGCGATACGACCCCGGCGCCGGCCACCAACACCGAGCCGGCGATCAGCAACTCGCTTCGGGACAAGCTTCCTCGAACCAGGGCCCGCTGTTGTCTCGAACGCTCGGTACTTGCCCGGTCGACGGCCACATCGGCGACATCGTTGAATAACGTCTGCCCGCCGTGAAAGAGCACCAACGCGGCGATCACCAGGCCGACGCGGTGCCATGGCAGCGAGTAGCCCCCCATCACGGCGAGCATGGCCAGCGGCACGAGCACGTCGTACCACAGCCGCGTTCGCATGCGTAGGGATCGAGTCAGTAACGCCGCGTGGTGCCACCACAGGTGGCGCGTCGACTGAATCGAGCTGGGAGCAGCGGAATCTTGCTTGGTCATAGTGACACCATCCCAAAGACAGCCAAAGCGACACCCATTCCCGTCGCGTTGGCACATGCGTTGACAACGTCGTTATCGATCCAGCGGTAACCGTTGGAAAGCTCGGTATGTACGCCGCAATGGCGCGGTTCCTCCAGCGCTTCGTGGCAGGATGGGCAGCGGAAGCGGCCTTGCACCGTGGCACCGAGCACCGAGTCCAGCAGCGAACCGGCCAAGCCCGCCGCGATGCCGACGACGATGAGGGTGGCACTGCCGACGAGCGCTCCGATGACACCGATTGCCAAGCCACCCAACCATGTCGCCGCAAGACCCAAGCCCGATACGGCGCCCGACGTGCCGCCCGGAACTCTGCGCCGGGTGCGCAGCGATATCGGTGGCCGAGACGAGAATCGGCCTATCTCGGAGGCCCAGGAATCCGCGGTCGAGGCTGCTATCCCCCCGATGTAGGCCACCATCCAAATCTGGTTTCGCGTCAGCGCGTAGCCGATGACGGGGATCATCACCGGCAGCACGCCGTTGACCATGACTTGGCTTAGCCCGCGCTGGCTACCGGCCCGCTTTGCGCGCCGGTAGGCGGTGATCGCGCTGGTCATCACGAAAAAGGTTGCGACGGGGGCAATCCAGGACCATCCGCCGAGACCTATCGCGCTCGCCGTCACGAGGGCGGCGCCGATGGCGCCGGGTAGGTCAAGCCAACGCAGCCGGACCATCACCGGTACCGCACTATAGGCCACGATCGCAGCGAGCAGCCACCGAAGCGCCCCTCCGGGTGACAGGTTGTGGCCCAGGTGCAAGAGCAGCGCCACCCATGGTGTGATCAGGAGGTTGTCGGCCGCAGGCAGTACAAGTAGCTCGATGGACGCTGTGGTCAACGCGAGGAACGTCGAAATCGCCAGTGCGGCGGCTATATTGAGTTTGTATTCGACAAGTGTAACGGTCAAGGCGATGCTGAACGCCACCACGACGAAACCGCCCGACCCTTCCAGCGACCGCACGGCGTTGGCCACGGCGACGCGATGACGGCCGAAGCGGCACCCGATGAGCGCTGCCGCGGCATCCGCCAGACCCAATACCAAGACACCGGCGGCGATGGCGGTGCGGTCTGACCAGAACAACAGGGCGGCCACGAGCACCCCGATCGCGAAGCCGACGAGGCCGTAATCGCGTTCCCGTGAGCCCTCGAGTATGTCAGGAAGAAGGCGTCGCTCCACAGCCACGCCTAGACAAATCGCGGTGAGGATCAAGACGCCGACGGCGACTGCGAGGCTCGACAGCTGGTACGCAGCGAGCGCGACGAAAACACCGCACAACGCATGGGGGACCTTACGTGCGGCAAGGCGGCCCGCCCCGACGCGGATGAGTATCCGCCCCACCAACATCAGCGCTACCGCGACAAGCATGGTGGCCGCGGCCCCCGCGATGATGTCTTGCCACAACGTTGAGTTCATGACAGATATCCCGCCATGAGCGCGACGCTTACCACGGCGAACGTCGCCGCCGAGCCCCGGTGCAGCCGGCGGGCTGTCCCCTTGCTGAACCGGACACGAAGTCGTTTGGCGCTCAGCAACGTAAACGCGATCCATGCCAGCAAGGCGCCGGTGCCGACGAGGAGCCAGCCGCCGACGATGCCCGGCGGCCGCTGGCCGATGAACCATACCCAGCACACGGTGGCGGCTGCGTACGCGACCGCGGCGGCCAGTGTCGCGGCCGCCGCCCCGTACTTCACCGATGTGGTGATCTTGCCGCCCTCGGCGTCGTTGTCGGAATCGCGCACATCCTTGACCAACATCTCCCCGACGCCCAGATAGATCACGACGTAGAGCAGGTAAGGAACCGTGCGCCACGGGGGCGCGGCGCCGACCGCGACGACGATCGACGCCACGATTCCGATGAGGCCGATCAGTCCGGCCACTTGTCCGATGACTGGGCGGCTTTGGGTGCGGATTGGCGGCAGCTCATGCTGAGCGATGACAACGGCCAGGATCACCGCGACCGCCGTTAATTGCCAGCGCACCAACGCGGTCAGGCCCAGGCCGACCACCACACAGACGATTGCCTCGGTCAGCGCCAGCCGCGGCCGTATCACACCGACCGCAATTGGCCGGGTTCGGCGCACGAACTCCTCGGAAAGCCGGTCGGTATCGCGGTCTCTGACGTCGTTGAGGAATGTGGCACCGATGTGAAGTAGGTTCATGGCGCCCACCGTCAGCGCTGCGACGCGCCACGGTATGTCGCCGTCGGTGAGAACCGTGATGAGCGCGAGCGGCATCAATGTGTCCAGCCACAGGCGCGTGGTGGGTCGTGTCGCGCGGATGTGCGCGAGCAGCGGCCTCGCCCACGCAGGACCCTGTAGGCCCCAGCGCGAATACCACCGCTCGATGGATGTTCCTACGCCAGCGAGGCCTACGGCCAGGTCCGTGCGATCGTCATCCACAGTCATAGCTCTGCCCTTTCCGCAAGCTGTTCAGCCAGCGGCGCTCTCGCGCCGGCCGGCGGCACGTCGGTCCGCACCGAGGCCCGCCGCAGTCGCAGCCCGACGAACACCAGCCACGGAATCGCCGCCAGCAGCCCGGCACCCACACCGACGTCCATCAATGACTCCAGCGAAAATGACCACCCGAGGACCAGCACCTCATTGGCAGCGGCCAACACGATGCCAAGGCTGGCCACCGAGACCGGGAGCTGCCGGTTCCGGATCATCGCGATGTTGACCGCCAGCACCCAGGCCCCGACGGCGCCGAAGGCGAACCAGCCGTAGTAGTCGAGGGTGAGCCGCGTCGCGCCGATCGCGGCGCGGGTAGACGCGTCACCGTGTACCCATGCCTCGGCACGCATCTTGTGCAGAGCCCCACCCTTGAGCGAGTCCACGCTGAGAATGGCGAAGCCGAACAGGGCCAGCGTCGAGGTGTACCGGATCCAGCCCTCCCCGTGATCTCGACGGCTGAAGTGTGAGACCGCCAGGACTACCGCGATACCGAAGAAGCCCAACATCCCCACCTGCCAGTCCAACAGCACGGCCGCGTGGGGGTGCTTCACCAGGGCCGGGTAGTAGACGGCTGGGTTGCCGGGGCCCACCACCTTGAGATCTTTGGGAAGAAATAAATAGGTCACAGCGATCGCGAAATACGAAGCGGCCATGAGGAATGCGAATAGCGAGCCCAGGCGCAATAGTCCGTGTGTGGGTGCTGTGGGCCTAATCATGCCAGCCTCCTTGGGGAGCCGATTTCAACAAGCGGACCCAAATAGCCGCTGTTTTCGAATGCCTCGAAATACACACTGAGCAACTCTGCTCCCAACGCCGGGCAGCGCAGCCCGGACGGAGACAGCGCCGCCATCGCGTTGCGACAGTCATGCACCGCCGTTGTCATGGTCCCGCTCGATGCATGTTTGAGGTGCGCGGTCAACGGATCCAACGCGTTATCCCCGAACGCGTTTCGAGACAGCAAGTGTTGCTGCCAGCGGGCAAATGGCACCGAAACCAACGGGTATCCGCGGCCGCGAATCCAATCGACGAACGCGCTGAAGGCCATCGGATGCGGGTTGTTTAGGTGATACACCTGTCCCGCCGAACTGCGTTGTGTCGCGATGTCAATGAGCGCGGCGGCGACGTAGTCGACAGGAGCCACATCGACCACACCATCGAGTTGGGGCGCCTCCCCGAGCTCGATGCAGCCTTTGATCATCCGCTCGAAGTAGGAATCGGCGTTGAAGACGCCGGTCCTGCTGTGCCCGGAGATCAGCGGCGGCCGATAAATTGTCACCGGCAGGCCACGCCTTGCCCCTTCCGCCATCAGGCGCTCGCCCACCCACTTCGCTTGGGCGTATCCACCCAGCAGACTCATGCCGTGATCGAGGCTGTGATGGTCCTCGGGTCTCGCCGTTCCATCGAAGGGAAACACGGCCAGGCTCGACACGTAATGCAGCGGCTTGCCGCCATTCAGGACCGCCAGCCGCAACATCTCTCGGGCACCTCCCACGACCGCAGGTTCGAGCGCCGCGTAGGACTTCACCCAGCTGACGGGCGCTGCGCAGTGGTAGATGCCCCCCACTGATGCGGCCAGACTTTCGAATTCTTTCTGCGACAACCCGAGTCGTGGCTTGGACGTGTCGCCGGACAGGGCCGCGACCGAGTCTGGCACGGGCCAAATGATGCCTAGCCGGTCCGCGGCGCCCTGCAGACGTGCCTCAGCGGCGTCCGAGTCGTTGGAACGCACCAGGCACACCACCTTCTGCCCGCGCGCCAGCAGTTCACGGAGAACGAATGCGCCGAGGAACCCGGTGGCCCCCGTCAACAGAACCGGTCGTCCGTCGTCGCCGCCGCTGGACGAGCCAGGCCGGATCGTGCTGTCGAGAATCGCCCTGCTGCGTAGCTGGCGGACGTTGACTGTGCTCGCCGGCTGCCGAAGCGCGTCGTCGAGGTCGCCGCCGTCCACCCGCCTCTCGCGTTCGGCTCCGTCGCGGTGGTGTTGGGCCGCGGGGCGGTTCCCCTCGATAGCACTCTGGAGGATCTGGGCGTCGGGTCGCTGGAGA
>NZ_LZIC01000044.1 GCF_001667185.1 Mycobacterium sp. 852002-50816_SCH5313054-b | reverse complement strand
GCGTATAGCTTGCCCCACCCGCCCCCCCCCCCCCTAGGCGCGCGGGCGCGTGGCGCAAGCGATACGCGGCCAGAAGCCAACCGGCAGGAGGCTGTCCGGATGGCTGAAGTTATGCCCGTCCTGATGCGCACCGGCGCGGTAGCGCTCGGCTCGACCCTGGCCGGCATCGGTTATGCGGCTTTCGTCGAGCGCAACGCGTTCGTGCTGCGCGAGATCACCATGCCCGTCCTGTCGCCGGGGTCCACACCGCTTCGGGTGCTGCACCTCAGCGACCTCCACATGCTGCCAAACCAGCGCCGCAAACAGGCCTGGCTGCGCGAGCTGGCCGCCTGGGAACCCGACCTGGTGGTCAACACGGGCGACAACCTGGCCCACCCCAAGGCGGTGCCCGCGGTGGTGCAGACCCTCGGCGACCTGCTGTCGCGGCCGGGCGTGTTCGTCTTCGGCAGCAACGACTACTTCGGACCGCGGCTGAAGAACCCGCTGAACTACCTCACCAACCCGTCGCATCGGGTCCGTGGCGAGCCGCTGCCCTGGCAGGACCTGCGGGCGGCGTTCACCGAGCGCGGCTGGCTCGACCTCACCCACACCCGCCGCGAATTCGAGGTGGCCGGCCTGCACATCGCCGCCGCGGGTGTCGACGACCCGCACATCGACCGGGATCGCTACGACACGATCGCCGGCCCGGCCAGCCCCGCCGCGAACCTGCGGCTGGGGCTGACCCATTCCCCGGAGCCGCGGGTGCTGGACCGCTTCGCCGCCGACGGCTACCAGTTGGTGATGGCGGGGCACACCCACGGCGGGCAGCTCTGCCTGCCGTTCTACGGCGCCCTGGTGACCAACAGTGGCCTGGACCGCTCCCGCGCCAAGGGGCCGTCGCGGTGGGGCGCCAATATGCAGTTGCACGTGTCCGCCGGCATCGGAACCTCGCCGTTCGCGCCGGTGCGATTCTGCTGCCGGCCCGAGGCGACGCTGCTGACGCTGATCGCCGCCCCGATGGGCGACCGCGATGCCAGAAGCGACCTGAGCCGTTCGCAGCCAACCGCTTCGGTGCGGTGAGCGATCGGGCCCGGATCGCGGTCCGCACCCTGCCACGAGACTGGACGGACCACGCGATCCGGCTGATCCAGGCCGACGCCCGCCGTAGCGCCGACACCCACCTGCTGCGCTACCCGCTGCCTTCGGCCTGGGACACCGGCGTCGACATCGCGCTGTACCTCAAGGACGAGAGCACGCACATCACCGGCAGCCTCAAGCACCGGTTGGCGCGCTCGCTGTTCCTGTATGCGCTGTGCAACGGGTGGATCGGCGAGGGCACCACGGTCGTCGAGGCGTCCTCGGGGTCGACGGCGGTGTCGGAGGCCTACTTCGCGGCCCTGCTGGGGCTGCCGTTCGTCGCCGTGATGCCGGCGTCGACGAGCGCGGCCAAGGTGGCGCTGATTGAATCACAAGGCGGCCGTTGCCATTTCGTCACGGATTCGAGCAAGGTGTATGCCGAGGCCGAGCGGGTCGCCCGCGACACCGGTGGGCACTACCTCGATCAGTTCACCAACGCCGAGCGCGCCACCGACTGGCGCGGCAACAACAACATCGCCGAGTCGATCTTCGAGCAGATGGGCGAGGAGCGATACCCCATCCCGGAATGGATCGTCGTCGGCGCGGGCACCGGCGGGACCAGCGCGACGATCGGCCGCTACCTCCGCTACCGGCGGCACGCGACGCGGCTGTGCGTCGTCGACCCGGAGAACTCCGCGTTCTTCCCCGCCTACTCCGAGCAGCGCTACGACGTCGTGATGCCGGCGTCCTCGCGGATCGAGGGCATCGGCCGGCCTCGGGTGGAGCCGTCGTTTCTGCCCGGCGTGGTCGACCGGATGGTCGCGGTCCCCGACGCGGCGTCGATCGCCGCGGCCCGCCACGTCAGCGCCGTGCTGGGGCGGCGGGTGGGGCCGTCGACCGGCACCAACCTGTGGGGCTGCTTCGGGCTGCTCGCCGAGATGGTCGCGCAGGGCCGCAGCGGGTCGGTGGTCACCCTGCTCGCCGACAGCGGCGACCGCTACGCCGACACCTATTTCAGCGACGAGTGGGTCGCCGCGCAGGGGCTCGACCCGACCGGCCCGGCCGAGGCGTTGGTCGAATTCGAGCGCACCTGCGCGTGGAGCTAGCCCGGCAGCCTGCGGTTTGGTCAGCCGGCGGGCCGGTGCGATACGCTGTCGTGGCTTCAAGCGGGGTGTGGCGCAGCTTGGTAGCGCGCTTCGTTCGGGACGAAGAGGCCGTGGGTTCGAATCCCGCCACCCCGACTCGTATATCAATGGCCTGACCAGCAGCGACACGGTCAGTGCTCCTCGGCATTAGGAACTCGCTTGCGCGTCCGTCCGCAGCGCGTCCGCAGTAGATTCACGCAGCGCCAGCACTGCGGCGTCCAAAGCGTCCGCGACGGCCTCTAGGTCATCCGGGAACAGGTCTGCATAGGTGTCCAGAGTCAGCGCCGCCGACTTGTGTCCCAGCATCGTCTGGACGGCCTTGACATTCGCGCCCGCACTGATCGACAACGAGGCGGCGGTGTGACGGAGGTCGTGCATCGTGGGGCGCGGCCAGTCGATCGTCGGCTTGCCGTCTTCGTCGATGCCGCGCAGCTTTGCGACGGCCGGGTTGAACACACGGGTTCGGAAGGTGGCGATCCTCAGAACACCGCCGCCCGGCGCGGCGAACACCAAGTCGTCGCGCCCCTTGCCGGCCATTCGCCGGGCGAGGTCATCGGTCAGGAATCGCGGGAACGGGACGGACCGGCGTTCGTGGCTTTTCGGCGTCGACCATTCCAACTTGCCCTTGACCTCAGTCACTGACCTGCGCACCTGTACCCGCCTGCGCAGCATGTCAAAGTCAGCCACAATTAGGGCCGCCATTTCCCCATACCGCAGGCCGGTGTAGGCCAGGAACCGGACCACCAGGCCATCACGGGCCAACGCGCCCGCCAGGTCGTCCACCTGCTGATGCGTTAAGTAGGCACGCTGTGAGTGTTCACGCCGCGGCGCTTTGACCCCATTGCACGGATTGCTCGCAATTCGCCGGTCCTCCACAGCGAGACCGAGAATCATCCGCAGCACACCCAGCGCGGTTTCGATGGTCGGCGCCGACGAACCCTGTGCGGCAAGCTCATTGACCCATGTCCGCACGGCAGATGTCTGAACTTCGCAGACCGGCGTCACTTCCCAAACGTCGCGGACATGGGTGAGCCAAGCAGATTCACGCGCTGCCTTCGTGGTCGCCTTCAGGTGGCCGAACGTCCCCACCCACTGCTTGTACAACTCCCTTACGGTGACGCTGCCGGCGCCGGGTGCGATATAGGTTCCGGTGACAATCGTTGACGTGACCTCGTCAAGCCATTTCTGAGCATCTACCTTTCGACCGAACCCCTTTGCGACCTCGCGGCCGTTGCTGTCGACATACCTTGCAGGCCACCGCTTTCCCTTGCCATAGTTGGCGCTCGAGACGGCATGTTTTGTGCCTTTCTCATCCCGGACCGTCTTCGTCCACCGGTCCTCCACACCGCTTCGACGGTTACGCCTCTGCGTCACTCGCCTGCTCCATTTGTCCTTGGGCCGCACTTTGGTTCATTTCGTAAGCGATCCCGTGGACCATGGCAAGTTCGACCGCATATTGCTTTGCAGTGTTTTCCAGGTCCCGCGCTACTCGTTTGGCGCTCTCTTTTTGTCTGTCCAGGGCTACCTGTAGATCCTTTATGGTGTCTGGATAGCCCTCCGGGGGGCGGCTTTCGAAGATGGCCAGAGGAGGCACGTCGAAGATGTAGGCGATTGCCGCCGCTTCGGCTACGCGGAGGGGTCGGGCGCCGCGCTCGATCTTGGCCACGGTGGTTTGGTGCATGTCGAATCCTTCAAGGCGCAGCAGTTCGGCAACCTGCTCTTGCGACCAGCTACGTGCGCGACGCCACTGGCGGACCATTTCGCCGAACGTCTTCTCCCAGGACTCGTGTTCTTGCCGACGGTCCGCCATATGCATCTCACGTATGTCCCGCGCTAGGCGGCGTCCATCCACGCCCATGCCCACCTCCTGCCTAGCAGGATAGTCTGAAAAAGCTTGCGTTACAAGCGTAGTCCGACTACTCTCCCCTGAGGGCTTCAAAATCAAGCGTTTAAGGACAGGTGCCCGGATGCCAACCACGAACAAGAGGGACCTCATGTCGACGAAGGATGTCGAGACTGAGTTTGGAATTCCTGAAGGAACTCTGCGGTACTACCGGTCAGCGGGCGTCGGGCCAACCTCCTTCCGGCTGGCCGGCCGAGTTCGCTACTGGCGTGAGGATGTGCTGGCATGGATTGCCCGACAGGAATCGGCCACCAAGCGCGGCGAGGGTATCGCGTGATGCAACAGGCAGCTTCTCCCTCCCCGACCGACTCGAGTGAACTCCTCGACACAATCGTCACTTGGTTCCGACGCTTCGTCGCTATGCCGGACCCCGACGACTTGAACATCTTGGCGCTGTGGACGGTTCACACTCACTTGGCGGTCGAGCTCTACACCAGTCCCCGTTTGATGATTGACTCGCTAGCGCCTGGCAGCGGCAAGACGACTCTCCTGGAACACCTGAAGCACTTGTGCTACGCGCCCATCCAGGCGGCTGGGCTTGCGTCTGCAGCAGTCCTGACGCGGGTTCTGCAGCACGACACGCGAACCATTCTGCTCGATGAGGTCGACCGGACCCTGCGGCCTGACGGCCCCCTCACCAACGACCTACTCGCCATCCTCAATACCGGCTACCGCGTCGGTGGTGTACGGGCCGTGTCCTTTCCGACCGCGAATAACGGGTGGGAAGTGCAGGAGATGCCGACCTTCGCGCCCGTGGCGATGGCTGGCAACGCGCCACGCCTACCTGACGACACGGTGCAGCGGTCCATCCGCGTTCTGCTGATGCCCGACCTTTATGGGACCGTGGAGGATTCAGATTGGGAGGAGATCGAGAACGAGGCTAAAGCACTACGTGAGGCCATTGCCGAGTGGACCGACCGCGTTCGGTCAGAGGTGAAGGGCATGAAGGTCGAGATGCCCGAAGGATGCGTCGGCCGGTTCAAAGAGAAGTGGCGACCGCTCAAGCGCGTCGCAGTTGTTGCGGGCGGCGGCTGGCCGGACATCGCCGACCGCCTTATCCAGCAAAGTCTCCATCAGGACGCCGCCGAGCGTGAGGCCGGCCTAAAGGAGGAGCGTCCAGGCGTAGTTTTGCTGAGAGACCTGTATGCCGTGTGGCCAACCGATACGATCTTTGTGCCGACTCGGGAGTTGGTGCAGCTAGTGATCGATCGCAATCCCGAATATTGGGGTGCAGGAAGTCCTTTCGGCAAGCAACTGACTGACACGCGGTTCGGCCGGATGATCGTTCAGGCGTGTAAGGCAACCTCGTCTCGCCCAGGAAGCTATCGCGGCTTTGCGCGGTCGCAATTCGAATTCGTCTGGCACCAGTACGGCATCTCCCGTCCTGAACCCGACGAACTCGGCAAAGCCGGTTAACCCGGCGCGGCAGAGGACCACCGGGTTCGCCACGATAGCCAACTCAACCGGGTTGTACAGGGAGTGATGGGAGCAACAATTTCGAAAACATGCACTGGCAAGCATGCGCCCCGAGGGGTCGATAAGGCGGTCACGTTCTGGGGATTTCGACCCACCCCATCCAATGTTCAACATCGAAGCCGATTCCAGCGGTGGGTGAGGGGTTCCCAGTGGGCGAGCAGTTACTTTGTGTGTAACTCGTGGGGGGTGTCGGCTGGCCGATCTACCATATCCATCGTGTCAACAGCCTGGGTTACTAGCGCCCTTGCCCTAGCTCAGTGGAGGCTTGATGTCGTTACCGAGACCGCGTTGGAACTGGTCCGGTGTTCTTCACAGGTGTCGACGGCGGGAACCGTCACAAAGAGCGTCCTCGGACTCACAGGCGCTGAAATCGCTTGCGCCGCAATACGACGAGACTCAACACAAGACCTATCTTGATCAGTTGGAAATCGCGATCGGCGACCCTAGAAACCGCAACATCGCCCTAAGCGGACGCTACGGGGCGGGCAAGTCCTGCGTGTTAGACAAGTTCCAAGAGCACCACAACAGCTCGACGCTGCGGCTAGCCATTTCAACTCTTGCGCCGGACACGCAGGGCGTGAGTTTGACTAACAGAATCCAGAAGGAGGTGCTCAAACAGCTTGTCTACAGCGCCCGATCCCGCACCCTCCGGCATTCGCGGTTTCGTCGGCGAACCCCGCTGCCGTGGTGGCGGGCGCTAGTCGAGGCATTACTAGCAGTTGGTGGTCTCTTGGCCCTATTGTTGCTCCTTGGGCGTCTTCCCTCGCACATCGCGGGCATCGCCGATCATTCGACGTTGCAGCGAATAATGGTTTGGACGGTTGTGGCCGCGTTACTCTGCGTGGCGTTGGCAGTGCTGAGGACAATCACCCACAACCGAGTCGTAGTCTCAGAGATATCGGCAGCGGGCGCGACGTTCTCGTTGTCGGCTCCAACGAACACTTACTTCGATGAATACCTGGACGAAGTTGTCTATTTTTTCGACCAGGAGCCGAAGGATTTCGTCATCTTCGAGGACTTGGACCGCTACAACGACCCGCAGATATTTCAGGCGCTGCGTGAGCTCAATACGCTACTCAACAACACCCCAAAGCGACTCGACAAGATCGACAGACACAACAATCCGCTGCGATTCATCTACGCGATGCGCGACAGCCTCTTTGAGAAGATCGGCGAGGAAACTGCGGAGCGGGCGGCCAGCGACGCAGCTCACGCCGAAAATATCCGAGCAAACCGAACCAAGTTTTTCGAATTAGTTATCCCGGTCGTGCCTTTCATCTCGCACCGCAGCGCTCGCGAGCATCTCCACCGTCTTCTCCGCGACGCACAGATCACCGATATCGATCGCTCTCTAGTCGAGCTCGTCGCCAAGCACGTCACCGACATGCGGCTATTAATCAACATCCGCAACGAATACTTGGTCTTCGCTGCACGACTGCTCAAGTCCGACAAGGTTGCGCCCGAGTTGTCGGCCAACCAACTGTTCGCACTGGTTGCCTACAAGAATTTCCATCTAGAAGACTTCGAGGACATCTCACGCCGCGCCAGCGATCTCGATCGCGTGTACGACTTCCACCGCAGGCTTGTCGCGGCGGCGGTCGCCAAATGCGAGCACGAGAAGCGTGACCTGCTAACGAGAAACGCGCCTCCCCCTGCGATCTTCCCGTTGGCGAATAAGCTCGGCGGGCGGCTAGTAGCTCTGGGGCATGCCGAACGTGATCGCAACAACTGGACTGGCATGCAGTTGGGGTTCGTAGTGAACTCTGAGCGGCACAACGAACAGCGAGTTACTGAACCAGCATTCTGGGATGCGGTCGTCGAAGCGCGCTCCATTACCGTGCAGGCGAATCAGAATCAGCTCATCGTGCTGTCACAGGCGCACCTCGAGGGCCTATTTCCGGAAGCCCTGAAGGATCGATGGGCAGAGAGATGCGCCGAAGCGGTCGAACGGCAGCTTGAGCGGCTCGACCGTCAGATCGACTTCCTGCGCGGCGCCAACTTCCAGGATCTCACCGACGACGAGACGGTGCCTCTCGCGGTGTCGGCCAACGCAAATGGCCAGACCGACGCAGTCAAGAATGTAACGTTCGCAGAGTTCGTCGACGAAACCCTCAGATC
The DNA here is from genome assembly GCF_001667185.1 of Mycobacterium sp. 852002-50816_SCH5313054-b. Lineage (GTDB taxonomy): Bacteria > Actinomycetota > Actinomycetes > Mycobacteriales > Mycobacteriaceae > Mycobacterium. The sequence continues at coordinate 103,198 of NZ_LZIC01000044.1, read as the reverse complement.
GGAGCTAGCGCGCGATCTCGTCAAGCACGGATACGTCGACCAGAATTTCACCCTGTACGCCACGCAGTTCTACGGCGACTTCACTGGAGTCGACGTGGCCACGTTCATCGTCCAGACCGTGCAGACCAACAGCATTGACATCAACTACCGCTTCTCCGGTCCTGCAGCGATCGCGAATCTACTGGCCGAGACGGACGAAGACTTCACTCATACCATCAGCGCCTACAACGTCCAGGTGCTCGATTACCTTCTCGTTCAAGACCCGAAGCGAGCCGACGAGGTTGTGAAACATGTGACGACCAAGTTCGGAACCCAGGCGAGAGAATTCTTGGCGGCCTTTTTTACTGCGAACGGAGAGCGCGCCCGCCTGGCAGCACGGATGGGCCACCGTGGGTGGCAGCAAGTGTTCACGTACCTCAGCGCTGACGAAGGCGTGCCCGCAGACGCGCGCGCCTCCTTAGTTGACGCTGCGCTGCTGTCGGCCGACCCAGACGGCACCTACGATTTTGGGTCCGAATTCACCGACTTCGTGACAGAGCACTACGAGGAGATGTCGGCCTTCACCGCGCCGCATTCCAGGTCCGAGCTCGACACGCTGGTAAGGATTCTCCAACGTGCAGGGATTCGCCTGCCGAGCCTCGGCCAGGTTGACCACGAGCTGCAGCGCCTCCTCGTCGCTAACGAGCTGTACGAGCTAACCGCTGCCAACCTGCGTACAGCGCTCGGAATCAGTGGCGAGGTAACGCTGGACCAGGCTCGCGACAATGACGCGGTCTACCGGTACTGCTTGACCAACCTCAACGTCTACCTTGACGCGATCGAAGCCGATGACGACACCGACTACTCGGTGCAGACCTCTCGGACTCTCGTCGCCGCGCTAAATGTAGCCGTAGGGGCCGAAGAGACCGTCAAACGAATCACCGCGACCGCATCGCCGGATGCCGCCCTGCGGAAGGTAACTGATGCTCCTAGTTCGACCTGGCCGGATCTCGCCGCGGCCGATATGTTCCGTGGATCGCTGACCAACGTCGAGGCGTATCGGGCCGAGATTGGAGCCATCGACGAGAATCTCGGCCAGCTACTCGTCAGCGCCGGCTCCATCGACAACGACACCGACGACGCAGAGGAGACCGAGACGCCGGACAAGGCAGCCACGGCCATTGCAGTCCTTAACGCCCGCGGCGGCATCCCCTCCCCCGAAGACCGAGTGCAGCTCGTCAGGAGCTTGGGGCTTGACGGTCCACTACCGGCCGCTCAAATCACGCCAGAGGATAGCGATCTTTTCGCACTGCTCATCGAACACGAACTGGTGGCCGACGATGCAACCACGTTCGCCCACCTGCGCGCTGCCGGGTGGGCCTCCGTCGAGCCCGCCATCGTCGCCTCACGCAACATCGAGAGTTTCATAACTCCGGACTTGGTCGATGGGATGATTGCCTCCCTGCTCACGACAGCCGAGACAGGCAGCAGGCTCGGTCAGCACGTGATCGCGGCCCTGGCGGACTACGTTCCCGCAGATGACCGCGACGCATTAGTTGCTGCCTCGGAATTCGCTATCGAGACCAACACCGCCTTACCGGTGGAACAGATCCGCCGGATCGCGATGACAGCCAAAAACCCGGAACTCACAGTCCGATTGCTTCAGACAACGGCTCCCGACGCGAACGACATTGTGGATGTGCTGAACGAACTCGGCGGCGAATACAGCTACCTGTCAAATTGGGAACGAGCCGAGTTCGAGCTTCCATACGACGAGGCCCACAAGGCCGTGCTAACGATCCTCCAGGACGCGAATGTGTGCAAGATCAATAAGAAGCAGAAGCATCGCAAGCCGATCTTCGTCGTAGTGCGGTCCTAGCCCGCTAGAGCTCATGTCTCATATGCAATGTTCTTGACTGCTCGAATGCCGCATCAAACGTGCATCTGCGCTGCCGGACCCAGCGGGTCGACCCGAACAATCTTTGCGGTGACTGACTACGCCGACCCTGCTGCGATCGTCATCCGAAGGAATGCCGTCACATCATCCGGTGGGTCGCCTCTGCGGTATGTAAAGATGCGAGCGTCCCACTGGTCTGGCCGACTAATGCCAATCGACTTCAGGTCGATCTCCATCTGGTCCACGAGGAAGGACCACAGCTTCCGATGTGCGCTGTAATCGCCGTCGCTATCGAGCATGTAGAGGTGGATGAGGACGAGTCGCTTGTCCGACGTTCGGGAGCGCAGCAGGGGCCAGTACTTGACGAGATTGGTGACACCTCCGCCGCTTTCGGTCTCGACCAGAACGGTCGTTGTCGGAAGCTCGATCCGGAGGTCGCCGAACTGGAACTGCTGGGGTCTTGAGAGTCTCCACCCGTCGATGCCGAACCGGTTGCTGCCAGCGTGGCCGGTGACGCAGTCCACGCCCAGGTCGGCCACCGCGTCTCGGAGGAGCACGAGAAGTGGGCGCTCATGGGATATCCGTTTGGCGGGCTTGGGAACGCGGGGGTCGATCGACATCATCAGCGCGCGCCCTCGACGAAAAAGATCATGTCGATGACCTTTGCCTGAGTGTATCGCCGCTCCGTAGGCTGGCCCGTCTCAAAGTTCAGCGTCCTCTTCCGGCCGGCCTCGATCGCGTCGGCATGTTCTCGGTAGAACTGGCCGATCCTCTGGAGTGCTTTAGGTCCGAACGTCGAGCAACCGAAACCCTTGTTGAAGTACCGGTCAAACGCCGGCACGCAGCCCATCGTTCCGAGGAGAACCTTGGTCACGAGGACATCAGAGGCCCGATCGTGAAGGGTGGCACGAAGCTGCTTGCCGAACGCGCGCATTTCCTCGATGGTCGTCTTGTCGTATCTATCGACATCGAGGGTCCAAAGGTGCGCTGGCGCGCCTGCCAGCGCCTCGACTACGGGCACGTATGCTCGGACGCTTCGCTTGAGCAACTCGGCTTTACCGCGCAGCATCCCCCAACTGGCTAGGTAGAAACCGAGATGGAGGCAGGACATCAGGAGGGCGTCCCCGTTGAGGAGGTCGTCCAGGCGGTCCTCCTCCTGGTGGGACTGGAAGTAGTTGAAGCAGTAGTCGAAGGAGGCGTACCTCCCCAGCGGTTGCCGGTCGCCAAGATAGGTACCCAGGTTCTTCTCGATGTCAACGTCGATCATCTCGCCGGACCGCACTCCTCGCGTTGGATCTAAGGCAGGCAGCCCACCAGTCGATTCGATTAAGCGGATGCATGCCACGATCAACATATCGGCGCCTTCGGCCTCTGCGGCAAAGCAGCAGGGCTGGCCATGGTCACCGTGTCAGAGCACACGGACTCCGTAGCACTGTCGCAAAACAACGTTCTTGACTTCTCAAATCTCGCACCAAACGTGCGCCGCGACGTAGCTGGTGTTACGACCCTTACTGGATAGAGTCGCGAATCTCTCCTCGGATCTTGCGCCGGTGCCCGCCGGCAACATGTGATTGAGAATCTCCCTCTCCGTGGTCATGCTCTGGCTGCGGCCAGAGGACTACGTTTCGCTAGGTCCAGCCGCGCTTTGCGGAAGGTGGCGGCAAATGGGATTTTTCGATTAGCTCAGCCCGTACCCGCTCGTCGGTCACGATATTGCTCAAGTTTGTTTCTGAATCCACTATCACGCCATCTATGGTAACTCCAATCAAAATGGCCTCCCCCAGGTCTGCGCCTGAGAAGTCGGCGCCCGCGAGATTCGCATTAGTGAAAATAGCATTCCGAAGATCAGCACCTCGCATATCCACGCCATTCAAGTGAGCTTCTGAAAAGTTCGCGTTTCTGAAGTCGCCGCTTAAAGTCGATCCGCTCAAATCGGCCCCTATAAAGACGGTATCTCTCGCTTGAACAGTGCAGAGCTTAGCGTCCCTTATAAACGCAAGAGCGAAGCTTGCTCCCGTGATATCCGAACCCGAAAGCTCAGCTTCATTGAGGTTAGCGTGATCAAGGTTCGCGCTCGGCATACTAGTTTGCATTAGTTCAGCTCCCTGAAGGTCTGCATAAGGTAGCCTCGCATTGGCCATAATTGTTCCGCTCAGCGTTGCTCCACGCAAAGGTGCATACGCAATTTGGATTGCTGATAAATCGAGCCGTCCGGCTTCAGCGCGGCTCCATAAATTTTCGTCTACTAAAATTCGGATTACGGCTTGCATGTCTATCCGGAGCGCACTCAATTGGGTTGGTTCGGATGGTGGATCGTCGACCGCTGAAGCTCCTTGAGACTTAAGATACGCTAATAACACCTCAGCCGCTGCTCTTGTGTATTGTGGGGTTTCCGCCACTTGATTGAGTGCATAGATGCCGCCGATGCGTACTTCTTGTTTGTCACTACCGAGTTGATCTACTGATTTTGTTAGGCGGTCCGTAATCTGCCCACGCCTAGCCGTTTGCACCTGGGCCCACGCGATCGAGCCCGTAACTAGAACCAGGGCTCCTCCGATGGCTTGCACCAGCGTAGTTCGCACGGAGTTCCGTGTCGTGGCGAGGTCATTCTGTGCTTTTATCCGGTCTGCGGTTGATAGCTTGCTTAACTCCGATTGAGCCGGAGCCGGCACAAGCAGATAGGGGAAAAAAGTTACGGACAATAGCAGCAGCCCGAGGACAGCCAGCGCTAACAGTCCTGTCGACACGCGCCAGGTGGCCCCTCGGATAAAGCTTTTCAGACGCCACGGAAAAACGCGGACTGGCGGAAGATCGTCTGGATCTCCGGGTATTGGCGCCGTGCCGTAGGGTCCTACAGATTTACTCATCAGGCATAACCAACCTTCGAAATGTTGCTACCGCAACAGAATAAGAGAGACGAAAGTATCCTGTTTGAAGCGCGTTCGCGACTACCGCGCCGATACCGAAGATTGCATCGTCCACGTCCTGTTTCAGCTTTTGGTTGCGTTGACGCGATTCCCACCAACCTGAGGACGTGGCGCCAGCAACATCTTGAAGATGACTATGACAGCGATTGATAAGTCCGTCCAGGTCGCCGGTCGTCTGTAGCCGCATTTGAGCAAGTGCTGGGAAGTCGACACCACTAGCGCAGACCCGATTGATATGCCTTCGTACTTGCCTCGGCGAGAACCCAAAAAGTTCGGCCAGATACGCTTCGGCTTGCAGCTCGTCGTGCCGTATCTGTCGTTGACCGCTTAGCAATGCAATGTCGGGGTTGGCGGTGGCCAACAGTGTATCAAGAATTGGCGTTACAGCCCGGTGGTTCAGGAGGCTGCTGAGATCGTTCAGTGCTCGGGCGCTAGCGTCGGTGCCAACGCCGCGTTTGTAAGCCTCATGAAGGAGCCTGACTCTCTTTAGAACGGGACGAAGTTGATGACGGTCGGCGTTTAGCAGAAATTGCCTGGCCATCTGGACCCTCCGGCTACCGAACGTCCGTATCGATTTAGGCGAGTCGTGACACCCGACGGCAAGAATATCTGATCCGTGGCGGTACGCATAACTTTTCATGTAGCGCCGCACGACGAGCTGCTTGCCGTGCCGGTTTCCCGTAGGGCCACCACGATTACAGCGTGTCTCAGAACTAAAGTATTGAGACGCCGATGCCGTGATCAGTTGCCTCTCAGAAAGTGCCAGGTCATGCTGTCTCAAAAGTTGACTCAAAAACCATGTCGCAATACTTGTGTTTCTGAGACTTTTGAGACAAGCTTGAGGCATGGCTACCGCAACGACCACCGCGGGTGCTCAACTCGGATACGCCCGCGTCAGCACCCTGCATCAGTCCCTCGACCAACAGGTCGATGCGCTCACGGCGGCAGGTGTCGATACCAGCCGCATCTACAGCGACATGCTCTGTGGCACTTCTACCCGTGAGCAGCGGCCCGGTCTTGCTTCGCTGCTGGACTATGCACGCGAAGGCGACGCCATTGTTGTCGTCGGCATCGACCGCTTGGGCCGCAACGCTGCTGAGGTCATGACGACGATCCGCGAATTGGGGGAGCGGGGAATCGTGCTTCGCTCACTGCGGGAAGGCATCGATACGACGAACGCAACGGGTCGGATGATTGCAGGCGTACTTGCGAGTCTGGCCGAACTTGAGTTGGAGTTGGGCCCTGAACGTCGGTCAGCGGCACGTGAGGCGCGCCGCGTACGGGGTCAATCAATTGGGCGGCCAAAGGTACTCGATGAATCAAAAGCAGCGTTGGCCCGAAGGATGCACACGCAGGGGGAACCGGCCACCACGATTGCCTCCGCGCTCGGCGTCAGCCGAGCCACCGTTTACCGCATCCTGGCAGACGATCACGATTAGTTTGTCCTCCGGCGCACCGACCACGCCGCCGACAGCGCCCGTGGCTGGTCCGCTAACTGCGCTCAACTGGTGTTCTACGTTTGAGCTTTGTGCCACATTCCTCGCACACGAATGTCGACTGGTTCAGCGGGACCACCTGCACATGTTGGCATTTGTGACATCTGACTTTCGAGGACTTCCCCGCTTGTACTTTCGTCGAGTCCCCGGAAGCGGGTTCCATTGACGGAGAGGCTGTGTCCGCTTCATCTAGCTGCACAACCGTTGGGTTTGCAGACAACGCAACGTGTTCGTCGCGCTGCGAGCGGTCATAACTCGCGTAGGTCGGTGGCTCACCTGAGTCGGGTACCGGATCTTGCCAGTCGTCTGGCGGCTCGATCCGAGCTTTGATGCCCGTATGGGTTTCGAGGAGGTACAAGAGGTTTGCGCCGTCGAACAACTCGATCGGCTTGCCCTCGGCGAACTCATAAGATGCTTTGCCGTATCCGCTTGTCGTGACGAGTATGCCCTTCGATGCGCCCTCGTTCTGGAGTGTCCCGAAGAGGTCGCGGACGGCAGAGACGCCGACGGTGTGTTTGTAACGCTTTGCTTGAATAACGACTTTGCCGCCCAAGATGGGATCGTTGTTGTAGGCGACGCAGTCGACGCCGCCGTCCCTGGACGCTCTTGTCTGCCTCGTGTCTAGCCCAATCTTGTCGAACAGGTTCTGGATGAGCGACTCAAACTGTTGCGGTGTGAGTTCCATGAGGTTGGGCCGGTCGTCCAGAGCGCCAAGGGTATCGGTTTCGGTGATGAATCGTGGGTCCACCATTGAGAACTCCAGCACGGGACGCACGGGCACCAACTCCGTGGGGCTCCTCGAGATTCCGGCGTTCAGGTATTTGAGGCAAGCAGCGGGGTCAATCTGCTTGAGGTTGATCCCGGTGAAGGTGTCTCGGGTCGTCCGGACAGTGATTAGGCATGGCCGGATTGGCTGTCCGGTACGCGGATCTGTCGTGTCAACAACGCCGTTGAAGACGACGACGTCGATGTGCCCGGCGTTATCCGACTCCAGCAACTCGTGCATCGTCCGGATCGCTACCTGCGCGACGACCGATGCGTACAGTGCTTTGACCTGGGAAAGGGGCCGGGCGGCTTCAGTGATCGAGTCAGATTGTCTGACGTATCTGTACGCCTTGGCTGTCGGCACCACATCGACTGTTGGCAGCTCGTACTCCGCGACGGCCTGCCGGGACTCTGGAACGTAAGCGAACTTGAATCTCTGCGGGAACCCGTCTGGGTAAGCGGATGCCTCTAGCACCATGGAACAGTAAGACACCACCGCGTCAAGCTCACCGCAGAGGTAGTCAGCTTCGAAAGCGTCTACGTGCAAATGCTGCTTCCTAGCCTCTTCGTTGAGTTGTGCCGCGGCAGCCTGCCACTCAGCCTGGGCCTTCGCCAGGGCGGTGGCTCGTTGCGCCTCACGACTGCGATGTTCCTTCACCGCTTGCCCGTACCTCGCTTGCCCTTCGGCTACTGCCTGCTCATGTTTGGCCTTACCAAATAGCTTGCCCAGGCCAGTAAGAGGGGCCGGCATGAATGTTTCGGGCACTGGCGCGAGTTCGGCCCGCTCAAGGTGGGCGTGTTTCCATGGCGGTTTCGACGCGGGCTTCTTCAGCGACGAGAAGCTGACAACATCACCGGCCTTCAGTGAAGCCGCGAGAAGCCCCTGCAGCGCTTCTATCGTCATTTCGAGGTCGGCGTTCATGGCCGCTACCTCGGCCACCCGGCTCTCGACGTAGAGGCGCTTGCGTTCCTTCTCGTCTGCCGCCTGAGCCCGCACGTAGGCCGCATGGGCACGGGCGGCTTCGCGTTGCGCAGCGGCCTGGGCCCGTACTTGAGCGGCTTGTGCTCGCGCGGCTTCGCGTTGCATCTGCGCGTATGCAGAAAAAATCGAACTACGGCGTGCCATCGCCACCTCCTCATCCTCAGCCTTGCACCGCAGTGACCGTCTCGCGAGCAATATTGCCGCATTCCACAACTGCAGACATTCCAGCGTGCTTAGACTGATGCCGCCTGCAACATTTGCGTCAATCAACCGTTACCGGGGCACCATGCAACGTGCGGCAGTGATCGCTGCAGCCGCCCTTGTGCTCGGGCATTCAGGCTGCGCTCCTGCGTCTAGTGGCACGGGAACGGGGTCTCGGAGTACTACCTTGCACTTGTGACTACCGTCAAGTGGGACGCGATCCTTCGGTGCCAAACGTGGCACGTGTGGCCAGAACCGTTCGCGGCGCAACTTTGGGGTGTGCCAGTCAATTACGGAGCTGACTCCCCGTTGCGGGTGGACGTGGTCATAGATATCTACCCACCGAGATCACATGCCGCGAGGTTCGTCGTCGAACCGACCGACCGTGGTCCGGAGCTGCCTGACGAGCTGCTGCATGGTTTGCACCGCGCGGGCGATACCTTCCTCAAGGCTCCGGAGGATGCCGTCCCGGTGTTGCCCTCCGCGCCACGCCACGCGAGGCGAGGTGAGTTGGACATCATCCTGGACTTTGAGTTTGACGGGGACTCGCTTCCGACAGCCCTTGAAGAAGCTCTGCGTGATACCGCCTACGAAATCATGGCGTTGTTGAACATCCATCTCCGCGACTTCCTGACCCCTGCACTACCTTTCCAGATCAGGAAACTGATGGATGATGGCAAAGCCGGCGTGAAGTTCATCCGCAGGATCGCTGTCGAAGACCGTCAGGAGCTGACGGTGGACGCACTGGGACGACTGCTAACCGAAGTCGCAAGCGTTCTCGCCGGACCCATAAATACCGAGAAGTTCCGCACTGCCCTGGAGCTCTACGCGGCACATTTCAACGAACGGCAGCCGCGCGTTCGGATCATTCTGTTGGTCATCGCGATGGAAGCCTTGGCTGTAGCATCGCCTAAAGATCAAGCCGCTCTGGACCTCATTGATCGTTGGACTGCCGAACTCAATGAGGAGAAAGCGAAGCATGGCAAAGCATCCAGCGTGCAGCGAAGCCTGGATTCCCTTGGCGGGCAGCTCAATTCGCTAAGAAATAAGTCAATAGGTGCCCAGATAGGCGACTTGTTCGCTGACATTCCCGGTCTCAGCGAGGACGGATTGGCTGATCTGAGAAGCAGAGCCAAGGACGTATACAACAAGCGGAGCAAGCTGGTTCACGACGGATACCTATCGCCTAGTGACCTTCCCGGCCTAGAGAAGGAGGCGCGGACCCTGGTTGAAATGCTGTTTCGAGGCGCCATCGCACGCAGCGAGCCTCCAGAAGGCATGCGGCTCGTGATCTCTGAGCCTCAGACTGGGGCCTGATTCCGGATGGTCAAGGGCGACACCACCGTGTAGATGATGCCGCCCTTGACGTTGAACGGTTAGGCTGAATCGCGCGGCGGCGGGCGCAGCAAGAAGTGCGCCCTTAGGTCGTTCAACGCCTTGGCGATCTCCTTGCGGCGGGTGACCGTCCGCGTGCCGAACCCCGGCGGCTCGCCGATCAGAGACATGACCGTGGGGAACGACGTTGCGTTGGCCATGCGCGGGATGATGTTCCGATCTCGGCGCGCTCATCCGTCGCCCGGATCACCACTCCGTCGACCGGGTAAACGATGTTCGGATCGTCGTCAGTGCCTTGATCTCGCAGCCCACCGAAATGATCTGCTCAAGACGCTGTGCGACCTCCGGCTGGGAGCCGACTAGCGGCCCAGGCCCAGGGCCATAAGGGGTGGGTGTAAAACTCGACAATCGAACACTCGACGGTGGACATACCCCGGCGGATCGGTCGTACCCGACTGAGGCGACTGCCGGGCGTACGGCGTGGTACGCGGACGGACGCCAGGAATCGACTTCCCAAGCCGCGGACCAGCTCTTTGACATATGCGGTTGCCCGTCCGCAGTGCGTCCGCAGTAGCTCCGATAACGCTCGTCACCGAGCAACTGTCCCAACGCTCTGACATGCGAATTCTCAGCCCACCCAACGTGGTCAACCGCTCCAAACGCCCAGTACGTAGAGTTCGGGACGAAGAGGCCGTGGGTTCGAATCCCGCCACCCCGACTCAAAGAGCCTGATAGCAGGTCAGGGCTGCTGAGAGCGATTGCGGCTAGGGGCGTTGCTGGGTCCCGGCCCGCAGCTTGCCTGCAGTAGCCTGCAACGGACCCTGGCGAGTCGGCGTCCAGCTTTCCGGCGCCGATGGTACGGCTAGGGCAATCGCGATTGGGATGGCGATCGGGACCACTGCCAGCGCGACGCCAACGTAGATCCAACACTCGCCCGGTGCTTTGTTTGCGTGAACGAACGGCCCATGCTCACCCACCAAACCCGCGAACAACGCGCCGACGACCGCCAGCACGACCGCAGAGATCAAGGTCCACGCGAGCGCAGGAAGATCTGAGTTGAGTTTCAGCGGTTCTTCGTCTTCTAACGGTTGTCGCGCCCGTTCCGCGCGTTCAGACATCTTCTCCTCGACATACCGTATCAATAGCCGAGTCTTATGCGTGATAATACATGATATTGCGATCACATAGGCGCCCAAGATAGTTAACAAAGCGATCCGGAACGAAAGCAAGGATATATCGTGATCGAAATATAAGTTCATAAAGTTGATGTACATAAGAACTGTTAAGACGACCAGTGGTGCGGTCGTGACAATTACGGCTCCAGTAAGGATTCCGGGAAGGCGAAGTTTCCATTTAGTGGGCGCATCGAGTTTCCCGTCGGACCCTGCGCTCCAGATACCCCGCGACACGAAATACTGCGCCAAAACCCATGCAAGGCCGGCAACCATCAGGCACGACCCGACCATCAGCATACTTGTCGCTGGCATGGCCTCGGTCCAGGCAATTGCGCATCCGCCCTTCGGTCCCGCTAGCGCGTTTATGTTCCCGAATAGAAAAGCATCAAGTCCAAGTATAAGGACGCCCGATCCAAATAATGCCAGCGTATGGGCAATCTTGGCATCACGTAATTCTCCTGGTCCTTCTCTGCCAAGTAGGATGGCCATCACTGACATCATAAATCCGGCAAGAACGGTGGCCAGCGTAGAATTTGGCCCTGATGTCGCGATGATGCTCCATGGCAATTGTTCCGATCTGCAGGTGTCAGACAATTCCATGGCCTCGGCCACGCTCGTAGTAAGCATCTTGTCCTTCCCCTAGCTCAGTGTTCTGCTTGCGCTGGGCCTTGAATCTAAGCCCAACAAGGAGAGCATGGGAATGGTCGGTGCTGCGGGGATCGGCGGGAATCGTGCCCACCACTGCGCGGACGCGCGCAGTTCAGCGGGCGCCGCGGCTAGGCTGCTCGACCCGGACCCAGATGTGCAGTTGCTCGCGCCCGACCAGGCGGCAACGGTGGGTGGTCGCCAATTGGCGAGCCGCCTTGGTGAACGCCTGGTTGGTCACCACGACCGCCCGGTTGCAGCCGTGCTGCCGCGCGCCGGAGACGACCTGTTGGACGGCGGCCACACCGACCGCCTTCGCCTGGCGCTTGCACTGGACCGCCATGCGCGTGCCCTGTTTCTGGGCGACCAGGTCCACGCCGTAATCACCGGTGCTGGCGGTGTGCGTGACGCCCCACCCGACGGTCCGAAGCTGCGCCGCGACAAAGCCTTCGAACTCGACCCCCGATATGTCATCGACGGCCGCGAGATCCGACATCGCGTACCGCAGGTCGCGCCGCCGCTGCCGCTCGGCCCGGTAATGGTCCCGCTGCACACCGAGCCACAGCAGCGCGACCACCGTCAAGACCAGGCCGCCCAGTCCCGCCGAGAACCCCGCGACCACGCTGCCGGTCGCGCGCTGGGTGAAAAACCAAGGGAAAGCGAACCCCAGCAGCAGAAAGGACCCGAGTATCTTCTCCATGACCCCTCACGGTGACGGCACGGACTCGCCGATGAACCTAGCGGATGGGTGCGACAATCCGGCGCAGGCGCAAAAGGGGACGGCGCACCGCTAGCGCGTGCCCGCCTGGATCGGGCGCAGCCGCACCCGGGTGCCGTAGCGCGGCGCCAGCATGATGGAGCGCCGCACGATCCTCTCGGGCTCGTCGTCGACGGCGCTGAACTCTCCCTCGCGCAGCAGCGTGTGCAGCACGGTGATCAACTCCCGCAGCGAGAACGCCGCACCCAGACAGCGTTTCACCCCACCGCCGAACGGCACCCACGCATAGGTTTCGGGCCGGCTGCCCAGGAACCGCTCCGGCCGGAACTCGTTCGGGTGCTCGTACGTGGCCGGGTTGCGGTTGATCGCGATGATGTGAACAACGATGCGCGTGCCGGCGGCGACGAGGTAGCCGCCGACCGGAAACGGTTGCGCGGCAACGCGAGCCGTGAACGGGGCGGGCGGCCGGACCCGCAGCGTCTCGTGGATCACCGCGGTGGTGAAAGCCTCCTCCCCACTCAGCGCTTCGGCTTGCACGCGTCGTAGCGCCTCGGGGTGATGCAACAGCAGGTCGAAGACCCACGCCAGCGTGGTAGCGGTGGTTTCGTGCCCCGCCAGCATCAGGGTGATCAGGTCGTCGCGAATCTCGCTGTCGGACAACCGCTCTCCATCTTCGCCGCGGGCGCACATCAGCAACGCGAGGATGTCGAGCTGCTCGCCGAGGTGCGGGTCGTTTCGCCGCCGCGCGATGAGCGGCATGACGACGTCGTCGATCTCCCGGTTGGCTCGTGCGCGCCGCGGCCATACCCGCAACGCACCGAGATGGCGCAGCGCATAGCGGAGGGTCAATTGCTCTGAGACACCGAGGTTCAGGAGACCCTCGAAGGGCCGCCCCAGTCGCCGAACCTCGTCGGGATCGTCGACTCCGAAGATCACCCTGACGATCACGTCCAGGGTCAGCGCCCGCGCCGCCTTCAGCATCTCGAACGGGCGCTCGACGGGCCAGCCGTGCAACGCCGCGCGGGCGCAGTTCTCCATGATCGGCACGTAACTGCTCAGCGCGGCGCCATGCAGCGGGGGCGTCAGCAGTTTCCGCCGCCGCAGATGTTCGGGCTCCTCCTGCACGAACATCGATCCCGACCCGTAGATTGCCGCCGCCGGACCCACACCCTCGCCGCCGAGCAGCACGTCCGCCGGCGCGGTGAACACCTGCTTGACCAGTTCCGGGTCGGACACGATCGCGACATTGCCCAGGCTCAGAATGGGCATCGTCATGATCGGCCCGTATCGACGGATCAGTCGCAGCATCCGGCGCTCGCCGCCGACGAGGTAGGCGACCGCGTACACAGCGGCGAAAGCCGAGCGAAGCGCGCGCGGAGCGGGCAGGCCCGGCGGCGGGCTCAAGGCATCCGGCTTACCGTCCGGACGGATCGCGGAGGCTGCCACGTTGACGACAGAAACACGGTGCCTCGGGTTGGTCAAGGTGCGTGGCCGGTCCCCGGCCCCGGCCCCGGTGTCAGGCGCAGTCGGCGCAGACCGGAAGTCCCGAGCCCGACTTGCGCATCCGGCTGCGGTGTTGCACTAAAAAGCAGCTCGAGCAAGTGAACTCGTCGGCCCGCTGGGGAATCACCGTTACCGACAGCTCTTCACTCGACAGGTCCGCACCCGGCAACTCGAAGAAGAGCACGTCGTTGGGGTCCTCGTCGACAACCGTGGTGGACGAGGCGGGCAGAGTGGCCAGCTCGCGGAGCGCGGACGGGTCCTGGGTCTCGACATCGGCTACGCGGCGTGCGTCATAATCGCTTGCGGTCGCCATGGGCGTTCCTTCCTGCTGAACAACGGGTTGCCGCACTTGCCTGTACTTACCCGTGGCTCAGTCGATACCCCAATCGCGCGTACGCCACACCTAATCCAGGCCAAAAAATTTGCGGGCATGACAATAGACGCCTTTCGGCCTCGCTTGGTTCAGCTGCGCAGGCGGATCGGCCCGCTGAGCAGCGGCGCTGAACCGGCGGCCCACGCGGATCCGACGGGCCGGCGGCGGCTATGCGACACCCAGGCCAGCCCCACCCATGGCGCCGCGACGGCCAATACCAGCCCCGCGATGGCCAACCCGGCGTGCCCGGTCAGCAGCGCCAGCACGCCGGCCAGGACGCCCAGCGCCCACAGCGCCGCAGCCACCCGGCCGGGGACGCCGAAATCGATTCCGGCGTGCAGCGTGTCAGACGTGTCGAGCATTCCGACGTTTTACCCGGTCAGGCCGAAAATTAAACCTCTTGGCTCGCCGCCGGTCAGCTGGCCGGCGGGGGCGCGGGTCTGTCGGAATTCCCGGCGTGCCAACGCAGCTCGGCGGCGCGGACCTCACGGTGGCTACGCAGCATCCAGACCGCCGCCACGGTACCCAGCAGTGCGGCCACGATTACCGCGGTCGAACCGGCCGCCAGGTGCTGAGTACCGAAGGCGCACAAGCCGATTACCAGAGCGACGACGGCGGCCGCCGCCCCGGCCACACCAGGGGCGTGGGGCCCGTAGATGAACGTTTCGCCGGCGTGCTGACGGGACGTACGTGCGTGATCAAACCGGGTCTCTGTTGTGGGTATTCAACTTCACTCCTCGTAAGAGATCTTGTGTATCAAAACGATTCGCGCGGTACGACAGTTCAACGATTTCGGGATTCGGCCGTCGGCTGCGGTCTCATGGTCGCCCACCCGTCGACCGACGGGGCCAAATCCGCCGGTGTCGACCCGCCCCGGCGCGGGTATGCCGCGCACATGACAACCGCGAAGCCCGGCCGGGGCACCCCCGCCGTCCTGTTCGACGTCGACGGAACTCTGGTCGATTCCAACTATCTGCACGTCTATGCCTGGCAGCGCGCCTTCGACGATGAAAAAATGCCGGTCGCCGCGTGGAAGATTCACCGTTGCATCGGCATGGACGGCTCCAAGTTGGTGCGGACCCTGTCCGGTGACGCGCCGGACGATGTGCAGGAGCGGCTCAGCGATGGCCACAGCCGGTACTACCGCGACCTCCTACCCCTGTTGGCACCGCTGCCCGGCGCCCGCGAGGTGCTGCGGCACGTCGCCGGCCTCGGACTGCAAGTAGTGCTGGCCAGCTCGGCCCCCGACGACGAACTCAAGGCGCTGCTCAAAGCGCTCGACTGCGACGACGTCATCGCCGAAACGACGTCGTCGCAGGATGTCGACACCGCCAAACCCGAGCCCGGCATCGTGCAGGTCGCGCTGGACCGGGCCGGCGTGGACGCCGACCACGCGGTGTTCGTCGGCGACGCCGTGTGGGACGCGCAGGCCGCGGGGGCCGCGGGATTGCCGTGCATCGGGGTGTTGAGCGGCGGCATCTCCAGCGCCGAATTGGAGGCGGCGGGCGCGTCACCGATTTTTGCGGATCCGCAGGACCTCCTCGATCATTTGGGGTTCACCCGCATCGCCGAGCTACATACCGCGGGTTCGAAGCAGTAGCGGCAATACCCACCAAAAGAACGTAAACAGCGCCAGCGCACAGACTCCCGCTATCAACGCCGCCCGGTTTCCGGCCACCGAGGCGAAAACGATCACCGTCACACCCGTCAGGGCCGTGCCGAGCAGGGCCAGCCCGGCGTAGGCGCACCGGTGTGCGGCCGACACCAGGACTTGCAGGCGGTGCCGCCGGAACAGCAGCCGGTGAATGCCGACCGGGGCGACCAGCAGCACCGTGGCACCCACCGAACAGGCGACCGTCCCCAGGTATACGAACCGCATCTGGTCGTTCAGGACGCTGAAGCGCTGCTGGAACGGCAGCGTCAACAGGAAGCCGGTGAGGAGCTGGACCCCGGTCTGCACCACGCGCAGCTCCTGCAGCAGGCTGGTCCAATTGCGGTCCAGCCGTTCAATTTCCGTCTCGCCGCGCTCATGGCGATCCCACTGCTGGTCGTCCTCGGGGTGATCGACGTCCATGGTGGTGATCCTCGCAGCAGCGGCCGCGAAGCAACAGGAAAGGCTCGCGGCCGCCTGATCTTCAGCGGTTGAGGTTGCCGTCCCGGACGGCGGTCAACGCGTCGTCCAGCGTCGGGTACAGCGGAAAGGTTTTGTCCAGACCGGTCAGGTGTATCGGTCTCCTGGTCGCCGGTCCCCGCGCGATCACACCGAACTCGGTGGATTTACCGAGCTTTTCGTAGGTCGCCGCAAGGATCTTCAAGCCCACCGAGCCGAGGAACTCGACCGCGGAAAGGTCGATGACCAGTGCCGTCGGGCCGTCCGCGAGCACCGCGCCGATGGCTTGTTCGAGCGCCGGGGCGGTGACCAGATCGATTTCGCCGCTGACGCTGACCACTGACACACCATCGTGGTCGGTAACCAGCGTAGTAATCGAATCAGGAGCTGACAATGGCGATCCTTTGTCCCGGGCGTAAGTGTGGTGCAAGCGTAACCTGCCGTGCGAACTGCGAGAAGAATATGCCCTCGACACTTGCGGCGCGATAACCCAGACTAGTCTCCCCATAGGCACTGCTGAGCGCGACGGGGCAACGGGAGGCCAGATGTCAGATTCGTCGTCGGATTTCGCGAGCACCACCACCGCCGCGCAGACGGTCAGCGAGGGCCTGCTGCCCCAGCTGGTCCAGCACCTGCGCCAGAACCGCACCGTCTTGCGGGAGGAATGGGCCCGCAGGATCACCGAGGCGCAATTGCTCACCGCGATGACCCCCGAGGAGCTCTTCTCCGAGGCCACCGCCGTCTACGACAACTACGTCGAGGTGCTCGAGACCGGTAGCGTCGAGGCCCTCCAGGCCTACGCGCGCGACCTGTCGGAACGCATCATCCCCCGGGGCGTGGAGACAGACGAGGTGCTCGGCATCGTCTTGCTGCTGCGCGACGTGCTGGCCCGCTCGCTGTTCGAGAAGTACCAGACCGACTTCGAGATGCTCAATCGCGTGCTCGACGCGTACGAGCCGGCGGCCAACCGCATCGCCAACACGGTGGGCGTCAGCTTCGTGCAGGAACGCGAGCGCATCATCCGCCAGCAGCAGGAAGCGATCCGCGAGCTGTCGACTCCAGTGCTGCAGGTGCGCGAGCAGCTGCTGATCTTGCCGATCATCGGCGTGCTGGACAGTCAGCGCGCCCGCCAGGTCACCGAACAGCTGCTGAGAGCCATCCGGGCCAACCGTGCGAAGGTCGTCGTCATCGACATCACCGGTGTGCCCACGATCGACTCCACGGTGGCCAACCACCTGGTGCAGACCGTCGACGCATCGGGCCTGATGGGTGCGAGCGTGATTATCACCGGCCTGTCCTCGGAAATCGCGCTGACGCTGGTGACGATCGGGCTGGACCTGTCCAAGATGAACGCCGTCGGCGACCTGCAGGGCGGTATCGAAGAAGCTGAGCGCCTGCTCGGCTACGAAGTCACCCGCACCGGCGAGACCACGTAGACACCATTAGCCCGAGCACCCCATGCCAGTCCCCATCCTGAAACAGGGCGCGATCCTGATCGCAACGGTGCAGTCCGCCCTGACCGACTCCGAGACCGAACGGCTGCGGCTCGACCTCATGGAGCGGGTCAGCAGGTTTCGCGCGCAGGGCATCATCGTCGACGTCACCGCCATCGACGTGATGGACTCGTTCGCCGCGCGGTCGCTGCGAACCATCGCGCACATGACCCGGCTGCGCGGTGCGGACACCGTCATCGTGGGCCTGCAGCCGGAGGTTGCCTTCGCGATGGTCCAACTCGGGCTGGCGTTCGACGACATGAACACCGCGCTGGACCTCGAGGAGGGCCTCGCCCTGCTGAACCGGCAACTGGGACTGGGGAAATCGACGATCGGGCGCGATGGTGGCGGCTGACGTTGTCGTCGACATCAAAAACTCCGACGACATCGTCGCCGCCCGCAGAGCCGGGCATGAGCTCGCCCTCGACCTCGGCTTCTCGCTGACCGACGTCACCATGGTCGCCACGGCAATCTCCGAAGTCGCGCGCAACATCACCAGCTACGCGGGCCGGGGCACCGTTCATCTCTGGGTGACCGACCGGGACGGCCGCAAGGCCCTGGTGGTGCGCGCCGAGGACGACGGGCCCGGCATCGCCGACATCGAGCGAGCGCTGGAGGATGGGTATTCGACCGGTCGCGGACTGGGGCTGGGCTTGCCCGGCGCGCGGCGGCTGATGGACCGGTTGGTCATCGATTCGACGCTGGGCCACGGGACCGTCATCGAGATGTGGAAGTGGGTGCCCGCCCGTGCATGAGAACGGCCGCTTCGGGCCGATCGAATGGGCAAGGGCGGGTCGCCCGATGCCCAGCGAGTTCATGTCCGGCGACCAGGGCATCGCGGTCGATCTGGGCGGCCAGGCCGCCCTGTTCGGCTTGGTGGACGGGCTTGGTCATGGCCCCGAAGCGGCGGCCGCCGCGCTGCGCGCCGTCGACGCGGTCAAGCGCGCAAGTTCCGAGCGGCTCGAGGTCCTGGTCCAGCTCTGCCATCGCATCCTGGGCGGGACCCGGGGCGTCGCAATGACCTTGGCGCGAGTGGACTTTGCGACGAACACGCTGACGTGGACCGGGGTCGGCAACGTCACCGCCGATCTCGTGGCCAAGGCCCCGACCGGCACCGCGGTCCGGTCCAGCGCGCGCCTCACCGCGGGGATCGTCGGCTACCGCATACCGGAAATCCGTCCCGCCCAGTCGCTTTCGATCCGCCCGGGCGACCTGTTGGTGATCAGCACCGACGGCATCGCCGAAGACTATTTGGAGCACATCGACTTTGCAGCTCACGCCGTGGTTATCGCCGAAGAACTTCTCGGTAAGCACGCCAAGGAAACCGACGATGCCATGGTGCTGACCGCGCGTCACCGGGGGACCTCAACATGAGCGCCAACCACGACTTTCACGCCAAATACGCCGCCGCCCTGCGCGCCTACCTCGACGCGCGCGACGAGGACAGCCTGGCCGTGGGCCATGAGCTCGGACGCCGCGCGCTACAAGAGCAAGTCAGCATGCTCGAAATCATCGAGCACCATGTCCAACTGGTCTTCGACTTGGTCGACGACGCGCGCATCGCCGCGCCCGTCGCTCTGGAGTTCCTGTTGCAGACGTTGGCGCCGCTCGACGTGGCAACCCGGGGATTCCTCGACGGCACCAAGCTCTACGCGCGGGAGCGGGCCCGCGCCGAGGGCCTGGCCGATCGCGACAAATTCCGCACCGCCCTGGTGAATTCGCTGCAGGAGGGCTTCTTCGTCGCCGACAACGAAGGCTCCGTGGTCGAGATGAACAGCGCCCTCATCGAGATCCTGGGCTATCCCGCGGCGGGCCTGCCCTACCGGTGGCCCCACCCGTGGCTGGTCGACAAGAAGACCGCCCGCGAACAACAATCCCTGGTCCGCAGCAACGGCAGCGCCGAGTACGAAACCCCGATCCGGCATCGGGATGGCCACCTGGCCTGGGTGATGGTCAGCATCAACGCGGTCACGGAGGCGGGCAGCGATCGAGACGTCTACGTGGGAACGATCCGAGACGTCACCGCGGAGCGCGCATTTGCCGCACGGGAGAGCGCGGTCCTGCGGCTGGCCACGGCCGTGGCGGTCGCCAAGAGCGTGGCCGAGTTGCTGTCGATCACACTCGACGAGTGTAGGGCGGCGATCGACGTCCAACGCGTGATCGCCGTCTCGTGGCCCAGCGGCGGCGGCGAACCGGAGGTCCAAGTGGCGGGTGACCCGTCCGAAACATCCTGGCGCGGAATAGATCCCTGGCTGCGCAGCACTTTCCAGGACGCTCGAAACCAGCTGCCGCTGACCGCCAAGACCGTCGATCGGCCCGACAATCCAGGCAAGGCACAGGGATTGGTCGCGGTGCTGTCCAACACCGGAGACCTCGCGCTGTGGCTGGAGCTTCGTTCCCCGCGCTGGGTCAGCGCGGAGGATCGGCTGCTGGTCACGGTCCTCATCGGCCATCTCAGCCTGGCCATGCAGCACGTGCGCCAATTCGAGAGTGCCCGCGAAACGTCGCTGACCCTGCAGCGCGCCATGCTGCCGACGGTGCAGACCCCTCCCGGCTTCGCGGTGTGCTACGAACCCGCGGTGCCGCCGTTGGAGATCGGGGGCGACTGGTACGACGTGCTGCCCATCGGCGACAACCGCATCGGCATCGTCGTCGGCGACTGCGTCGGACGAGGCCTGCCGGCGGCCGCGACCATGGGCCAGCTGCGCAGCTCGGCCCGCGCGCTGTTGATCAACGGCGCCCAGCCGGCGCTGTTGCTCGAGCAACTCGACTTGGCGGCCTCGCTCATCCCGAATGCCTACTGCACCACGGTTTTTCTGGCGATCCTGGACACCGAGACGGGTGTGCTGGAATACAGCAACGCCGGCCACATGCCCGCGATGATCGCGGGCCCGCCGCCAGCGAGCACCACCGTGTTGACCGATGCCGCGTCGGTGCCGCTCGCTGTGCGCCGGCAGGAGCCGCGACCGCAGGCCTCCCGGGCGCTACCACCCGGCTCCACACTGATGCTATACACGGACGGGCTGGTCGAGCGCAAACACGAGTCGATCGACATCGGAATCGCCCGCGCCGCAGATGTTTTGCTCGGCACCGCCAAGCTTCCACTGGAAGAAGTCCCGGAGGCGGTGGTCGGTGCGCTGGCCCCGGCGCCGGGGTATGACGACGACGTCGCGATGGTGATCTATCGGCATCTGCCGACCCAGCTCCGGATCGAAAGCGAGGCCTTTGCCGGGCAATTGGCCAACGTCCGGCATCGCCTGGCCGCCTGGCTGCGCACCGCCAATGTCCCGGAAGCGGTGACGGCCGACATCGTGCTGGTCGTCAACGAGGCGTGCACCAACTGCGTCGAGCATGCCTACCGCGGGCACCGCATCGGGACCATGCTGCTCGAAGCCGAAGTCGCCGCCGGCCGGGTCCGAACCAGGATCATCGACGACGGTTCCTGGAAAACACCGACCGCCGACCCCGGACAAGGCGGGCGCGGGCTGGTGTTGATGCGCGCGCTCAGTGAGGCGCTGGAACTCCAGAGCAGCCCCACGGGCACCACCGTCGACATCACCTTCCGCGTTCCCGAAGCGGGGCGGTGACGGGCCACCGTTTGCCTGGCCCGATTCACGGGTAGTCACCGGCGTGACCCGCACATCAATCCCGGTGGAACCCGCCCTGCCGGCGGCACACGGACCGCTGTCGACCGCCGTCCGGCATGCGCTGGTCGGGCCGCCCTCACACGACCACCTCACACGCATCGGTGCGTCCGTCCGGGACTCTGATCCCTATGGCCTGGATCTCCAGCTGGCGCTGTGCATGTGCTACGAGCTGCATTACCGGGGTTTCGCGGGCGTCGACCCCGCCTGGGAGTGGAACCCCGCGCTGCTGCAGTTGCGCGCCGAACTGGAACGCGTGTTTTTGGCCGGCGTGCGACGCGATGTCGGCCCCACCGAGCCCGGGCGCACGGCAGCGGCCGAGATGGAGGAGATCTCCATCGAGCCCACCGACGGCACCGGGCCGTCGTATTACCTGCGCGACACGGGAACCTGGGAGCAGATGCGTGAGTACTTCGCACACCGGTCGCTGTATCACCTGAAAGAGGGCGATCCGCACGCGTTCGCGATTCCGCGGCTGATGGGGACCGCCAAGGCCGCGTTCGTGGCCGTCGAGTTCGACGAATACGGCGCCGGTCGGGGGCCGCGGCTGCACCAGCAACTCTTTGCCGACCTGTTGGTGGCCGCCGAGCTGGATTCGACGTACCTCGGCTACCTCGACGCCGTCCCCGCCGAGTCGTTGGCGGTGGTCAACCTAATGTCACTGTTCGGGCTGCACCGCTCGCTGCGGGGCGCCGCGGTCGGGCACTTCGCCTCGACGGAGATCACCTCGCCGCCGGGATCCCGACGGATGGTGCAGGCCCTGCAGCGCATGGGGGCGCCGACGGCGTGCATCGGGTTCTACAGCGAGCACGTAGAAGCCGACGCGGTGCACGAACAGGTGGTGCGCATCGACGTCGTCGGCGATCTCGTCGCCCGGGAACCGCATCTGGACGCCGATGTCGTCTTCGGAATTCGGGCGCACGCCGCGGTCGAAAACCGCTTGGCGGACCAGCTTATGGAGTCGTGGCAGCGGGGTCAGACGTCGTTGCGACGGCCTCTGGATTGGCCATAGTCGTACGGGAGCCGTTCGGTCCTGACCGTTTCCCGGTGCCACGGCAGCGCCGATGGCTCGTGTCGCACAACGGATACGCGTCGCTGCGCCGACAGGTGCAGATCGCCACCATGAACCGGTCGGACTCGACAACGTTGCCGTCGGGCATCTCGATGCGCACCGGTCCGGACACCAACACGGGTCCGCCCTTGACCACCTGTACCCGCGTGGTCGTCATGGCTTGTCCGCCCGGATCACGACGAGTTCCTCCTCACGGCGGCCGCGGGGGATCCGGCCGGTGTCCTCCAACCACTGCGCCCGCGCCGACATGACGGGGCCGAACGGGATCCACTTGGAGGCAATGACTTCACCCTCCATACCCGCCCACTTCAGGCGATCCAGCGATTGCTTGACCCCGGCGATCGCGGAGTGCACCAGCAGCAGCGACCCACCGTCGCACAGCAGCTTAGGCACCACCTCGCACAACGGATCCAAGATCAGGCGCCCGTCGGCGCCGGCGTTCCAGGCCAGCGACGGGCCGGCGCCGGCGCAGATCGATCCGGAGTCATCGCCGGGAGGGGTTGGGACATAAGGCGGATTGGCCACCACCACGTCGAACGGCGCGCGGTCGACCGCGTCCAGCAACGATCCCTCACGGACATCCACCTCGACGCCCGCCAGCGCTGCATTGTCCCCGCAGCAACGCACCGCGTGCGGGCAGATGTCGAACGCCGTGACGCTGGCACAACCCATTTCGGCCGCGGCGATCGCGACGAATCCGCTTCCCGTGCAAAGATCGAGCACCCGTCGTCCCGGAATCAGCGCGGAATGGTGCATCGCGTCGACCAGCAACCGGGAATCTTCTTGCGGCTGATACACGTTGTGCGCAACCGAAATGGCGGGCTCTGGATAGGTGGTGGTCAATGTGGGCCTTTCGGTCAGCCGTTGAAGATCGCCGCGGCAATCACGGCTCTGGCCTGTGTAATGCCCGCAAACTGGTGGGTTAAAACGGTCTAGATACTTGGCTTCGCTGCGGTGTTGGCGAGTTGCTTGATGAGCGTCTCGCAAAACGCCGGGAGGTCCGACGGTGAGCGACTGGTGATCAAATTGCCGTCGACCGCAACCTCTTCGTCGACCACATGCGCGCCCGCGTTGCGCAGGTCGGTGCGGATGCTGGGGTAGGACGTCAGCGTCCGACCCACGGCCACACCCGCCTCCACCAGCGTCCACGGCCCGTGACAGATCGCGGCGACGGGCTTTCCGGAGACGACGAAGTCACGCACGAACGAGACCGCGGCCTTGTCGACGCGCAGCTTGTCCGGGTTCACCGTGCCGCCCGGGAGCACGAGGCCGTCGAACTCGTCCACCGACGCGTCCGACACCGCGCGGTCGACCGCGAAAGTCCCCGCCGGCTCGAGATCGTGGTTGCGCGCCTGGATTTCGCCGGCCTTCAGCGACAGCACCTCGACCCTGCCGCCGGCCTCTTCGACGGCCGCGCGCGGCTGCTCGAGCTCTACCTTCTCCACGCCGTCTGCCGCCAGGATCGCAACTTTCGTCCCTTGCAACTCATTTGACATCGCCGTACCTCCTTCACGGATGGAGGACGACTTTGGTGCAGCCGTCCTGCTTGTTTTTGAAGATCTCGTAGCCGTGCGGCGCCTCGTCGAGGCCCAGATGGTGGGTGATGATCACGGTTGGGTCGATCTCACCGCGGCGGATCCGCTCCAGCAGCGGGCGCATGTAGCGCTGCACGTGGCATTGGCCGGTCTTGATGGTGAGCGACCGATTCATGATCGCGCCGATGGGAAACTTGTCCATCAGCCCGCCGTAGACCCCGACGACCGAGATGGTGCCGCCGTTGCGGCAGCTCATCGCCGCTTCCCGAAGTGCGTGCGGGCGTTCGGTTTCCAGGCGCATCGCCTGCTTGACGCGATCGTAGGCGTCCACCGGCGGGGACCCGTTGCGTGCCTCCATGCCGGCCGCGTCGATGCAGTGGTCCGGCCCCCGCCCGGCGGTGATGTCCTGAAGCTCTGCGAGTACCGGCGTTTCGGAGAAGTTGACCGGTGTCGCACCGATCTTTTCGGCCAACGCCAGACGATACGGCACCCGGTCGATGGCAATGACTTTGGCGGCCCCAAGCAAGAACGCGCTCATGATCGCGAACAGCCCGACCGGCCCGGCTCCCCAAACCGCGACGATCTGGCCCGGTTGGATGTCGCACATCTCCGCACCCATGTATCCGGTCGGCAAGATGTCCGACAAGAACAACACCTGATCGTCGGTGAGGTCCTCGTCTACCTTGAGCGGCCCCACGTCGGCGAACGGCACGCGCGCGTATTCGGCTTGGCCACCGGCGAATCCACCGAGCATGTGCGAATAGCCGAACAGTCCCGCCGGGGAGTGGCCCAAGAACTTCTCCGCGATGCCGGCGTTCGGGTTGGAGTTCTCGCACAGCGAGTACAGGTCGCGTTCGCAGGCCGAGCACGCCCCGCACGCGATCGGGAACGGCACCACCACCCGGTCGCCGACGGCGAGGTTGTTCACCGCCTTGCCGACCTCGACGACCTCGCCCATGAACTCGTGGCCCAGCACGTCCCCGCGCTTGACGGTCGGGATGTAGCCGTCGTAGAGGTGCAGGTCCGAACCGCAGATCGCCGTGGAGGTGACGCGGACGATGGCGTCGCGATCGTTCAGGATCTTCGGGTCCGGAACCGATTGCACCTCAACGCTGTTGCGTCCCGCCCAGACGGTGGCTCTCATACCGTGGCTCCTTTGCTGATGTGCCCGTTCGGCTGGGCGGGCTGCTGATGCAGCTGGCGGGCCGCGGCGGTGCCTTCCGGGGAGCCGTCCGACCGCAACACCTGGCCCGTCTCCAGGATTTGCTTGAAACGCCGGAGGTCGTCGTTGACCTGTTGGTCGGGCGACTCGCCGAACAGGGTCGCGGCGGCCTTGCCGACGACACCGCCCGGCATCTGGTAGCCGATCCGGACACGAACCTCGGTCCCGTCGCCGTCGCTCGCGGGCGTGAATTCGACGCTGCCCCCGTGCTGGATCGCCGAGCCGGGCAGGGACTGCCAGGCGATCCGCCTGTTGGGCTGGTCTTCGGTGAGCTGAGCGTCCCATTGCACCGGCCGGCCGACCGGCGCGTTGGCGACCCAGTGGGAACTACCGTCGGCGCGGGAGGTGACCGACCGCAGGTGATGCATGAAGCTGGGCAGGTTCTCCAGGTCGCGCCAGAACTGGTAAACGTCCTCGGGCGATCGCCGGACGGTGACCGCGGCGCGCAGGGTCCGGTGACGCGCGCCGTTGGCGTGCCGGGCGCCGCCATCGCGTGAGGCGCGCAATGCCGCGTAGAGGTCCACCGCGCCGATGCCGCCGAGGACGGCGGCGGCAATGGCACCCTGGCGCCGGCGACCGCGGCCGCGGGCGGCCACCCCGGCCAACAGCAGCGTCACGTCCAAGATGTCGCCCGCCACCCGCGTCCAGACGAGCTTGTCGGAACCGCCCAACAGCGCGGCTCCATGGCCGCATTCACGCGCCCCCAGCGCGCGGATGACCCGGCGGGACATGCGCGCGTCGTCCACGCCCGCGACAGCAGCAACCTTCCTGGGGGCCACCAACTCGGCGAGACCCAGCCCGAAGCTGGCACCGGCCAGTACCTTCACCAATGGCACTGTGGTGTTGCCGGATTGATCATTCATCGTCGACTCCCTTGCCGCGCCGAACACGGGCTGGCTCAAGACGGCTGCTGTGCAGCGCATTTGCAGGCCATCCGCCCGTCCGGGCCCTAAGACTCTGTTGGTACGTCAAACTGCCGGTGGTAGCCCGATGCCCACGATGGCAGTCGGATACCCCTGCAGGAACGGCCCAAACTTGTCATCAACCGGACGCGTCGCGTAGCGCATCGAGCAAAGGCTGCGCGGCTTCGGCGAGGAAAAGGTCCTGCGTCTCGCCCCCGATCTGGACGAGCGCGATGTCGGTGAACCCCGCCTCCCAGTACGGCCGGACGGCGTCGACGATCGCGTCCAAGTCGGGGCCGCACGGGATGGAATCGGCGACGTCCTCGGGCCGCACGAATTGAGTCGCGCCCGCGAAACCCGCCGGGGTGGGCAGGTCGGCGTTGACCTTCCAGCCGCCGCCGAACCAGCGGAACTGGTCGTGCGCGCGCTTGACGGCGGCATCGCGGTCGGGATCCCAGGACACCGGAATCTGGCCGACCACCCGCCCGCCTCCGGCGAGGTTCGCGGCCTGGCGAGCGGCGTGCCACTCGCGGACGAGTTCCCCGTCGGGCTCCACGGCGATCAGGTGTTCGGCCAGCTTGGCGAACTTGTCGACGCCCTTCGCCCCGGACATCGCCACCCCGATGGCGACCGGAACGTCCGGCACGTCCCACAGCCGAGCCGAATCCACCTGGAAGTACTCGCCGCGCCAGTTCACCAGCTGGCCGCCGAACAGCTCGCGGATGATCTTGATGGCTTCCCGCAGCATGTCCTGCCGGCGCTCGACGGTCGGCCAACCCCTGCCGACCACGTGTTCATTGAGGTTCTCCCCGCTGCCCAGGCCGAGGGTGAACCGGCCGTCGGACAGGATCTGCACGGTGGCGGCCTGCTGGGCGACGATCGCGGGGTGATATCGCATCGTCGGGCAGGTCACGTAGGTGTACAGGTCGACCCGCTCGGTGGCGTGCGCCACCGCACCCAGCACCGCCCAGGCGTTGGGCGCATGCCCCTGCGACGTCAGCCAGGGCGAGAAGTGGTCGCTGCAGACCTCGAAGTCGAAGCCGCGCTCTTCCGCCGAGACAGCGTGGCGCACAAGGTCTTTGGGTCCACTCTGCTCAGTCATCAGAGTGTAGCCAAAATTCGTCATGCCCTATACGTACCCCGGTCCACGGGGCGCAAACCGCGCGAGGGCGGCTTAACCCGCGAGCGTAACCGCAGTGCGAGAAATACGACCAAAAATCGCAGTGTGGTTACGCTCGCGGCGATTCCAGGGTGGAGTTGGATCAGTCCGCGGTGGTAATGGAGTCCCCGCTGACCCCGGCCGCCCGGCGGGCCGCCAGCCTGCGCTTCTGCGGCTCGATCGTGTAGCGGGGGTCGCGGGCCGACTCCAGGCCCGCCTCGAAGAAACCGAACCTCAGCATCGCCGACGCCGCCAGCAACGTCAGGCCGGACACGGCGGCGACACCGCGGTGTCGCCCGCCGAGCAGGGCGCCCAAACCGCCTGCGGCGGCGAGCCGTTCGCTCCACGACAGCAGCCGGCCGGGCCGCCCCCGGTGCAGCGGTTCCCTGGTCACCGGGTCCATCCGGTACTCGGTGAACCGGGCGGAGATCAGGTCACCGATCGCACCGATGACGGCCAGCGTGCGGGCGGGGCCGGCCTCGGAAACCGGGGTGGTGATCATCGCCAGCCCCGATGCGGCCAGGCTCGCCGAACTGACGAACACGAACGGCAGGTCTTTGTAAGCGGCGTTCCAGGTCGGGGTCGCGGTGTCGGTGAGCAGCACCGCGGTGTAGACCGCCAGCGGTGCCGCGAACACGGCGGCCTCCAATCCCGCTGGTCCCTCCACGGCGCGCAGCACGGGCCGCAATGGCCCCAACGGGATTCGCTCGCCGGTCATCCGGTCGACCTCGGCGACCGCCGCAATCCCGATGCCGGCACTGAAGAGGCTGAGAATCCACGAACCGATGCTCATCGGCGAGGTCAGTTTGACCGTGCGCAGCATGTAGACGAACCGCTCGGGCCGGCCCAGATCCTTGACCAGCGCGGCGGCGCCCACCATCACCGCGATCAGAGCGGACAGCCTTGTGTTGCGCCGCAGTGTGTTTCGCCCGGTGAGCTGGGCACCGGCCGCCAGCAGACCGGACCCACCGGCGACCCCGCCCAGGAACAGATACGCCGCCACCTCGTGTCCCCAGGGCGCGGGCTTGACCACCGGCCGTCCGTAATAGGAGGTGAACTCGGCGTCGGGGACCATGGGCATCTCGCGGGAACCGTCCCCGCCACCCCGACGGCTCGCGCGCCGACCCTTGCGGCGCTTGCCGCCCTCGGGCTCCGGCGGACGGAAGCTGTCGAACTCCGAAGTGCTCACCGGCCCCTCCAGAAAGCCCAGACGGCCGCACCGACCATGCCGGCCGCGGCCACGCCGGCGCGCTTGAACATGGTCATCAGGTCCGCCGTGCACACCCGCGGATCGGGCGGCAGGCCGTAGACCTCCGGTTCGTCGAGCAGCAAAAAGATCGACCCGGTGCCGCCGACGCCGTCGTGCTCGTTGGCGCCGTAGAGCCGTGCCTCGGTGAGCCCCTGCGCGTGCAGCTGGGCGACCCGTTCGCGGGCCGTGACCACCAGGTCGTCGAGTTCGCCGAACTTGATCGAGGTCGTGGGGCACGTCTTGGCGCACGCCGGTATCTGGTCCTCGACCAGGCGGTCGTAGCAGAGGGTGCACTTCTGGGCCACTCCGCTGACGGGCTGCTCGGCCGGGCGGCCGGGCCGTTGCGCCGGCGTGGTGTAGGTGCCGTCGTTGCGGCGCTCGACCACACCGAACGGGCACCCGGCCACGCAGGTGCCGCAGCCGTTGCAGACGTCATCCTGCACGACGACGGTGCCGAACTCGGTGCGGAACAATGCCCCCGTCGGGCAGACGTCGAGGCAGCCGGCGTGCGTGCAGTGCTTGCACACGTCCGACGACATCAGCCAGCGGAACTCCGGGGTGCCCGGGGGCGTGATGTCCGGGCGCCGCGCGGCCCCGGGGATCGGGGGCATCCCCAACTCGATGAGGGCACGCCCGGATTCGCGCGCCTCCTGGATGCGGTCGCGGCCCTGCTCGATGAAGGCAACATGCCGCCACGTGCTCGCGCCCAGCGAGCCGGTGTTGTCGTAGGAGGAGCCCAGCAGTTCGAGCTCGCCGTCCTGCGGGTTGCGGTTCCATTCCTTGCACGCCACCTCGCACGCCTTGCAGCCGATGCAGATCGAGGTGTCGGTGAAGAATCCCTTGCGCGGCTTGGGCTCTGACCAACCGGCGTCACTCGTCGGGTCGGTCGGCCCGCTCAGCTGACCCATCGGTTCCCCCTTCCCCTACGCCGTCGCTGACTCGTGCGTTCCCGGTTTCGGTGGTGGCGCCGGCGCGGGATTGGTATTCGGCGATCAGGCGCAGCAGTTCCGCGCCCCGCGGCCGGCGCCCCGGGCGGATGTCGCACGACCCGGCCTTGGACTCCTG
This sequence comes from Mycobacterium sp. 852002-50816_SCH5313054-b, assembly GCF_001667185.1. GTDB lineage: Bacteria > Actinomycetota > Actinomycetes > Mycobacteriales > Mycobacteriaceae > Mycobacterium. Next base: position 73,751 of record NZ_LZIC01000044.1, on the reverse strand, counting down.
GATCTGGACGTTGGGGTCCAGCGTCACGCCGAGCAGGTCGTTGGCCGCGTCGCCGCTGACCACCGCGTCACTGCCCACGCCCCAGTGGTAGGGCAACCCGATCTGATGCACCGTGTGGCCGTTGATGACCAGCGGCGCAACGCGTTTGGTGACCAGCACCCGGGCTTCGATCGCCGCGCGGGGCGAGACGATGGTGGCCCACCCGTAGGGCTCGAGGCCGCGCTCGGCGGCCAGCTCCGGGGACACCTCGCAGAACATCTCCGGTTGCAGCTCCGACAGGTAGGGCAGCCACCGGCTCATCCCGCCGGCGGTGTGATGCTCGGTGAGCCGGTAGGTGGTGAACACGTACGGATAGACATCGGCCCCGGGCTCCCCGGCGCTGGGGGCGCTCAGATTATCCTTGCGCGGGAAGATGATTCGTGCCGGGTTGCGCTGTTGGCGATACAGCGGGTTCGCGACGGGTGATTCTTGCGGTTCGTAGTGCGTGGGCAGCGGCCCGTCGACCACGCCCTTCGGCGCGAACAGCCAACCCTTGCCATCGGCCTGCATGATGAACGGGTCGTCGCCGGCCAGGGCGTCGGGGCCGCCGAGGTCGGGATCGGGCCGGCTGCCCGGCGCCCGGTCGGCCACGAAGTCGGGCACGTCGTATCCGACCCAGCGTTGCCGGTCCGAGTCCCACCAGACGTACCGCTTGCGCTCGCTCCAGGGCTTGCCGTCCGGGTCGGCGGAGGCACGGTTGTAGAGGATCCGCCGGTCGGCCGGCCACGCCCAGCCCCACTCCTGCTGGCTCGGCGACTCACCGCCGTGTGGGACGCGGCGCGCGGCCTGGTTGGTGGCGTTCGCGTACACCCCGGTGTAGATCCAGCATCCGGCGGCTGTCGACCCGTCGGTGCGCAGCTCGGTGTAGGACGAAAGCGGCTCGCGTTCGCCGACCTGATATCCGTTGATCTCGGCCAGCACGGCTTCCCCGTCCGGCTCGCCGTGCTCGTCGGTGGGGTAGTCCCACGTCAGGTCCAGCAGCGGCCGGTCACGCCCGTCGGTGGAGCCGGCCAGCCGCTGCCGGATCCGCTTGCCGAGCTCGTGAAAGAACTGCAGTTCGCTCTGGCAGTGGCCCGGCGGCTCGACGGCCTTGTGCCGCCACTGCACCAGCCGCTGGGTCTGGGTGAAGGAGCCCGCCTTCTCCACGTGGCTGGCCGCCGGCAGGAAGAACACCTCGGTCTCGATCTCCTCGGTTTGCAGTTCGCCCGACGCGATCTCCGGCCCGTCCTTCCACCAGGTGGCCGACTCGATGAGGTTGAGGTCGCGGACCACCAGCCACTTGAGGTGGGACATGCCGAGGCGCTGCAAGCGGCCGTGCGCCGAACCGACCGCGGGGTTCTGGCCGAGCAGGAAGTAACCCTCCACCTCGTCGGCCAGCATGCCCATCACGGTCTGGTAGGTGCCGTGCGGGCCCGAGAGCCGCGGCAGGTAGTCGTAGGCCCAGTCGTTGTCCTTGACGGCCGCGTCGCCCCACCACGCCTTGAGCAGGCTGACGGTGTAGGCGTCGGCGTTGGCCCAGAAGCCCTTCTGCTTCTTCGACCCGACCGCGTCGAGGTAGTCGGCCAGGGTGTCGTGCATGCCCGCCTTGGGCATCGGGAGGTAGCCGGGCAGCAGGTTGAACAAGGTCGGAATGTCGGTGGAACCCTGGATGGTCGCGTGGCCGCGCAGCGCCATGATGCCGCCGCCCGGGCGGCCCACGTTGCCCAGCAGCAGCTGCAAAATGGTTGCGGTGCGGATGAATTGGGCCCCCAGGGTGTGCTGCGTCCACCCGACGGCATAGGCGAAGCAGGTGGTGCGCTCGCGTCCGGAGTTCTCCACGATGGAGCGGGCCAGGTAATCGAAATCCGCGCGGCTGATGCCGCAGACGTCGGTGACCATCTCCGGGGTGTAGCGGGCGTAGTGGCGCTTGAGGATCTGGAATACGGTCCGCGGGTGCTGCAGGGTTTCGTCGCGCTTGACCCGCGCATGCTGAAGCGGTGGACCGCCGCTGCCCTGCTCGTCACCCGCGGCGCTCTGCGCGGCGGTGGCGCCGTGCGTGTGGCCGCCACCCGGGGACTCGATCTGGCCGTTGCCCTGCTCGTCATACGCCCACGTCGAGGTGTCATACTGCCCGGTTTCGGGGTCGAACCCGGAGAACAGGCCACCCAGATCCTCGGTGTCCCTGAACTTTTCGTTGATCAGCGTCGCGGCGTTCGTGTAGGCGACGACATATTCCTTGAACCACAGGTCGTTGGTGAGGACGTGGTTGATCAGCGCGCCGAGCAGGACCACGTCGGAGCCGGCCCGGATCGGGATGTGCTTGTCCGACACCGCCGAGGTCCGGGTGAAGCGCGGGTCGACGTGGATCACCCGGGCGCCGCGCGACCGGGCCTCCTCGACCCACTGGAAACCGACCGGGTGGCACTCGGCCATGTTGGAGCCCTGGATGACGATGCAGTCGGCGTTGGCCATGTCTTGCAGCGTTTGGGTGGCGCCACCGCGCCCGAACGAGGCTCCCAGACCGGGAACCGTGGCGGAGTGTCAAATGCGAGCTTGGTTCTCGATCTGGATGGCGCCCGCGGCGGTGAAGAGCTTTTTGATGAGGTAGTTCTCTTCGTTGTCCAGGGTCGCACCGCCGAGCGCCGCGATGCCCATGGTGCGGCGCAACAGGTTGCCCTTCTTGTCGATGTCCTGCCAGGTGTGGCGGCGGGACTCGACGAAGCGGTCGGCGATCATGTCCATCGCGGTGTCCAGCTCGAGGGGCTGCCATTCGGTAGCGCGCGGCGCGCGGTACAGCACGTGCAGCTGCCGGCCCGGCGAGTTCACCAGCTGTTCGCTGGCAGCGCCCTTGGGGCACAAGCGGCCTCGCGAGATCGGCGAGTCTGGGTCGCCCTCGATCTGGACCACCCGATCGTCCTTGACGTACACGCGCTGCCCGCAACCGACCGCGCAATAGGGACAGATGCTCTGCACCACGCGGTCGGCCGTCGTCGTGCGCGGCGTGACGGCGCGGGTGTGCTTCGAGGTCACCGCCGACCCGCGGCCGAGCTTGTCCGCCGAACGCAGCTGACGCAGGACCGGCCACTCCAGGAATAGCTTGCGCATAGCCATGGCTTTTACCCTAGTGCGCGGCGTCGAAACCCCGCTCGCTCAGCGGACCACAATGGTGTGCTCGCCGCGCGGCACCAGCTCACCGATGACGGACGCGCCCGGGATCTCGCCGGCGATCAGCAGCCCGCCCGAGGTCTGCGCGTCGGCGAGCAACAGGGCCTCGTCCTCGCCGACCCCCGACAGGTCGACGTGCGGCGCCACCCAGTCGAGGTTGCGCCGCGTGCCGCCGCTGACGTAGCCCGCCGCCAGCGCCTCCCGCGCGCCCTCCAGGTAGGGAACGGCCGTCGCGTCGACGATCGCCGTGACGCCGCTGGCCCGCGCCAGCTTGTGCAGGTGACCGAGCAGACCGAATCCGGTGATGTCCGTGGCACATTCGGCACCGGCGGCCAGTGCCGCGGCGGCCGCGGCGGCGTTGAGCGTGGTCATCGCCTCGATCGCCTGCTCGAAGCGCTCGCCGGTGGCCTTGTGCCTGCTGTTGAGCACACCGATCCCCAACGGCTTGGTCAGCGACAGCGGGATGCCGGGCTTGCCGGAGTCGTTGCGCAACAACCGGTTCGGGTCCGCGACCCCGGTGACGGCCAGTCCGTACTTGGGCTCGGGGTCGTCGACGCTGTGCCCACCGGCGAGGTGGCAGCCGGCCAGGCCGCACACGTCCAGCCCGCCGCGCAGCGTCTCGGCCGCCAGCTCGAACGGCAGCACGTCGCGCGGCCAGCCCAGCAAGTTCACCGCCACCACCGGTCGCCCGCCCATGGCGTACACGTCGGACAGCGCGTTGGCGGCCGCGATGCGCCCCCAGTCGTAGGCGTCGTCGACAACCGGGGTGAAGAAGTCCGTCGTCGCGATCAGCGCCGTGCCGTTTTCGAGGCGCACCACGGCCGCGTCGTCGCCGTGGTCCAGCCCGACCAGCAATTCGCCGAGCGGGTCGCGCGGGACGCTCGCCCCCAACCCGCGGACGACGTCCTCCAGCTCCCCGGGGGGGATCTTGCACGCGCAGCCGCCGCCGTGGGCGTACTGAGTCAGTCGGTAGGCCACGGATACATAATTGTCCGCATGGTCCGAGGAGGCGTGTCCGGTCTGGTGATCGGCGCGGTCTTCAAAACCGTCGAACGGCAGACGCTGCCGCTGGCGGGTTCGATTCCCGTCCGCCTCCGCCATACTCCTTCGAGCCCGACATGAGCGACCCGCGCCGGCGGGTGCCCGGCACCGACACACTGCTCGCCGATCCGCGCCTCGCCCAGGCCGAGCGGGTGTTGGGCCGCGCGCTGGTGAAGGCGGTGATCGCCGACGCCCAGCAGCGGGCGCGGGCCGGCGAGATCGAGCCCGAGCGCGTCGCCGAATGCGCGGTCGCCGCGCTGCCGCCCACGGCATCCAGCCTGCGGCCCGTCCTCAATGCCACCGGGGTGGTGGTGCACACCAACCTGGGCCGGGCGCCGCTGTCGCGGGCCGCCGTGGACGCGGTGGTCGCCGCGGCGGGCACCACGGACGTCGAGTTCGACCTCGCGACCGGCCGGCGCGCGCGCCGGGGTCGCGGCGCGCTGGCCGCCCTGGCCCGGGCGGTGCCCGGCGCGGGGGGCGTGCACGTCGTCAACAACAACGCCGCCGCGCTGCTGCTCGCCGCCGTCACGCTCGCGCCGGGCAAGGAGATCGTGCTCAGCCGCGGCGAGTTCGTCGAAATCGGCGACGGGTTCCGCATCCCCGAGCTGCTGGCGGCCACCGGATCGCGGCTGCGCGAGGTCGGCACCACCAACCGCACCAGCCCGCGCGACTACACCGACGCGATCGGGCCGGAGACCGGTTTCGTGCTGAAGGTGCACCCGTCGAACTTCCACGTCGCCGGGTTCACCTCGGCGGTGAGCGTCGGCGAGCTGGCGGGCCTCTTGGGCGAACATGACGTACCCCTAGTGGTCGACATCGGCTCCGGGTTGCTGACCCCGCATCCCGCGCTGCCCGACGAGCCGGACGCGGCGTCGATGCTGGCCGATGGCGCGGACCTGGTCACCGCGAGCGGCGACAAACTGCTGGGCGGCCCGCAGGCCGGCCTGCTGTTCGGCGACGCCGGGCTCATCGAGCGGCTGCGCCGGCACCCGTCGGCGCGCGCCCTGCGCGTCGACAAGCTCACCCTCGCCGCGCTGGAGGCGACCCTGACGGGCCCCCCGACGCCGGTGCACCAGGCGCTGGCCGCGGACGTCGCGCGGCTGCGGGCGCGCGCCGAGTCGCTTGCCGCTCGGTTGCCCGGCGCACTGGCGGTGGAGTGCGTTGCGGCCGTCGGCGGCGGCGGGGCGCCGGGCGTCGAGCTGCCCAGCGCCGCCGTGAGCCTGCCCGAGTCGTACGCCGCCGCGTTGCGGGCCGGCAGCCCACCGGTGGTCGGTCGCATCGAGGCCGGCCGGTGCCTGCTGGACCTGCGCACCGTGGCGCCGGAGGACGACGCGCTGCTGGCGGCCGCGGTGCTGGCATGTTCGTCCTAGCCACCGCGGGGCACGTCGACCACGGCAAGTCGACCCTGCTGCACCGGCTCACCGGCATGTGGCCGGACCGGCTGGCCGAGGAACAGCGCCGGGGCCTGACCATCGACCTGGGCTTTGCCTGGACCGAGTTCGGCGGACGTCAGCTGGCATTCGTCGACGTGCCGGGCCACGAGCGGTTCGTGGCCAACATGCTGGCCGGGGTGGGTGCCGTCCCGGCCGTCGTGTTCGTGGTGGCAGCCACCGAGGGCTGGATGCCACAGTCCGAAGAGCACCTGGCGGCGCTGGGCGCGCTCGGGGTGCGCCACGGCCTGGTGGTGATCAGCAAGGCCGACCTCGCCGATCCCGGCCCGGCCGTCGCGCAGGTGTCCGAGCGGTTGGCCGCCACGTCGCTGGGCGACGCGCCCGTCGTGATCGGCACCGACCTGGATCGGGTGCGGGCCGAACTGCTGGCGCTGACCGACCGGCTGCCCACCCCGGACCCCGGCGCCGACGTGCGGCTGTGGGTCGACCGCCGCTTCACCGTCCGGGGCGCGGGCACGGTGGTGACCGGCACGCTGGCCGCAGGCACGGTGCGGGTGGGCGACGAGCTGGAGCTGGCCGGGCGGCGCGTCACCGTCCGCGGGCTGCAGTCGCTGGGCCGCGCTGCCGACGCGGTGGGCCCGGTTTCCAGGGTCGCGCTCAACCTGCGCGGCGTGGACCGCCACCAGATCGATCGCGGGGATACCGTTCGGACGCCGGGCGTTTGGCTGGACACCGCGGAGATCGACGTCGGGCTGCGATCGCCGGACGCTTTGCACCGGCAGCTCGTCCTGCACATCGGGTCCGCCGCGGTACCGGTGCAGGTGCGTCAGCTGGGCGAGGCCGCGGCGCGGCTGCGGCTGGCGAGGCCGCTGCCGTTGCGGGTTTCCGATGTCGGGCTGCTGCGCGATTCCGGGGAGCACCGGATCGCGGCCGGCGTCGAAGTACTCGACGTGCGGCCGCCGGGGTTGCGCCGCCGGGGCGCGGCCCGCGACCGCGCCGCCGAACTGGCGACCGGCCGCGCCCGCACGCCCGACTGCGCGCGGGCGGGCGAACTGCGCGCGATGGGCCTGCCGCTTTGCGGCCTTCGGGTGGGCGACTGGGTGGTGGACCCGCGGTGGTGGGCCGACCGCCGCGACTGCGCGACCGCGGCCGTGCGGCGCTGGGCGGACGAGCACGACATCGCGGCGGGAATGCCGCTGGAGGCGCTGCGCCAGCGAGCCGGGCTCCCCGCAGCCGAGCTCTTGGCGCCGCTGATCGCCGGCACCGGCGTCGAGGTGGTCGACGGGTTGGTCCGCGCACCCGGCGCGAGCCTGCCGCCCCGCGTCGACAAGGCCGTGCGCGCGATCGAGGAGTGGCTGGCCGCCGAGCCCTTCCGCGCGCCGGAGGCCGACGAACTGGCCGACCTGAAGCTCGGCCCCCGCGAGCTGGCCGCGGCGGTGCGCGCCGGGCGGCTGACCCGGATCGCCGACGGTGTCGTGCTGGGACCCGACGCGCTGGACCGAGCGGCGAGGGTCCTCGCCACGCTGCCCCAACCGTTCACCGTGAGCGAGGCGCGCCGCGCGCTGGGCACCACAAGGCGCGTCGCGGTGCCATTGCTGGAGCAACTCGACGCGCAACACGCCACGAGGCGCGGCGGAGACGGCACCCGGACGGTCGTTTGATCGGCGCGAAAGGCGTTGCGGGGGGAATGGGTCCCGACGCAGTGGCCTACAGTCGCTCTTTCACCGCCGCCGACAGCCGCGCGCCGTCGGCCTTGCCGGCCGCGATCGCGGTGGCCGCCTTCATCACCAAGCCCATCTGCTTCATGCCCGGCCGCTCCCCGATCTCCTCGGCGACCTGCGCGATCGCGGTGTCGGCGACGTCGGCCAGTTCGGCCTCGGTGAGCGGCGTGGGCAGGTACTCGTCGATGACCCGCGCCTCGGCGTGCTCGTTGGCGGCGAGCTCACCGCGACCGTTTTGGGTGTAGATCTCGGCGGCCTCCCCACGCTTCCGCGATTCCCTGGCCAGCACCTTGATGACGTCGTCGTCGGAAAGCTCGCGCGCCTGCTTGCCCGAGACCTCCTCGGTCTGGATCGCGGCCAGCAGCATGCGCAGGGTCGCGGTTCGCAACTTGTCCTGGGCCTTCATCGCCTGGGTGAGGTCGGCCCGCAGCCGGGATTTCAGTTCCGCCATGCCTGAGACGCTACGCGCCGGGGCACCGGTCAAGATTGTGAAATGCCCGGACCGCCGACAGGATGGAGCCCATGACGAACGACTGGCCCGGTTGCGAAGGTGGCTGCGAAGGCCTCGAAGGCCTCAGCACACGGTGAACGCGCCGCCGCCCGGTTATCCGGTTGTTCCCGGGTACGGCCCCCCTCCGGGGTACGGCCCGCCGCCCGGCTACGGCCCGCCGCCCGGCTACGGCCCACCGCCCGGCTACGGCCCACCGCCCGGTTACGGGGCGCCTTACGGTTACGGGGCGCCTTACGGTTACGGGGCGCCTTACGGTCAGCCGCAGTTGGTTCCCGGGGCGATCAAACCCGGGATCATCCCGTTGCGCCCCCTGACGCTCAGCGACATCTTCAACGGCGCGGTCGGCTACGTCCGAGCCAACCCGCGGGCGACGCTGGGACTGACCGCGATGGTGGTCGTGCTCATGCAACTGATCTCGCTGGCGGCGACGTTCGGCCCGTTGGCCGCCTACGGCAGGATCACGATCGCGCGCTCCAACGAGCTGAGCGGCGGCATCGTGGGCGCCTGGATGGCGTCGATGGCCGCCGGGATGCTGGTCACGTGGCTCGGCGGCATGCTGCTGTCCGGCATGCTCACCGTCATCGTGGGCCGGGCGGTGTTCGGATCGCCGATCACCATCGGTGAAACCTGGATCAAGATCCGGGGGCGGCTGGTGCCGTTGCTCGGGCTGGCGCTGCTGGAAGCCGCCGTGGTGGCGGTTCTTTTCGGGCTGGTGACGGTTGCCATCGCGCTGTTGGCCGTGGCCGGCGGGCCGGCGCCCGCGTTGCTGCTGGGCCTGCCGCTGGTGCTTGTGGTGATCGCGTTGCTGGTCTACCTGTACACCGTGGTGCTGTTCGCGCCCGTGCTGATCGTCCTGGAGCGGCTGCCCGTCTTCGAGGCGGTCGCCCGATCGTTCGCGCTGGTCCGTGGCGGCTTCTGGCGGGTGTTGGGGATCCGGACCCTGACCTTCATCGTGGCGTCCTTCATCGGCAACGCCGTTGCGGCGCCCTTCGCCATCGGCGGCCAGATCCTGCTCGCCACCATGAGCCCGTCCACGGGAGGGCTGCTGCTGGGCACCGCGATCGGCGCCGTCGGGACGGCGATCGGCCAGATCATCACCGCGCCGTTCAACGCCGGTGTCATCGTGCTGCTCTACACCGACCGCCGGATGCGGGCCGAGGCGTTCGACCTGGTGCTGCAGAGCGGCGCCGCCGGCGGGCCCTACGCGGTCGAGTCCACCGACAACCTGTGGCTGACCCGGCCGGTTTGAGGACTCACTGACCGTGCCTTCCATCGACATCGACCGCGATGCCGCCCATCAGGCCGCACAACTCGAGCTGAACAAGCCGATCTACTCCAAGGGTTCCGCGGCCCGACAATTCGCCGAGTGGGTCAACGAAATGCTGTACCGGCTGCTCGAAAAGACCGCGAAGATACCGGGCGGATGGTTCACCACCACCATCCTCCTCATCCTGCTGGCGGTCGCGGTGGTGGTCGGCATCCACATCGCAAGGCGCACCATACGCACCAACCGTGGCGGCGATTACCTGCTGTTCGAGGCCGCCCAACTCACCGCGGCCCAGCATCGCGCTACCGCCGAAAGCTATGCCGCAGAGGGGAATTGGTCTGCGGCGATTCGGCACCGGCTGCGCGCCGTCGCGCGCCAGCTCGAGGAGACCGGCGTCCTGGAAGCGGCTCCGGGCCGCACCGCCAACGAGCTGGCCCGGGACGCCGGCGCTGCGCTTCCCCACCTGGCCGACGAATTGTCCCAGGCAGCAACGGCATTCAACGATGTGACGTATGGTGAGCGGCCCGGCACCGAGGCCGCCTACCGGATGATCGCCGGCCTCGACGACCACCTGCAATCACGCGCACCGGCCACACCGCCGATGGCGGGCCGGTCCGCCGCGACCGAAGCATGGGCGCAGGTCCGGTGACGGCCACCGTCGCGGCGCGTCCGGCAGCCGGGGCCGCACGGCGCTGGGGGCCGTGGGCTTGGGCGGTTCTCACCATCCTGGCGCTCGCCGCCATCGCCGGCCTCGGCGCCTACCTGACCGCACCGCGGCCCGGCGACCGGATGGACCCGGAATCGACCTTGCCCGACGGGGCGCGCGGGCTGGTGACGCTGCTGCGCGACGGCGGCGTCGAGGTCGTGGTCGCCGACACCATCGGCGACGTCGAACGCGCGGCGCGGCCCGGCACACAGATCCTGGTGGCGCAGAGCCAGTTCCTCACCGACGCCACGATGCTGGACCGGTTGGCGGGGGTTCCCGGCGATCTGCTGCTGGTGGAACCGACGGCGCGCACCCGCGAAGCGCTGATGCCGGGCGTGCGGAAATCGGTCGGGAGCATCTCCTTTGACAGCAACCCGAATTGCACTCTGCGCGAGGCTATTCGCGCCGGGACCGCTCGCTTCGGGCCGAGCGACACCTACCAGGCCGCCGACGCCCGCGCCGTGACCAGTTGTTACGACGGGGTGCTGATCCGCTATCGGGACGACGGGCGTACCGTCACGGCCGTCGGCAACACCGACTTCATGACCAATGGGGGCCTGTTGCAGGCGGGCAACGCCGCGCTGGCGATGAACCTCGCGGGCGACCGGCCCCGCCTCGTCTGGTACGCGCCCCACCGCATCGAGGGCGAAACATCCGCGCCGTCATCGGTTTTCGATCTGATCCCGGAGAATGTCACCTGGATCGTGTGGCAGCTGTGCCTGGTCGTGCTGCTGGTCGCCCTGTGGAAGGGCCGCCGGCCAGGGCCGCTGGTGGCCGAGCAGTTGCCCGTCGTGGTTCGGGCTTCGGAGACCGTCGAGGGTCGCGGCCGGCTCTACCGGTCGCGGCGGGCCCGCGATCGCGCCGCCGCCGCCTTACGCACCGCGACCGTGCAGCGGCTGCTTCCCCGCCTGGGCCTCGGCCCGGGCGCGCCGGCACCGGCGGTGGTGGCGACCGTGGCCCAACGCGGCGGCACCGACCCGGGATTCGTCTCCTACCACTTGTTCGGGCCACCCCCGGCCACCGACCAGGACCTGTTACACCTTGCCCGCGCGCTCGACGACATCGAAAGGCAGGTCACACACACGTGACGCAACCATCTACCACCCAGACGCCCGCTACCGATTCGGCGCGCGAGGCGCTGCTCGCGTTGCGAGCCGAGCTCGCCAAGGCCGTCGTCGGGCAGGAGGGAGTGGTCAGCGGGCTGGTGATCGCGCTGCTGTGTCGCGGCCACGTGCTGCTGGAAGGCGTTCCGGGAGTGGCGAAGACGCTGCTGGTGCGGTCGCTGGCGGCCGCACTGCAGCTCGAGTTCAAGCGGGTGCAGTTCACCCCCGACCTGATGCCGGGCGATGTGACGGGTTCGCTGGTGTACGACACCCGCACCGCCGAGTTCGAATTCCGGCGGGGCCCGGTGTTCACCAACCTGCTGCTGGCCGACGAGATCAACCGCACCCCGCCCAAAACGCAGGCCGCGCTGCTCGAGGCCATGGAGGAGCGTCAGGTCAGCGTGGAAGGTGAAGCCAGGCCGCTGCCCGACCCGTTCATCGTCGCCGCGACGCAGAACCCGATCGAATACGAGGGCACCTATCAGCTGCCCGAAGCCCAACTGGACCGCTTTCTGCTCAAGCTGAACGTGACGCTGCCGGCGCGCGACGCGGAGATCGCCATCCTGGCCCGGCACGCGCACGGCTTCGACCCCCGCGACCTGTCGGCGATCAAGCCGGTGGCTGGGGCCGCCGAGCTCGCCGCCGGACGCCAAGCGGTGCAACAGGTTCTGGTCGCTGACGAGGTGCTGGGCTACATCGTCGACATCGTCGGCGCCACCCGCTCCTCCCCCGCGCTGCAGCTGGGGGTGTCGCCTCGCGGAGCGACCGCGGTGTTGGCCACCGCCCGCTCCTGGGCGTGGCTGTCCGGCCGCAACTACGTCACCCCCGACGACGTGAAGGCCATGGCCCGCCCGACGCTGCGGCACCGGGTGATGTTGCGCCCGGAGGCCGAGCTCGAAGGGGCCACGCCCGACGGCGTGCTCGATGGAATCCTGGCGTCGGTTCCGGTGCCCCGCTAGTGGTCCTGACCGGACGCACCGGGCTGGTGGCGCTGATCTGCGTCCTGCCCATCGCGGCGGCACCCTGGCCCGCAAGGGCTTTCGTCGTCCTGCTGCTCGTCCTTTGTGCCGTGGTGATCACCGACGCGGCGCTGGCGGCCAGCCCCCGCGGGCTGCGCTATGCCCGGTCGCCGGACTGTTCGGCGCGGCTCGCGCAGCAGGTGGACATGGACCTGGTGATTCACAACGACGGCCGCCGCCGGTTCCGCGGTCAGGTCCGCGACGCCTGGCCGCCCAGCGCGCGCGCCGAACCGCGCAGTCATGCCGTCAGCATCCCCGCCGGGGAACACCAGCGCGTGCAGACGCGGCTGCGACCGGTTCGTCGCGGCGATCAGCGGGCGGCGCTCGTCACCGCCCGGTCCGTCGGACCGCTGGGGCTGGCCGGCCGGCAGGGTTCGCAGTCGGCGCCCGGCCAGGTCCGGGTGCTGCCGCCGTTCCTGTCGCGCAAGCACCTGCCGTCGCGGCTGGCCAAGCTGCGCGAGATCGACGGCCTCCTGCCGACGCTGATACGCGGGCAGGGCACCGAATTCGATTCGCTGCGTGAGTATGTCGTCGGCGACGACGTGCGCTCGATCGACTGGCGCGCGACCGCGCGCCGCGCCGACGTCGTCGTCCGCACGTGGCGGCCCGAACGCGACCGGCGCGTGGTGATCGTGCTCGACACCGGGCGCACGGCGGCGGGGCGCGTCGGCGTCGACCCGACGGCCGCCGATCCGGCGGGCTGGCCCCGGCTGGACTGGTCGATGGACGCCGCGCTGCTGCTGGCCGCGCTCGCGTCGCGGGCCGGCGACCACGTCGACTTCCTCGCCCACGACCGGGTGAGCCGCGCCGCCGTGTTCGGCGCGTCGCGCACCGAGCTGCTCGCCCAGCTGGTCGAGGCGATGGCCCCGCTGCAACCGGCGCTGATCGAACCCGATTGGCGTGCAATGGTTGCCGCCGTGCTGCGGCGCACCAGGCGCCGTTCGCTCGTGGTGCTGCTGACGGACCTCAACGCAACCGCGCTGGACGAGGGGCTGGTGCCGGTGCTGCCCCAGCTGTCGGCCAAACACCACGTGATGATCGCCGCCGTCGGCGACCCCCGCGTCGACCAGCTGGCGGCGGGGCGCTCGGACGCGGCGGCGGTCTACGACGCGGCGGCCGCTGAACGCTCCCGCAACGACCGGCGCGCGATCGCCACCCGGCTGCGCCACAGCGGGGTGGAAGTCGTCGACGCGCCTCCCGCCGAGATCGCGCCCGCCCTCGCCGACCACTACCTGGCGATGAAAGCCACTGGCCGGCTTTAGCTTTCGAGCCGAGCTGCCTAGCCGGTCGGGACGACGTCGGGCGCATCTTCGACATCGCCGGTCTCGCCGGCCTTCATCGCGCGGCGGCCGAAGTACACGATGTAGGACAGGAACGCCACCTCGGCGATGACTCCGATGCCCACCCGGACGAACGTCGGCAGCGGGGACGGCGTCACCAGAGCTTCGATCAATCCCGAGACCAACAGCACGGCCACCAGCCCGACGGCGACCGAGACGACTCCGCGGCCCTGCTCGGCGAGCACCTGCCCACGCGGCCGGTCCCCGGGCGAAATCACCGACCACCCCAGTCGCATCCCCGTCGCCCCGGCCAGGAATACCGCCGTGAGCTCCAGCAGCCCGTGCGGGGCAAGCAGCCCCAGCAGGATGCCGCCCTTGCCGGCCTGGAACATCAGCCCCGCGATCAGGCCCAGGTTGGCGGCGTTGTTGAACAGGATGATCGGGATCGGCAGCCCCAACACGACCGACATGGCGATGCACTGGGCGGAGACCCAGGAGTTGTTGATCCAGACCTGCAGGGCGAACGCCGCGGCGGGGTGATCGCTGTAATACGACGCCACATCGTGGTTGACCAATTCGTCTATGTCACTTGGCGTTCCGAGCGCGGCCTGCACCTCCGGATTGACGGCCACCCAGATCGCGATGACCGCCACGACGGCGAAAAACGCCACCGCGGTGCCCACCCACCACCGCCAGGTGCGGTACGCGACGACCGGAAACGACACCGTCCAGAAGCGGACGAACGTACTGCTCAGCGGCGCGTGGGCGCCGGTCACCACCGACCGGGCCCGCGCGATGAGGCTGGAGAGCCGACCGATCAGCAGCGAGTCGGAGGACGCCGACCGCAGCATCGACAGATGCGTGGAGACCCGCTGGTAGAGCTCGACGATTTCGTCGACCTCGGCGCCGGTCAGGGATCGGCGTCTTTTGACCAATTGGTCCAGCCGGTCCCACGTTCCGCGATGGGTCAGCACGAATGCGTCGACGTCCACCCTGCGCAGCCTAATCGCCCTGTACCGTTCGGTGTTATGTCGGAGGTGGTCACCGGGGACGCCGTGGTGCTCGATGTGCAGATCGCCCAGCTGCCGGTGCGGGCGGTGGGCGCGCTGATCGATATCTCGGTGATCTTCGTCGGCTACGTGTTGGGCCTGATGTTGTGGGCGGCCACCCTCACCCAGTTCGACAGCGCGCTGAGCGCCGCCATCCTGCTCATCTTCACGGTCCTGGTGATCGTCGGGTATCCGCTGCTGTTCGAAACCGCCACGCGGGGGCGATCGGTCGGCAAGATCGTGATGGGGCTGCGCGTGGTGTCCGACGACGGCGGCCCAGAACGCTTCCGACAGGCGCTGTTTCGCGCGCTCGCTTCCGTGGTCGAAATTTGGATGCTCGCGGGAAGTCCCGCCGTCATCTGCAGCCTGTTGTCGCCGAAGGCCAAACGCATCGGCGACGTCTTTGCCGGCACCGTCGTGATCAGCGAACGCGGGCCGCGCTCCGACCCGCCGCCCGTGATGCCACCGTCACTGGCATGGTGGGCGTCCTCGCTGCAGCTGTCCGGCCTGGATCCCGGTCAGGCCGAGGTCGCGCGCCAATTCCTCTCCCGCGCACCGCAACTCGACCGCCACCTACGCCAGCAGATGGCGTACCGAATCGCCGGTGACGTCGTGTCGCGCATCGCCCCGCCGCCGCCGCCCGGCGCCCCGCCGGAGCTAGTGCTGGCCGCGGTGCTCGCCGAGCGACACCGCCGCGAGCTGGCGCGGCTTCGCCCCGCGATGCCCGCCGCGGCGCCCTGGCCGCAGCAGGCTCCGCCCGGCTGGCCGGCGGCACCACCAACGGGCGCGCCCTGGTCGCAGCCTGGCCCGGCCGCGCCGGAGCCGCAGCCGGGTGACTTCGCCCCGCCGGTCTAGCCCTAGCCGGAGACGGCCGCCGCCATCAGGGCGACGTCGAGGACCAGAAGCGCCCAGCCGGCGAGCGGAACCGCGATCCCCCCGCGGCGCTTGGCGGTGAAGAACGAGATCACGATGACGACGAAGGCCACGACGGGCGCGCCGTAGAACGCGACGCCGAAATCGATGCCGCCGCGGCCCAGGTTCGGGCACGTGCGCTCACTACACCCGTCGGTGCTCATCACCGCGCCGAGCGCGAAGAGCATCACGATGGCCGCGGCGGGCACCATCGCCAGCGCCAACCCCCAGTTGACCCAAGGCCGCGCGTTGCGGCCGCGGCCGCCGTCGCCCGGCGTGGGCTCGGCGACGCCCCGGGTTCCGCTGCCGACGGTCAGGTTGTTGTTAGCGTCCATCCCTCAGTTCCTACCCGCAGTCCGCGGGAGGCAAACCGCGCCGTCGCGGCGTCGTCGCTATGTGTTTCCGCAGTTCAGGTGGCCGGTGCGGCGTCTTCCACGCTCTCCTCGGAATATCTTGTTGCATCGCGTTAGTTTACGATATATCGTGATACTCCGAAGCGCACGACCTGTGCCTTCCCCAAAACGTAAGGACTACCAACATGAGTAACCCATTCACTCCCCCCGAGGGACCGTTCGCCGGGCGGCCCGGTTTCGGATTCGGCCCCGGCCCGGTGGACCGGCGCGCCCTGCACGACGCCAGGCGCCAGGCCCGGCGGGAATTCCGCGAACACCTCCGCGACCACAGCGGCGACCGCTTCGGCCCCGGTTTCGGGCCGGGCTTCGGCCCCGGATTCGGGCCGGGCTTCGGCCCGGGATTCGGCTTCGGCGCGGGTGGCCGGCGCGGGTCGCGTCGTGGCGGCCGCGGCCGTGGACGCCGCGGTGACGTGCGAGCGGCCATCTTGGCCCTGCTGGCCGAGCGGCCGATGCATGGCTACGAAATGATTCAGCAGATCGCCGAGCGCAGCAACGGAATCTGGCGGCCCAGCCCCGGGTCGGTGTACCCGACGCTGCAGCTGCTGGACGACGAAGGCCTCGTCAGCGCCACCGAAACCGGCGGCAGCAAAAAGCTTTTCACGCTGACCGACGAGGGACGCGCGGCGGCCGAAAAGATCGAGACCCCACCGTGGGACGAGATCGCCGAAGGCGCCGATCCCGGCCAGGTCAACCTGCGGGCCGCGATCGGCCAGTTGTTCGGCGCGGTCGCGCAATCCGCGCATACCGCCACCGCCGAGCAGCAGCAGCGCATCGTTGAAATCCTCAACAATGCCCGCCGCGAGGTGTACGGCATCCTCGGCGAGGACTAACCCGGTCCCTCCGCGAGCGCGCGCAGATGTACAGCCGACACGGCGTGTCGTCGTACAAACACGCGCGCTCGCGGTAGCGACGCTAGGACACGTCGACCCAATCCAGGGTCCGCTGCACCGCCTTCCGCCAGCCCGCATACCCCGCGGCGCGCTGGTCGTCGTCCCACGTCGGCGTCCAGCGCTTGTCCTCTTGCCAGTTGGCCCGCAGATCGGACGGGTCCGCCCAGAACCCGACGGCCAGCCCCGCCGCGTAGGCGGCACCGAGCGCGGTGGTCTCGGCGACCACCGGCCGCACCACGTCCACACCCAGCACATCGGCCTGGATCTGCATGCACAAGTCGTTGCCCGTGATGCCACCGTCGACCTTCAGCACCTCAAGGCGCACACCGGAATCCGCCTGCATCGCGTCCACCACATCGCGGCTCTGATAGCAGATCGCCTCCAGCGTCGCGCGGGCCAGGTGCGCGTTGGTGTTGAACCGCGACAGCCCCACGATCGCGCCGCGTGCGTCGGATCGCCAATACGGGGCGAACAAACCGGAAAATGCCGGGACGAAATACACGCCACCGTTGTCGGGGACCTGACGGGCCAGCGACTCGCTCTGTGCCGCACCGCTGATGATGCCCAGCTGATCGCGCAACCACTGCACCGCCGAGCCCGTGACCGCTATCGAACCCTCAAGCGCGTAAACGGGTTTGGCGTCGCCGAACTGATAGCAGAGGGTGGTCAACAGCCCGTTGTCGGACCGCACGATCGTCTCGCCGGTGTTGAGCAGCAGGAAATTGCCGGTGCCGTAGGTGTTTTTGGCCTCCCCCTCGGCCAGGCACACCTGGCCGACCATCGCCGCGTGCTGGTCGCCGAGGACGCCGGTGATCGGCACCTCGCCGCCAAAGGGCCCGGACTCCAGCGTCACGCCGTAGGGCTGCAGCGGCGACGACGGCGCGATCGCCGGCAGCATCGCGCGCGGAACGGAGAAGAACGACAACAGCTCGTCGTCCCAGTCCAGCGTCTCCAGGTTCATCAGCATCGTGCGGCTGGCGTTGGTCACGTCGGTGACGTGCACGCCACCCCGCGGGCCGCCGGTCAGATTCCACAACACCCAGGTGTCGGCGGTGCCGAACAGGGCGTCACCGCTTTCGGCGGCCTCGCGCACCCCGTCGACGTTTTCCAGGATCCACTGCAGCTTGCCGCCGGAAAAATACGTCGCCGGCGGCAGGCCGGCCTTGCGGCGAATCACATCGCCGCGACCGTCCCGGTCCAGCGCGGACGCGATCCGGTCGGTGCGGGTGTCCTGCCAGACGATCGCGTTGTAATACGGCCGTCCGGTTCGTTTGTTCCATACCAGCGTCGTCTCCCGCTGGTTCGTAATGCCCAGGGCCAAAAGCTCCTTCGACGACAGATTGGCTCGGTTCAGCACCGACATGAGCACCGACGACGTGCGCTCCCAGATCTCCACCGGGTCGTGCTCGACCCACCCGGCGCGCGGCAGGATCTGCTCGTGCTCGAGCTGATGGCGGGCCACTTCGGCACCGTCGTGATCGAAAATCATGCACCGGGTGCTCGTGGTGCCCTGATCGATGGCGGCTACGAATTCCGCGGACTCGGCCAACGAGCTCTCCTCCACCCATGTCAGACGTGCACGTCCATGATGGTCTACCCGCCCGGCGCCCGTCCGCACAGGTCAGCCTGTCGCCCTTGCGTTGCGGCCGGTAAACCTGTTCCATCGGCGTTGTGGGCGAAGAGGTCAAGCGCACCACGTACGACCGCGCGCAGCGGGAGGAATACCGGCGCAAGGTGCGGCTGTGCCTGAACGTCTTCGAGACGATGCTCGCGCAGTCGCGGTTCGACGCGGACCGGCCGCTCACCGGCATGGAGATCGAGTGCAATCTCGTCGACGCCGACTACCAGCCCGCCATGTCGAACCGTGTCGTGCTGGACGCCATCGCGGATCCGGCCTACCAGACCGAATTGGGCGCCTACAACATCGAATTCAACGTCCCGCCCCGGCCGTTGCCCGGGCACACCGGCCTGGACCTGGAGGCCGAGGTGCGGGCCAGCCTCAACGACGCCGAGCTGAAAGCCAACTCCGGCGGGGCCCACATCGTGATGATCGGGATCCTGCCCACGCTGATGCCCGAGCATCTCGACCATAACTGGATGAGCGAATCCAAGCGGTACGCGGCCCTCAACGATTCGATCTTTTCCGCCCGCGGCGAGGACATCCCGATCGAGATCTCCGGCCCAGAGCCGCTGAGCTGGCGCGCCGCGACGATCGCACCCGAATCCGCTTGCACCAGCATGCAATTGCATCTGCAGCTGGCACCCGAGGAATTCGCGGCCAACTGGAACGCAGCCGAGGTGCTGGCGGGACCGCAGCTGGCTCTGGCGGCCAACTCCCCCTATTTCTTCGGTCATCAGTTGTGGTCGGAGACCCGCATCGAGTTGTTCTCGCAATCCACCGACACCCGGCCTGAGGAGCTCAAGGCCCAGGGTGTGCGACCGCGGGTGTGGTTCGGCGAACGGTGGATCACCTCCGTGCTCGACCTGTTCGGAGAGAACATCCAATACTTCCCGTCCCTATTGCCGGAAGTGTCCGACGAAGACCCGGTCGCCGAGCTGGCCGCCGGGCGCACCCCGCAGCTTGGGGAATTGCGCCTGCACAACGGCACCGTGTACCGCTGGAACCGCCCGGTCTATGACGTCGTCGACGGGCGTCCGCACCTGCGGCTGGAGAACCGGGTGCTGCCGGCCGGCCCGACGGTCATCGACATGCTCGGCAACGCCGCCTTCTACTACGGGTTACTGCGCGGCCTGTCCGAGGCCCCGGACCCGCTGTGGAACAGGATGGGTTTCCTTGTGGCACGGGAGAACTTCCTCGCGGCCGCGCGCCACGGCATCGACGCCCGCCTGCTCTGGCCCGGCATCGGCAAGGTGACGGCCCGGGAACTGGTCCTCGACACGTTGCTGCCGATCGCGGACGACGGCCTGCGCCGCTGGGGTGTCGACGCCGAGGTGCGCGACCGTTTCCTCGGCGTCATCGAGGGCCGCGCCCGTGCCGGCCGCAACGGGGCGACCTGGCAGGTCTCCACCGTGCGTACCCTGGAGGACGGCGGCATGAGCCGGCCCGCGGCACTGGCCGAGATGCTGCGGCGGTACTGCGAACACATGCACGCCAACGAGCCCGTGCACACCTGGGATCTATAGCAGCGCAAAGGGGTAACCATGTCGTCCGACATCATGGATTGGGACGGTGCCTATCGCGAGGACGGCGAATTCGAGGGGCCGCCGCCGTGGAATATCGGTGAGCCGCAGCCGGAGTTGGCGGCGCTGATCGAGGGCGGAAAGTTCCGCAGCGACGTGCTGGACGCCGGGTGCGGCTTCGCCGAGCTGTCGCTGGCGCTGGCCGCGCAGGGCTACACCGTGGTCGGCATCGACCTCACGCCGACCGCCGTCGCGGCGGCCACCAGGGCGGCGCAGGAACGCGGCCTGAGCACGGCCAGTTTCGTGCAGGCCGACATCACGTCCTTCACGGGATACGACGGACGCTTTTCCACGGTCGTCGACAGCACGTTGTTCCATTCGCTACCGGTGGAGGGCCGTGACGGCTACCTGAGCTCGATCCACCGCGCGGCCGCCCCGGGAGCCGGCTATTTCGTGCTGGTGTTCGCCAACGGCGCCTTCCCCGCCGAGATGGAGCCGAAGCCCAACGAGGTCGACGAGGACGAGTTGCGCGCCGCGGTGAGCAAGTACTGGGACATCGACGAAATCCGGCCCGCCTACATCCACGCGAACATTCCCCAGCTGCCCAACGCGCCGTTCGAATTTCCCCCGCACGACCGCGACGAGAAGGGCCGGATGAAGTTGCCCGCCTACCTGCTGACGGCGCACAAGACCGGCTGAGGTTTCAACCGCGCCATGCGCGGGTCAGGGGCCCACGCCCAGCAGGCTGGCCGCGACGTCTTCCACGATTCCAACGAAGTCGTTCGCGATGACGGTCGCGCCGTTCAACCAGGTGGGTATTGGCGGGATCAGGAACTGCTCCTGCTGGACGGGCGCGAGGGTGATTTGGGGGACGTTGACGTCGGGCAAGCTGAAGCCGCCGACGCCGATGGGCGGGATGGTCAGCGGAGCCGTGGCGAACCCCGGCCAGCTGACCTGCGGCAGCGTGAAACCGCCCACGCCGATCGGCGGGATGGTCAGCGGTGCCGTGGTGAACGCCGGCCAGCTGACCTGCGGCAGTGTGAAACCGCCGACGGCGATGGGCGGAACGGTGACCGACGGGATGGAGAAGCCGGAAAGGCCGATGGACGGGAACACGTAGCTGCCGCCGCTCGGGTTACTGATGTTCAGGAACGGCAGGGTGAGAGCCCCGATTTGGATACTGGGGATGACGAAGGGGGTGATAAAGCCAGGTGTGTTGAAGCCAAGTGATGGTGCGAAATCGAACGACTGAAGATTGATGTCATAGTCCGGGAAGAGGACGTTTCCGGTATGCAGATGGACCACCGTCTGGCCGCCACCCGGGACATTGATATCCGGGATCTGTATCTGGGGAAGATTGATCTGGGGAACGGTTATCGAAGGCAGGCTCCACCCTGTCACCTGGATCAGGGGCGTCTGGAACGCCGGTATGGTCACCGCGGGCAGGTTGATCGGCGGCACCGTGATGGCTGGGGTCGTTATCTGCGGCAGGTCAAATGCGCCGACGGTGATGGTGGCCGGGGTCGTGCCGGCCGGGATACTGATTGACGGTATCGACAGTTGCGGCAAGCTGAACGGACTCACCGTGACATTGGCGACCGTGGAGCCGGCCGGGATGTTTATGGGTGGAATGGTGAGCTGGGGCAGATTGAAGGCGGCGACGTTTATCGGAGGTACGTGCACTGCCGGCAGGATGACCCCGGGCGTGCTGATCGTGAATTGAATGCCACCCGTCCCGATATTGATGTCAAGCGCGCCGTTGAAGAGGTTGAAGGTTCTATAGGTCGCGGCGGGTACAGCCGCCGCGGGGACCGCTTGGCCGCCACCGGCTACCGCGTTGCCCAGCACTTGCCCTGCATTGGCAGCCTCGGCGCTGACATATGCCGCCGCGCCGGCACCCAACAGGCTTTCGAACTCCGCGTGGAACGCCTGTGCTTGAGCGTTGAGGGTTTGAAATTGCCGGCCGGCGCTGTCGAACAGCGACGCGATCGCGACCGATACCTCGTCCGCAGCGGACGCCGCTATCCCCGTGGTGGGGCCCGCGGTCGCGGCGGCCTCGGTCAGCGAGGCACGAATACCTGCCAAGTCCTGAGCTGCACCCTGCACCACGTCCGGCACGGCGATCAGATACGACATCTCCATCTCCTTTCACGCACCCCGCAAAGAGAAGTACGCGCCCGCCGGCGCCGGGGTCACCGAGCCGAACGACGCTGCGGCCGAACCCAATTCGCCGATCAGCCCATCCCAGGCCGCCGCCTCCGGCATCGGATCGGAACTCATCCGGCACCCTTTCTCACCCGCTCGTCATCGAAGGGCGTGCCGTCGCGGGCCGACCCTTGACCCGGGCGCGCGCTACGGAAAAACCTACCGCACACGTGCCTAATAAGCACAGTGCTTTTCATACTTTCCGTCAAAATTGGCGGCCAGAATTCCCAGATCGGTTTCTTCGGGCCGCGGCCCGGCCGCACCGCTAGGTGCCGGTCGCCGCGGTCGCCGCGATCAGCGCCTCGGCGAAGCTCTCCAGGTCGTCGGCCGTGGTGTCGACGTGGGGCGAGATCCGCAGCACCGGCGCGGACAGTTCGTCCGGCGCCCGCGCCACCCCCGCGTAGGTCGTCACAATGCGCCGCTCGGCGTGCAGCCATGCCCGCACCGATTCGGGGTCGGCGCCGTCGACGGGGGCCAGCGTGGTGATGGCGCTCGGCTCCTCCGTCTCTTCGACCACCAGCCAGCCGTCGATGTCGGCCAGCAGCGTGCGGGCGATGTCGCCGACCTCGGCCAACCGAGCACGGATCGACTCCGGCCCGTAGGCCAGATGTTCGCCGACGGCAACCGAAAAGCCGACGCGCGCAGCGGCGTTGGCTTCCCCGAAGCCGAGCTGCTGCGCGACCGACAGGCTCCCGGCCCAGGGCGGTGCCGGTAGCCGCGGCGTCAGCCGATCCATCAGGCCCGGCCGCAGGGCCAAGGCGCCGACGCCGCGCGGCCCGGCGATCCATTTGCGCGACGACGAATACATGGCGTCGGGGCCGACGGCGCAGTCGATGTGCCCCAGCGCCTGCGCGGCGTCCACCACCAGCGGCACGCCGAGCTGACGGCAGAGCGTGGCCACCATGGCAAGGGGTTGCACCACGCC
This sequence comes from Mycobacterium sp. 852002-50816_SCH5313054-b, assembly GCF_001667185.1. Taxonomy (GTDB): domain Bacteria; phylum Actinomycetota; class Actinomycetes; order Mycobacteriales; family Mycobacteriaceae; genus Mycobacterium. The sequence goes on along the minus strand of NZ_LZIC01000044.1, from coordinate 50,994 downwards.
CCGGTGGCTGGCCAGGGGCGTGAGGTGGACCAAATCCGGCGGGTCCTCGTCGAGTTGGAATGCCGCGTCGTCGAGCGCCAGCCTGCCGTCGTCCAGGGTCGGCAAGGTGCGCACCTCGAACCCGTGGGCGGCCATCACGGCCAGGTTGGGCCCGTATTCGCCGGGCAGGCAGGCCAGCGTGCGCCGATCGGCCGGCCAAGCGCCCAGCAGCAGATCCAGCGCGTGCAGCGAGCCGGTGGTGAACACGACTTCGGCGTCGGGCATGCCGCACAGCGTCGCGACCGCGGCCCGCCCCGCGTCAAGCACCGGGGCCGCCGCCTCGGCCGCGACGTAGCCGCCGACCTCGGCCTCGTGCAGCGCGTGCTTGGCGGCGGCATCGAGCGCCGCGAAACTCTGACGCGAGCAGGCCGCGCTGTCGAGGTGCAGCCCGGCCGCCGGCGGACGGGCCGCCCGCCACCGGTCGGCCAGCGAATCCGCCGTCACTTAACCGCCAGCGACAGCCCGAAGTCGCCCGCGGCGTCGGTCCACCACCGGACGCGACGCAGCCCGGCCTCGGCCAGTTCGGCGCTGACCCCGTCCGGGCGAAACTTGCACGACACCTCGGTGAGCATTTCCTCGCCGTCCGCGAAGTCGACCGTCAGGTCAAGCGCGCCGACGTGGACCCGCTGGCCCCGGCCGGCTCGTAGCCACATTTCGATGCGTTCCTCGTCGGTGTTCCAGCGCGCCACGTGGTGGTAGGCCTCGACATCGAAATCGGCGTCGAGTTGCCGGTTGATCACCGCGAGCACGTTGCGGTTGAACCGGGCCGTCACCCCGGCGGCGTCGTCGTAGGCGCGCACCAGCCGTTCGGTGTCCTTGACCAGGTCGGTACCCAGCAGCAGGCTGTCCCCGGGCCGCATCACCCCGGCCAGGGTGGCCAGAAACTCCGCCCGCGGCTCGGGCGTGAGGTTACCGATCGTCGATCCCAGGAACACGAACAGCCGCCGGCCACCGTCGGGGATCTCGGTCAGGTGTTCCTCGAAATCCCCACAGACGGCGTTGATTTCGATGCCCGGGTATTCGCTCTGGACGGCGGTGGCGGTGGCGGACAGCACGCTGGCGTCGACGTCGAACGGCACGAACCCGCGCAGCGAACCGCGGTCGCGCAGCGCGTCCAGCAGCCGTCGCGTCTTCTCCGACGTCCCGGCGCCCAGCTCGACCAGGGTGTCGGCCTCGCTGGCCGAGGCGACCTCGCCCGACCGCGCGTGCAGGATCTCGGCCTCCGCGCGGGTCGGGTAGTACTCGGGCAGCCGAGTGATCTGGTCGAACAGGTCGCTGCCCACCGAATCGTAGAACCACTTGGGCGGCAAGGTTTTCGGCGTTTGCTGCAGGCCGTCGAGCACGTCGCGACGCAGCGTGTGATACGCGGAGTCGGCGGCGAGGTGGTTGGACAGCGTCAGCGTCATTGAGACCCTTTCGAATTGAGCGGCGTCATCCTGACGCCCGCCGAGGTGACCTCGATCAGGTGCCGGTCGGGCACGTCCTCCCAGCCGGGCGCGTCGTCGTAGGGCTCGCTGGCCACCACCACCCCGTCGTCGCGGCGCAGGATGAACAAGGTGTCCCCCCAGGCGGTCGCCAGCAGCCGGGAGCCGTCGGCGGCCAACACGTTGAGCCGCGCCAGCGGGTCGGCGGCGCCGATTTCGGCGATGGTGTCGCCCAGCGCGTCGAGCCCATGCTCGAAGACGGTGGCCGCGAGTATTGCGCTGTCGCAAGACGATTCGGCAGCCGAGGTGGGCGGCAGCACCGAACGATCGACGATCCCGTTGTGCGACAACAGCCAACGGCCGTCGGTGAATGGTGCGGTCGCGCTGGCCTCGATCGGCATCCCCACGGTCGCCGAGCGCACCGCGGCCACCACGCAGTGGCTGCGCAGCGCCGGCGCGATCGAGTCGAACGACACATCGCCCCACAGCGGCGCCGGGCTGCGCCAGCGCCGGGGCACGTCGCGATCGAAAAACCCGACGCCCCAGCCGTCGGCGTTCATCAGACCGTGCTTCTGGCGGCGCGGGGCGTATGACTGCACGCGCAACCCGCACGGCGGGTCAAGCACCAGCGAGGCGACGGTCACGTCCGCGCCGAGCCAGCCCAGGTGACGACACATCAGTCGCCCACATCCCAGGCCAGGCGGACACCGGAGAAGATCTGGCGGCGGACCGGATGGTCCCAGTTGCGGAAGCTGGGCCGCAGGATCGCCGCCTCCACGGCCCACGAGCCGCCGCGCAGCACGCGGTAGTCGCCGTCGAAGAACGGCTGCGAGTAACGCTCGTAAATCATCGGGACGAAACCCGGCCAGGGCCGCAGCGGCGAGGCGGTCCACTCCCAGACGTCACCGAGCAGCTGCTCGACCCCGTAGGCCGAGGCGCCGGCGGGGTATGCGCCGACGGGCGCGGGACGCAGCGCCGTGCCGCCCAGATTGGCCAACGCTTCGGAAGGCGCCTGCTCGCCCCACGGGTAGCGCCGCCGGGCGCCGGTCGCCGCGTCCCACGCGCACGCCTTCTCCCATTCCAGTTCCGTGGGCAGCCGCGCGCCGGCCCAGGCGGCATAGGCCTCGGCCTCGAAGTACGAGACGTGCTGTACCGGCTCATCCGCGGGAATGTCCTCGAGGTAGCCGAACCGGGCGCGGGTTTTGCCGTCGGAACTCCAGAACTGCGGCGCGGTCAGGCCCGCGGTCTGGCGGTGGTGCCAGCCGAATTCGGACCACCACTGGGGCCGGTGGTAGCCGCCGTCGTCGATGAACTGGCGCCACTCGCCGTTGGTGACCGGAACCCGGCCGATCCGGAACGCCGGCACGTCCACGACGTGGGCGGGGCGTTCGTTGTCGAGCGAGTACGGTTCGCTCGCGGCGTCGACGCCGAGCACGAAGGGGCCGCCCGGGATCAGCACCGACGTCCCGGCCACCCCCGGCCGGCCCGCGGGCAGGGCGGAGCCGTCGGTCAGCAGCGGCGCGCCGGTGCGCAGGTTCAGCGCCTGCAGCATGGTTTCGTCGTGCTGGTTTTCGTGGCTGACCACCAGCCCGAAGGCGAACGCCGCTTGCTCGCCGGCGGGGTCGTCGGGCAGCGCGTCCAAAGCGTCCAGCGCCGCCGACCGCACCGTGCGGCAGTAGGACCGCGCCCGCTCGGGGGACAGCAGCGGCAACTCCGCGCGGCTGGCCCGGGAATGCTCGAACGCGTCGTAGAGGCCCTCAACGGCCGCCGGCAACATCCCCGGTCGGGCCGGATCGCCGCCCCGCAGCAGCCAAAACTCTTCCTGCTGACCGATGTGCGCCAGATCCCACACCAGGGGGCTCATCAGCGGGTCGTACTGCCGCCACAGCTCGTCGTCGTCGAACTCGACCAGTCGCAGCGTGCGCGCCCGCGCCCGCGCCATGTCGTCGGCAAGCCTCTCCCGGGACGTCACAAGCCGCCTTGCGCCATGCGCGCCACCACCGGCGCGATGCCGTGCTCGATGACCCGGTCGGCAAAGTCGTCGCCCGGACATCGGCCCTGCTCGACGCCGCTGAGCAGGAGCTGCATCGACTCGGTCAGCTCCGCCGGCGCCCGCGCGGCAGCGACGGCCACGCACTTGTTGGCCGCCTCGTGGAGCCGCCGGTCGCGCAGGCCCACCCGCGCCGCGGTGTCCCAGGCGGTGGCCACAGGTTCGACGGCCTCGGCCGCGAGGTCGGCGGCGACCGGGTCGTCGAGCAGCGCCACCAACGTGAACACCACCGCCGGCCACAACGCGTCCGGGACGCTGTCGAGGTAGCGGATCTCCAGCCACTGCCTCGGGCGCACCGGCGGGAACAGCGTGGTCAGGTGGTATTCCAGGTCGGCGAGAGTCGGGCGTCGATCGCCGAGCAACACCCGGCCGTCCACCCAGTCGGCGAAGGGCACCCACCGCGTGACGGCCACCGCGTCGGGGTCGTGCACCAGCATCACCGGGGCTTTGAGCGCATAGCGCGCCCAGTCGGTGCCCGGGTCGTCGCCGCTGGCGCCGAGGATCGGTCCGCACCGCGCCGAGTCCATGTCGCCCCACACCCGCTGCCGGGTCGACACCCAGCCGGTGAACTCGCCGCCCAGCATCGGGGAATTGGCGGAGACCGCGATCATCGTGGGGCCCAGTGCGTGCGCCAGCCGGACCCGCGCCGCCCAGCCGTCCCGCGGCCCGGCGTCCACGTTGACCTGAATCGACGCGGTGGACGTCATCATCGCCGCGCCCGCCTCCCCGGAGCGGCTGGCGCCGAAGAACTGCTCCATGGCGCGGTAGCGCGGACCGGGGTTGATGCGCTTCGGCGGCCGCAGCGGATCGGCCCCGAGGAAAACCAGACCCAGCCCGGCGTCGGCGAAGGCAGACCGCAGCACCGCCTGATCCCGATGCATCGCGTCGATGGCGGCCACCACCCCGTCGGCGGGCGGGCCGGACAGCTCGACGGCTCCGCCAGGTTCCACCGTGACCACGCTGCCGCCGGGCAGGGCGGGCAGCTGCTCGAGCACATCGGCGATCTCGTCCCAGCCGGGCCGGCGGTGCGGGTCGGCGCGGTCGTGGCAATGCCCCTCCAGCTCCAGGCCGATGCGCCGCAGCGGCGCATCGATCAGGCAGCCCTCGGCGATGTATTTTGCGGCGGCAACAGAGTCGGCGATCTCGGCTGCGGGGGCGCGGACGGCGGCAAAGGCCATATCACGATCCCTTCGGGCTTGTTGCGCAGCTGTCGGAAAATTAATTGCCACTACTTCATCTTGCAGATCGCACCGACATATTCCCGTCCCGCCGGACTCCCCAGTCACGGCATACCCGAGTACGCGGGTCCACGCTACTGGCCCAGGGCGTTCTGCATCGCCCCGGCCAGGACGTTGACCGCGGGACCCGCGTTGCCAGACTGGCAGACCTTGGCCTGCAACAACACGTTTTCACGCAGCCTGGTTTGATCGAAACAACGCCGGTCGGTGCCGGCTTCCTGCTTGGTCCAATTCGCGTCGGTACCCGTCGCCGGGCCGCCGTCGAACGACCACACCTGCGTGCTCCCGTTGTCCAGATGCATCGCGGTGGTCTGGCCCGAGCAACCCACGGTCCGGTCCACGACACGATGGAACGCCCGTGCCGCGGCGTCGTTGTTGGCGAACACCCCGACCGCCTGTTTGACGAAGTGGGTCTGGTCGTTGGCCGACGTCTGGGTGGTCGCCCCGTTGAACGACGCCAGATCCGGATCGTCGAACACCTCGGGCAGCCCGACGTCCGCCCAGTTGTTGCACACCGGCACGTCGACGGAGAAGCCCTGGAAGGGCTGGGTGAACGTCGATTCCCAGCCCATCGGCCCGCCGACGATGTTGCCGACCGACCCCTTGCCCAGGACCGCGTAATTGACCACCCCGGGCTCCGACGGGTGCGCGGCGGCAACAGGAACGCCCCACCCCGCTCCGACCGCCACGCCGACGGTCACCACCGCGGCCCAGATCCGCATGGTCATGGGTTTCGATCATGCCAGGGGCGGGAGCGAGATCGCGAGCGCCGGATTATTGCGCCCGCACCCCCTCCTCCACTTTCTTACCGAGGTCGGGATCGACGTTGCGCCAGTACTCGAACACCCGCGACAGCACCGGCTCTTTGACGCCCTTGGAAACGTGCCCGATGATGTTGTGCGCCAAGCGATCCCGGGCCTCATCGTCGAGCACCTCGCGGACCATGGCCCCGGCCTGGCCCCAGTCGTCGTCCTCGGGGTGCAGCGTGTACGCGGCGCGGACCATGTCACCGTCGGCGTGCCAGCGCACCTCGGCCGCGCGCGCCGGGTCGGCCTGCGGGCCGCCGTAGGAGTTCGGGGCGTACACCGGATCGGAGACGTTGTTCATCCGCATCGCGCCGTCCTTGGAGTAGCTGTTCACTTCCACCTTCGGCGTGTTGACGGGGATCTGCCGGTAGTTGGTCCCCAGCCGGGCGCGGTGCGCGTCGGAGTAGGAGAAACCGCGGGCCTGCAACATCTTGTCCGGGCTCAGTCCGGTGCCGGGCACGGTGTTGTTGGGCTCGAAGGCCGCCTGCTCGATCTCGGTGTGGTAGTCGGTGACGTTGCGGTCCAGGGTCAGCTTGCCGACGTCGATCAGCGGATAGTCACCGTGCGGCCACACCTTGGTCAGGTCGAACGGATTGAACCGGTAGTTCCTGGCCTCCTCGTACGGCATGATCTGCATCTTCAGCGTCCAGCTCGGGTGATCACCGCGCTCGATCGCGTCGTAGAGGTCCCGCTGGTGATAGTCACCGTCCTCCCCGGCCAGCCGGTCGGCGTCCTCCTGGGTCAAAAAGTCGACGCCCTGGTCGGTGATGAAGTGGTACTTCACCCAGAAGACCTCGCCGGCGGCGTTGATCCAGCTGTAGGTGTGGCTGCTGTAGCCGTTCATCTGCCGCCAGCTCTTGGGAATTCCGCGATCGCCCATCAGCCAGGTGACCTGGTGCGCGGACTCCGGTGACAGCGTCCAGAAATCCCATTGCATGTTGTGGTCGCGCAAATTCGTTGCCTGCATGCGCTTTTGGGACCGGATGAAATGCTGGAACTTCATCGGGTCGCGCATGAAGAAGACCGGCGTGTTGTTGCCGACCATGTCGAAATTGCCCTCGGTCGTGTAGAACTTCAGCGCGAAGCCACGGGGGTCACGCCAGGTGTCCGGGCTGCCGCGCTCGCCGGCGACGGTCGAAAACCTGATCAGCGTCTCGGTTTTGGTTCCCGGCTGGAACACCGCCGCCCTGGTGAACTTGCTGACGTCGTTGGTCACCTCGAAGTGCCCGAACGCGCCGCCGCCCTTGGCGTGCGGTTGGCGTTCCGGGATGCGCTCCCGGTTGAACATCGCCATCTGCTCGATCAGGTAGTGATCCTGCAGCAGGATCGGCCCGTCGGGGCCGATCGTCAACGATTGGTCGTCGCTGGGTGCCGGGATGCCGGCGTCGGTGGTGGTATGGCGGTCAGTCATTTCGCTGCCTCCTCGTTAATGCGAATGGGCCCAAAACTTTGGATGCCGCGCGGCACCGCGGGCACGCCTACGGACGCGGGTTGCCCGGGGTGTTCGGCGCCGGTGCGGGGACGCTGGGTGTCTGCGACTGGCTGGGACCGCCGGGGCCACCCGGGCCGACGGGCCCGAAGCCCGGCGGCGGACCCCACGGGCCGACGACCATCCCCGGACCACCCGGGCCGCCGAACTGCCACGGCCCGCCGCCCGGGCCACCGGGGCCACCGGGGCCACCGGGGCCGTACATCATGCCGTGATGATGTTTGTGGTGGCAGTGATGGTTGAAACCGACGACCATGGCGCCGGCGAAGAAGACTGTCGACAGAATGAAGACGATCCCGGCCACGATCACCACCCACGCGGCGGCGACGTAGAGCCTGGGCGGCTTGACCCGCTCGTACGCGGGCGCCGACTGTGGCGGCGCGGCGACGGAAGTCGGTTGCGCTGACGGTTCAGGTGTTTGGGTCATGCCTTGAATAGTGCCCGTCTCGGCAACCGCGATAACAGGGTTGCGCCGACAAAAGTTGCTGTGAATTGTGTAGCCCGGCGCTCATTCGAGCGCCGGGCTAGCGGTGGAGGTTTGACGAAGCGCCTACGGCGTGCGAGACGGCGCGACCGACGACGGGATCTGGCTGGGTCCGGGGGCACCCGGTGTCGCCGATGCGGGCCCGCCGCCCTGGACCGCCCCGGGGCCGCCGCCCGGGCCACCCTGCCCGCCGGGACCACCCGGGCCGCCGAAGCGGTGCGGGTGCATGAACGCCGCGTGGTGCTTGTGGTGGTGCATGCCGCCATGACCGTGATGGCCGAGCGCCATGCCGGTGAAGAAGATGACCGAGACGATGAACACGACGCCGGCGACGATGGCGACCCATGCCGCGGCAATGAAGACCCGAGGGGTCCGGAAGAGCGCCGGCTCGACCGCCGGCGCGGGCGCGGTTGCGGTTGAGGTCCGCACAGTTGGTGTGTCAGATGTTTCACTCATGAGACTCATGATGCGGGCGTTAACAATAGTTATGGCTATGCGCTACTTAAGTAGCGGCTATGAGCTGAAAACACGGTTTACCTGCAAAAACCACTGGCTGGAAGGCTAATCCGGCTTGAACGGGTTGACCGCGAACTGGATCACCCGGTACGGCGCGGTCGCCCTGGTCCGGGTGTCCCACTGGCTGACGAAGATCCGCAGCTCATCCAGGGTGGACCCTGGTGAGATGTAGCCGCCATACGGCTGTGCCAGACGGTTGTCGAACGGCGGCGGCAGGCTCTCCGCCGGATCGGGCCACTCGTCGTGCTGCACCACCGTCGTCACGGGCGCGGTGCCGAGCGAGGTCGGGTCGTCGGCGACCCGGACCTCCATGTTGCCGGTGCTGGCGTTGAAGTAGGACAGCACCGCCTTGCCGTCGATCTGCCGAATGGACATCTCGCCCACCTGGTCGGGCCACAGCGGCCGCGGCGGCTTGCCCCACCCGCCGCCGGGCCCCGGCGCCCAGCCCTGCCACCGGGACCGGTCGATGAACGTCTGCGGCGTGGCCCGGTACAGCAGCACCGGATCGCGGCGCGTGAAGCTGTTGGCCACGATGTACACCCAGCCGCCCGGCGAGTCCGGGGTGGGGATCGGGTCGTAGTAGCCGCTGATCTGCGACTGGCGCCCGCCCTGGTAGGAGCCGTCGCGGCGGGAGCCCGCGACGGTCTGCCAGCCGCCGCGCGCCGGTTCTGCCATCACCAACCGCGAGCTTTGCGGCTCAAGATTTTTCGTCGTCGTCACCATCAGGTAGTTGCGTCGGTTGACCTGCACCACCCCCGCGGGCAACTGGGAATCCCCGGGCGGCGTCGGGTCGGCCAGCAGCGGCTTGTTGATCCCGGTGACGCCGGTGTAGCGCACCCCGGCGGGGTCGTCCACCGACGCGGTGTCGACATGCAGCGCGATCGGCGAGTACCAGCCGCCGAAGCCGACGCCCTGGCCGGCGAAGCTGTCGCCGCAGACCTGCAACAGCTCGGCGGGGAACTCGACGAACTCACACAGGTCCGTCGCGCCGATGCCGTAGTCGCCCGTGGGGGTTCCGGTGCCGGCCGTCGGCCCGATACGCACCACCTGGCCCGGCGCCAGCGGCTGCAGGACCGGCTCCGGCGCCGGCGCCGGGGGATCGGCGCGCGCGATCCAAAAGCACTGCGGCACCAGCAAAGCGGCCACAACTAGCGAGAACCGCGTCGCGGAACTCACCCGCGGATTCACAACTGGGCGGCGAGTAACTCGGCGATCTGGATTGTGTTCAGCGCGGCCCCCTTGCGCAGGTTGTCCCCCGAGACGAACAGCGCCAGGCCGCGCCCGTCGGGCACGCCCGGGTCGCGCCGGATGCGCCCGACCAGCGACTCGTCCACCCCGGCGGCGGCCAGCGGCGTCGGCACGTCGACCACCTTGACGCCCGCGGCGCCCTCCAGCAGCTCACGGGCCCGCTCCGGTGCCAGCGGCCGCGCGAACTCGGCGTTGATCGACAACGAGTGCCCGGTGAACACCGGCACCCGCACGCAGGTACCGCTGACCAACAGGTCGGGGATGCCGAGGATCTTGCGGCTCTCGAAGCGCAGCTTCTGGTCCTCGTCGGTCTCGCCGGAACCGTCGTCCACCAGCGATCCGGCCAGCGGCAGCACGTTGAACGCGATCGGCGCCACGTAAGTCTTCGGCGCCGGAAAGTCGCACGCGCCGCCGTCGTACACCAGTTGCTCGGCGCCGTCGATGACGGCGCGCGCCTGGGTGGCCAACTCCTCGACGCCGGCCAGCCCGCTACCGGAAACCGCCTGATAGCTGGACACCACCAGGCGCTGCAGCTGCGCCTCGTCGTGCAGCACCTTGAGGACGGGCATGGCGGCCATGGTCGTGCAGTTCGGATTGGCGATGATGCCCTTCGGGCGGTTGGCGGCGTCCCGCGCGAAGTTCACCTCCGACACCACCAGCGGCACCTCGGGGTCCTTGCGCCACGCCGACGAGTTGTCGATCACCGTCACGCCGGCGGCGGCGAACCGCGGCGCCTGCACCAGCGACATCGTCTTGCCGGCCGAGAACACCGCCAGGTCCAGCCCCGCCGGGTCCGCGGTCGAGGCGTCCTCGACCTCGATCTCCTGGCCGCGGAAGGGCAGCTTGCGGCCCTGTGAGCGGGCGGAGGCGAAGAACCGCACCGTCGTCGCGGGAAAGTCACGCTCTTCGAGGAGCCTGCGCATCACCTGGCCCACCTGCCCGGTGGCCCCCACTACCCCAATCGCGACCATCTACCTACCCGTCCCCGCATACACCGTCGCCGACTCCTCGCCGCCGAGCCCGAACGCCTCATGCAACGCCACGACGGCCTTGTCTAGTTCGGTGTCGCGGCATAGCACCGAGATCCGGATCTCGGACGTGGAGATCAGCTCGATGTTGACGCCCACCGTGGCCAACGCCTCACAGAAGGTCGCGGTGACGCCCGGATGGCTGCGCATTCCCGCCCCGATCAACGACACCTTGCCGATGTGGTCGTCGTAAAGCAGCTGGGTGAACCCGATCTCGTCGCGCAGGGCGTCGAGCTTCTCCACCGCGGTGGGCCCGCTGTCGCGCGAGCAGGTGAAGGTGATGTCGGTTTTGCCGTCCTCCACCTTCGAGACGTTCTGCAGCACCATGTCGATGTTCACGTCGGCGTCGGCGACGGCCCGGAACACCCGGGCGGCGTAACCCGGGATGTCGGGTATCCCGACGATGGTCACCTTGGCCTCGCTGCGGTCGTGCGCGACTCCGGTCAGGATGGGGTCTTCCATGGCAGTGTCCTTGATCGATCCCTTAACGACGGTGCCCGGCTTGTCCGAGTATGACGACCGGACGTGCACCGGAATGTTGTAGCGGCGAGCGTATTCGACGCAGCGCAGCATCAGCACCTTGGCGCCGCACGCCGCCATCTCGAGCATCTCCTCGAACGTCACGGTGTCCAGCCTGCGGGCGTTGTGCACGATCCTGGGGTCCGCGCTGAAGATGCCGTCCACGTCGGTGTAGATCTCGCAGACGTCGGCGCCGAGCGCCGCGGCCAGAGCCACTGCGGTGGTGTCCGAGCCGCCACGGCCGAGCGTGGTCACGTCCCGGGTGTCCTGGCTGACGCCCTGGAACCCGGCGACCAACACGATGCGCCCCTCGTCGAGCGCGTCCCGCAGCCGGCCCGGCGTCACCTCGATGATCTTCGCGTTGCCGTGGGTGCCGGTGGTGATCACCCCGGCCTGCGAACCGGTGAACGAGCGGGCCTGCGCGCCCAGCGATTCGATCGCCATGGCGACCAATGCGTTGGAGATGCGTTCACCGGCGGTCAGCAGCATGTCGAGTTCCCGCGGCGGCGGGGCCGGGCAGACCTGCTGGGCCAGGTCCATCAGGTCATCGGTGGTGTCGCCCATCGCGGACACGACCACGACGACGTCATTGCCCTGCTTCTTGGTCGCGACGATGCGCTCCGCGACGCGGCGGATCCGGTCGGCATCCGCCACGGATGATCCGCCGTACTTCTGCACGACGAGCGCCACTGTTTCCCTTCCCCGGCTGGTCCTAAGTCCACAACAGAATACGTGGGGGCGCATCCCGATTTTCCGGCCGATGCCGGTGCGCTCGGGCCTTTGCGGGTGGGCTCGGACCTCACTTCGGCGGAATTTTCCCTGACGGCGCCGATGGCGGTAGAGTGCACACCGTGCAGCGGGTGTTCCTCCTCGGACGCCGCGACGGGGTCTGATCCAGACCGGCCTCCCGTCGCGGGAGTTCGCGATGCGCCGGTCTGAGGTTCCTTCCAAACCCCCGGAGCAACTACCGTGACCCAGCCTGATTCGCCCGACGCCTACAAGTCGGCACGCACCATCGTCAAACCCGCCGGCCCGCCCCAACCCGGCCAACCCTCCTGGAACCCCCAGCGCGGCTCGTCGATGCCGATCAACCGGTACCGGCCCTTCGCCGAAGAGGTCGAGCCCATCCGCGTGGCCGACCGCACCTGGCCCGACCGCGTCCTCACGCACGCCCCGCTGTGGTGCGCGGTGGACCTGCGCGACGGCAACCAGGCGCTGATCGACCCGATGAGCCCGGCCCGCAAGCGCCGCATGTTCGACCTGCTGGTACGCATGGGCTACAAGGAGATCGAGGTCGGATTCCCGTCGGCCAGCCAGACCGACTTCGACTTCGTCCGCGCCATCATCACCGAGGGCGCCATCCCCGACGACGTCACGATCCAGGTGCTGACCCAGTGCCGGCCGGAGCTGATCGAGCGCACCTTCGAGGCGTGCGCGGGCGCGCCGCGGGCCATCGTGCACTTCTACAACTCGACGTCGATCCTGCAGCGCCGGGTGGTATTCCGCGCCGACCGGGCGGCGGTCCAGGCCATCGCGACCGACGGCGCCCGCAAATGCGTCGAGGAGGCCGCCAAGCATCCCGGCACGCAGTGGCGCTTCGAGTACTCACCGGAGTCCTACACGGGCACGGAACTCGAGTACGCCAGGCAGGTGTGCGACGCCGTCGGCGAAATCATCCAGCCGACGCCGGAGAACCCGATCATCTTCAACCTGCCCGCCACCGTGGAGATGGCCACCCCGAACGTCTACGCCGACTCGATCGAGTGGATGAGCCGCAACCTGGCCAACCGCGAATCGGTGATCCTGAGCCTGCATCCGCACAACGACCGCGGAACCGCCGTCGCCGCAGCCGAATTGGGCTACCAGGCGGGCGCGGACCGGATCGAGGGCTGCCTGTTCGGCAACGGGGAGCGCACCGGCAACGTGTGCCTGGTGACGCTGGGTCTCAACCTGTTCTCCCGCGGCGTGGACCCGCAGATCGACTTCTCCAACATCGACGAGATCCGCCGCACCGTGGAGTACTGCAACCAGCTGCCGGTGCCCGAGCGACACCCCTACGGCGGGGACCTGGTCTACACGGCTTTCTCCGGCAGCCACCAGGACGCCATCAACAAGGGCCTGGACCAGATGAAGATCGCCGCCGACGAGGCGGACACCGACTTCGACGACATGCTCTGGCAGGTGCCCTATCTGCCGATCGACCCCAAGGACGTCGGGCGCACCTACGAGGCGGTGATCCGGGTCAACTCCCAGTCCGGCAAGGGCGGGGTGGCCTACATCATGAAGGCCGATCACGGCCTGGCCCTGCCGCGACGGCTGCAGATCGAGTTCTCGCAGGTGATCCAAAAGATCACTGACGGCGAGGGTGGCGAGGTCTCGCCGAAGGAGATGTGGGAGGCGTTCTCCGAGGAGTACCTGGCCCCGGTGCGGCCGTTGGAGCGAATCAAGCAGCGCGTCGACGCCTCCGACGAAGACGGCGGGGCGACGACGATCGATGCCACCGTCAAGATCGACGGCGTGGAGACGGAGATCAGCGGCACCGGCAACGGCCCGCTCGCCGCCTTCGTCCACGCGCTGGGGAGCGTCGGCTTCGACGTGGCCGTGCTGGATTACTCCGAGCACGCGATGAGCTCGGGCGACGACGCTCAGGCCGCCGCGTATGTGGAGGCTTCGGTGTCGATCGCGAGCGCGGCGCAGCCGGGCGAAGCGGGTCGGCACCCATCAGGCTCGGTCGCCGGCCGCACGGTGTGGGGGGTCGGCATCGCGCCGTCGATCACCACCGCGTCGTTGCGTGCCGTGGTGTCGGCGGTCAACCGCGCCTCTCGCTAAGCGTCAAAGAACACACGCAGCAGTCGATCGACCAGCTCCGCCGGGTCGTCATCGGTGGGCATCGTGAGCTTGCTGAACACGTAGCCGTTGAGCAGGCGGCTGAGCTCCTCCAGCTGCTGCGGTTCCGGGGCAAGGCCAGCCGCCTCGAAGATGAGCGTGGCGGACTTCACCGCCGCGGCCTGCAACTCCATCAGCAGCGGCCGAAGCTCGGGCCGCCGCGTGCCCTCCATGAACAGCTCGAACCGAGCCAGCGTGTAACGGAGAGCCTGCTCGTCGGGGTCGGAGATCAGCCGCGTCATCAGCGCTTTGACGCCGTCGCGTGTCAGCGAGCCGATCGAGGCCCGCAGAGCCTCGACGCGCTGCCAATGCAGATCGACGGTGCGCGACGCGGTGGCCTCGAGCAAGGCCTGCCGGGTGCGGAAGTAGTTCGACGTGGTGCCCGCCGGCAGGCCCGCCCGCTCGTCGACCTGGCGATGCGTCAGACCCCCGACGCCGGTATCGGCGAGGATGCCGATCGCGGCGTCCAGCATCTGCGCGCGGCGTTCCGGATTAGGCGGCATCAGTCTTTGTAGCGCAGCCGCCAGAACATCGTGAGGAAAGCCGGATACACCGCAACCAGCAAAAGGTAGCTGAACCACAACGGAAACCACATGTAGAGCGAAACGTCCTTGATCACGTAAGAGCAGTAAATGTGTAGCGGCACACTTCCGGCGATGTAGACGAGCGACGCTGTGAAGAACGCGCGATGACGTTTGTTGGCGAACCGGACGCGCCGCCACACCAAGATGCCGGTGATAGCCGCATACGTCATGGGAACGAGCAGGAACCTGTCGGCCTGCACAGTCGCCACGTATTTCAGGGTGAGGTTGTCTCCGAAGACCACCCGGTACAAGTGCAGGGCCACACCCAGCGAAATGGTCAGCATGGCCGCCGCGCGGAAAAAGTAGCCGTGGCGGCGGTACGCGGCCCACCGACGCCGGTGTACTACGTCTGTAGTGGTTGCCATGCCGACGACGGTACTACTACAGGCGTAGTGATGGCAAGGGTGGGTTCAGAACAGGGCCAGCTGCGCGTGGGCCGCGGTGACGTCGGTGAATTCCTCCATACCGGTGCCGCGGGCGACGGCACCGACGCAGTCCATGAACTGCGCGTCGGGCACCACCGGCACCCCCAGCTGCCGGGCGTGATAGCCCTTGCCCTGCTCGGGGGCGTCGTCGTTGCAGACCACCAGCGAGGTCTCGCCGTCCACGGCGTCGCTGTAGGCGAGCCCGGCGTGCAGGATCCGCTCGACGAGCTCCTCGTGAGTGCGCCTCACCTCGGCCGCCAGCGCGATTCGCATGCCCTGGACCAGCGGTCTGCCCCGCACGAAGGGCCCCGGGTTGAGGTAGGGGCACGGCATCCGCGAAGCCAGCACCTTCAGCGGGCGCAGCTCGTCGTGGGTCACCCGGCCGTTGGGCCATTGCCGCCGGGTCACCGGGTGCACCGGCAGCCAGATGTCGCGTTGGCGCGCCCGCTCCAGCGCCGACTCCAGCACCCCGGTCAGCACCAGCGCGTCGTCAAAGGCGTCGTGCGGGCGCTCCTGCACCACGCCCCAGTGCGCCGCGAGGGTCTCCAGCCGCAGGTTCTCGACCCCGAGGTCGAGCCGGCGCGCCAGTTCAACCGTGCACATGACGTCGTCAACCGGCAGCTCGGCCTCGGCGAGCTCGGCCTCCGCGGCCAAGAACGCGTAGTCGAAGGCGACGTTGTGCGCCACCAGCGTGCGGCCGCGCAGCACCTCGCCCAGGTCACCGACGATGTCGGCGAACTGCGGCTGGTCCTCGAGCATCGCGGCCGTCAGGCCGTGCACATGGGTGGGACCGGGGTCCACCCCCGGGTTGAGCAGGCTGACCACCGACTGCTCCACTCGGCCTTCGGCGTCGAGCCCGAGCGCGGCGACGCTGATGATCCGCGCCTGACCCGGCCGAAAGCCCGAGGTCTCGACGTCGACGACCGCCCAACCCCCGCCCGGCTCGCCGGCCGGCCGCCCCCAGGACACCCGGTTCATGACCTGAGCATGGCACGCACGACCGACATCACCCGGTCGCTGCGCTGCCGTGTCGGCAGGTAACTTCCCGCGCCTTTACACTGCGCGGGTGATCACCACCCGTGCGCGCCTGGCCCTCGCCGCGGGAGCGAGCGCGCGCTGGGCATCGCGGATGACCGGACGCGGGGCCGGCGCCATGATCGGCGGCCTGGTCGCGATGACGCTGGACCGTTCGGTGCTACGCCAGCTCGGGGCCGGGCGGCGCACCGTCATCGTCACGGGCACCAACGGCAAGTCGACGACCACACGGATGACGGCGGCCGCGCTCGCGACGCTGGGCCCGGTGGCCACCAACGCCGAGGGCGCCAACATGGATGCCGGCCTGGTGGCCGCGCTGGCCGCCGACCGCGAGGCCGGGCTGGCCGCCCTGGAGGTCGACGAGATGCACGTGCCGCACGTTTCCGACGCCGTCGAGCCCAGCGTCATCGTGCTGCTCAACCTGTCGCGTGACCAGCTGGACCGGGTCGGCGAGATCAACGTGATCGAACGCACGCTGCGGGCCGGCCTGGCGCGGCACCCCACGGCGGTCGTCGTCGCCAACTGCGACGACGTGCTGATGACCTCCGCGGCGTACGACAGCTCCCACGTGGTGTGGGTGGCCGCGGGCGGCGCGTGGGCGAACGACTCGGTCAGCTGCCCGCGCAGCGGCGAGGTCATCGTGCGCGACCAGGGACACTGGTATTCCACCGGCGCCGATTTCAAGCGGCCCAGCCCGCAGTGGTGGTTCGACGACGAGACGCTGTATGGGCCGGACGGCCTGGCCCTGCCGATGCGGTTGGCGCTGCCGGGCGCGGTGAACCGGGGCAACGCCGCCCAGGCCGTGGCCGCCGCCGTCGCGCTGGGCGCCGACCCGTCGAAAGCGGTGGCGGCGGTCTCCCGGGTCGACGAGGTCGCCGGGCGCTACCGCAGCGTCCGCGTCGGCGACCACCAGGCGCGGATCCTGCTGGCCAAGAACCCCGCCGGCTGGCAGGAGGCGCTGTCGATGGTCGACAAGCACGCCGCCGGGGTGGTCATCTCGGTCAACGGGCAGGTGCCCGACGGCGAGGACTTGTCGTGGCTGTGGGACGTGCGCTTCGAGCACTTCGAGGAGACGGCCGTCGTGGCAGCGGGCGAACGCGGCACCGACCTGGCGGTGCGCCTCGGCTACGCGGGCGTCGAGCACACGCTGGTGCACGACACCGTCGCGGCCATCGCGTCCTGCCCGCCCGGGCGGGTCGAGGTCGTCGCCAACTACACCGCCTTCCTGCAGCTGCAGCGAGCGTTGGCGCGCCATGGCTGACTCCACCGTGCGGATCGGGCTGGTGCTGCCCGACGTGATGGGCACCTACGGCGACGGCGGCAACGCCCTGGTGCTGCGGCAGCGGCTGCGGTTGCGGGGCATCGCGGCCGAGATCATCGAGATCACGCTGGCCGATCCGGTGCCGGAGTCGCTGGACCTGTACACGCTGGGCGGAGCCGAGGACTACGCGCAGCGGCTGGCCACCCGGCACCTCCTTCGCTACCCGGGCCTGCAGCGCGCGGCCGAGCGGGGCGCGCCCGTGCTGGCGATCTGCGCGGCGGTCCAGGTGCTGGGGCACTGGTACGCGACGTCGTCGGGCGAACGGGTCGACGGGGTAGGCATGCTGGATGCGACCGCGTCGCCGCAGGACGCGCGCACCATCGGCGAGCTGGTCAGCAAGCCGCTGCCGGCCGGCCTGACGCAGCGGCTCACCGGCTTCGAGAACCACCGGGGCGGCACGGTTTTGGGGTCGGCGGCGTCGCCGTTGGGGGCAGTGGTCAAGGGCGCGGGAAACCGGGCCGGTGACGGCTTCGACGGCGCGGTGCAGGGCAGCGTGGTCGCGACCTACATGCACGGGCCCTGCCTGGCCCGCAACCCCGAGCTGGCCGACCTGTTGCTCGGCACAGTGGTGGGCGAGCTGGCGCCGCTGCAGCTGCCCGAGGTCGACCTGCTGCGCCGCGAGCGACTGGCGGCTCGCTAGGCCTCTTCCGCGACACGGAAACCTCTGCGACGACACGCCGCGGCCGACCGCAAGGGTTTATATCTCGCGCAGGAAGGGCCCCCTGGCCGCGCTCCAAGTTTTCTTCAAGGATCCCTTTAGCGGCATCATCCAGCCTTTTCTCAACGCACCGACCGAGAAAAGGAATCCCATGAGCAACCCGAGAACACTCATCGTCACGGCGGCCCGCGTCATCGGGCTCTCGGCCGTGCTGGCCGCGGCCACCGGCTCGATGGTTGCGTTCGCCGCCAGGGCCGACGCAGCCCACGACGGGATGCACGGCACCCCGGCCGCCGCGGCGCCCTACTGGCGCTACCAACAGCAGGACCGCGACTGCGGGGAGATGGCGGTCGCCGACGTCGTCGGCCAGGTCACCGGCCACGAACCCACCGAGGACGAGATCACCGCCGCGGCCGGAAACGTCCCCAGCGTCAGCCACCCCGGACCGATTTACCGGCCCGGGAGCAACACCAAGAACTCGGACCTGCCCGTGCTGCTGGCGCACTACGGCGTCCCGGCCACCGCGGTCCACCCCAACCTCGACGCCCTCGCGCAGGACCTGGATCAGGGGCGCAAGGTGATCGTCGGGCTCAACGACAAGATCCTGTGGAACAGGCCCGGCGACCGCACCCAGGAAAACCACTTCGTCGTCGTCATCGGCATCGACACCTCAGCCAACGCGGTGCACCTGAACGACAGCGGCATCAAGGCCGGGCGGGACGAACAGGTTTCCGTTGCCACCTTCGAAGCGGCGTGGCAGACCAGCGACAACTTCGCCGTCGTCACCAAGTGACGGCTCAGACCATGGCCCGGCGGCCGGTGAGCGCGCGGCCCAGCGTCAGCTCGTCGGCGAACTCCAGGTCACCGCCCATCGGCAGCCCGGACGCGATGCGCGTCACGGTCAGGCCGGGGATGTCGCGCAGCATCCGGACGAGGTAGGTGGCCGTCGCCTCCCCCTCGGTGTTGGGGTCGGTGGCGATGATCACCTCGGTGATGTCGACGTCGTCGACCCGCTCACCGATGCGGGTCAGCAGCTCGCGGATGCGCAGCTGCTCGGGACCCACGCCGGACAGCGGATCGAGCGCGCCGCCCAGCACGTGGTAGCGGCCGCGGAATTCGCGGGTGCGCTCGACGGCCTGGATGTCCTTCGGCTCCTCGACGACACAGACCTGCGAGCCGTCCCGGCGCGGGTCGGCGCAGATGCGGCAGCGCTCGTCGTCGGACACGTTGCCGCAGACGGCGCAGAACCGCACGCCCTCGCGGACTTTCCCCAACACCGCTGTCAGCCGGTCGATCTCCGGCGGTTCGACCGACAGCAGATGGAACGCGATGCGCTGCGCGCTCTTGGGCCCGATGCCCGGCAACTTGCCGAGCTCGTCGATCAGATCCTGGACAGGTCCCTCAAACATGTCGGTACAGCGTCAGAGCCCCGGCATTTGAGTCGGCGGCGGCGCCGGCGGCTGGGCCGGCGGGGCGCCCATGCCACCGGCCAGGGCCCCGAGCCGCTCCTGCGCCATCTTGGTGACCTGCGCCGACGCGTCGCGCATGGCCCCGACGATCAGGTCCTGCAGAGTCTCGATGTCGCTGGGGTCGACGACCTTGGGATCGATCTCGACGCCGATCACCTCGCCGCTGCCTTTGACGACGACCTTGACCAAGCCCCCGCCGGCCTCACCGTGTATCTCGGCGTTGGCGAGCTGGTGCTGGGCCTCCAGTAGCTTCTGCTGCATCTGCTGCGCCTGAGCGAGCAGCGCCGACATGTCGCCTCCGGGTTGCATGACAATCCCCTCGCATCTTGGTCTCGAGTTGGTTTCGCCTGTGGGTGCCGGGCGATTCGAAACACCCAGCGTAGACCGCGCGCGGTTACCTTTGCGCCGTGGACCTACGAGTGAGCAGGCGTGTCGGAATCAAATCGGTGATCGGTGCGCTGGTCGCCGCCTCCACGGCGATCATGCCGACGGCAACCCCGGCCGCCTGGGGGGTGCCGTCCAATATCGCCGGCATGGTCGTTTTCATCGACCCCGGCCACAACGGGTCCAACGACGCCTCCATCTCCCGCCAGGTGCCCACCGGGCGCGGCGGCACGAAGGACTGCCAGGCCAGCGGGACGTCGACGAACACCGGGTACGGGGAGCACACGTTCACCTGGGACACCGCGCTGCGGGTGCGCGCCGAGCTCAACGCGCTGGGCGTCCGCACAGCCATGTCCCGCGGCAACGACACGGGCCTGGGGCCCTGCGTCGACGAGCGGGCCAACATGGCCAACGCGTTGCACCCCAACGCGGTCCTGAGCATCCACGCCGACGGTGGTCCGCCGTCGGGGCGCGGGTTCCACGTCAACTACTCGGCGCCACCGCTTAACCAGGCGCAGGCCGGGCCCTCGGTGCAGTACGCCCGGATCATGCGCGACCAAATGCAGGCGTCGGGCATTCCGCCCGCGAACTACATCGGCCAGGACGGGCTGTACGGGCGCTCGGACCTTGCCGGCCTGAACCTGGCGCAGTATCCGTCGATCCTGGTCGAGTGCGGCAACATGAAGAATCCGGTGGACTCGGCGCTGATGGAGTCACCCGAGGGCCGGCAGAAGTACGCCGACGCGCTCGTCCGCGGCGTCGCGGGCTTCCTGGCCACCCAGGGCCAGGCGCGCTAGCTTTCCAGTTCCTTCTTCAGGTTGGCCAGGACCTCGCCCTGAATCCTCTTCAGCCCCAAGGGCGCAAAGGTTTTCTCGAAGAAACCTTTGACGCCGCCGGCGCCGGTCCAACTGGTCTTCACCGTGACGCTGGACCCCGGCCCGGCGGGAGCCACCGTCCAGTTGATGACCATCGACGAGTTCGCATCCTTTTCGATGACGGTATGGCCGGCCACGTCAACGTTCACCTGCACGTCGCGAACCCGTGACTTGGTGGCCTGCAGCTTCCACTTGGCGACGGTGCCCGCCCCCTGCCCGCCCTGCAGCACCTGGTACTCGCTGTACTGCGGGGACAGGATTTTCGGGCGCATCTTCTGATAGTCCGCGACCGCGGCCAGGGTTGCCCCGGGCTCGACGTTGATCAAGATCGTGCTGGCTGCGCTCACCTGGCCCATCGGGCGCGACCCCTCTTTCGATGTCTCGGCGATCCGCCCGCGCGCGGGTGCACGGGCTGTTTCCGAAGACTAGGGTATATGTGGTGCCTGTCCCTGGATCTGCACTCTCGGCTCACGCAGCGGGCGTCGACCGGTTGATGGCGAGTTATCGATCCATCCCCGCGACGTCCGCCGTCCGACTCGCCAAGCCCACCTCAAATCTGTTCCGCGCCCGCGCCAAACGCGATGCGCGCGGCCTGGACACCTCGGGCCTGACCGGCGTCCTGTCGGTCGATCCCGACACCCGCACCGCCGACGTCGCCGGCATGTGCACCTACGAGGACCTGGTGGCCGCGACGCTGCCGCACGGCCTTTCGCCGCTGGTGGTTCCGCAGCTGAAGACCATCACCCTCGGCGGTGCGGTCAGCGGCTTGGGCATCGAGTCGGCGTCGTTTCGCAACGGCCTGCCCCACGAATCGGTGCTGGAGATGGACATCCTCACCGGCGCCGGCGAATTGCTGACCGCATCCCGCACCCAACACCCGGACCTGTTCCGCGCATTTCCCAATTCCTATGGCACACTGGGCTATTCGACGAGGCTGCGGATCGAGCTGGAGCCCGTCGCTCCGTTTGTGGCGCTGCGGCATATCCGATTCCGCTCGCTGCCCGACATGGTCGCGGCCATGGAACGCATCATCGACACCGGCGGGCAGGGCGGCACCCCGGTGGATTATCTGGACGGCGTGGTTTTCAGCCCCGACGAAAGCTACCTGTGCGTGGGCCGCCGGACCGCCACCCCGGGACCGGTCAGCGATTACACCGGCAAACACATTTACTACCAATCGATTCGGCATGACTCGGTTGGCTCGAACGCCACTCAACAAGCCACCAAGGACGACCGGCTGACCATTCACGACTACCTCTGGCGCTGGGACACCGACTGGTTCTGGTGCTCCCGAGCGTTCGGCGCCCAGAACCCGCGGGTGCGGCGCTGGTGGCCCCGCCGATACCGGCGCAGCAGCTTCTATTGGAAGCTCGTCGCCTTGGACCAGCGTTTCGGCATCGCCGATCGCATCGAGAAGCGCAATGGCCGTCCGCCGCGCGAGCGGGTGGTGCAGGACGTCGAGGTGCCGGTCGAACGGACCTGCGAGTTCTTGGAGTGGTTCGCCGGCAACGTGCCCATCACGCCGATCTGGTTGTGCCCGCTGCGGCTGCGCGATCACGACTGCTGGCCGCTGTATCCGATGCGCCCGGACCATACCTACGTCAACATCGGGTTTTGGTCGTCGGTGCCGGCCGGCGCGACCGAAGGCGCCACAAATCGGGCGATCGAGGCGAAGGTCAGCGAGCTGGACGGGCACAAGTCGCTGTACTCCGACTCCTATTACACCCGCGAGGAGTTTGACGAGCTCTACGGCGGGGAGGCTTACAAGACGGTCAAGAAAACCTATGACCCCGATTCACGTCTTTTGGACCTGTACGCGAAGGCGGTGCAACGGCGATGACGACTACCCGAGAACCCCATCACACCACCACCGGGAAGCTCAGCATGGCGGAGATCCTGGAGCTTTTCGCCGCGACCGGACGGCACCCGCTGAAGTTCACCGCGTACGACGGCAGCACCGCGGGCAGCGAGGACGCGGAGCTGGGCCTGGACCTTTGCTCGCCACGCGGGGCGACCTATCTGGCCACCGCCCCCGGCGAGCTGGGCCTGGCCCGCGCCTACGTGTCGGGTGACCTGCAGACCTACGGCGTCCATCCCGGCGACCCGTACCAGTTGCTCAAGACGCTGACCGACCGGGTCAACTTCAGGCGGCCGTCGGCACGGACGCTTGCCAACGTCGTCCGTTCCATGGGTGTCGAGCACCTGCTGCCCGTCGCCCCGCCGCCGGAGGAGGCGCCGCCGCGGTGGCGCCGGGTCGCGGCCGGCGTCATGCACAGCAAGACCCGGGACGCCGAGGCCATCCACCACCACTACGACGTCTCCAACACCTTCTACGAATGGGTGCTGGGTCCGTCGATGACCTACACCTGCGCGGTCTACCCCCACGCCGACGCGACGCTGGAAGAGGCCCAGGAAAACAAATACCGGCTGATCTTCGACAAGCTGCGCCTGCAACCGGGCGACCGGCTGCTCGACGTCGGCTGCGGCTGGGGAGGCATGGTGCGCTACGCGGCGCGACACGGCGTCCGCGCGATCGGCGCCACGCTGTCGGCCGAGCAGGCGAAATGGGCGCGGCTGGCGATCGAAGACGAAGGTCTCGCCGACCTGGCCGAGGTGCGTCACTCCGACTACCGCGACGTCGCCGAGGCGGAATTCGACGCCGTGTCCTCGATCGGCCTGACCGAGCACATCGGCGTCAAGAATTACCCCGCATACTTCGGTTTCCTGAAGTCCAAGCTGCGCACCGGCGGCCTGCTGCTCAATCACTGCATCACCCGCCATGACAACAAATCGACGTCGTTCGCCGGCGGATTCACCGACCGCTACGTCTTCCCCGACGGCGAGCTCACCGGCTCGGGCCGCATCATCACCGAGGCCCAAGACGTCGGCCTGGAGGTGCTGCACGAGGAGAACTTCCGGCACCACTACGCGATGACGCTGCGCGACTGGTGCCGCAACCTCGTGGAGCACTGGGACGAAGCGGTCGACGAGGTCGGCCTGGCGACGGCCAAGGTGTGGGGCCTGTACATGGCGGCCTCCCGGGTGGCCTTCGAGCAGAACAACCTTCAGCTGCATCACGTGCTGGCGGCCAATGTAGCGGCCCGCGGCGGCGACGGCCTGCCACTGCGGCCGTGGTGGATGCCCTAAGCGTTATCGATTCGGCGGGCGCCCAGCTCGCTCTGCAACAGCTCCAGTGCGACCTCCTCGGGGTCGCGTCGCGGCGCCGACGACTCGCTGCGGCCGGCCTCGGCGAGCATGTGCTCCTCGTCGTCGCGCTGAGCCGAATCCGTCTCGGCCGGCTCGTCGACGGGCGCTTCCCGCCTGGCGGGCTCGGGGGCGCTCGCGGCCGGTTCCCCCGCGCCGACCTCGCACCGCACCCGCCAGCTCACCCCCAGCGCGTCTTTGAGCGCTTCGGCGATGACGTCGGCGTTGCGCTGCTCGGACAGCCGCTTGGCCAGCGGCGCCGACGCATGGGTCAGCACCAGCGTGTTGTCCTCCACCGCGCGGACCGTGGCGCCCGCCAGCATCACCTCGGTGGTGCGGCTGCGCTGGCGCACCTTGTCGCGCACCGTCGGCCACATCGATCGCAGCGCGGCCGCGTTGAGTTCTCCTGGGGCAGAGGCTGATACGGGCTCGGGAGGCGGCGGAGCCGGTTCGGGTGCCGGCGTCGGCTTCGGTTCGGGCTTGGGCTCCGGCTTCGGCTCGGCCCTGGCGACGGGCGCGTCGGCCTCCTTGCGGGGCTGCACGGGCGGCGCCGCGGGCCGTGGCGGCGGCGCGGCGCTCTCGGAGGCCGGAAGCGACACGCCCAGCCGGGTCTCGATCCGCTCGACGCGCTGCAACAGCGCCGACTCGGCGTCGCTGGCCGAGGGCAACAGCAGCCGCGCGCATACCACCTCGAGCAGCAGGCGCGGCGCCGTCGCACCGCGCATCTCCCCCAGCCCGGCCTGCACGACCTCGGCGTACCGGGTCAGGGTCGCCGGGCCGATCCGCACCGCCTGCTCGCGCATCCGGTCCAGCACGTCCTCGGGCGCGTCGACCACGCCGCGGCTCACGGCATCCGGAACCGATTGCAGCACAATGAGATCCCGGAACCGCTCCAACAGATCCGTGGCGAAGCGCCGCGGGTCGTGGCCGGCGTCGATCACCGATTCGACCGCGCCGAACAACGCGGCGGCATCCGACGCGGCGAGGGCGTCCACGGCGTCGTCGATGAGCGCGACGTCGGTGGCGCCGAGCAGCCCCAGCGCGCGCTGGTAGGTCACGTGGTTGCCCTCGGCGCCGGCCAGCAGCTGATCCAGGACCGAGAGCGTGTCGCGCGGCGAACCGCCGCCGGCCCGGATCACCAACGGGTACACGGCGTCGTCGACGACGACGTCCTCCTGCTCGCAGATCCGCCCGATCAACGCCCGCATGGTCTTGGGCGGCAGCAGCCGGAACGGGTAGTGGTGGGTGCGCGACCGGATCGTCGGCAACACCTTCTCCGGTTCGGTGGTGGCGAAGATGAAGATGAGGTGCTCGGGCGGCTCCTCGACGATCTTGAGCAGGGCGTTGAACCCCGCGGTGGTGACCATGTGCGCTTCGTCGACGATGAACACTCGGTAGCGCGACTGCGCGGGGGCGTAGAAGGCGCGGTCCCGCAGCTCGCGCGTGTCGTCCACGCCGCCGTGGCTGGCGGCGTCGAGCTCCACCACGTCGATGCTGCCGGGCGCGTTGGGCGCCAGCGCCGTGCAGGAGTCGCACACGCCGCAGGGGTTGGCCGTCGGCCCCTGCGCGCAGTTCAGCGACCGGGCCAGGATGCGCGCCGACGACGTCTTGCCGCAGCCGCGCGGCCCGGAAAACAGGTAGGCGTGGTTGATCCGGCCGGCCTCCAGGGCGATCGACAGCGGCTCGGTGACGTGCTCCTGCCCCACCACCTCGGCGAAGGTTGCCGGTCGATACTTGCGGTAGAGGGCCACGGTCAGCAGGCTACCGGCGCGCGCTGACTGGAGCCCGGTCGGCGGGTCGTCGCCGTCAGCTCACACTCGACGGCGAGGAGACCAGCATCGACTCCGTAGCCGCCAGCAGCGCGCACGTCGCCAGCCCGTCGACCGCGTCGCGCAGGTCCGGCAGGGACGGGAAGGTGGGCGCGATCCGGATGTTCTTGTCGTCCGGGTCTTTCCGGTACGGGAACGACGCGCCCGCCTCGGTCACCGCGATACCGGCGTCTTTGGCCAGGGCGACGGTCCGCCGCGCGGTGCCGAGCAACACGTCGAGGCTGATGAAGTAGCCGCCCTTGGGTTCGGTCCACGAGGCGATCTTGGAGTCGCCCAGCCGGTTGTCCAGAATCTCGAGCGCCAGCGCGAACTTCGGCGCCAGGATCTGCTGGTGACGCTGCATCTGCAGGCGCACCCCGTCGGCGTCGCCGAAGAAGCGCAGGTGCCGCAGCTGGTTGACCTTGTCCGGGCCGATCGACTTCTTCCCCGCGTATTGCAGATACCAGGCGATGTTGCCCAGCGATCCGCCCAGGAAGCTGACCCCGGCGCCGGCGAAGGTGATCTTCGAGGTGGACGCGAAGACGTAGGGGCGGTTGGGGTTGCCGGCCGTGGCCGCGAGCCCGAGCACGTCGACCTGGCGAACGAAGTCGTGTGTCAGGGTGTGCACCGCATAGGCGTTGTCCCAGAACAGCCGGAAGTCCGGCGCCGCCGTCCGCATCTGCACGAGCCGGCGCACCGCCTCCCAGGAGTAGGTGATGCCGGTGGGGTTGCCGAACACGGGCACCGCCCACATGCCCTTGATCGCGGGATCGACGGCGACCAGTTCCTCGATGAGGTCGACATCCGGCCCGTCCTGCAGCATCGGGACCGCGATCATCTCGATGCCCATCGTCTCGGTGATCGCGAAGTGGCGGTCGTAGCCGGGGACCGGGCACAAAAACTTGACGACCGGCTCGTCCTTCCAGGGCCGCGGCGAGTCCACCCCGCCGTACAACATCGAGAAGGCGACGAGATCGTGCATCAGCTCCAGGCTGGAGTTGTTGCCGGCGATCAGGTTTTGCACCGGGATCCCGAGCAGCTCCCCGAATATGGCACGCAGTTCCGGCAGGCCGTGCAGGCCGCCGTAGTTGCGGGTGTCGGTGCCCTCGGAATCGCGGAAATCGTCGCCGGGGAGGCTCAGCAGCTGGTTGGACAGGTCGAGCTGCTCGGGCGAGGGTTTGCCGCGGGTCAGGTCCAAAGCCAGCTTCTTGGCCTGCAGCTCCGCATAATCCTGCTGGTTGCGCGCGTGCACCGCGGTCAGCTCGTCAGGGCTGAGGGAATCGAACGACGCCATAGCTATGCGGGCCCTTTCGCGGTCCAACCGGGGTGGAGTCAAGTGGAGATCGCAAGCGCGGCGGAGCCGGGCGAAGCGGGTCGCCACTCATCAAACGTAGGGGACCCCGCGCACCCGACAGAGCCCATTGACCCTTGCTGCCTTCCGGCCCTGGGGGAGTTCACAGGATAGACGCCGCGCGGGGTCCTGCGGCGAGTCTAGTACCTGGCCGGAAGCGAATGGCGGCGGCCATTCAAGGGGCCTGCACGCTCGGTTACCATGGCCCACGGAGGATTCGCCTAGTGGCCTATGGCGCTCGCCTGGAACGCGGGTTGGGTTAACAGCCCTCGCGGGTTCAAATCCCGCATCCTCCGCCACCGGTCGCACTCGATAGGGCGCGACCACGCACGGGGGTTGTTTGGAATCGCTGTGACCGGCCTTTAGGCTGGCTTGGGCTTACCAGCAGCATGAGGAGGCGTATGGGGCGCAAGGTCGCCGTACCGTGGCACGCGACGTTCTCGATCGCTGCCGGCGTCCTCTACTTCTTTTTCGTGCTGCCCCGCTGGCCTGAGCTGATGGGCGACACCACGCATTCGGTGGGGACGACGCTGCGGATCGTGACGGGCGCGCTGATCGCCCTGGCCGCGCTGCCGGTGGTTTTCACCCAGCTGCGGACCCGTAAGCCGGAGTTGGGCACGCCGCAGCTGGCGCTGACCATCCGGCTTGTGTCGATCGTGGCCCACGTGCTGGCCGGCGCGCTGATCATCGGCACCGCGATCAGCGAGATCTGGCTCAGCCTCGACGCCGTCGGGCGGTGGCTGTTCGGCGTTTACGGCGCCGCCGCCGCGATCGGCGTGCTCGGGGTCTTCGCGTTCTATCTGTCGTTCATCGCCGAGTTGCCGCCGCCACCGCCGAAGCCGATCAAGGCGAAGAAGGACAAGCGCAAGAAGCGGGGCGTCCGCGGCAAGAAGGGCGACGAGACCGAAGAGGAAACGGAAGAACTCGCCGAAGAGGGCGCTGAGCCCGAGGTCGACGAGACCGAAGAGGCCCCGGAAACCCAAGCGAGCGAGGAAGCCGCCACCGACGAGCAGGCCGAACAACCGGTCGAATCGGCCGACGCTCCCGCGGAAGCACCTGCCGCGCAAGACACCGAACAGGCCAAGGGTGGGCTGCAGAACCGCCGCCCCACCGGCAAGGGCTCCCACCGGATGCGCCGGCGCACCCGAGGCGGCGTCGCGGTCGACGAGTGACCGCAGCCTGCGGCGTCAGCGGCGCTTGAGGCTTTCCACATAGGCGGCGATGCGCCGCTGCGTCTGATCGGCACCCCACAGCCGGCGGACCTCACTGTCCACGAGGGCACCCTCGCGCATCCGTGCCAGGGCGGGGGCCCGCAGCTGCATTTTGGTATGGCGATAAGCGTCGACCGGGATGCCGGCGAGGTCGGCGGCCTCCGCCACTGCCGCCGCGACGAGGTCGTCGGCGACGACGCGATGGGCGAGCCCGTGGGCGATCGCCTCGTCCCCCCGGTAGACGCGGCCGCCCAGCAACACGTCCTCGGCGCGGTCCCCGCACGCGTAGCGCATCACCTCGAGCGCGGCGACCGGAAACGGCACCCCGACGCGGACCTCGGACGCCCCGATCTGCGCCTCGGGGCCGATCAGCCGGCGGTCACAGGCGCACGCCAGCACGCATCCGCCCGCGATGGCGGCGCCGTTGATCGCGGCCACCGTCGGGCCGGGGTAGCAGAACATCGCCTCGAACGCCTCGGACAGCGCCGGGATCAGCCGGTCGGTGTAGTCGGCACCGCCGTCGACCACGCGGTTGAGGTCGACCCCGGCGCTGAACGCGCGGCCCGCGCCGGTGACGACGAGCGCTCCGGCGCCGGAGTGCTGCAGCTCGCACAGCGCGTCCGCCAGCTCTTTGAGCAGCTCGACATCTTGGGCGTTGACGCGCCCGGAGGAAAGGGTCAGTACCTGAACCGCGCCGGCGGCCTCGATCTCGATCACGATGAGACGATAACGACGGGGATGTCGGTGTTCTCGTCGGTGTGGTAACTCGCGCACACCCGGTGGTAGCCGTCGGCGATCTGCAGCGGGACGCCCGTCGTGAAGTCGCCGCGCACCAGCAGGATCGGGGACAACGCCTGCCCCTTCTTGATCTTGGAGAGATCCGCGGCGACGTGGGGGTTGTCGTCGGGTAGCAGTGTCAGCTGCGCCGCCCGGAGGATGTCCTTCGCCTTCTTGTGGCTGACGATTCCGGCCTTCAGCTTTTCCGCCAACTGGTTGGCGGTACCCGGCTCCGCGAGCAAGGCGAGGTAGTCGGCTGCCGCCGGGAAGTCATGCGTCTCAGGCTTTTCGAGCCATTTCACGCTCGCCATCGCGCGTCTCCCTTCATCGGCCGTGTCGAGGCAGCCTACCGGGCGGGGCCGGAAATTGGGATCGGTAGCAGCCGGGCACGTCTGTACTTGCGCTCATGGCGACGCCAATCGGGCGGCGCATGAAGGAAGGAAAACCAGTGAAACGTCTTATCGCGGGAGCGATTGGAACCCTCGGCGTCGCATCTGCGCTGGTGGGCTGCTCGAGCGGCGGCCACACGGCCAGCCCCGCGTCGAGCACGGCGCCCAGCGCCGCCACAACCGGCACCAACGCGCAGGTCAAGGTGGCTGGCACCGATCTGGCCGGCCTGAACCCGTCCTCGGTGACCTGCGTCCGGACCGGCGGCAAGATCGACATCGGCAGCGGCAACGCGGGCGCCCAGCAGGCGCTGGCCGTGGTGATGACCGACGAGGCCACCCCCAAGGTCGAGTCGCTGGCCCTTTTTGTCGACGGCAGCGCCTTGACGGTCAGCAACGGCATGGGCGCCAAGGTCGGTTCGGCCGACGTGGCGGTGGATGGCAAGACCTACACCATCAGCGGCCAGGCGCAGGGCGCCGACATGAAGAACCCGATGGCCGGAATGATCACCAAGGACTTCAACATCAAGGTGACTTGCGGTTGATCGACCGAACTCCGGGGCGGCGGGCGTGCCCTCACTCACACGCCCGCCGCTCCGGATCCTCGCCACGCCCGCGACGGCGGACTTATGATGCAGCCGTGTCGATCCCCGTCGAATTGGCGAACGCCCGCCGGTTGGCATATGCCGCCGACGAGACACGCGCGCGTGATCTCCTGTTGTCGCTGGTGCCGCAGATCGAGCGGGCAGACCGTGACGATCTGATGCTGGAAGCCTTTGCGCAGCTTGGTGAGATCTACCTCGCGCGCGGGACGCACGACGGGGTGCGCGAGTCCATCCGGCGCATCCGCGACTGCCTGGCCATCTATTCGGGGATCGCCGCCGGCACGATGCCGGACGCCGCGGCGCAGGTAAGCATGTCCGACGCCGAGGTGGCGCACCTCATCTGCCGGTACTCACGGCGGGCGCTGTTCCTGGAGGCGGGCCTGGCCGCGGCCGTCGGGGACCATGAGGGCGCCGCGTCGGCGCTGAGCGCATTGAGCGACACGGGCTGCGACTTCGACGACCTGGCTGACGAACACACATACCTGCTCGCCCACGCGCAAGTCCTGTGTGCCATGGCGCTCTGCGACGACGACCTGCATGTGCGATCAGTCCCGTTGTGGGAACGCGCGCTTGAAGGCGTGGACCACCTGCGAGATGGCAGCGAGTCGGCCGATCACCTCCTGATCACCGCCGGCACCGCATACGGCAGATTCTGCGTCGAGACGGGCCGACTGAGCGAGGCCGAGCCCTGGTTGCGGCGCGCGGGGGCCAGGGCGGAGGCGCGCGGATGGGAACTGGCAAGCGCCAGAACGAAATTGGAGCGCGCGGCGGCCCGCTGGTCGGTGGGCGACCACGCCACGACCGCGCAGCTGGCGTCCGAGGCCCAGCCCGTCATCGCTCGATACTCCCGCACGCACGACGTCGCGCGCTGCTGGCTTTACCTGGGGCTGACCCGGCTGGGATCCGGTGCGCTGGAAGCCGCCGACGAGTGCTGGGAGCACGCCGAACGGCACTGGCGTGAACTGGGGAAGCCCTTGCACCTGCACCGTATCTTGTTGCAGCGCAGCTGGATTGCCATATTTTGGAGCCGCTTTGCCGACGCGGTCGAGCTGATCGCCCAGGCCCGGGAGCTACTGGACTCATCGCCCCGCAGCAGTTGGTTGCAGTACGCCCAGCTCGACAGCCACCTCGGCACGGTGTGGCGCGCGGATGCGTTGGCCGACCTCGGTTTCGACAGTTCGGGCGACCCGGACGAGACGCTGCAGGAAACCGAGGCGCGGCAGGCCGAGGGGCTCGGCATCCTGCACGGGGAGGTCGGCACTCCGCAGTACTGGCGCGCGATGACTAAACTCGAACAGGCCGCGGAGCTCAAGGTGCCGGCCGCGCTCGCGGTCGACTCGGTGCGGTATTCGATCGCCGACGCCGACGCGAGATCGCGCTGGGCCTCCAGCATTTCGGCGCCCATCCTGGCCGGCGCCTTCGCCGTCGCGTGGGAGTGGGAAAACACCCAACTGATCAGCGAACTGGTTGAATACCACAGCGCGCGCGGCACTTTCGACACGGATCTGGAGCGGCCGAAAATCGGCGAATGGGCGTCGATGGCCACCGCGACGGTCGTCATCGACACCGACGCGGACGTGGCCCTGGCCGCGGCGGGTCCGGCGCCGGCCCGGGCCGGCGGCTCACTGACGCGGCTCGGCCCGCTGCCGCCGTTGCAGATGCAGCCCGACGGCCCGCCGATCATGAGCCACTATCGCGACCTGGCTCAGCGGCGCTACGGCCGCGACGTCACCGCCGCCGAGCCGGCCTGGTCGACCTGGCCATGACCGATGCGGACCGACCGACTCTGGTACTGCGGTTCGCCGACGTCGGGATCGCCACCTACGGCAGTTTGCGGATCGTCGGGCAGCCCTCGAAGACCGTCAATTGGGTGGTGGAGGAACCGATCCTGCTCGCGGCGTTGCAAGAGCTGACCGACGCGCTCCCCGAGCCACACGGCGCCGAGAGCCGGCCCGACGCCATCGAGCGGGCACTGACCAGCGGTCCGTTCGCGACACCGGAAGCCGAACTCACGGTGGCCTACATCCTCGGGGTGCTGCTGATCGGGTCAGCAGGGTGGGAGCTGTTGGTTCAGTGCGCGGCGTCGCCGCGTGCGGTGTTGTTCGTCTCGCCCAGTGCGCGGTTGGCGCGCATTCCCTGGGGCCTGGTGGCGGTGCCGAAATCGGGCCCGAGCAAGGAAGAGTTGGTGCGCGCCCGCCAGGACGCCATCACCCGCAGCGGGCGGGTCGCCGCCCGAATCCCGTGGCAGCTGGCCGACATCGACGCCTACACCGACGGCGACCGGCTGATGGAGCTGGTCGAAGTCCTGATGGCGGTGCCGCCCAACATCGTTCACTCACCACGGGCACCGGCCGGCTGGGACGCCAGGAGGGGTGCCCCGCCGTTGTTGCTGCTCGATCCCCGGGTGCCCGGGCAGCGCCCCGACTCCGCGCTCGGCTCGGTGCTCGGCAGGCCCTCCCCGGAAACGCCACTGGCGCAACACTTCGGCGAGCTGATGGGGCGCCGGCCGGTGCTGCCGGAGGTCGGCGGTCCGGTCGAGCTGTTCCGCCGCCAGGACGCCGACCGCGTCTGGCTGGCCAAGCAGCTGGCACAGGCCCCCAGCCGGCTCTTGTACGTCGGCCACGCCAGCTCGGCGCACGGGCGGGCCGACCAGGCCGCGCTGCACCTGGCGTGCGCGGCCGGGATCCCCGGAGACGCCGAGACGATCGGCGATCACCGCCCGCTGACCGCCTCGGACCTGATGTCGCTGCAATTGCCGATCCCGCCGCGGGTTGCCCTGCTGGCCTGCGGATCGGGCGGCGACTACCAATTCGACGAGGCGACCGGCCTGGTGGCCGCGATGGTTCTCGGCGGTGCCGAGCTGGTGACCGCCACCTTGTGGTCGCTGCCCACCTCCGCGGCATATCGACGGTTCGCCGCACACGAGGCGGCCGACCCGATGGCCGATGTCGTTGTCGCCGTGGACGACGCGCACGGCGGCGCCGACGCGGGGTGCGCGGTGATTCGTTGGCAGCGCGCGCAGATGCGGCACTGGCGGGGCGGCGATATCAGCGCCAGCCCGCTGTATTGGGGTGCCCTGGTCACATTCGCGGTGGACGGGGCACGATAGCGCTCAGACCGACGCCGGCCGGGCCGCGTGGACGGCCAGCACGTCATCGGGCAGCGAAAGGTCCTCGCGGGCAGCGGGATCGAACGCCACCAGCACGACGAGCCCGGGTCGTAGCATCGACACGTCCGCATCACCCGCACCGCCCGCCAGTTTCCCGATGAATGTCTCGCCGGAAACGGCTACCACCTCGATGAATACCTGGCGCTCGTCGCCGACGTTGCGCACGGTCCCGACCCCGACGGTGGGTCCCACAGGGATCCGGCGCCGAGCGAGCGGGAACCGGTCCAGCAACATGATGAACTTCTTCATGCCACCAGGCTCCAACCACCGGGCGGCTACCAAACCCAACTTTTCGGCTGCCGATATTTTCCGAATGCCCCTATCCTGTGGTGATGAGCGCGGATTCGCAGATCGCGACCGACGTCGCCGTGGGCCACCCACGCCGGTCGGTGATCGAGGCCGCGTGGCGCGCAATCGGCCCCGGCGTCGAGGTGCTCAGCAGCGACGACGGCGGCCCCTTGAGCCGGACCGTCAAACGCATCCTTGACCCCTTGGTGCTGCGGCTACGCTCCAATCCGCAGTACTCCGCCCCCGTCGTCCCGCCGGAAACCGCGGCCGCCATGCACCACCTGATCGTCGGGAGTGCGCACGAACTGCGTTGTGCGGCATCGTGGTTCGACACGCTCAAGCTCGAGCGCCGCAGGCAGCGAATCCGCACCGGCAACGCCCAGGAACTGTATTTTCCGGTGTGCTTCGAGCTCGCGGTGACGAAAGGCCCACCGGCGCCGCAAGATCGAGAGACGGCTGCCGCCGTGCTCACGGATATCCACCAGGGCCGCGACCGCACCGCCATCGAGGTGCTACGCCACTACGTGGCAAGCCCCGGCGTCGTCGGCAGGCTCACCGAGCAGCTCGACCGCAGCTGGCGTGACGTGCGGGCAGCACAACCGGCGATCGCCCCGTTCCTGGCCGAACTGGGCACGGTGCTCGGACCCGCCACCGGCCATCGGGCCGCGGCGGCCCGGCAGCGCGTCTGGTCGGCCGTGATCTCCGACGCGACGCCGTACAACCTGGGGGCGCTGGCCCGGCTCGAGAGCGCCGAGCTGCCCTGGTCGATCGTCGAGCTGGGCTTGAGTTCGGTTGAGCCACAACGACAACCCCGAATCGCGGGCGAATCCGACAGCGATCGGCCGCTGGACCGCAGCGTGGTGGATCGGGTGCGCGCGACGCTGCGGCGCGCCCTGGACCGCGACGCGCTGCCCGACATCCCGCTGCTGTGCGAGGAGGAAGTGGACCGCGCGTCGGCGCCCTGGGGGCTGTTGTCCGAGGACAAGCAGGCCACGCTGGTAGCCGGCATCGAGGTGGCCGTCGAGCTGGCGCCCCTGGACCCGTCGGTCTCCAGCCGCTACGCGCTGGCGGCGCAGATCCAGGCCCGGCTGCGCAAGGAGGCCTACGTGCTGCACGCCCGGCGCTACCTCGCCGAGGGCGGTCCGATCCATCCCCGCCAACGGCAGGTCGTCGACGACCTCGCCGCCTACACGAGGCCCTACCTGAGCCGGCTCTGGGCGCGGCTGCACGGGCGGGATGTCTGGCAGGAGCCCTGCGATGACGTCGACGAGGTGCGGTCCCTGCTGGAGGGCGTCGCGCGGTCGGTGAGCCTGGACCACCGGCAACGGATCAAGGCGATGCTGGAATTGCAGGTGGCCGGATGAGATTGGTTGCCGATTCCGGCCTGTGGACGACGGGAACGCCCCCCGCCGAGACGCCGCTGGCCGCGGTGCTGGAAGTCAGTGGCGCGGTGCTGTGCTGGATGATCGACGATCCTCCCGGCGATGCGGGCACCCGAATCGCCTTCACCGATTTGTCACGCGCCGACTGGCTTTGGCGTGTCCTCGGCGAGTCCGGGCACGTCGCCCTGGTGTCGGCGGTCGACGGTGCGGCCGATCAACCACCCGGCATCGAGCTCGCGGGCGTCGAGATCGTGCCCGGATCGCTCGCCCCACTCCGGCGGCTGGCGGTGGGCCACTGGCTGCGGCGGTGGTGGCCCGTCAGCCGCTTGGACGGCATCGCCGGACTCGACCGGGCGCTGCTCGACGTGGAGGTCGCGCTGCTGACCTCCGGCGCGCAGAGCTTCTTCACCGACGACACCCTGGATTCGGATGTGGAGGAGCTGCTGGCGCCGCACGCCCTGGCCCTCATCAGCCACGCGCGGGGTGGCGATCCGCGGGTCCTCGATCTGGTGCGAGCCGGCGCCGGGCTGGCCGACGAGGTGGGCGTCGACGGCGCGGGATGGCCGCAACTGCATGCACTGCTGGATGATTCGGGCATGGCACCGGCTGGCGAGCCGACCCAGCCGGGTGGGCGTCGTGACGACTACGCGCTGGCCGCCGGCACCGGGGCGGGCCCACGGGGCGCGGCCCCGATCGCCCGCGGCGTCGCGTCCGTCAGCTGGAGTGCGGTGCCGCCCGGGATCTTCGACGCGGGCGAAAACACCGTCGACTGGAGCGTCGAGGTGGCCGGCGCAGAGGTGGTCGCCGTCGTGCGGGCGGCCGTGATCGGGCCCGGCCCCGCCACCGGAATCGCGGTGCACCTGAGGGCCGGGTCCATCAGCGGCAGCGGCGCCTTAGACGCCGACGGCGACGCCACCCTCCCCCTGGTCGACCGCGAGCGACGGCCGGTGACGGAATCGGCTGCCTGGGACCACGATTGGTCGGCGACGTCGGTGATCGTCGGCGCCGAGGTGTCGGGCGGGATCGAGACGCGCGACACCCGGGACAGGGTCCGCCGGTGGGCGCGGGCGCGGCTGGACCGGCCGCCGAACGACGCCTTTCTGGCGGAGATCCTGGCCGCCGAATCGGATTACTGATCCTCCTCGCTCGGCCCGCCCGCATTCCCTATGCTGAGCGAGTGCCAAACAACTATCGCGTCGTTCAGTGGAACACCGGAAACGTCGGCAAGAGCTCGCTGCAATCGATCGCCGACAATCCCGCGCTCGAGCTCGTGGGCTGTTATGCCTGGTCAGAGGCGAAGGTCGGCCGCGACGCGGGCGAGCTGGTCGGCATTGCGCCGCTGGGCGTGACCGCCACCAACGACGTCGACGCGCTGCTCGCCCTGAAACCCGACTGCGTCGTCTACAACCCGATGTGGATCGACGTCGACGAGTTGGTGCGCATCCTGTCCGCGGGCGTCAACGTGGTGACGACGGCGTCCTTCATCACCGGGGCCAATCTGGGCGAGGGTCGCGACCGAATCGTCGAAGCCTGCCAGAAGGGCGGGTCGACGATGTTCGGCTCCGGCGTCAGCCCGGGCTTCGCGGAGCTGTTGGCCATCGTCTCGGCGATGGTGTGCAACAGGATCGACAAGGTCAGCGTGATCGAGGCGGCCGACACCACGTTCTACGACTCGCCGGACACCGAGAAGCCGGTGGGCTTCGGCCAACCGATCGATCACCCGGAGCTGCAGGAGATGGCCCGAAAGGGGACCGCCATTTTCGCCGAGGCCGTGCTGCTGGTGGCCGACGCACTCGGTGTCGAGCTCGATGAGGTGCGTTGCGTGGCCGAATTCGCCCAGACCACAGCCGATCTCGAAATGGCATCCTGGACGATTGCCGCGGGGTGCGTCGCGGGCGTGTACATCAGCTGGCAGGGCATCGTCGGCGGCAAAACCCTGATCGACCTCAATGTCCGGTGGCGCAAGGGGCAGACGCTCGAGCCCGACTGGCAAATCGAGCAGGACGGCTGGGTTATCCAGATCGACGGGCAGCCCACGGTGACCACCAAGGTCGGGTTCCTGCCGCCCCCCTACTTCCAGGCCGAGACGATCGCCGACTTCATGGCGCTCGGACACATCATGACGGCGCTGCCCGTCATCAACGCGATCCCCGCCGTCGTCGCCGCCCCGCCGGGCATCGTGACCTATACCGATCTGCCGCTCACGCTTCCCCGAGGCTTCGCGAAGGTCTAACCGTCGCCCGAGGCCGCCGCCGCGGGAACGGCCTTCCGCCGGGCGGGTTTGGCGTAGGTCGCGCCCAGCTGCGGCACCTCGAGCGGCCCCTGGTGACGGGCGGCCTCGATGGCGTTGCGCAGCGGGCCCGCCAAACCCGCGAACGATCCCATGTCGAACAGCAACGGCGTCAACAGGCGGTTGTGCACGAACCCGAAGGCGCTGCCGGATTCCGGGTCGGCCCAGCCGAGCGTTCCGCCCAGCCCCACGTGACCGAAACCCTTGAGCAGGCCGGGGACCGGCGACTCGTGGTAGCCCAGATGAAATGGCATGGGCACCACCATGTTTGCGTCGGGCCACTTGCGCTGCGGCTGGCCCGTCAGGCCGCGCGCCAACTCCTCGGACACAAACTTCTTGCCGTCGATGCGGCCGCCGTTGGCCAGCGCCGCGTACATTTTGGCCAACCCGCGGCCGGTCACCACGCCGTTGGCCGCCGGCACCTCGCCGTCCAGAAAACCGGTCTCCCCCTTGATGAGGGATATGACGCCGGGGAAGTACATCGCGCCCAGCGCACCGGAGAACGGCAGGCCGGCCAGTTTCGGTGCGATGAAATTGAACACCGGGGCGCGCAGCTTGCCCTGCGGTATCAGGATCTGGGCCGCCCGGGTCGGCGCCCCCTGGGGCGGGCGGCCCAGGTGCAGGCCGTCGGTGTTGAGCGGACGCGCGATCTCCTGCCGGATCAGCTCTCGCATGCCCTTGCCCGTCACCGCCCTGGCCAGACCGGACAGCAGCCATCCGTAGGTCAGCGCGTGATAGGCCTGCACGCCACGCAGATGATCGACGGGCGCCGCGGCCAGCTTCTCCTCCATGAGGAGGTGGTCCATCAGCTCCGCCTTGGTGACGCCCCGCAGGTGCGACAACCCGGACCGGTGTCGCAGGACGTCGCGGACCGTGATGTCGGCCTTGCCGTTGGCCGCGAATTCCGGCCAGTATTCGGCGACGGGATCGTCGTAGGACAGCAGACCCCGGTCGGCGAGGCGGTGAATCACCGTCGACGCGACGCCCTTGGTCGCCGAGAACACCATCGCGCCGGTGTCGGCGGTCCAGGGCTCGGTGCCGGCGCGGTCCGACCAGCCCGTCCAGACGTCGACGACGGGCGCGCCGTCGATGTAAACGGTCAGCGCTCCCCCGCCGAACCGGCGGCCGGGGAACAGCCGCGCGAAAATGCCGATGACGTTGGCAAAATGCGGGTCGGCGGCCCCGGACACGCCGCGTGGCAAGCCGTCGTCGGTCACCAGCAGGGCTGATCCGCGACGCGAGGCCATCACGGACTCAAGCTATCAGCCGGCAAAAGCCCCGGGCACAGATCACTCCGGGGGGTGGTGCGCCGCGTCGCCGGGCGGTGGCTCCGGCGGCTGGGCGTTCAGCCACTTCCTGAGCCGAAGCAGCTGATTGACCACCATGCCGATGCCCAGCAGCATCAGCGTCGCGACGATCGCCACCACTATTGCGGTGCCCACGCAGTCCATGATGACAGCCCCGGACGAGCTGCGGTTTCAATATCGCCCACCGCTGGGTAGTCACAGCAGCATGAGTGGCACAGATAAAGCGAAGAACAAGATCGAGGATCTCGGTGGCCGGGCCAAGGAGGCCATCGGCAAGGCGACCGGAGATCACGACACCAGAGATGAAGGCCGGGCCGACCAGGCGAAGTCCAGCCTCAAGGATGCCGGCGAGAAGGTGAAGGACGCCTTCAAGAAGTAAGTGATCACTGACCAGCGGGTCTGCCGGTGACGGCCGGCGGCCCGCTGGTCTTTCCTTTCGATCGGCCGTCCATACCGCAATTGGCGCCGAATAGTGGGTAAAGGACAAGACGATGCGAAGGCCTACGAACATGCGCCGATACACGACATTCCTGGGAGCTGCCGCGGTGGCGGCCGCCTTCGCACTGGCGGGCGCCCCAGCCCCCGCGGCATCCGGCGACCCGTGTCCGGACGTCGAGGTGGTGTTCGCCCGCGGTTCGGGCGAACCGCCCGGCGTCGGGGGCGTCGGCGGGTCATTCGTCGACGCCTTGCGCGGGCAGCTCGGCGGCCGGTCGCTCGGCGTGTATCCGGTCAATTACCCTGCCAGCACCGACTTTTCGAATCCCGATTTCCCGGGGACCGTCATCGACGGCATCCGTGACGCCGGTACCCACATCGAGTCGATGGCGAAGAACTGCCCGAACACCAAGGAAGTGCTGGGCGGGTATTCCCAGGGCGCCGCGGTGGCGGGTTTTGCCACCTCGGCCTCAGTACCGGCGGGCGTCCCGGCTTCCGCGGTGCCCCCGCCGATGCCACCGGAGATCGCGAACCACGTCGCGGCGGTCACGCTCTTCGGGACGCCGTCGGGTCCGTGGCTGCAGAAGTACGGCGCCCCGGTGATCGCCATCGGCCCGCTGTATCAGCCCAAGACGCTGGAGTTGTGTGCGCCGGGCGACGGGATCTGCGGTGACGGCAACGACGCCTTCGCGCATATGTCCTATCCGATGAACGGCATGACGGGCCAAGCCGCGACCTACGCGGCGAGTCATTTGTAGGCCCGTGCAGAATCGCACCATGCGGGTTCTGGTCACGGGCGGGACGGGATTTGTCGGCGGGTGGACCGCCAAGGCGATCGCCGACGACGGGCACTCCATCCGGTTCCTGGTGCGCAACCCCGAT
Source organism: Mycobacterium sp. 852002-50816_SCH5313054-b (assembly GCF_001667185.1). Classification (GTDB taxonomy): domain Bacteria; phylum Actinomycetota; class Actinomycetes; order Mycobacteriales; family Mycobacteriaceae; genus Mycobacterium. The sequence goes on along the minus strand of NZ_LZIC01000044.1, from coordinate 11,421 downwards.
CGGCTGCGGACATCGGTCGCCAACCTGGGCGTCGACGTCTCGGACTTCGCCGTCGGGGACATCACCGATCGCGTGTCGGTGCGCGAGGCGTTGCGCGGCTGCGACGCGGTCGTGCACAGCGCCGCCCTGGTGGCCGTCGACCCGCGTCAGACCAACGAGATGCTGACCACGAACATGCAGGGCGCGCAGAACGTCCTCGGGCAGTCCGTCGAGCTGGGCCTGGACCCGATCATTCACGTGTCGAGCTTCACCGCGCTGTTCCACCCGGGCTTGGAGACGCTGACTTCTGACCTCCCCGTCGTCGGCGGGGCGGACGGATACGGGACGTCCAAGGCGCAGGTCGAAATCTATGCGCGCGGCCTGCAGGACGCCGGCGCACCCGTGAACATCACCTATCCCGGCATGGTCCTCGGCCCACCGGTCGGCAACCAGTTCGGTGAGGCCGGCGAGGGCGTCAGGGCGGCGGTGCAGATGCACGCGATCCCGGGGCGCAGCGCGGCATGGTTGATCGTCGACGCCCGCGACCTGGCCGCGTTGCACGCCGCGCTCCTGGAACCCGGCCGCGGGCCGCGCCGCTACACCGCCGGCGGTCACCGCGTCCCCGCGGCCGAGCTCGCGACCCTGCTCGGCGAGGTCGCCGGGACCCCGATGGTCGCGGTTCCCATCCCGGACGCCGCGCTGCGCGTTGCCGGTGCGGTCATGGATCGGGCGGGCCGGTTTCTGCCCTTCGACACGCCGTTCACGTCGGCGGGAATGCAGTACTACACGCAGATGCCCGCGTCGGATGATTCGCCCAGCGAGCGGGAACTCGGCATCACCTACCGGGACCCGAAGGAAACCGTCGCTGACACGTTCGAGGCCCTGCGCGCCGCGGGGGGCTAAGGCTTCGCCTCGAAAGTGCAACTACCGACATCGGTTCTCGGCAAACGTGTCGCCAGTTGCACTTTCGCGATCGCCACCCGCCCGCCGGCGCCGGTGTAGGAGGATCGAGAGATGAAGAGCGTTACGTGCACCAATGCGAAGCTCGAAGTCATCGACACGCCGACCCCGACCCCGGCGAAGGGACAGTTGCTGATCGAGGTCCTCAGGTGCGGCATCTGCGGATCGGACCTGCATGCGCGCCACCACTGCGACGAGCTTGCCGACGTGATGGTCGAATCCGGGTACGACGCGTTCATGCGATCGAATCAGTCGGTCGTGTTCGGGCACGAATTCTGCGGTGAGGTGCTCGATTACGGCCCCGGCACGCGCAAGGCACCGCGGCCCGGCAGCACGGTCGTCGCCCTGCCGCTGCTGCGCCGTGGCAAGGAGGTGCACGGGATCGGGTTGTCCACGATGGCGCCGGGAGCCTATGCCGAGCAGCTCCTCGTCGAGCGGTCGCTGACGATTCCGGTCCCCAACGGGCTGAGCCCCGAGATGGCCGCCCTGACCGAGCCGATGGCGGTCGGCTGGCACGCCGTCCGGCGCGGCGAGGTGGGCAAGGGTGACGTGGCGATCGTGATCGGCTGCGGGCCAATCGGTCTCGCGGTGATCTGCATGCTCAAGGCGCACGGGGTACGCACCGTGATCGCCAGCGACTTCGCACCGGGCCGGCGCGCGCTGGCGACCGCCTGCGGGGCCGACGTCGTCGTCGACCCCGCGCAGGATTCTCCGTACGCGACGGACGCGAGCCGTAAACACCTGCGCGGCATCCTCGAGGCGTTCGATCTGGCGGTCGGCACGATCGAGAAGCTGCAGAGGTTGCGGCTGCCCTGGTGGCATGTGTGGCGCGCCGCCGAAGCGGCCGGCGCCGCGACGCCCAAGCACCCCGTCATTTTCGAATGTGTCGGCGTGCCCGGCATCATCGACGGCATCATCGCGAGCGCGCCGCTGTTCTCGCGCGTCGTCGTGGTCGGCGTCTGCATGGGCTCGGACCACATCCGGCCGGCGATGGCGATCAACAAGGAGATCGACCTTCGGTTCGTGCTCGGCTACACCCCGCTGGAGTTCCGCGACACGCTGCACATGCTCGCCGATGGCAAGGTCAACGTCGCGCCGTTGATCACCGGGACGGTCGGGCTGGCCGGCGTGGAGGCCGCGTTCGACGCGCTCGGCGACCCGGAGGCGCACGCGAAGATCCTGATCGACCCCCGCAGCGACGCTACGCAGCCGGCGTGATCTCCAGCCCCACGTGCACCTTGTCGATGCCGCCCCGCACGATCGAGTGCGCATAGAACCACCAGGCGTGGTACCAGTACCGCTTGAGCACGGCGTTGTAGACCCGCCGCGTCTCGGACTTCGGCAGTACCCGGGCGATCGCCTCGACCGGTTCGCTCTTGGGCTTGCCCAGCGCCGCGCTGCGGGCGATCGTCACCCGCGGCGTGTTGTTGATCCGCCTCACCTTCCACGACCCGTCGTCGGTGATGACCAGCAGCTTGTCGCCGTCCGGCACGCCCCAGATCGGTGTCGACTTGGGACGGCCATCCTTGGTGAAGGTGGTCAGGAGCAGGTACTTGGACGTCACGACGTCCTGAAAGCTGGGAGCCACGAGTATTCCTTCCCCATTAACGCCACTTCCTAACCCCCGGGTCAGGTGTTGCGTCCGCCGTTGACGCCGAGTATCTGGCCGGTGATGTAGCCGGCCTCCTCGGAGGCGAAGAACGCGCACGCGGCGGCGATGTCCTCCGGCGTGCCCACCCGGCGCACCGGCGTGCGCGCGATGTGGTCTTCCACCGTGCCGCCCAGCAGCTGCCGGCGCTCGGCGCTGCGCAGCATCGGCGTGTCGATGAACCCCGGCGGGACCGCATTGACGGTCACCCCACTCGGCCCGTATTCGAGCGCCAGCGACTGTCAGGCCGTTCACGGCGGACTTGGCCGCGACGTAGTGGGCCATGAACGGCTGACCGGAATGCGTGCTGGACGACGAAACGTTGACGATGCGCCCCCAACCCGCCTCGACCATGTCGGGCAGCGCGGCCTGAATCGTGTGGAACACACCGTTCAGGTTGACGTCGATCACCTTCGACCATTCCTCGAAGGACATGCCCAGGAATTTCTTGAAGCCTTCCACGCCGGCCGCGTTGACCAGCACCAGGATCGGGCCGAGCGCGTCCCGGATCGCCGACATCGCGGCGTCGACCTGCGCGCGATCGGTCACGTCCGCGACGTAGCCGAACCCGTCGTCGGTGGGCGACAGGTCGATGACCGCCACCCGAAGTCCGTCGCTGCGCAATCGCTCCGCGACCGCCCGGCCAATCCCGGACGCACCGCCGGTCACCACCGCAGTCTTCACGCGCACCCGCCTTTCCTGAGCGACCGCCCAGCATGGGGGACTGGACATTGCCTATCACCCGCGCGCGACGAGGGTCAAGTTGGGGCCGATTCCCTCGCGGCGCGCGGTTGATTTTTGGCGATCGCCCAATTTAGGGTCCGTTGATGGCCAGGGACTCCACCACTCGGGACATGCTGATCGACGCGACGAGTCGCATCATGGTCGACGAGGGTTACGCCGCGGCCACGTCGCGCCGCGTCGCCGCCGAAGCCGGGGTCAAACCCGCACTGGTGCACTACTACTTCCCCACGATGGACGAGCTGTACCTGGACGTGTTCCGCCGGGGCGCCGCGGCCTACCTGGAACGGCAACGGGAAGCGCTGGCCTCCGAGCGGCCCCTGCACGCCTTCTGGGAGACGCTCGTCGAACCCAAGGACGCCCGGCTGCTGCTGGAGTTCATGGGGCTTGCCAACCACCGCAAGGAGATCCGGGCGGAGATCTCCGCGTGGCAGGAGCGGTGGCGCGAGATGCAGATCACTGCGCTGAACTTCATCGTCCGCGAACATGGCCTCGACCCCAGCGAATTCCCGCCCGCGGGCATCGCGGTCGTCATCGCCGCGATCGGGCGCACCCTGATCCTCGAGCAGACGCTCGGCACCAAGGGCGGCCACGACGAGGCCGTCACACTGGTCAACCGCTTCCTTGACCGGTTCGAGATGCCGACCAAGCGGCGCGACTGACCGACCTAGGGCAGCACGACCCGCAGGCGCTCCCAGCCGCGGACGGTCGACGTCGACGCCAATTGCGCCGTGTCGTAATCGATGTCCCATTCCGGCCAGCGGTTGAGGATCTCGTCCAGTGCGACGCGGCCCTCGAGTCGCGCCAGGTTCGCCCCCAGGCAGTAATGCACGCCCTTGCCGAAAGTGATGTGCGAGATGTTGTCGCGTCGGATGTCGAAGGTATCCGGATCGGTGTAGCGGCGCTGGTCGCGGTTGGCGGCGCCGAACAGCAGCAACATGGCGCTGCCGGCCGGAACCGTTTTGCCGTAGCACTCGAAATCCGTTGCCATCCAACGGGCGACGTGGGGACCGGTGGGCTCGAACCGCAGCGTCTCGTCGACGGCCCGGGTCAGCAGCGACCGGTCTTGGCGGACCTCGCGGCGCTGGTCGGGGTGCTCGGCGAGCACCTTGGCCAGCCAGCCGATCAGCCGGCCCGTCGTCTCGTTTCCGGCGCCCGCGACCACCTGGGTGTAATGCAGCACCTCCTTGCGCGTCAGCTTCCTGTGCACCCCGTGCTCGTCGTCGAACTCGACGTTGAGCAACGTCGTCATCAGGTCGTCCGACGGGTTCTTGGACCGCCATTCGACGTAGTCGGCGTAGATGCGGCCATCGGCGATGGAGTCGGCGTCGACGACCTTCATCGGGGCGCCCGGCTTGGTGCGCAGGTTGGCGTCGTTGGCGTCGCGCACCGAAACCTGTTCGGACTCGGGGATTCCCAGCAACATCCCGATCACTCGCATCGGCATCATCGACGCAAGTTCGGCGATGATGTCGAAGCCGCCGGAGCCGACGAGCGGATCCAGGCACCGCACGCAGTACCGCCGGATCTGGTCCTCGAGTTCGGCCATCCGGCGCGGCGTGAAGACCCGCGACATCAGGCCGCGCAGCCTGGTGTGTTCGGGCGGATCCTGGAACATCATGACGCCGCCGGGCATGTCGAATTTCGACTGGATCAGCTCGAGGATGTCGCTGCGGCGGTTGGAGAAGACCTCCCAATTGGCCAACGCGCGTTCGACGTCGGAATGCCTTGATATCGCCCAGAAGTCGTACCGCTCGTTGTAGTAGATCGGCGCCTCTTCGCGCAGCCGCGCATAGGTTGGATACGGGTCGGCGATGATCCCGGTGTCGTAGGGGTCGTAGTAGACGTCGGTGTCACTGGTGACGGTCATCGATGCTTCCTTACTTCAGGCAGCTGCCGGCGTCCACGGGCAGCGCGACGCCGGTGATGTAGCGCGCTTCGTCGGAGGCCAGGAACAGCACTGCGTTGCTGATGTCTTCGGGGGTCACCCAGGGGATCGGCAGGTAGTGGAAGCTCTGGCACACCGGCGCCAGGTCGTCGGGTCCGGGGTTCTCCAGCTCCGGCCGGAACGCCCGGTAGGTGGCCTCGTTCATCAGCAGCGGCGAGTTCACGTGCGTCGGCAGGACGGCGTTGACCCGGATCATGCGCTGACCCAATTCGACCGCGAACGAACGCATCAGCCCGATCACACCGTGCTTGGCCGCCACGTAATGGCCCACGTGCGGGTAGGCCTTGAAACCCGCCACCGATGAGGTCAGGACGATGGAGCCGCCGCGACCGCCCTCCAGAATGTGCGGGACGCCCGCCTTCACCGTCTTCCAGACCCCGCTGAGATTGACGTCGATCATCTCCTGCCACAGCGCCTCGTCGGTCTTGTGCAGCTTTCCCGCCGTCGTCCCGATGCCGGCGTTGGCGACGATGACGTCCAGGCGCCCGAGCTGTTCCACCCCGCTGTCGACGGCGGCCTTCAATGCGTCGAAATCGCGAACGTCGACCTCGGCGGTGACGACGCGCCCGCCGGCGTTTTTCACCAGTCCCGCGGTCTCGTCGAGGTCTTCGGGCGTCGCGCCGTCCGCCGGCGAGGCCTCGAACTTCCGGCAGATGTCGACGGCGATGATGTCGGCGCCCTCCTGCGCGAGCCGTACCGCGTGACTTCTGCCCTGCCCGCGCGCCGCGCCGGTCACGAACGCGACCTTGCCGTCCATCCGGCCCGCCATAGCCACCTCGATTCCAATATTGGGCGATCGCCCAATTTTCTGCCGCACGCCATGTGTAGCAGCACCCAGACGAGCTCGTCAAGGCGCGGATGAGCCCGGCGGCCGCGCAGAATTCTGTGAAGATTAATCACACCGGTGTGAAAGCTTCGTTAAGAACGAGGCGGATCCCGCCGTACGCCTGCACCGTGGACGTATGACGCTGTTCGAGCTGGTTTCATCGCCGCGGCACGAGGTGGATCCGCGCCTCGACCGGGCGATCTGGCCGCTGAGCAGCTACCTCGACGAGAGGGGCCGGTTGTGCGTCGGCGGGGTCGCCGCCACCGACCTGGCCGCCTCGTTCGGCACCCCCGCCTACGTCGTCGACGAGCAAGATTTCCGGGCCCGCATCCGCAATTACCGGGCGGCGCTTCCCGGCGCCGAGGTGGTTTACGCCGGTCGGGCGCTGCTGACCGCGGCCGTGGCCGGGTGGGCAGCCGACGAAGGCGCGGGCGTCGACGTCTGCTCCGGCGGCGAACTGGCCACCGCCCTCACCGGCGAGGTGCCGCCGGCGAAGATCATCCTCAACGGCAACGCCAAGACCGCCGGCGAATTGGACGACGCGGTCGCCGCCGGGGTCGGGCGAATCGTGATCGACACACCCAACGAGATCGCGCTGCTGGCCGGGCGGGTGCGCCGTCGCCAACGGGTGCTGATCCGGGTGGTCCCCGACATCGACGCCGGCGCGGTGAGTGCCGGGGTAATCGACCAGAAGTTCGGATTTGCGTTGGCGGGCGGCCAGGCTTACGGCGCGGTGAGGCGCGTCCTGGATCAGCCGTGGCTCGACCTGGTCGGGCTGCACTGCCAGTTGGGGTCACAGCTCGCCGATGTGGGGCTGTACGGCGAGGCGATCAGGCAGGTGATCGCGTTGATGGCCCAGGTGCGTGACCGCCACGGGATCGTGCTGGGCGAGCTCAACCTCGGCGGCGGCCACGCGGTTCCCTATCGGTCCGGGGATCCCGAGCTCGATCCGCGGGCATTGGGCGCGGTCACCCACGCCACACTCCAATCCGCTTGCACGAAATACGGTTATCCCCGACCGCGGATCGTGATTCAGCCGGGCCGCGCGATCGCCGCCCGCGCCGGGATAACGCTGTACCGGGTGGTCGCCGTCAAACGCCAAAGCGACGGGCGCACCTTCGTCGCGGTGGACGGCGGCATGAGCGACAATCCACGCGTGGCGGGCGCCGACGCGAAATACACGGTGGCGCTGGCCAATCGGCATTCTTCGGCCGACACCGCGCCGGTCACGGTGGTGGGTCGTCACTGCGAGGCCGGCGACGAGATCGCCGGCGATGTCGAGCTGTCCGCCGACATCCATCCCGGCGACCTGCTGGCGGTGGCCTGCACCGGCGCCTACCACTACTCGATGGGATCCAGCTGCAGCCTGGTGGGCCGCCCGCCGCTGGTCGCGGTCGCCAGCGGCAGGGCCCGTGAGCTGGTGCGCCGCGAGACGGTCGCCGACCTGCTCGCCCGAGACCGCGGTTGGTCGGGCCACTCCGACGAAGACGAATCACGATGTATGCCATAGCCGTTCGCGAGAGCCGGGCCGCGCGGGTGTTGTCCCACGCGGCCTCGGTGCGCATCACGGCGGCCTACGCCGCCCTGCTGGCCGCGATCTCGGTCATGTTGAATGCGCTCGGTCCGCAAGCGCGCGAGGTCGCGGTGAGCCGCATGAGCACCAACTTGCACAATCTCGCGCACGGCCGCCTGAGCACGCTCGTCGGCAGCGCATTCGTCGACGACGGCGGGAATATCTGTCTCTGGCTACCGTGGCTGGTCTGCTTGCTGGCCCTGGGCGAATTGATTTGGCGCGGCAAGGGTTTGGTGGTCGCGTTCGCGGTCGGCCATATCGGTGCCACGCTCCTCGTCGCGGCGGGGCTGATCGTCGCGCTGAAAGTGGGGTGGCTGCCGTTCTCCGTTGCGCGGGCGAGCGACGTGGGGGTCAGCTACGGCGCGGTCTGCGTACTGGGCGCTTTGACGGCGTCCATACCGGCGCGCTGGCGCCACGTGTGGGTCGGGTGGTGGCTGGGCATCGCGCTGATGGCGGCCTCGGGCGCGGACTTCACCGCCGTCGGGCACGTGCTGGCGCTGCTGCTCGGCATCGGCCTGTCGTATCGGCTGCCGTCGGCTGTCCACTGGACTCCGGTGCGCTTGGTATTGCTCGGCGGTGGGGCCGCGTTCGGTTATTTCGTGCTGTCGGGATCGTCGGAGGTGGCGACGGCCGGTGGGGTGGCGGGCGTGCTGATCGCGCTCCTCGCCTCGCAGGTGTCGCGGACGCGCACCGACGTCTCGCAGCCCGAGTTCGTTCCGCGGCCGGCGTAGTCGCCCTTCACGCCTGGCGGGCCGCCTCCTGGGCCAGTTGCACCCGAGAGGTGAGACCGAGTTTGGCGTAGACGTGGGTCAGATGCGACTGCACGGTGCGGGGCGATACGAACAGCCGGGTCGCGATATCGTTGTTGCCCAACCCTTCGGTGACGAGTCGGACGACATCGCGCTCCGCAGGGGTGAGAGATCCCCAGCCGCTGGCGGGTCGCTTGCGTGCGCCGCGGCCACGCTGCGCGTAGGCGATCGCCTCCTCGGTGGACAACGCCGCGCCCTCGACCCATGCCGCGTTAAAGTCGCACTCGCCCATTGCTTCTCGCAGCGCCGCCACCGCGGCCTCGTACGCGGCGTCATAGACCTTGAACCGGACCGAGCCAATGCGCTTGCGAATGGCGTCTGCCCCACCAAACAGCCGGGCCGCTTCCAGATGACCGCCCGCCTCGCCGGCCAGAGTGCCGAGGCATTCCAGGATGTCAGGGACGAGTAGGTACGCCTCGACTTCGGCGGCGTGCGCAAGCGCGTCGTGGGCGTCACGGTCAGCCTCGTCCGGCTCACCTTGCGCGATCGCCACGCGGGCACGTGTCGTCAACGCTTCCGACAGGAACACGCCCGTCGCTGTCGGCATGGCCTCGTCGGCCCAGCGGCGCGCCGCGTCCAGATCCCCGCCCGCCAGCGCGGCCTGCGCAGCAATAACGCGTCGCTTCCCCCCAGGGAGCGGCAGGGCACTCACGTGCCGCCACGCCGTCTCGGCCGCGTCCAGCGCCGTCGCAGCATCGCCGACGGCCAGCGCCGCGGCGGCCAACGCCAAGTACGCGAGACTCGCCTTAGGCCCACCCAGTTCTGGGCCGGCCTCGACGGCCGCACCCGCGGCGGCCCGGGCCGCGGCGGTGTCGCCCTGGTACGCCAACGCGACGCCCCGGAACGCGAGGCCATCCACCCTGAACACCTGATCGTGAGCTGCCTCGGCCTCGGCGGCCACCGCGGCGAATTGTGCTACCGCGCCGGCCAGATCACCCCTGAATACCTGTCCGACTGCAAGGCCCCAGCGGCACCGGCGCGCGTCAAACTTGTCACCGATTGCGTCGGCGAGATCGCGTCCCTCCCCGGCGGCCACGCGCAACGCGAGCGGGTCACCCGCCGTGAGCGCCCCCATGGCTCGCGCGACAAGGGCCTGGCAAAGCAACCACCGGTCGCCCAACTGCCGGGCTAGGCCGGTCGCCTCGGCCACGTACGCCCGGGCTGCCTCGGTGTCGAAGAGGCCGGTGATGTAACCGCAGGCGGTGAGCGCCCGCACCAGCAGGGCCGAGTCGTCGACCTCGCGGGCGATCGCCAGAGCTTGCTGAGCCTGGTCCGGGCTGTCGGCGGCGCCCGCCCAAATGGCGAGCATCGCCCTGTCGGCGAGCGCCCGCGCCCGCACGGCGGCCAGCACCCCGGGGTAGTACTGCTCGATGTCGGCCAGGGCGGTGTCGAACCAGGTCAGCCCCTCGCGTAGGCGGCCGCGGGACATCCATAGCGGCTGTAACGACGACGCCAGCGCCAGAGCCAGATCGATGTCGGAGTTCTCGCGGCTCCACCCGAAGGCCGCGCGCAGGTTGTCAATCTCGATCTCGGCCTGCTCAATGCGGCGCTCGTGGTCCGTAACTGCCGGGGCGTCGAGCAGGGCCGCCTGCGCCGCGTAGTAATCGCGGTGCCGGGTGCGCACGGCGTCGGCTTCGCCGGACTCGCCGAGTTTTTCCTGCGCGTACTGGCGCACCGTTTCCAGCATCCGATAACGGGTTCGCGCCCCGCTGTCGTCGACCGCCACCAGCGACTTGTCCACCAGCAGGGTGAGCAGGTCCAGCACCTGGAAACGCTCCACCTCCCCATGTGCGGCGACCGCTTGGGCTGCATCCAGATCGAAGCCGCCCATGAATGCGGCCAGCCGGCAAAACACAACGCGCTCCAGTTCGGTCAACAGCGCGTGCGACCAATCCACCGAGGCGCGCAGGGTCTGCTGGCGGCGCACCGCGGTCCGCGAACCACCGGTCAACAACCGGAAGCGGTCATGGAGGCTGTCAAGGATCTCGGCCGGCGACAACGCCCGGACCCGCGCCGCGGCCAGCTCGATCGCCAGAGGTATCCCGTCGAGGCGACCGCAGATCTCGGCCACAACGGCGGCATTGTCGTCGGTCAGGCAAAAGCGGGTGTAAGCCAAACGCGCGCGGTCGGTGAACAACTCGATCGCCTCATCGGCCAACGACAGCGACGGCACCCGCCACGTCGCCTCGCCACTGACTCCTATCGGCTCACGACTCGTCGCCAGCAGCGTCAGCCCCGGCGCCGCAGTCCAGAGAGCGACAGCCAGCTCGGCGCACGCGTCGAGCAGGTGCTCGCAATTGTCCAGCACAATCAGCATCTGGCGGTCGCGAACAACCCGCAGCATCGTATCCAACGTCGAGCGGCCGGGCTGATCGGGCAGGCCCAGCACCCGAGCCATCGCGACCGGCACCACATCGGGATCGGCGAGCGGCGCCAGATCCACATACCAGACACCATCGGCGTATTCGGCCGCAAGCTGGTTCGCGACTTCCACCGCCAGGCGCGTCTTGCCGACCCCACCTGCTCCCGTCAGGGTCACAATGCGGTTATGCGCCAGGGACTTCCGCACTTCGGTCAGCTGTGGGCCGCGACCGACGAAACGGGCGAATTGCTGCGGAAGATTGTGTCTCTCAACGCTTGTCGACTCACGCAAGGGCGGAAAGTCATTGCGTAGATCGGTATGACACAGCTGGACTACCCGCTCAGGACGCGAAACACCCCGTAGCTCGTGATTGCCAAGATCTTTCAACCACACGTCGGCGGGCAGTGTGTCGACCACCAGTGACTCAGTCACGCCCGACAACACTGCCTGCCCGCCGTGGGCCAGATCGCGCAGCCGCGCCGTGCGATTGACGGTGGGGCCGATGTAATTGCCCTCGTCGCGCAACTGCACCTCACCCGTGTGCACACCGATCCGCAAGCCGATCGGGGCCAACG